>JAUXVT010000045.1 GCA_030680405.1 Thiobacillus sp. | reverse complement strand
CCAGGATGCGCATGTTTGCCGCTCAGCCCGCCAGCGCCAGCTGAAGGGGGTGCTTGGCACGAAGCGCCCACTTGGCACCCTGGCGCAGGGCATCGAGCGTGCGCGAATTGACGCGCGCGAAGAACATGTCTTCGTCGATGTGGTGGCGAGCAAACACCCGTCGTTGCTGAAGCGAACGGTGTCGCCAGTCACCTTCGAAGGCGCTGCCGTCGCGCCTGGCTTCCTCGAAGAACAGCGTGGCGCGATGCAGGTTGTCCAGCGCCGTCGGTGACACTGCAGGTACTGCGCGGGGGGCTGACAGTTTGCTCAGCACGATGAACGGGTTCTTGCCCACGACCAGGCCCCACGGGCGCTTGCCTTCGCAGGGGTCTGTGCACAGCGCCTCGAGCTTGGTCAGGCCGAAGTCGCGTGACAGGCGCAGGCGGATGGCCAGCCAGGGGTCGCTGCGCCGGATGGATTCAATCGCCTGATCTGCCTGCTCGTCTTCCCCAGGCAGGGCCAGCACCAAGGACTTCAGAAGGCGGATGGCACATGCGTCGCCGCGCAAAGCTGCTTCGTGCAGCCAATGAATGCCTTGCTCGGAGTCCTTCAGGCCAGAGCTGGATCGCAGGATCAGGGCACCGAGTCTGCGCTGTGCCTCGACGTCGCCAATGGTTGCCGCCTTCTCCAGGAAGAAGCGCGCCATCTGGGGGTTGGCGACGCTGCAGCGGTGGTCAGCATGGACCTTGTAAAGGTGCATCCAGGCGTCGTCGCAGCCCCCATCGGCTGCACGCAATAGCAGCGCAGCACCCTTGCGCAGGTTGCTGCCCGACACAAGCGCATCGGCTTTCAGCGGACCGCACGCGATGCCGCACAGAGCCCGACCCATCGCGTAGGCGGCGGTCTGATCACCATCGGCTGTTGCCAGTTCGAGGCAAGCTTCGACCTCCGACGCGCCCAGACCAGGCAGTGGGACAGCAGCGCGCTCAGCCAAGTGCACCACGCGCACAACCCAGGGGGCAAACAGCAGCTTGGCGCGCGGCGCCACAGCAAGCGCAATGCGCAAACAATGGGCAAGCCGGTAGAGGTCGCCCTCCGTCGCCAGCGCCTGGGCTGCCTGGGCGGCGACCGCCTCGAAGCGCACGCTGCCATCCGCGCTGACGCTGCGCGCCACTTCAAGCATGGCATCGCCAGATCGGGCGTTGCCCAATGCGCCGCAGGCGCGCGCGGCCGGCTGGTGCCCTTGTGCGGCCGCAGCCGCGAGCCAACGGGCACAGGCCTTGGGTTGGTCATGGCGCAGGCAACTCCAGACCGCGAGCTTGAACTGCGCATCGGCGCTGCCCGCCTGCGCCGCTTGCACAAGCGCCGGTTCTTGCAGGTTCGAGACGATCTCTTCAAGACTCAGGCATTCGCTGACGAAAGTGGAGGCATCGGCCGAACCCTGCAGGCTGGTGTGGGTCAGGTAAGCGCTGCCGGTGGGTACGTGCCGCGCCAATCCTTCGACGCCCAGCAAGTATCTTCGCCCCACCTCGAGCCGGGCAGTTGGGTCATGCCGGGCTTGTGCCAGCAGCAGGATGTTCTGGCGCCTCATCAACGTCTCCTTCGATGTCGCCCTGAGGACACACTGCGGGCCGAAACAACCGCGGTCGGTGTGCGCAAGGTGGCTTGGTTTTGCAAGAACCAACCGTACTGACACGACGCTGACCGAAGACTGACCGGTGGATGACGGTCTAGTCATGTCCGCAAAACGGTGGCTGCGGGTTGACTTCGGGCTACCGGAGGGCCGGCGCTGATCGCTGTGGCA
>JAUXVT010000043.1 GCA_030680405.1 Thiobacillus sp. | reverse complement strand
GACGAGAGTACAACGAGGAAAGGCCGAAGAAGGCACTGGGTGGATTGACGCCGTCCGCCTATGCCAGACAGTTGGCTGCGAAATCAGCTACATTACCTCCGGACTCTAAAGCCGACTGCTACTGAAACCGGGGGGACGTCGCACGGTTGGCTAGCTCTACTAAGCCGTGCCCACTCTTGTTCCCGAATTTCGATTTATCAACGACGCCGTTAGAAATGATGCTTTTGTCTTGTCTGACGAGATTTGCTTTGAGTGCATTCTCAATAGCGATTCCAGCGTGAAATAGTGCAGCCTTACGGCAACCAGAATATTCTTCGACTTGATAGCCACCTTCCATTAGAAGTTTCTCTGTATGCGCAGAGAGGACTTTCCAAACTGAGAGATGGCGACTTGCCTCAAAAAGCCATGTCTCTGGGTTTGAGGCGTATCTATCGAAGTCATCGTGGTTTTCTTTCATAGTGGTCCCGTATAGAACTGGATACTTGAAACCTTAAAGCCCCTGCACGTACGCTAACACCTCCGCTGCATGCCCCGGCGCCTTCAATCCGCGCCACCTTTTCACAAGCTTGCCGTTCAAATCAAACACGAAGGTGCTGCGCTCGACGCCGCGCACCTGCTTGCCATACATGTTCTTCAGCTTCATTACCCCGAACAGTTCGCAGACCTTTTCATCGGTGTCGGCCAACAGAGCGAACGGAAATCCGAATTCTGCCTTGAAGCCTTCGTGCGACTTGAGGCTGTCGCGCGAGACGCCGACGACGATCGTGTTGGCCTTAACGAAGTTGGCGTAGAGATCGCGGAATTCCTGGCCTTCGAGGGTGCAGCCGGAGGTGTTGTCCTTGGGGTAGAAATAGACGACGACGTTTTTTCCGCGATGCTCCGACAGCTTGAAGGTGGTATTGCCGGTGGAGGGGAGTTCGAAATCTTTGATGACGGGTTCGCTCATGGCTTGTCTTTCTTCGCTTGGTTTTATTTAACGGGAAGAGGATTTCAGTAACACGATGACGGCGCCGGCGCCGCCGTCGACGGTGCGCGCCTGACAGAACGCGAGCACGTCTTCGCGCTGGGTGAGCCAGTGGCGCACCTTATTTTTCAGCACCGGCAGGCGGTTTTTCGAACCGTGCCCCTTGCCGTGGATGATGCGCACGCAGCGCCGGTCTTCGAGCATGCAGCGGTTGAGGAAGGCGGCCAGTGCAATGCGCGCTTCGTCGCCGGTGTGGCCGTGCAGGTCGAGTTCGCCCTGGATCACCCAGCCGCCGCGCCGCAGTTTTCGGAGCGCGGCAGTCGGCACGCCGGGGCGCGAGAAAACCAGCTCCTCGCCGGTGGAGATGGCGGCTTCCCAGTCCCACGGGTCGGCCAGGGCATCGACCAGGACTTGCTGCTCGTCGCGCAGACGCTGGCGGGCGATGGGCTTGGGGCGCGGGCGCGCAACGTCCGCGCGATTGGAGGGGGGCAGGGGAACGACGTCGGCGACGGCGCGGCGAAACAGCATGGCGCCGTCCTCCGGAACCTTGGGCTTATGCGGCGCCTGGTGAAGCGAGGCCGGCGCGGCGGCCTGCTCGCGCAACGCACGGCGCATGCGGGCCAGCGCCTCGAACGAGGCGGGGGCGAGCGCACTGCCGCGGGCGCGCTTCATGCCGGATCACTCGCAGGACAGCGCTCAGGCCTTGCCGAGCGCGTCCAGGTAACGCTCGGCGTCGAGCGCGGCCATGCAGCCGGTGCCGGCGCTGGTGACGGCCTGGCGGTAGATGTGGTCCTGCACGTCGCCGGCGGCGAACACGCCTGAGAGGTTGGTGGCGGTGGCGTTGCCCTTGTTGCCGCCTTGGGTGACGATGTAGCCGCCTTCGAGCGTGAGCTGGCCTTCGAAGATGCCGGTGTTGGGCTTGTGGCCGATGGCGATGAAGATGCCGGTGAGCGCGAGATCTTTCGTGCTGCCGTCCTGGGTGCTCTTGATGCGCATGCCGGTGACGCCGGTCTTGTCACCGAGCACCTCGTCCAGGGTGTGGTCGAGCGCGAGGGTGATCTTGCCTTCCTTGACCTTGTCCATCAGGTGGCCGATGAGGATCTTCTCGGATTTGAAGGTGTCGCGGCGATGCACCAGGGTGACGTGGCGTGCAATGTTGGCGAGATACAGCGCTTCTTCCACCGCGGTGTTGCCGCCGCCGATGACGGCCACATCCTGATTTTTATAGAAGAAGCCGTCACAGGTGGCACAGCCCGACACGCCCTTGCCCATGAACGCCTGCTCGGACGGCAGACCCAGATACATGGCCGAGGCGCCGGTGGCGATGATCAGGGCATCGCAGGTGTAGGTGCCGGAGTCGCCGATCAGGGTGAACGGCTTTTCGGTCAGCTTGGCGGTGTGAACCTGGTCGAAGATGATTTCGGTGTTGAAGCGTTCGGCGTGGCGCTGGAAACGGTCCATCAACTCGGGGCCCTGCACGCCATCGACGTCGGCCGGCCAGTTGTCGACTTCGGTGGTGGTCATCAGCTGGCCGCCCTGCTGCATGCCGGTGATCACGACAGGCGAGAGGTTGGCGCGCGCCGCGTACACCGCAGCGGAATAACCGGCGGGGCCGGAACCGAGGATGAGGAGTTTGTGGTGTGTGGTGCTCATGGTCTGTGTTTAGGCGAGGGGGAAAGGCGACTATTCTAACCAAACTTGACGACGGCATTTCCATGCTGGCTGCCCGGTATAATCCCGGCATTCTTTGTAGAGCTTTGCCCATGGCGCGTCCCGCTCCCCGTTCGTCTCAGCCCCTGCCGCCCCGTATGCAACGTCTGCTGCGCGAAGCCCGCGCCTTGCTGGTGGGGTTTGCCGCGCTGTTGCTGGCGGCGATTCTGCTTACCCACAATGTGGCCGACCCGGGCTTCAGCACCACCGGTGACAGCGCAGCGATCCACAACCTGGGGGGCAAAAGCGGCGCCTGGCTGTCGGATCTTCTGCTGATGCTGTTTGGCGTATCGGCCTGGTGGTGGGTGGTGCTGGCGCTGGCCTATGTCATTCACACGTTCCGCCATCTCGACGAAACCCCGCTGGCGGGCGGACGGCAACGCTGGCTGAAGCTCGGCGGTTTTGGGTTGCTGCTGCTGGCCTGTACCGGCATCGAGTGGCTGCGCACCTGGCACTGGGCGGTGACGCTGCCCGACGCGCACGGCGGCGTGCTGGGTGCCGGCGTGGGCGGTGCGGCGGGTGCGCTGCTGGGCTTCACCGGCGGTTCGCTGGTCCTGCTTTTGCTGATGGCAGTGGGGTTCAGCCTGTTCACCGGCGTGTCGTGGTTGGGCATGGCCGAGCGCAGCGGTGAGTGGGTGGAGGGTATCTGGTGGAAGGCGATCCAGACCTGGCAGGCTTATCGTGACCGCAAGCTGGGCGAAGTGGCGCAGCAAAAGCGCGAAGCGAAAGTGTCGGTGGAAAAGAAAAAGATCGTCGAAGCGCCACCGATCCGCATCGAGCCTGTGGTGAAGGAAATCCCACAATCGCCGCGCGCGGTCTCGGAAAAGCAGGCGCCGCTGTTCTCTGAGCTTCCCGATTCGCCGTTGCCGCCGCTGCATCTGCTCGACCCTGCCGACGAGGTAGTGGAAACCGCCAGCGCTGAGTCGCTGGAATACACTTCGCTGATGATCGAGCGCAAGCTCGCCGAATTTGGCGTCGAGGTGAAGGTTGTCTCGGCCTCGCCCGGCCCGGTGATCACGCGCTACGAAATCGAACCGGCGGTGGGCGTGAAGGGCAACCAGATCGTCAATCTGTCCAAGGATCTGGCGCGCACCCTGTCGGTGATCAGCATCCGCGTGGTCGAAGCGATCCCCGGCAAGCACACCATGGGACTGGAAATTCCCAACCCCAAGCGGCAAATGGTGCGGCTGTCCGAGATTCTCGGCTCCAAGGCTTACCACGACAGTGCAAGTCCGCTGACGATCACCCTGGGCAAGGACATTGCGGGCAATCCGGTGGTGGCGGATCTGGGCAAGATGCCGCATTTGCTGGTGGCGGGCACCACCGGCTCGGGCAAGTCGGTCGGCGTCAACGCCATGATCCTGTCGCTGGTGTACAAGTCCGATCCGTCTGCGGTGCGCATGATCATGGTCGATCCCAAGATGCTGGAGCTTTCCATCTACGAAGGCATTCCGCATCTGCTGGCGCCGGTGGTCACCGACATGAAGCAGGCCGCCAGTGCGCTCAACTGGTGCGTGGGTGAAATGGAGCGGCGCTACAAGCTGCTGTCGGCGGTCGGCGTGCGCAACCTGGCGGGCTACAACCAGAAAGTGCGCGACGCCAAGAAAGCCGGCACACCGCTGACACATCCGTTCAGCCTGACGCCGGACAACCCCGAACCGTTGGAAAGCATGCCGATGATCGTGGTGATGATCGACGAACTGGCCGACCTGATGATGGTGGTCGGCAAGAAAGTCGAGGAACTCATCGCGCGGCTGGCGCAGAAGGCGCGTGCGGCGGGCATTCACCTGATCCTGGCGACGCAGCGGCCATCGGTCGACGTTATCACCGGCCTGATCAAAGCCAACATCCCGACGCGCATCGCGTTCCAGGTGTCCTCCAAGATCGACTCGCGCACCATCCTCGACCAGATGGGCGCCGAGGCCTTGCTGGGACAGGGCGACATGCTCTATCTGCCGCCGGGTAGCGGGCACCCTCAGCGGGTGCATGGCGCCTTCGTGTCGGACAATGAAGTCCATCGCGTCGTCGATTATCTGAAATCGCTGGGTGAACCCGAATACATTGAAGGCGTGCTCGAATCGCCCGAAGTATCCGGCGACGGCGGCAGCGAGTTCGGCGAGGCGGCGGAAGCCGACCCGCTATACGACCAGGCCGTGGCTTATGTGCTGAAAACGCGCCGCGCCTCGATCTCGTCGGTGCAGCGGCAACTGCGCATCGGCTACAACCGCGCCGCACGCATGATCGAGGACATGGAACGCGCCGGCCTGGTGTCGTCGATGCAGTCGAACGGCAACCGCGACGTGCTCGCGCCCGGCGGAGAGTCATGAGCCGGTTTCATGCCCTGATTCCCGCCGCCGGCAGCGGCTCGCGCATGAGCGGCGCGCTGCCCAAACAATATCTTGAACTCAAAGGCTTGCCGCTGATTGCCCATGCACTCATTGCGCTGGCGCGCGAACCGCGCATCGACCAACTCGTGGTGGTGCTGTCGCCCGACGACGCGTGGTGGGACAACTACGACTGGGCCGGCTGGCGAGGGCGCCTGCAGGTGTTGCGTTGCGGCGGCGCCACGCGCGCCGGCACGGTGTTGAACGGTCTGGAGGCAATGGCCGAATGGTGCGCGGCCGACGACTGGGTGCTGGTGCACGACGCCGCGCGCCCCTGTCTGCCGGACGAAGCGCTCGGTCGTTTGCTTGATATCGCCGCAGACGATGCGGTCGGCGGCCTGCTCGCGGTGCCGGTGGCCGATACCCTGAAGCGCGCCGATGCCGAGTGCCGGGTTGAAGTCACCGTTCCGCGCGCCGACCTGTGGCAGGCGCAGACGCCGCAGATGTTCCGTCACGGCATGCTGCGCGACGCGCTGCGCGCGGTGGGCAGCGACATGACCGACGAGGCGTCGGCGATCGAACAGCGGGGGCTGCATCCGCGTCTCATCGAATGCGACAGCCGCAACCTGAAAGTGACCTATCCGCAGGACCTGCGCCTGGCGAGCCTCATCCTGGAGCATCTGAATGACTGATATCCGAGTCGGCCACGGCTTCGACGTCCACGCCTTTGCCGCCAACCGCAAACTCATCATCGGCGGTGTCGACATTCCCCACGATCTGGGGCTGGCCGGCCATTCCGACGCCGACGTGCTGCTGCACGCGGTCTGCGATGCGCTGCTGGGCGCGGCCGGGCTGGGCGACATCGGCCGGCATTTTCCTGATACCGATGCGGCGTTTGCCGGCATCGACAGCCGCATCCTGCTGCGCCGCGTGACCGAACAGTTGAAGGCGCGCGGATGGCGCGTCGGCAACGTCGATGCCACGATCGTCGCGCAGGCACCAAAAATGGCGCCGCACATCGCGCGGATGACGGCGCATATCGCGGACGATCTCGGCGTCGCCATCGAACGCGTCAACGTCAAGGCCACCACCACCGAAAAACTCGGCTTCACCGGCCGCGGCGAAGGCATCGCGGCCGAGGCGGTGTGCCTGATCGAACGTGGATGAACCCGGCCAAACAGAAACGGACCTGACTGAACCCGGTCCGGCCGAGCCCGACACCCTGCGGCTGTTCTTTGCCCTGTGGCCGGACGACGCTACCCGCGACGCGCTCAACCGGGCCGGCAAGCTGCTGCACCAGCACTGGGGCGGCCGGCTGATGCGCGCGGACACCCTGCATATCACCCTGGCCTTTCTCGGCAGCACGCCGGCTGCGCAACTGGATGCCCTGGTCGCCTGCGCTGACAGCGTCGGGACCGATGCATTCGAGCTTATCCTCGACCAGGCCGGCTACTGGCGGCACAACCGCATCGGCTGGCTGGGGGCGAGCCAGACGCCAGCGCAGCACCTCGAACTGGTCGGCGCGCTGAATGCCGCCTTGCAGGGCGTCGGGTTCGCCGTCGATGCGCGCCCGCATGTGCCGCACGTCACCCTGCTGCGTAATTCCGCCGGCGGCGAGGTGCCGGAATGCGCGCCGGTGCACTGGCCGATCAGCGATTTCGTGCTGGTGGCCTCGCGTCGCGAGGCCGTTGGGATGCATTACGACGTGATCCGGCGCTGGCCGCTGGCGTGACACCGTAAAAAAAGCCGTGCCGACTCGACAGCGGCGTGGCGTTTCGGTTATGATCCGCCCCGCATTAGGCGCGTAGCTCAGCTGGTTAGAGCACCACCTTGACATGGTGGGGGTCGTTGGTTCGAGTCCAATCGCGCCTACCAATATTGATTAGTCGGCATGAGCCGATCTAAAGGGGCATGGCCCTGTGGAGGTTGCGAAATGTCACCGCGAACTAGTCAGGCTGTTACTGGATAATCCCCGGCGCATCGCTGTTCGCAGTCATTTCTGCATCTTCTTGTGGTATCCAAAAGCGCGGCCGGTCCGCGCTTTTTTCATGTCTGGAGTTTGAAAATGGTCAATGTCACGCTTCCCGATGGCTCCGTCCGGCAGTTCGATGCCCCGGTCACGGTCGCGCAGGTCGCATCCAGTATCGGCGCTGGCCTTGCCAAGGCGGCGCTCGCCGGGCGGGTCAACGGCAAGCTGGTCGACACCAGCCATTTGATCGACGCCGATGCGCAGCTGTCCATCGTCACCGACCGCGACGCCGACGGCCTCGACATGATTCGCCATTCTACCGCCCACCTCCTGGCTTACGCGGTGAAGTCGCTGTTCCCCGACGCGCAGGTGACCATCGGCCCCGTGATCGAGGACGGTTTCTTTTACGATTTCTCGTACAAGCGCCCGTTCACGCCGGAAGACCTGGTAGCGATCGAGAAGAAAATGGCCGAGCTGGCGAAGCAGGACATCCCGGTCGAGCGTAGCGTGATGCCGCGCGACGAGGCGGTGACGTTCTTCAGGAACATGGGCGAGCTCTACAAGGCCGAGCTCATTGCGTCGATCCCGAGCAACGAGGACATTTCGCTGTACCGTGAGGGCGATTTCATCGACCTCTGCCGCGGCCCGCACGTGCCGTCGACCGGCAAGCTCAAGCACTTCAAGCTGATGAAGCTGGCCGGTGCCTACTGGCGCGGCGACTCGAAGAACGAGATGCTGCAGCGCGTGTACGGCACGGCATGGGCGAAGAAGGAAGACCTCGAGGCCTACCTGCACCGGCTGGAAGAAGCCGAGAAGCGCGACCACCGCAAGCTGGCGAAACAGCTCGACCTGCTGCACATGCAGGACGAGGCGCCGGGCATGGTGTTCTGGCATCCCAAGGGCTGGATCGTGTGGCAGCAGATCGAGCAGTACATGCGGCAGAAGTTCGTCGAATACGGCTACCAGGAAGTGCGTACGCCGGCGGTGATGGACCGCAGCCTGTGGGAAAAATCCGGCCACTGGGAAAACTACCGCGACAACATGTTTACCACGTCCTCGGAAAATCGCGACTATGCGGTGAAGCCGATGAACTGCCCCGGCCACGTGCAGATTTTCAACAGCGGCCTGCATTCCTATCGCGACCTGCCACTGCGCCTGGCCGAATTCGGCTCGTGCCACCGCAACGAGCCGTCGGGTGCGCTGCACGGTATCATGCGGGTGCGCGGCTTCACCCAGGACGACGCCCACATTTTCTGCACCGAAGACCAGATCGAGCAGGAAGTGGCCGACTTCATCGTCATGCTGCAAAAGGTCTACGCCGACTTCGGCTTCGACGACGTGCTGGTCAAGCTGTCGACCCGTCCGGAAAAGCGCGTCGGCTCGGACGAGTCCTGGGACAAGGCTGAAACGGCGCTGGCGGCGGCGCTCGACAAGAGCAAATTGGCCTACGACCTGCAGCCGGGCGAGGGCGCGTTCTACGGCCCCAAGATCGAGTTCACGCTGAAGGATACGCTCGGCCGCCTGTGGCAGTGCGGCACCATCCAGCTCGATTTCAACCTGCCGGTGCGCCTCGGCGCCGAATTCGTCGATGAGGACAACAGCCGCAAAACCCCGGTGATGCTGCACCGCGCGATTCTAGGGTCGATGGAGCGCTTCATCGGCATCCTGATCGAGCACCATGCCGGCAACTTCCCGTTGTGGCTGGCGCCGGTGCAGGTGATGGTGATGAATATCAGCGAGCGCCAGACCGAGTATGCGCAAAAAGTCACTCAGGCGCTGCGCGAGGCAGGCATCCGTGCGGTGTCGGACTTGAGTAATAACAAGATTACTTATAAAATCCGCGAACATAGCTTGCAAAAGCTGCCCTATCAGGTGGTCGTCGGCGACAAGGAAATGGAGACCGGTATGGTTTCCGTCCGTGCCCGCGGCAACCAGGATCTGGGGCAGCTCAGTTTGGATGACTTGATGGCGCGCCTGAAAGCGGAAACGCTGGCGCGCCAGTAATAGCGGTCAAACAAGGCGCCGGGATTCCGTCCCGCGCCTTCTTTATTTATTGTTTGACCTTTTTGCCTCGACGCGCAGCGTCAGGTTTTCATTTGGAGAACAACTCATCGCGACAGAAAAGAAGCAGACACGCATCAATGGGGAAATTACCACCCCTGAGATACGTTTGGTCGGTGTGGAAGGCGAGCCGCTTGGCATCGTAAAAATTTACGATGCACTGCGTCAGGCAGAAGAAGCTGACCTGGATCTGGTGGAAATTGCGCCGACGGCACAGCCGCCCGTGTGCAAGATCATGGACTACGGCAAGTTCAAATACCAGGAAAGCAAGAAGCAGCACGAAGCCAAGCTGAAGCAGAAGCAGGTCCAGATCAAGGAAATCAAGTTCCGTCCGGGTACCGACGAGGGCGATTATCAGATCAAGCTTCGCAACCTGATCAAGTTTCTGGAAGAAGGCGATAAGACCAAGATTACGCTGCGTTTCCGGGGCCGCGAAATGGCGCACCAGGAAATCGGCATGAACCAGCTGAAGCGTGTCGCGGCTGACCTGGCCGAGTTGGCGGTGGTTGAGCAGTTCCCCAAGATGGAAGGTCGCCAGCTGGTGATGATGCTGGCGCCGAAAAAGAAGATTTGAGTTTCGAGACCGGCGTTTCTCGATGCCGAGTGTTTCATGCCCTGTGTGGGCATGAGGCATTCGGGTTAAAAACGCCACAATACGTGCAGTCGGGTTGGTGAAGCATTCCACGCCGTGGGATCACCTGGCCGCATGAGATAAAAGGAAGCATCATGCCTAAGATGAAAACCAAAAGCGGCGCCGCCAAGCGGTTTCGCGCGCTGGGCGGCGGCGGGTTCAAGCGCTCGCACGCGTTCATGCGTCACATTCTCACCAAAAAGAGCACCAAGCGTAAGCGCCAGTTGCGCGGCATGGAAACTGTCAATGCCAGCAACCACAAATCGGTTGCACGCATGTTGCCCTACGCATAAAGGAGAAAGACCATGCCACGCGTCAAACGGGGTGTAACCGCCCGCGCCAGCCACAAAAAAATCATCGACGCCGCCAAAGGTTATCGCGGTCGTCGCAAGAACGTCTTCCGCGTTGCCAATGAAGCGGTGATGAAAGCCGGTCAGTATCAGTACCGCGACCGTCGTCAGCGCAAGCGCCAGTTCCGCAGGCTGTGGATTGCCCGTATCAACGCCGCCGCGCGCCAGTACGGTCTGACCTACAGCGTGTTCATGAACGGCCTGTCGCGAGCCGAGATCGGGATTGATCGCAAGGTGCTGTCCGACATCGCGATTTTCGACAAGGATGCCTTTGCCAAGATCGTCGATCAGGTCAAGGCCAAGCTGGCGGCGTAAGCCGTCAAACCGTCACAAAAAAAGGCCGCAAGGCCTTTTTTTGTTTGTGATTGATACGAGACTTTCGCCATGCGCAATCCAAACGAAATCGTTGCCGACGCACTTACCGCGATTCAGGCCTGCCCCGACCTACCTACACTGGAACAGGTCAAGGCGGGCTATATGGGGAAAAGTGGCCAGCTCACCGACCTTCTGAAAAGCCTGGGCGCAATGCCGGCCGACGAACGCAAGACCGCAGGTGCCCGCATCAACGAAGCCAAGCAGGCGGTGGAAGCGGCGCTCAAAACCCGTCGCGAGGCACTGCAGCAGGCCGAACTGGATCGCCAGCTGGCGGCCGAAACACTGGACGTGACCCTGCCGGGACGCGGGTTGGCGCACGGCGGCCTGCATCCGGTGTCGCGCACGCTGTCGCGCATTCAGGCGCTGTTCCGCTCGATCGGCTTCGAGGTGGCGACAGGGCCCGAAATCGAGACCGACTTTTACAACTTCACCGCGCTCAATATTCCTGAAGACCATCCGGCGCGGGCGATGCATGACACTTTCTATCTGCGCCAGGATGATTTGGGTGGGGGCGAGTTGCTGCGCACCCACACCTCGCCGGTGCAGGTGCGCCATATGCAGACCCACCAGCCGCCGCTGCGCATCATCGCACCGGGGCGGGTGTACCGCTGCGATTCCGACGTGACGCACACGCCGATGTTCCATCAGATCGAAGGCCTGTGGGTGGATGAATCGGTGTCGTTCGCCGACCTCAAAGGCGTGCTCGCCGACTTCATGCGCAACTTCTTCGAGCGCGACGATCTGCCGGTGCGCTTCCGGCCGTCGTTCTTTCCGTTCACCGAACCGTCGGCCGAAATGGACATCGGCTGCGTGATGTGTGGCGGCGAAGGCTGCCGGGTGTGTTCGCACACTGGCTGGCTGGAAGTGCTGGGCTGCGGTATGGTGCATCCCAACGTGTTCAGGCACGTCGACATCGATGCCGAACGCTTTATCGGCTTTGCCTTTGGCCTGGGCGTCGAGCGCCTGGCGATGCTGCGTTACGGCGTCGACGATCTGCGGCTGTTCTTCGAGAATGACCTTCGCTTCCTCAAGCAATTCACACATTAGGGCGCTTTAACATGCAATTTTCAGAAGCCTGGTTGCGTAGCCTCATCAACCCTGCACTCGATACGCCCCGACTGGCCCACGCCCTGACCATGGCCGGGCTGGAGGTGGAGGCTTTGATTCCGACCGCACCTCCGTTCAACAACGTGGTGGTGGCCGAGATACTGTCGGCGGAAAAACACCCCAACGCTGACCGTCTGCGCGTGTGCCAGGTCGATGTCGGCGAAACGGCGCCGGTCACCATCGTGTGCGGTGCGCCCAACGCGGCGGCAGGACTCAAGGTGCCGTGCGCACGCCCGGGCGCCCAATTGCCCGGCATCGAAATCAAGGTCGCCAAGGTGCGTGGCGTCGAATCCTTCGGCATGCTGTGTTCGACCAGGGAACTGGGCCTGGAAGGCGCGGCCGACGGCCTGATGGTGCTGGATGCAGACGCGCCGGTGGGTGAGGATTTCCGCAGCTGGCTCAATCTGGACGACACCCTCATCACCTTGAAGCTCACGCCCAACCGCGCGGACTGCCTGTCGCTGCAGGGGCTGGCGCGCGAAGTCGGCGCGATCACCGGCGCCGAGGTGCGCCTGCCGCTGGTGCAGGAAGCGGCAACCTGCATTCAGGACACGGTGTCGGTGCAGGTGACCGCAAGCGAAGCCTGCCCGCGCTATCTGGCGCGCGTGGTGCGCGGCATCGACGCGCAGGCCGCCACGCCGCGCTGGATGGCGGAACGGCTCGAGCGCAGCGGCATCCGTCCACTGCTGGCGCCGGTCGACATCACCAACTACGTGCTGCTCGAACTCGGCCAGCCGATGCATGCCTTCGCCTTGTCGCGCCTCAACGGTGGCATCGAGGTGCGCATGGCGCGCGCGGGCGAGCGGCTGGAATTGCTGAATGGCCAGACCGCCGAACTCGTCCCCGACATGCTGGTGATCGCCGATGCCAGCGGGCCGGTGGCGCTGGCCGGGATCATGGGCGGACTGCCGACCAGCGTGGAACGCGCCACCGTCGACGTCATGCTGGAGGCCGCGTTCTTCGCGCCGGCGGCGATTGCCGGTCGTGCGCGGCGGCTGGGGCTGTCCACCGAATCGTCGCACCGCTTCGAGCGCGGCGTCGATTTCAGCGCCACCCGCCAGGCGATGGAGCGGGCGACGCAGTTGCTGCTGGATATCTGCGGCGGCCAGGCCGGGCCGATCGCCGAGGCGGTGGCTGAATTGCCGCAGCGTGAGCCGATCACCCTGCGGCTGGCGCGCCTGAAGCGCGTGGCCGGCATCGAACTCGACGCCGATCAGGTGGCGCGCGACCTCGCCGCGCTCGGCATGAACGTCGAACGCCAAGGCGAAAGCCTCGTCGTCACCCCGCCGAGTTTCCGCTTCGACCTCGCGATCGAGGAAGACCTGATCGAAGAGGCGGTGCGCCTGTTCGGTTACGACAACATTCCCGCCCACCCGCCTGCGGCGCCTTCGCGCATGTTGCCGCAGGACGAAACGGTGCTGGCTGACGATAGCCTGCGCCAGATGCTGGTCGACCTGGATTATCAGGAAGTCATTACCTATAGCTTTGTCGACCCGGCGTGGGAGAAGGCGCTCGATGCTAGAGCCCGTCCGCTGCCGCTCGCCAACCCCATCGCCAGCCAACTGTCGGCGATGCGCACCACCCTGTGGGGCGGCCTGATCGAAACCCTGCGCCACAACCTCAACCGCCAGCAGGAGCGGGTGCGCATTTTCGAGCTGGGAAGGGTGTACGCATCGCTCGCCGAACAGCCGATGAAGCTGGGCGGGCTGGCCTATGGCGACGCGCTGCCGGAGCAATGGGGCGCGCCGTCGCGGCGCGTCGATTTCTTCGACCTCAAGGGCGACCTGGAACGGCTGTTCGGCGATGCGCTCGATGCCCGGCGCGGTGCGCATCCCGCCCTGCATCCGGGGCAGTGTGCCGAACTGTGGGCCAATGGCCGGGCCATCGGCTGGATCGGCACCCTGCATCCGCGTCTGGTGCAGGCGTTCGATCTGCCGGCCGCGCCGGTGCTGTTCGAACTCGACAGCCAGGCGCTCGCCCAGCGCGGCTTGCCGCGGCATGCGACATTGTCGCGCTTCCCGCAGGTGCGGCGCGATCTGGCGTTCGTGCTGGACGTCCAGACCCCCGCAGGCGAGTTGCTCACCGCACTAAGTGAGGTTGCGCCCGCCCAGGTGCGGTCGATCGACGTGTTCGACGATTACCGCGGAAAAGGCGTGGCCGAAAACCAAAAAAGCCTTGCTATCCGGGTAGTTATTCAAGATACTGAACGCACATTGACGGATCAGGAAGTGGAGGATGCAGTGCAAAAACTGGTCGATGCCGCGCTTCGTCAGTGCAATGCCAGCTTGCGAGCGTGACCTTGTTTTTTTCACCAGCCATCCCTTGCCAACACGACCATGACCACTCTCACCAAAGCTGATCTGGCCGAGCTTCTGTTCGAAAAAGTGGGTTTGAATAAACGCGAGGCCAAGGATGTCGTCGAGTCGTTCTTCGACGAAATCCGTTTGTCGCTCGAAAAGGGCGACATCGTCAAACTGTCCGGTTTCGGCAATTTTCAGTGCCGCGAGAAACCGCAGCGGCCCGGCCGCAATCCAAAAACCGGCGAAGAAATGCCGATTTCAGCGCGCCGCGTGGTGACCTTCCACGCTAGCCAGAAACTCAAGTCCCATGTTGAAGGCGCCCAAATTGGAACGCCCAGCCCGGAGTGAACTTCCGCCGATTCCGGCCAAGCGCTATTTCACCATCGGTGAAGTGTCGGAGCTGTGCGCCGTCAAGGCGCACGTGCTGCGTTACTGGGAACAGGAATTCACCCAGTTGCGCCCGGTCAAGCGGCGCGGCAACCGGCGTTACTACCAGCACCACGAGGTGCTGCTGATCCGCCGCATCCGCGAGTTGCTGTACGAAGAGGGGTTCACCATCAGCGGCGCGCGGCAACGCCTCGAGCATGACGCCGTGGTCACGCCTGGAACCGAGCCAGCCACAGCGAACGCGACGCTGGATATTTCCGGTTTGCGCACGGAAATTTCGGCCATCCTGAAAATATTGGGCTGACGGGCTTCCGCCAGACGCGGCTCATCTGTTAGAATCTTGAGCTTCGTCGGGGCGTAGCGCAGCCTGGTAGCGCACTTGACTGGGGGTCAAGTGGTCGGAGGTTCAAATCCTCTCGTCCCGACCAATATTCCGTTGTACGTGCAGCATTCGCCACGCCACGCCACATACAAGCCACAGTCGATGCCCGATCCTTGATGCGGGTCCCCGGCACGGTTGTCCATTCCGTTCAATCGCGCCACCACATCAGGTTGTCACGCTCGAGCGACACACTATATTGATTGCTGTTCGTTCAATTCAGGAGAAAGTCATGGAACACACTTTGCCCGCACTGCCTTTTGCCATGGACGCGCTCGCGCCGCACATGTCCCAGGAAACCTTTGAATACCACTACGCCAAGCACCATCAGGCCTACGTGACCAACCTCAACAACCTGATCAAAGGCACCGACTTCGAGAACAAATCGCTCGAGGACATCGTGAAGACCGCACCTGCCGGCGGCGTCTACAACAATGCCGCCCAGGTGTGGAACCACACCTTCTTCTGGAACTGCCTGGCGCCCAACGGCGGCGGTGCCCCCTCTGGCGCGCTGGCCGACGCCATCAACGCCAAGTGGGGCAGCCTCGACGAATTCAAGAAAGCCTTCCAGACCAGCGCCGTGGGCAACTTCGGTTCCGGCTGGACCTGGCTGGTGAAAAAGGCCGATGGTTCGGTCGACATCGTCAACATGGGCGCCGCCGGTACCCCGTTGACCACCGGCGACAAGGCATTGCTGTGCATCGACGTGTGGGAGCACGCCTACTATATTGACTACCGCAACCTGCGTCCCAAGTTCGTCGAGACCTTCCTCAACAATCTGGTGAACTGGAAGTTTGCCGAAGCGAATTTCGCCTGATCCAGCTTCTTGGCTTGGCGAAGCAAAAAACCGGGGCATTGCGCCCCGGTTTTATTTTGCGTCCGCGCGGGTATCAACTAGTCGCAGGATCTCCAGATAGCCGCTGCGTGTCATCGCCTGCGCTTCGAGTAGCAGGGTCATTTCTTCCTCATTGCATGTTTCCCCTGTGTCCAGCAGCCGCAGCATCCGCGTCCAGCGTGCGCGCTGGTTTGCCACCGTCATCGGCGCGGCGAGGCCGCTGCGCCGTAGTTCGGCCGCGCGGCTGACCAGGCGGAATTTGGCCGCTTCCAGTTGCGGCGGCAGCGGCAGCGACAGATCGAAGCGGACGTCCAGCCGAAAGGCCTCGTCGGCAGGCGCGACAGGCTGCGGCAGCGGGCGCCAGGCGAGTTCGTCGGGGCCGGGCGGCGTGGTGCGGTCGGGGTCGAGTGGGAATTTGTAGAAGCCCCATTTCGCACCCATCCAGCATTCGAGCAGCACGCGGTCGTCGTCTCCCACGCACAGCTCGCCGCTGGGCGCAGCGAGCTCCGCCTCACCTGCCAGCGGGCCATAGGCGCGCAGGTCGCGCTTCCAGCGCTGGAAATTGCGATTGGGCGGCACGCCGTAGTCGGCTTCGAGCGCGCGCCACTGCGCGATGAAGCGGCGGTAGTCGGCCTGGTAATCCGCGTTGCGGCGCAGGAATTCCCACGCCCACTGGTCGCGCGTCAGCGCGTCGCAATGGGCGTAAGCGTCTGCCGTCATGTCAGATCGGCAGAAAAACCATGCTGGCGACGTTGACCACGCCGAAGCGGATGGCTCGGTTGCTCTTGTCTTCGATGATTCTGGCCAGCGTGTCCTGGATGCCGATGAGCTTGCCAAATTCGCGCTCGAAACTGAGATTGGCCACGCCGTTGCCGTCGAAGCCATTGGAGAGCAGCATGGGCTCGCCCTGCGCGTTTTTGGCGTTGGAGAGCTTCCACACCACGGCCTCGGTATTGCGTGCGGCGTTGTAGAGCTTCTGCGCGTCCACCTCGGTCAGCAAGTAAAACTCGGTCTGGTGGTTGAAGGCCGCCATGTGCATGACCAGCAGGCCGTTCATCAGGGTCTTCACCCGGTCACCGGTGAAGTCGGCGTGCCATGGCTCGAGCAGGACAGTTTCCCAGGGGAGGGTTTTCTGTTGCTCAAGATGCCAGTGTTCCAGCGGCTTGAACAGGGCGGCGGTCGCTTCGTCGGCGCTGGCAAAGCCCGATTTCCGCCACTCGTTGGGATTGCGGCGGTAGAGCTTGAGGGTGAGCGTTTTGAGGATGCCGATGACTTCCTGCTGATGGATCTCGACCACGCTGTCGACATCGCCCTTGGCCAGTTCCTTGACACTGAAACTGCGCACGCTGTTGCTGCCGTCGCGGCGCTGAATGGGCTGTCCGGCACAGGCGGCGAGCAGGGCAGCGGTCAACAGGCAGGCGAGCAGGGCGGAGGCGCGGTTCACGAAGAGCAGCTTACTTCAATCTTTCTCGCCCAGTCAGGCGGTTCAGCAGCGTAGGCCTCGTATTGCGGCTGTTCGTCGAATGGGCGCGTAAGCAGTGCGTGCAGGCGATTGACCTCGCTGTAATCGCGCTCGTCCGCGGCGCGGCGGATGGCAATCTCGGCCAGATGGTTGCGCAGGATGTATTTGGGATTGACCGCGCGCATCGACGCGCCACGCTCGGCGTCGATCGAATTCAACTGCCGCAGCGCGGCGGTGTAGCGCGCCGCCCAGGCGTCGAAGGCCGCGCGGTCGAGGAAGAGGTCGCGCAGCAGTGTGTTGGCGGTTTCAGGGCGGCTGTCGAAATCGCCCAGGCGGCGCAGGAAGATCGTGTAGTCGACGTGGTTCTGCGCCAGCAGCTGCAGCGCGTCCATGATGAGCATGGTTGTTGATACTTCAGTGTCTCTACAACCACGGCCTGCCCCTTGCGGGTGGAGCGACGCCGTTTCGCCGCCCGGCGGCAGGCCGAACTTGGCGGCCATACGTTCGAGATAGGCACGGCCGAACGCCTGCGGATACTCGCTGATCGCCTGCGACGCGGTCTCCACCGACATCAGCGGCACCAGCGCCTGCGCCAGCTTGGTGATGTTCCACGCTGCCACATCGGGCTGCTGGTCGAAGGCGTAGCGCCCGCCGGTGTCGGAATGGTTGCAGATGAAGCCGGGGTCGAAGGCGTCAAGGAAAGCGAACGGGCCGTAGTCGAGCGTGAGGCCGAGGATGGACATGTTGTCGGTGTTCATCACGCCGTGCGAGAAGCCGACCGCCTGCCATTGCGCCATCAGCTCGGCGGTGCGCAGCGCAACCTGACGCAGGAACTCGGGGTAGGGGTCGGCCAGCGCCGTCAGCTCGGGGTAGTAGCGCGCGATGACGTAATCGGCCAGATGTTTGATCGGTTCGACCTGGTTGCGGTAGTAGAACACCTCGAAGGAACCGAAACGCACGAAGCTCGGCGCCAGTCGTGTCACCAGCGCGGCGGTTTCCTGATCCTCGCGGTAGACCGGGCGGTCGCTGCCGACGATACACAGCGCGCGGGTGGTGGGGATGCCGAGCGCATGCATCGCCTCCGAGCACAAAAACTCGCGGATGCTCGAGCGCAGCACCGCGCGGCCGTCGCCGCCGCGCGAGTAGGGGGTGCGGCCAGCGCCCTTCAGCTGCACCTCCCAGCCTTCTCCGGCTGCGTTTTTGACTTCACCCAAGAGGATCGCGCGGCCATCGCCCAGCTGCGGCACGTAATGGCCGAACTGGTGTCCGGCGTACAGCGCGGCAATCGTGTCCATGCCCGGCAGCAACTGGTTGCCCGCCAGCGTCTCGATCAGTTCCGGGCGCGTCATTTCGCCCTCGTCCAGATCAAGCAGCGCCAGCGCTTCCGGGCTGTAGCAGACCAGATAGGGATCGGGGACGGGCGTCGGGCAGACGCGCGAATAATAGGTCTCGGGCAGGCGGGAAAAGCCGTTGTCGAAGGTGAGCGATTCAAATTTGGCCATGAGCGAATTTTAAGGCCTTGTAAGGTTTGAACGACCCGCCCGACTTCAGGGTTACCAGCCAATAAACGGGAACCCATCATGAATCGCATTTCGCCTTGTATTGCACGTGGACTTCACTATCTGGACCAGAACGGCGCTTGGGTCGGCATGCTCGGCATCCGCCTGCAGCTGGCGTATGAATTCGGCGTGGCCGGACTGGAAAAACTGCGCGGCGACAACTGGTTCGCCGACATCCAGGATGCCTTCCCGTTTCCCTTCAGCATGGTGCCGGTTGATGTCAGCTGGTTTCTCGCCACCTGGACCGAGCTCATTGGCGCGGCGGCGCTGGTCATCGGCTTGGGCACCCGATTCTGGGCGGTGTCGCTGCTCATCCTCGACATCGTCGCCTGGGCGTCGGTGCATGGCGGCAACGGCTACAACGTCTGCGACAACGGATACAAATTGCCGCTGATGTACCTCGTGATGCTGCTTCCGCTGGTGCTGTCGGGGCCAGGCAGGCTGTCGATCGACCACTGGATACGCACCCGTTTTGGACACGCCTGATCCGGCTCTTCCCGGTGGCTAGCCGTATAGCTGGATTGCGAACCCGTCGTGTTCCCATTCGGCTTTCAACGGCCAGCCGGCGGTTTTCGCAATCGCGCTGAATTCGTCGCAACGGAACTTGTAGGAATGCTCGGTGTGCAGCGTTTCGCCCAGCGCGAAATGGAAGTTCTGGCCCGCAACGGCTACGTCCTGCTCGGCGAGGCTGACCAGATGCATTTCGATGCGGCCTGCCGCCGGGTTGTAGAACGCATAGTGGCGGAAGCGGGACGGATCGAAGTCGGCGTTCAGCTCGCGGTTCAGCCGTTCGAGGAGGTTGAGGTTGAAGGCTGCGGTGACGCCGGCCGCGTCGTTGTAGGCGCGGTGCAACTGCTGTGGGTCCTTCTTGAGGTCGAAGCCGATGAGCAGTTGGCCTTCCGTCCCCGCCAGCCGGCGAAAGCGCGCGAGCAGGGTGGCCGCCGCGTCGGGCGGGAAGTTGCCGATGCTGGAGCCTGGGTAGTAAACGAGCCGCCGGCCGGTCGGCAGATAAGGTGCCGCCGCTTCCAGATCGTGGATGAAGTCCATGCCCAGCGCGGTGACGCCAAGGTCCGGATAATCGCGGTAGAGCGGCTCCGCCGCCGCTGCCAGGGGGGCGCCGGCAATGTCCAGGACGGCGAGATGAGTGGGGTGCAGGGCGTCCAACAACAGGCGCACCTTGGCGCAATCCCCTGCGCCCGGCTCGATGATGCAATCCACCGGGCCGATGGCGGCGGCGATATCGGACAAGCGGGAGGTCATCAAGGCCTGTTCGGTGCGGCACAGGACATACTCGGGCTGCGCGCAGATCGCTTCGAACAGGCGGCAGCCCAGTTCGTCGTAGAAATATTTCGGCGGAATCGACTTGGGACAGGCCGCCAGCCCGCTCAGCACGTCGACGCGCAGATCGTCGCGGTCGGCGGGAAAGTTCTTGAAAGTAAACACCACTCAGACCACGATCGACACATCGCTGCCGGCGTCCAGCCGGCCGATTTCCGTTGCCTGCGCGAAGCCGTGCCGACGGAAGGTGTCCAGCACCGTTTCCCTCGATTCAGACGTGCAGCTCACCAGCAGGCCGCCGCTGGTTTGCGGATCGGTCAAGAGGGCGCGCTGCCAGTCGGCGATGCCATCGGCCAGGCGCACTTCGCTGCCGTAGCTCGCCCAGTTGCGCTCGCTGGCGCCGGTGATGTGGCCGCCCTGTGCCAGTTCTCTGATGCCCGGCAGCAGGGGCAGCCGGGCCAGCTCGGCGTGTGCCGCCACCTTCGATGCGCGGGTGATTTCGAGCAGATGGCCGAGCAGGCCGAAGCCGGTGATGTCGGTCATCGCATTCACGCCCTCAATTGCGGCCAGATCGGCGCCTGCGGTGTTGAGTTGGGTGGTGGCGGCGATCATTGCCGCGTATTGATCCGCGCTCAGCAGGCCCTTTTTCAGCGCTGCGCTGTAGATGCCGACGCCCAGCGGTTTGCCGAGGATGAGGTGGTCGCCGGCCTGGCCGCCGCTGTTCTGCTTGACCTTGCGCGGATCCACCACGCCGATGCCGACCAGGCCGTAGATCGGCTCTGGCGCGTCGATGGAATGGCCGCCGGCGATGGGAATGCCGGCCTGCTTGCAGACCGCCTCGCCGCCGGCGAGGATCTGCCGGATGACACTGTTGGGCAGCTTGCCGATTGGCATGCCGACGATGGCCAGGGCGAACAGCGGCCGGCCGCCCATGGCATAGACGTCGGACAGCGCATTGGTGGCGGCGATGCGGCCGAACTCGAAGGGATCGTCGACGATGGGCATGAAGAAGTCGGTGGTTGCCACGATCGCCTGTTCGTCGTTCAGCCGGTAGACGGCGGCGTCGTCGCCGTGCTCGATACCGACCAGCAGGTCGGGATAGGCCGCCGCCAGGTGCGAAGCGAAGGGGGTATCGGACAGGATGTCGCGCAACACCGCGGGGGCGATCTTGCAGCCGCAGCCGCCGCCGTGGGAGAACTGGGTTAGCCGGATGGGGGGAGCGAGTAGGGGATCGTTCATGGTCCGAGTTCGTCTGTCGAGAGTGGGCGCCCGGAATGCATGGGCTACAGTGCTTTATATAACATGAACCGAACCCGACTTGTCAGCGCCTATACGGCGGACCAACTAATCGACCGGCTTGCGCAGACGCGCAGCCGCCTGCGCGCGTTGATCGACTACCTGCCTGCCGGCGGCTGGCTGGGGCCGCGCGCCGATCATCTGAATCCGCCACTGTGGGAATACGGGCATATCGTCTGGTTTCAGGAGCGCTGGTGCCTGCGGGCCCGGCCTGACGGCAGTTTCGCGGCCAGCCTGCTGGCCAGGGCCGACGCCCTGTACGACTCCTCCAGCGTTCCGCATGACACGCGCTGGGACCTGCTTTTACTGGAACCCGCGGCGGTTGACGACTACGCGACCCGCGTGGCCGAAGCCGTGGCCGTCCGCCTGCACAGCGGCTCCAGCGACGACCTCGCGTATTTCGTCGAGTTGAGTCTATATCACGAGCTGATGCACATCGAGGCCTGGTGGATGGCTTTCCAGAATCTGGGCTATGCGCCGCCCACCTGGCCAGAGATTGCCTGCGACCTGTCGACGCAGCGGCTGGCGTTTGCCGAGGGTGAAGTTGAGCTGGGGAGCGGACCCGACGACGGGTTCATTTTCGATAACGAAAAATGGCGCCACGCGGTGAGGGTCCCGGCATTCGACATCAACGCGAGTCCGGTGTCCGAGACGGCCTTCTCCGAATTCGTCGATGCGGGCGGTTACCAGCGCAGGGCGGGGTGGTCGGATGACGGATGGGCCTGGCGGACTGTCAGCGGCGCTCGCCATCCGGTGTACTGGCGGCAGCAAAGCGGAGCTTGGCAGGTGCGCCGCTTCGATCGCTGGCTGCCGCTGAGTGCGGATCGGCCCATGCTGCATGTGAACCGTTATGAAGCCGAGGCCTGTGCCGCCTGGATGGGCCGGCGCCTGCCGACGGCTGCGCAGTGGCTGCGCGCGGCGGCGCATCCGGATTTTCGCTGGGGCATGGCGTGGGAATGGCTGCACGATCCCTTTGCGCCGTATCCGGGCTTTGCGACCGATCCTTACCGCGATTATTCCGAGCCCTGGTTCCACACGCACGGCGAATTGCGCGGCGGCGGGCCGGTCACCGACTTGTCGCTCAAGCGTCCCGGCTTCCGCAATTTTTATCTGCCGAACCGGCGCGATCCGTTTGCGGTCTTGCGGACCGTGAGTCCAGCTTAGGCGGCTCAGCCGCCGGTCATCGACATGAAGCGCAGAATCTTGTGCGGCGCCTCGCGAAATTCGTGGCGTTCCGGCTTGAGATTGATGGCTTCGACAATCGCCGCTTCCAGTTCGGCATCGCTGCAGCCGCCGCGCAGCAGCGGGCGGAATTCGTATTTCTCGTTCTGCCCCAGGCACATGTAGGCGGTGCCGTCGACGGCGATGCGGATGCGGTTGCAGGTCTGGCAGAAATGCTGTGAAATGGGCGTGATGAAGCCGACGTTGAAGCGGCCGTCGGCGGTGCCCAGATAACGGGCAGGCCCGGCGCCGGGCAAAGTGGTTTCGATCAGATCGAATTGTGCGCGCAGGCGTTCCTTTACCGGCTGCAGGTCGAGGT
The DNA here is from genome assembly GCA_030680405.1 of Thiobacillus sp. GTDB lineage: Bacteria > Pseudomonadota > Gammaproteobacteria > Burkholderiales > Thiobacillaceae > Thiobacillus. The sequence goes on along the minus strand of JAUXVT010000043.1, from coordinate 23,904 downwards.
ATTCGGCGTTGCGGCCAGTATCGCCTATCGGCATCGCCTCGATCAGCCGCAGCACGAAGCCGCGGTCCATGCAGAAGGCGACCATTTCGTCGATCTCGTCGTCGTTGGTGCCGGCGAGCGCCACCATGTTGAGCTTGATCGGCGCAAAGCCCGCGTCCTGCGCCGCGGACAATCCGGTCATCACTTTGGCGAGCACGTCGCGGCCGTTTATTTTTTCCACCCGAGCTTGTTGCAGCGAGTCGAGGCTGACGTTGAGCCGCGTCACCCCGGCGGCTTTCAGCGCCTGCGCGTGGCGGTCGAGCTGGGTGGCGTTGGTCGACAGCGACAGATCACTGATGCCGGGCAGGGCGGCGATGCGCCCGGCCAGCCCGGCGATGTCGCGCCGCAGCAGCGGTTCGCCGCCGGTCAGGCGGATGCGGCTCACGCCGAGCCGGGCAAAGGCGCCGATCAGGCGTTCGATCTCGTCGAAATTGAGCCAGTGTTCGGGTTCCTCGAAGCCCGTGAAACCTTCCGGGATGCAGTAGCTGCAGCGTAGGTCGCAGCGGTCCGTCACCGACAGCCGCACGTAGTCGATGCGACGGCCAAACTGATCGGTGAGAACGGGTGCATTCATGATGAGGGCGGACGTGGTTGGCAGGAATGGGTTATATATGGAAAAATATAACCTAATTATTCAATCCAGGCCAGTCAGATTGGAAACGCAAGCATGAAAGTTTTCGGCATCGCAGGTTACAGCGGCAGCGGCAAGACCACGCTGATCGAGCGCGTGCTTCCGCTGCTGGCTGAGCGCGGTTTGAAGGTGGCGGTGATCAAGCACACTCACCACGACTTCGACATCGACCGCCCCGGCAAGGATAGCTGGCGCGCGCGCGAGGCGGGTGCGGTGGCGGTGCTGCTGGCGTCGGACCATCGCACGGCCCTGTTGACCGAGCATCGCAACACGCCGCCTTTGCTGGAGGATTTGCTGCGCAAACTGCCGCCGTGCGATCTGGTGCTGGTCGAAGGCTACAAGCGCGAAGCGATCCCCAAGCTGGAAGTGCATCGCGCGGAAACCGCCAAGCCCTGGCTGTTTCCCGACGACCCGAATATTTTGGCTACGGCGTCCGACGTCGATCCTCCAAACGGTTTTCCCCGCATCGATCTCGATGCCATTCAACAACTCACCGACTTCATTTTGAACCATGCTCTCAGCTGACCAACTGCTTGATGCCCTGCTCGAACGCGCACGCGGTGTGACCGCAAGCGAGACTGTTGCGCTCACCGCCGCGCTCGGACGTGTACTCACCGCGCCGCAGACCTCCGCCATCACTGTGCCGCCGCTCGACAACAGCGCGATGGACGGCTACGCCGTGCGCGTCGCCGACGTGGTCGCGGCCGGCGTGCGCTTGCCGGTGTCGCAGCGCATTCTTGCCGGCGCGGTCGGCGCGCCCTTGCAGCTTGGCACAGCGGCGCGCATCTTCACCGGCGCGCCGGTGCCGTCCGGGGCTGACGCCGTGCTGATGCAGGAAGACTGTACGGCCGAGGGCGAATCCGTCGTCATCAACAAACTGCCGCGGCGTGGTGAAAATATCCGCCGCGCTGGCGAGGATATCGAAGCCGGTGCGCAAGTCCTCGCCGCCGGCACCCGCCTCGGCGCGGCGGAAATGGGCCTTGCTGCCTCGGTCGGGTTGGACGAGCTGCCGGTGTTCAAAAGGCTGAAGGTGGCGTGCTTCTTCACCGGGGACGAACTGGTGACGCCGGGCACGTCTTTGCAGCCCGGCCAGATCTACAATTCAAACCGCTACACGCTGACCGGGCTGGTTAACGGTTTGGGCTGCGAGCTGATCGACCTCGGCATCGTGCCCGACACGCTGGACGCGACCGAGGCTGCACTCGCGCGTGCTGCACGCGAGGCCGACGTCGTCATCACCAGCGGCGGGGTGTCGGTGGGCGAGGCCGACTACGTCAAGGCGGCAGTCGAGAAGCTTGGCCGCGTCGAGATGTGGAAGGTCGCGATGAGGCCCGGCAAGCCGCTCGTCTACGGACGCGTGGGGGAAGCCGATTTCATTGGCCTGCCCGGCAACCCGGTGTCGGCCTTCGTTACCTTCTGTCTGTTCGTGCGCCCGTTCCTGCTCAAGCGCATGGGCGCGGCCGACGTGCTGTACCGCGCGTTCGCCGTGCAGGCGGATTTCGCCTGGAGCAAACCGGGGGCCCGGCGCGAATTTCTGCGCGCGCAGCTTCAGCCCAGCGGCAGGCTGGCGCTTTTTCCGAACCAGGGCTCGGGCGTGCTGACCTCGTGCGCCTGGTCCGACGGCTTGGTTGATCTCGCTATCGGCCAGACCGTGCAGCCGGGCGACTGGGTGCGCTTTATTCCCTTCTCGGAGCTGCTTCCATGAAACTGCGCGTGCTCTACTTCGCCCGCCTGCGCGAGCACTTCGGCGTGGCCGAGGAAACCCTGGATTTCGCCGGCGCCACCGCCGCCGATCTGGTCGCGCTGCTGCAGGCGCGGGGCGGCGTGTGGGCGGAAGAACTGGCGGCGGGGCGGGCGTTCCGGGTGGCGGTCAACCAGGATATTGTCACTCTCGATGCGGCCTTGCCGGACCATGCTGAAGTCGCGATTTTCCCGCCGGTGACCGGAGGGTAAGCATGAAGATTCTGGTCCAGACCGAAGCCTTCGACCTTGGCGCCGAAGTCGACGCGATGAGCCGGGGCCGTACCGACATCGGCGCCATCGCCAGTTTTGTCGGCCTCGCGCGCGATCTCAACGAGGGCAGCGGCGTGCAGGCGATGACGCTGGAGCACTATCCCGGCATGACCGAAAAGGCGCTCGCCGCGCTGGTCGACGAAGCGTGCTCGCGTTGGACCCTGCTCGATGTCACCGTGATCCACCGCGTCGGCCGCCTGCTGCCGGGCGATCCCATCGTGCTGGTGGTGGTGGCCAGCCAGCACCGCGGCGAAGCCTTCGCCGCCTGCGAATTCATTATGGATTACCTGAAGACGCAGGCGCCGTTCTGGAAGAAGGAAGAAACGGCGGAAGGCGAGCGCTGGGTGGAGGCGCGTTCCAGCGACGACGCGGCGGCGGCGCGCTGGGTCAAGTCCTGATTCAGTCCAGGCCCTGATTCAATTTTTTGTGGTGCTGCCCGGCACCGGGCAGGCTGCATCCCTGCGCCACAGCCGGCGCGCTTTCAGAAACCCCCGATAGCTCCATTCCAGCATGTGCACGACACCCGGCAGCGCAGCGGCGCGGCCGGCCAGGCGAAACGCCGGCAGCGTCTGCCATTGCGCGGTAAGCGCACGGGCGCCCGACACCAGCCGGCCGTCCGGCCAGCGCGCGTGCAGGCGCGCATAGGCGGAGTCAAAGCTCAAATCCGTGCCCAGTTCATGCTCCTCACACCCTGTCAGGTTGACCCACCGGATATGTTCGGCGCCATGCCGACGCTGGTAAAAGCCGATCTCGCGCGTGCAGACCGGACAGCCGCCGTCGTAATACAGGGTGAGCAGGGGGGCGGGCGTTGAATTCATGGTGTGAGGGGGCTTCATGCCTGCGAATGATGCCAGTTTTGAGTTGCAAGCGTGGATGGTGTTCCGTAAAAAATCTGTTGACAATGGTTCTAACACGAACTAATTTAGTTCGTGTTAGAACTAAATTAGCGACTGATGAGCCAGCAAGCCGACTTCCTGCCGACCATGCAAGCCCTGGTGCAGTGCTACCAGGCGTTCGAGGCCTACTCCGCCGCCAACATCCGTTCGCTGGGGCTGACGCCGCCGCAGTTCGATATCGTCGCCACGCTCGGCAACACCCCCGGCATGACCGCCACCGAGCTCGGTGAAAAAACGCTTATCACCAAGGGCACGCTCACCGGCGTGGTCGACCGCCTGGTGGATCGCGGCTGGGTCGAGCGCGTCGCGCACGGCAGCGACCGCCGCTGCCAGATCATCCGCCTGACGAAGTCTGGTGAGGCCCTGTTTGCCAGGGCTTTTCCCGCCCACATGGCGCATCTGGCTGCGTGTTTTGCCGGTGCGAGCGCAGCCGAACACAAGCGCTGGCAAACCGCCTTGCGCGCGCTGGGGCGGGCTTTCAGAAAGGAGTAGCCATGAGCACCGTGATGCGGTATTCGACCCCGGCCATCGTGTTTCACTGGCTGGTGGCGTTCTTGATCTTCGCGGGATTTCCGCTCGGCCTCTACATGGTTGACCTGCCGCTTTCGCCCGACAAGCTCAAGCTCTACAGCTACCACAAATGGATCGGCATCACGGTGCTGATGCTGGCCGCAATCCGGGTTACCTGGCGGCTGACGCGCAAGCCGCCGCCGCTGCCTGACAGCGTGGCTGCCTGGCAGCGGCGGGCCAGCGTGGTCGTGCATGGCCTGCTGTACCTGCTGATGATCGTGATCCCCTTGTCGGGCTGGCTGATGAGTTCGGCCAAGGGCTTTCAGACCGTGTGGTTCGGCGTGCTGCCGCTGCCCGATCTGATTGAAAAAAACCGCGAACTGGGCGACCTGCTCGCCGGGGTGCACAAGGCGCTGAACTTCACGCTGCTGGCCCTGGTCATCCTGCACGTGGGCGCGGCACTCAAACATCACTTCATCGAACGCCAGCCGTTTTTGCAGCGCATGGGCTGGGGCAGAAAGGAACGCACATGAATATGACTGTATTGGCCCTGCTGGCAGCGCTGGCCGCGCCGGCGGCGCACGCGGTGGAATACCGCACCGTGCTGCCGAAGCAGAGCACGATCCATTTCGAATTCCGCCAGATGGGCGTGCCGGTGAAGGGCGGCTTCAAGCGCTTCACCACTGAAATGATGTTCGACCCGGCCAAACCCGAGGCAGCCCGCGCGCAAATCGAGATCGACCTTGCCAGCATCGACGCCGGCTCGCCCGAAGCCGACGACGAATCCGCCGGCAGACTGTGGTTCAACCGCAGCGCGTATCCGAAGGCGCTGTTCGTCTCCAGCCAGATTCGCGCGCTGGGCAACAACCGCTACGAAATGCGCGGCACGCTCATGCTCAAGGGCAGGAGCCGCGAGATGGTCTTACCAGTGACCTATACGCCCGGCAAAAACGCCGCCACCTTCGACGGCGGCTTCGTGCTCAAGCGTCTGGATTTCGGCATCGGCGAAGGCATGTGGGCCGACGTCGCCACCGTCGCCAACGAGGTCCAGGTCAAATTCAGAATTGCCACCACCGGCAACTAACCCGCTGTTCATCCACTTCAAGGAGCCTTAAATGAAACGTCTCGCCACCCTCACCGCACTTGCCGCCTTTGCCGCTGCCGCCCAGGCCGCGCCGGTAACCTACGTCATCGACAACAGCCACACCTATCCGCACTTCAGCTACAACCACCTCGGTTTTTCCAACCAGACCCAAAAGTTCGACAAGACCAGCGGCAAGGTGGTGCTCGACCTCGCCGCGAAAACCGGTTCGGTCGACGTGACCATCGACGCCACTTCGGTGAACACCGGCTATGCCCTATTCAACGAGCACATCCAGGCTGCGGACTACTTCGACACCGCCAAGCACCCGACAATCACTTTCAAATCGAGCAAGATGACGTTCAACGGCGACCAGCCGGTGAGCCTGGCGGGCGACCTCACGATCAAGGGCGTGACCAAGCCGGTGACGCTCGCCATCACCCACTTCCATTGCATGCCGCATCCCATGCTGAAGGTGGAAGCCTGCGGCGCCAACGCGACCACCCAGGTCAAGCGCTCGGAGTTCAACATGGGCAAGAATGTGCCCTACGTCAGCGACGAGGTCACACTGACCTTGGCCATCGAGGCGGTCAAGGAGCAGCCGGCGCAATAAGCAGGGCGGGGCGGTCTCCGGTAAAATGCCGCTTTGCTGTCCGGAACGCCCCCTCGTGCAACCCCATCAACTTGAACTGCTCGCGCCCGCGCGCGACGCCGACATTGGCATCGAAGCCGTCAACCACGGCGCCGATGCGGTGTATATCGGGGGGCCGTCGTTCGGCGCGCGCGCGGCGGCGTCCAACGACGTCGCCGACATCGCTCGGCTGGCGGCGCACGCGCACCGTTACAACGCGCGCGTGTTCGTCACCCTCAACACCATTTTGCGCGACGACGAACTAGAGCCGGCGCACCAGCAGATCATTCAACTCTACGAAGCCGGCGTCGACGCGCTCATCATCCAGGACATGGGCCTGCTGGAACTCGACCTGCCGCCGATCCAGCTGCATGCGAGCACCCAGACCGACATCCGCACGCCGGAGAAGGCCCGCTTCCTGCAGGACGTGGGGCTGAGTCAGATCGTTCTGGCGCGCGAGCTCGATCTTGAACAGATTGCCGCCATCCGCGCCGCCACCGATCCCGAACGCTGCACCCTGGAATTCTTCGTCCACGGCGCGCTGTGCGTCGCCTACAGCGGCCAGTGCTACATCAGCCACGCCCACACCGGACGCAGCGCCAACCGCGGCGACTGCTCGCAGGCCTGCCGCCTACCGTACCAGGTCACCGACATGGAGGGGCGCATCGTCGCGCACGACAAGCACGTGCTGTCGATGAAGGACAACAACCAGAGCGACAACCTCGAGGCGCTGATCGACGCCGGCATCCGCAGCTTCAAGATCGAGGGGCGCTACAAGGACATGGGCTACGTGAAGAACATCACCGCCCATTACCGCACGCTGCTCGATGACATCATCGACCGCCGCCCGGAATTTGCGCGGGCTTCCTCGGGGCGCACCACGTTTGCCTTCACGCCCGATCCCAACCAGAATTTCAACCGCGAGTTCACCGACTACTTCGTCGGCGGCCGCAAGGACGACATCGGCGCATTCGACACGCCGAAGAATCCCGGCCTGCCGGTCGGCTACGTCAGCAAGGTCGGCGACAAATGGGTCGAACTGCAAACCGATTCGCCCGACATCGTGCTCAACAACGGCGACGGCCTCTGCTACTACACGCTGCAGAAAGACCTGACCGGCCTCGCGATCAACCGCGCCGAAAAAGTGGGCGGGGGCATATGGCGGGTGTTTCCGAAGGACCCGATGGCGGGCTTCAAGGACTTGCGCGCGGGCACGCTGATCAACCGCAACCGCGACATGAACTGGACGCGCCTGCTGGGCAAATCATCCAGCGAGCGCCGCATCGGCGTGTGGCTGCGGCTGGAAGAAACCGCAGCCGGATTTTCCCTGACCTTGACCGACGAAGACGGCCACACCGCCACGGTGGCGGCGGCGCACGCCAAAGAGCCGGCCAAGGATGCCGCCAAAGCCGAGGCCACCTTGCGTGAGCATCTGGGCAAGCTCGGCACCACGCCGTTCGCGGCCATGGGCATTGCGATCGATCTGTCGCAGCCCTGGTTCGTGCCTGCGTCCTTCCTCAACGCCTTGCGCCGCGATGCCGTCGCCGCGCTGGAAAGCGCACGCGCCGCGGCCTACGTCCGCCCCGCGCGCGCGCCGGCCGTCGAGCCGCCGGCAATTTATCCCGAGGACACGCTGACCTATCTGGCCAACGTCTACAACCACAAGGCGCGCGATTTTTATGCGAAGCACGGTGTCCAGGTCATCGCCGCCGCCTACGAAAGCCACGAGGAAGCCGGCGAAGTCTCGCTGATGATCACCAAGCACTGCGTGCGCTATTCGCTCTCCCTGTGCCCCAAGCAGGCCAAGGGCGTCACCGGCGTGCAGGGCACGGTGCGCGCCACGCCGCTGACGCTGATCAACGGCAGTGAAAAGCTCACCCTGTGCTTCGACTGCAAGCCGTGCGAGATGCACGTGGTGGGGAAACTGAAACTGGCGGTGGCCAAGGCCAGCACCACGCCGCTGACGTTCTATAAAAACCGTCCCTGATTCACCGGGTTCAGGTTAGGGCGGGCAATCAGGGGCCTGCCCACCGCCGGCACAGTGCTTATTTGGCGTACTTCGCCTGGATGGGAAAGACCTGTGTGGCAACGGCCGGCATATTGTTCGATAGAACGGCTGGCCTGGTTTCGGTTTCAAGCGTTTCTTCCGGTTCGCTTCGGTCGAGCCGGTAGAGGGCGAGGACCAGGAAGATCGACGATATCAGCAGGAAATACGGTCCGAACAGCCAGAACACCAGCGGCACGGCAAAAAAGAAGGCGCGCATGCCGATCGCGAACATGCTGCCTGCCCGGTGCAACCGCCGCGCAACCGCTTTGGGCGACAGGTTATGGTGGGCATCGTGCTCCGGCACGTTCACCATGAATACGACATGGTTGGTCAGGCGCACCGACATGGTAAAGGCGAAGAAGGCCACGATGAAATCCAGCAGCAGAAACATCACCTTGACGATCCACAGTTCGGTGGCAAACGATCCTTTGAAGCTCAGTGCGTGCCAGTTTTGCGCAATGTTTTCCGCCTGACCGGAAAGGGTCAGGGTGCCGATGATGAGCAGCGCGGCAGTGGAAGCCATCAGCGATGAGCCCATGAGGAAATTGCGCAAGGTCTGCACCGCCATCACATCCTTGTTGTTATTGCGCATGATGTTTTCCACCCAGAGGGTGCGCGCCAGGGCGTTCACGCCGTGGATAGTGTAGGTGGGGTTGTCGCGTACCTTGAAGTTGAGGAAACCGTAATAAGCGGCGACGGTGGCGGCGCTGATGACGAACGCCACGAAATCGGTTTCAACGTAGGCAAACGAGCCCATTTTTTACAGTGCCCCCTGGATGTGATGCAGGTACGGAGTGACAGGGGAATTGCCGGACGCTGGGGGCGTCGCATCGTGGGAATCCGGTTTATAAGCCGGGTCACCCGACTCGTCGATCTGTTGCAGCAATGCGCGGAATTCGCCTAGATTGTTGACGTTGGAGAAGGCCAGGGCGTTAAGAATCCTTTTAGCGGTCTTGGTCGTTGCGTCCATTTGTTTGCTCAATCATGGTGGTTGGGATGAACTTACATATGCAGTTTGTGTGCCAAATACGTAACTCTTTGTTTATACATAACATTTCTGTTTCGTAAGCCCCGCTACTAATTTTATGCCGATGCGTAATGCAACTACTGTTCCCTGGTATTGCTTGATAAGCCCATGTAAACAATAGTTAAAACAATGAACTCCCGGTCGCGTTTATTCCGCATCAATGCGTTGCAATATGCGACTATACTGAGCGAATTGATGCGGCGGAGGAATCTGTGGTGCCCGCTATTAAAGGCGCTTTGCTGCGCCATTCCCTGCGGGGAAAAATTACCCTCGGCTATTACGCGGTGGCAGCGATCATTCTGGTGGCGTCATTGTTTTTCGTGGGTGAACTGCGAACGTTGGAAGCGCGGGTGGTTCTGGGGCAGCGCGCCACCGATCTGTTCAATACAGTGCTGGAGATACGCCGCTTTGAGCGTAACTATTTCCTGCACCATCAGGCTGCCGATCTTGAGGAAAACGGTCGCTACATCACGCTCGCCCAGGATATGCTGACCGCCAACCGGGCAGATTTTTCGGCCATCGCCACCCAGGCGCGCCTGGCTGAATTGCGTACGCTCCTCAACAGTTATCAGCGCCAGATGTCGGCTTTTGCTGCATCCACCGACCGGCGCCCGATCGAATCGATCGAGCCGCACGTTCGCATGCTTGGGCAGGAATTGGTTGCCATCGCCGAAGATATGGCAGGGTCGGAGCGGCGCCAGATTCAGACGACCCTGGCTTCTTTCCGAACGCTGCTGCTGGGCGTCATTCTGTGCATGGCATTGCTGATCGTTGTGATCGGTCGTGCGCTGTCGCAACGGGTGGTGAGGCCGCTGAAAGAGATGGAGTCCAGTGTGGCGGCCATCTCCACCCACCGGCGCGAAACGCTGTCCGCGCCATCGAACGATCGCGAAATCCTGTCCATCATCGCGGCCTTCAACCACATGCTGAAGGAACTGGACCTGCGGCAAAAATCCCTGATGCGATCGGAGCGTCTGGCCTCCCTCGGCACCATGCTCTCAGGCGTGGCCCATGAGTTGAACAACCCGCTGTCGAATATCTCGACCTCGTGCCAGATCCTGCAGGAGGAGGTCGGCGAGTGCGATGCGGCGACGCAGAAGATGTACCTGGAGCAGATCGATCAGCAGACCGGGCGGGCGCGCAACATCGTCCGCTCGCTGCTGGATTTTTCCCGCGAAAGGGCATTCAGGAAGGAAGCCGTGCTGCTGAGGCCGCTGGTGGCGCAGACGGTCGGCTTCGTGCGCGGCGAAGTGTCGGCCAAGTCGGTGGTGAAGCTGTCCATCCCGGAGGATCTGAGCGTGCCGGCCGATGCCCAGCGTCTGCAGCAGGTGTTCGTGAATCTGATCCGCAATGCCCTGGAAGGGGTGGGTCCGGGCGGCCAGATCGTGATTTCCGCCCAGGCCCTGCGCGTAAACGGGCCGCCCGAGGGCACTGCCCTGGGGGCGGGCTGTGAAACCGAGGGGGAGATGGTGGAAATCAGCGTTGCCGATAACGGGCCGGGTATCGCGCCGGAGATTCTGCCACGCATTTTCGATCCGTTCTTCACCACCAAGGAGGTCGGGCACGGCATGGGGCTGGGACTGTTCGTGGTCTACGAAATCGTCGACGAACACGGCGGATGCATTGCCGTGCTGAGCACGCCGGGGCACGGAGCGACCTTCCGGATCCGGTTGCCGCGGGACAACGCTCTGCCAGTAACGGAAACGGGAGCGTGATGATGGAAGCAAGGCTGCTGATCGTGGACGACGAGGAGATTGCCCTGCGCAATCTCCAGCACGTGATGGAGAAGGAGGGCTACCAGGTCACTGCCAGCCGAAGCGGCGCCGATGCGGTGAAGTGGCTGGAGAAACACGCTTTCGATGTGGTCCTCACCGACCTGCGCATGGAGGGCGTGGACGGCATGGACGTGCTGAAGAAAAGCCGTGAATTGCAGCCGGAGGCGGAAGTCATTTTCATCACCGGTTATGCGACGGCGGAATCCGCCGTGCAGGCGCTGAAGCATGGCGCGTTCTACTACATCGCCAAGCCGTTCCGCCTCGACGAGGTGCGCAAGGTGGTGGCCGAGGCGCTGGCGAAAGTCGGCCTGCGCCGCGAGAACGACGAATTGCGCCGTGAAGTCGAGCGTTACCGGGACGGCGACGGCATCGTCACCCAGGACAACGGGATGCAACGGCTGCTGGACATGGCGCGCCAGATCGCGCCCACCGACTGCAGCGTGCTCATCACGGGCGAGAGTGGCACCGGCAAGGAACTGTTTGCCAAATACCTGCACAGGCAGAGCAACCGGGCCGATGGACCCTACACCGCGATCAACTGCGGCGCATTCAGCGAACAACTGCTGACCAATGAATTGTTCGGCCATGAAAAAGGCGCGTTCACCGGCGCGACTGCGCTGAAGAGGGGACTGATCGAGGTGAGTTCGGGTGGCACGCTGTTTCTCGACGAAGTGACTGAAATGGCGCCGTCGATGCAGGTCAAACTATTGCGGGTGCTGCAGGAAAAAGAGGTGCTGCGGGTCGGTGGAACGCGACCGGTGAAGTGCGACGTCCGGGTGCTGGCGGCCACCAATCGAGATGTGACCGAGGCAGTGAAGAATGGCAGTTTCCGCGAAGATCTCTACTTTCGGCTGAACGTGGTGAATCTGCACATCCCGCCCCTGTCACGGCGCAAGGGCGATATTCCGCTGCTCGCGCGGCATTTCCTGCTCAAGTATGCGAGCCGGATGAAGAAGCCGGTGACGCGTATTTCAGATGAGGTGCTGGCGGTGCTCATGGATTATCCCTTCCCCGGCAATGTGCGCGAGCTGGAAAATTTGATCGAGCGCGGCACTGCCATGGCGCAAGGCGATGTCATCGAGGTGGCGCACCTGCCTGAGTCGTTCCGGAAAGCGGGGGGATTCAGCTTTCGCAAGATCGCGGGTCGCCTGCCCACCCTGGAGGAGCAGGAGCACACCTACATCAGCCGTGTGCTTGAGGAGGTGAAGGGCAACCAGACGGTGGCGGCGCAGATTCTTGGCATCAACCGCGCTTCATTGTGGCGCAAGCTCAAGGCACGACGGGGTGAAGAACCGGGTAAATGAGGGGGCTTTCCTGTCAAAAGAGTTTGACACGGACCCTTGTCGGTAAAGCGTTCAAGAGACTGGTCCGGACAGGCTATCCGTCAGTTTCTCCATGAAAGCTGCGTGCCGCGCTTCTGCCTTGTGGAAAGCCGCGATCAGGCGTTCGGCATCGTCGGTCAGGCGGCTGCCGGCGGGGCTGCTCTCCACCAGCGGCGACTGCCACGCGCCGTTCATCGAATCGACCGCATCCCACGCGGCCTTGTAGCTCATCTTCATCGCCTTGGCGGCTTTTGAAATGGAGCCGGTTTCGCGGATGCGATGCAGCAGTTCGACGCGGCCACGGCCGAGGAAATTCCTGCCGTCGAGCGTCAACCAGAAGCGGCCGTCGGCCTTGAGTTGCACTGTTTTGGGTCGCGTTGCCATGCGGCGAGTGTAGCAAACGACCCTTGCCGTTTATCTGCATGCGGTTGAAAATCGGGGTTTGCCATTACGGATGTCCGACATGAAAAAATTCCTCGCCGTATGCGCGCTGCTTTGCCTGCCTTTTTCCGCGCAGGCCGCCGAAAAATACACCATTCTGTTCAAGACCCAGGGCGCCTACCAGGACGTGCGCGACAATCTCCAGATGGCGATCGAGGGCAAGGGCCTGAAAATCACCAACACCAACAAGATCGCCGCGATGCTGGAGCGCACCGGCAAAGATATCGGCGAGACCCGGCAGGTGTACGAAAACTCCGAGCAGTTCGAATTCTGCAGTGCCACCATTTCGCGCCACATGATGGAAGCCGACCCGCACTCGATCGTGATGTGCCCGTACAGCGTGGTGGTCTACACGATTCCCAACGACAAGACGGTATACCTCGCTTTCCGCAAGCCGGCTGCCACCAAGAATCCTGCGCTGAAGAAGACACTGGTCGAGCTGGAAAAATTGCTCACCGACATCATCAAGGACGCGATGTAAGTGCCGCTTACAGCCTGCTCGGCTAGAATCCGCGCATGACCCCCGCCGACTCACACCAGCCATGACAGCCTTCCTCGCGATTGGCCTGGGCGCGGCCATCGGCGCTTGGTTGCGCTGGGGACTGGGACTGTGGCTCAACCCGATGTTTCCCTCCATGCCGCTCGGCACACTGGCCGCCAACCTGATCGGCGGCTATTTCATTGGCCTCGTCATCGCCTGGTTTTCCGAGCACCCCGGCGTGCCGCCGGAAGCGCGGTTGTTTCTCATTACCGGCCTGCTCGGCGGTCTGACCACGTTTTCCACGTTTTCTGCTGAAGTCGTCACCGCGCTGATGCGCGGCCTGTGGGTGACCGGCGGCCTGATTGCCTTTGCCCACATGACGGGCTCCTTCCTGGCCACCGGGCTGGGGTTTTATTCGATGAGGCTTTTCAAATGAGTGCTGTCTGTTTGCAGGTGTTTGTATCCGAAGCCAGTCGCCATCACGGCAAGCTGACTTACGAGTGGCTGCTCGATGTGGCGCAGGGGCTCGGCATCAGCGGCGGCTCGGCGTTTCGCGCGCTGGCCGGGTTTGGCCGCCACGGCCGGCACGACGCGGGATTTTTCGAACTCGCGGGCGAGCTGCCGGTGGTGGTGGAGTTTTTCGTCGATGCGGCGATGGCCGACCAGTTGCTGAAGACCATCGCCGAGGCGGGCCTGAAACTGGTTTACGCCAGACTGCCGGCCGAAATCGGCGTCACGCTTTAGTAAGCGTGATCGAGCAGCTGGTTCTGTTCGTCGCCTCGCTGGCGGCCAACTTCTTTTCGGCCTTATCGGGCGGCGGGGCAGGGCTGATCCAGTTTCCCATTCTGATTTTTCTGGGCTTGCCGTTCGGCGTGGCGCTCGCCACCCACAAGGTCGCCAGCGTGGCGCTCGGGCTGGGCGCCACGCTCAGGCACCTGAAGGAATCGCATCTCGAACGCCGCTTCTCGCTGATCATCCTGGGCGCGGGACTGCCCGGCGTGGTGCTGGGCGCGGTGACGATCCTGCAGATTCCCGAGCGCATCGCCACTCTGTCGCTGGGTTTTCTGACGCTGGGCCTGGGGCTGTATTCCGTGTTCAAGCCCAGGCTCGGCATGGAGCATGCGCCTAAAAACCGGCAGGGCGCGGCGCTGATCGGCGGGATGGCGGGGTTGTTTGTCGTCGGCTTTCTCAACGGCTCGATCACCAGCGGCACCGGGCTGTTTCTCACCCTCTGGCTGATCCGCTATTTCGGACTCGACTACACCCGCGCAGTGGCCTACACGCTGATCCTGTGCGGCCTGGTGTGGAACGGCACCGGCGCGCTGGTGCTGGGCATGATCGGCACGGTGGCGTGGGACTGGATGCCGGCGCTGCTGGCCGGGTCGATCCTCGGCGGCTATCTGGGCAGCCACCTGGCGATCAGGAAAGGCAACCTGTGGATCAAGCGGGCGTTTGAAATCGTGACGATATTGATCGGTCTGAAGCTGATACTGAGCTGAGTGTCTGACGGCCCGACGCGCTTAGTCTTCGTCAGTGTGAATGCGGTTGCGGCCGTCGTGCTTGGCCTGGTAGAGCGCTGCGTCCGCAGCCTTGATCAGTGCATCGCCGGTTTGATAAAGCGGGTAAGTGGCGATGCCGCCGCTGGCGCTGATGAAGAAATGGCTGTCGCCATAGGGATGGCGGATTTGCGCGAAATCCTGGCGGATGCGATCCATGATGGTGAATGCGTGTTCGGCATCGGTGTGCGGCAGGCCGATGAGGAATTCCTCGCCGCCGTAGCGACAGATGATGTCCTGCTTGCGCAGGCGCTGCTTGAGCAGCCACGACAGGCTGCGAATGACCTGGTCGCCGACGGGATGGCCGTAGGTGTCGTTGACCTGCTTGAAATGGTCGATATCCATCATCACCACCGACAGGAAGCCGCCCTCCTGCGCCACGCTGGACAGCAGCATATCCAGTGTGTTCTTGCCGCTTGAATGGTTGAGCAGGCCGGTCAGGCTGTCGTGGTACATGGTGCGGCGCAGTGCCCGGTAGCGCTCGATCTTGCTCTTGACGATCGCGTTGAGGAACACCGGGTTGAACGGCTTGGTGAGGAAATGGTCGCCGCCCAGCCGCATGGCGTCGACCTGCAGGGCGACGTTGGTTTCGCCCG
This sequence comes from Thiobacillus sp., assembly GCA_030680405.1. Taxonomy (GTDB): domain Bacteria; phylum Pseudomonadota; class Gammaproteobacteria; order Burkholderiales; family Thiobacillaceae; genus Thiobacillus. The sequence continues at coordinate 8,858 of JAUXVT010000043.1, read as the reverse complement.
ACAGGTAGACGATCGGGGTGCTGAGGAATTCGTTGTGCTGACGAATGATGCGCGCGGCCTCGACGCCGGTGCAGTTCGGCATGTACATGTCCATCAGGATCAGGTCCGGATTGAACTGCCGCAGCGCAATCAGCGTCTGGCGTGGGTCGTTGATGATCTCGGAGACGATCTGGTTTTCTTCCAGGGTACGACGGATCAGGTGGCTGGCCGTCTTGGAATCTTCCACGATAAGCACGCGATACGCTTCCTGATCATGGCGCTCGTTCAGCTCCATGATGTGCTCGACGATGGTATGCGAGGGCGTGCCTTCCAGCAGGCAGCTATCACAACCGCCACGCAGTGCTTGTTGCAGCTGCTCGAAATCGGAGCGCGCCCCGAGGCAGATCAGTTGCCCCATCGCGAATCGTTGCCGCAGTGCCTGGATTCGGCTGCACCACTCGGCTTCGGGCAGGCTGCTCATGTCGAGCAGCAGCAGGGGGGCGGCGCCGGCGCTGTCCGGCAAGGGCTGTTCCCAGGTGCTGAACTGCGCGGCCATGCCGAAATAACCCAGCTGTGCCTGCAAGTCAGCCCAGGCCGCCTGGTCATGCCCGATCAGCCAGGACTGGCCCACCCGCATGTCATGGGCGGTGGGGTGTTGCGGGTCATGGCGACGCTCGGACAGGTCGGCGGTGGCCGTGGCATGGGTATGCGCCATGCGCGCCAGCGCAAGTACGCGTTCGTTCAGGTCGTCCAGCGCAGCTTGCGGCAGCGGATGCGCCACGTCCTTGTTGAACAACGTCAGTGTCACCTGCTCCAGCTGGTGGCTGGCGTGATGCAGGGCCGTGATGCCCTTGTCGATCAGGAACTCGGTGAAGCTGTTGATCGATACCGCCAGCTCGACGAAGCTGTCAAAACTCGGCAGCGCTTGATAACGCTGCCAAGTGTTCGACAATGCCTGGTTTTTTTGCAGGAGTTCTTCGGGGGAGCAGAGCATGGAACGGGATGGACAAGCTTTTTCTTGTTGATGTAAGCCGGCGATTATCGCGCTATATGGGTGGATTGGGATAGCGGGAAAGCGATCCGCCGCGCCAACGCAGCTGAATCTGAGCGCTCCATACCCTCGCGGCGACCGCGTTTATTCGCCGCCTTCCTGCTCCAGCCGCAAATACTGGTTGTACGCGTTCAGCCGGTTGGCTTCGTTGAAAGCCGGCATGGTGCGGTATTTCGACCAGTCGGTTTTTTCATAGGCTTCCTCGAAGGGAACGAGGTTGCGTGCAGCCGGGCCCATCTTGTCGCGCAGGAATTTCAGGTAATCGCGGGTGAAGACGAGGTCGGTGCGCGGGACGCGCGAGGAGGCACCGTGGCCGGGCACCAGAACCTTGGGGTCGAGCGCGATCAGCTTGTCGAGCGCGGCGATCCAGGCGCGGCTGTCGGCGTCGCCGACAAACGGGATGCGGCCGCGAAACACCAGGTCGCCGGCATAAAGCACGTGGTCTTCTTTCACCAGCATCGCCATATCCTCGCTGGAGTGGGCCGGGCCGACGTAGCGCAGCGCGAAGTGGAGACCGCCCATTTCAAAATCGGTGTCGCCTTCAAGGAAGCGGTCCGCTTCCAGCAACTGCGTGGTGTCGTCCACCCAAGGGAAGAGCGCTTCCTTGCGCTGGGCAAAACGCTCGGCCGCGCCTTCGCTGCGGGTGGCGCCTTCGGCGAGGCGGTACGCCCAGATTTCGGCCCCCAGCGCCTTGAATACCTGCAAGCCGTAGAAATGGTCGGCGTGGTAATGGCTGACGATGACGCGCTTGATCGGCTGCTGGGTGATCTTGCGAATCAGGCTGACCAGTTTTTCGGCCAGCGGCGGCGAGGCGAGGGCGTCGAATACCACCACGCCGTCGCGCGTGACGACAAACCCGGCATTGGACATGAAGCCCTGGTTTTCGCTGGACGCCGCGCCAGGCAGGCCTTGCACGAAGTAACTGTGGGGGCCCAACTGCACGGCTTGCATCGGAACGGTCGCTTCGTTGATCCTGGGGGGCTGGGCCGCATGGGCGGCGGGCAAAAGCGCAAGACACAGCAGACTGAACAGTAGACGAATGATCATGACAGGCTCCCGAGGCTGCCCCGCATTATAGTCCCCCCGTTCCACCGGGCTGGGCGGGACGGCGCGTCCGCAGCTCGCATCGGTACCCGGGCTTTACCTCCCGCTGCAAATAATCCGGCGCAAGCCGACGCATGGAGGCACCGAAGCACTGGCTTGGCTGTGGTATCTTCCCCGCTAAAAGAAGGGGGGCATTCGTGTTCAAGAAACAGTGGCCGGTGTTTGTGCTGGCGTTCGTATTGCCGCTGCTGGCGGTGTTCTGGTGGTGGGGCGGATTCAACTCGGTCAGCGTGATCGAAACCGAAGCGGGGCCTTATCGCTATGCTTATCTGGACTACGATGGCCCGATCAGCAACCTGCGCAAATCGCAGCGCACGGCGCTGGATAAATTCACTGCGGCCAAGGTGGCGGCGGGCGACACGATCAGCGTGATTCTCACCGACCCGCGCGCTGCCAACGGCAAGGTGCGCGTGCAACTGGGCTACACCCTGGCCAACAGCGCCCCGATCCCGGAAGGCCTGAAGGAAGGCCGCATCGAGCGTCGTCCGGTGTATGCCGCACAGGTGCAGGCAGCGGTGCTGCTGGCACCGTCCAAGGCCTACCAGGCGCTGTCCGATACGCTAACGTCGCGCGGGCTAGCCATCGTCATGCCGACGGTCGAACTGTATCGACCGGCAGGCAAGGCAAGCCGCATCGGTACCTTTACCCTGGAAATGAACCGCTGATGGCTTTCTTCTCCGTTCTTGCCGCCGTTGCCCTCGAACATCTGCGCCCGTTGCGGCAGCCGCTGTCGTACTACCAGCACTACACCCGTTTCACCCAGTGGCTTGAGCGTCGCTTCAATGCCGGCGAATACAGCCACGGAGCGATTGCCTGGGCGCTGGCGGTGCTGCCGGCAATCGCGGGCGTGTGGCTGGTTTTTGCCCTGCTCGACGGCATCAGTCCCGTTCTCGGCTGGATATGGAATGTGGCCGTGCTGTATTTCACTCTGGGGTTCAAATATTTCAGCGACGCCGCCGAGCAGATTGCGCGGCTGCTGCGCGCCGGCGATATCGAAGGCGCGCGCGCGCGTCTCGAGGTTTGGCGCGGCGGCGATGCCAGCCGGTTCAGCGCTGACGACCTGGCCCGGGTCACCATCGAGCAGGTGATGGCAGCAAGCCATCGCCAGATGTTCGGCGTGCTGCTCTGGTTTGTGCTGCTGGCGTCGCTGGGGCCTGTCGGTGCGGTGCTGTTCCGCAGCGCCTCGATTCTGGCGCGGCGTTGGGTGACCAGCCGGGGAAGCTTCGGTGTGTTTGCCCAGCGTGCGTTTCATACCATCAACTGGCTTCCCGCGCGGTTGACCGCGCTGACCTACGCCATCGCCGGCAACTTCGAGGACGCCACGTTTTGCTGGCGCACCCAGGCGTCGGCCTGGCCGGAGCCGGAAGAGGGCGTGGTACTCGCCGCCGGTGCTGGCGCCATGGGCGTACGCCTGGGACAGAGCGTCAGCGTGGGCGAGGAAACCGTGTGGCGGCCCGAGCTCGGCACCGGCCAGGCCCCCGACGCCGACTACATCAATAGCGCCGTCAGCATGATCTGGCGCGGGCTGGTGATCTGGCTGGTGGCGGGGCTGCTGGTCGTCATCGCCGGCTGGGTTGCCTAGCGTTTATGCTCAACGCGCTGTGGATCGGTTTCTTTCTGGTCGCCTTTCTGATTGCGCTGGTCAAACTGGTTTTCCTCGGCGATACCGGCATTCTCGCCGCGCTGGTGAAGGCGCTGTTCGACAGCAGCAAGACCGCATTCGAAATCGCCCTGGGTTTGACCGGTGTGATGGCGCTGTGGCTGGGCGTGATGAAAATCGGCGAGCGCGCCGGCATGCTCGAGTTGCTGACGCGCGGCCTTGCGCCGCTGTTCCGCCGCCTGTTTCCCGATGTGCCCGCGAACCACCCCGCGCTCGGCGCGATGACCATGAACATGGGCGCCAACATGCTTGGGCTCGACAATGCGGCGACCCCGCTCGGTATCAAGGCGATGCAGGAACTGCAGAAGCTCAACCCCACCCCCGACACCGCCAGCGACGCGCAAATCCTGTTCCTGGTCATCAACACCGCGTCGGTCACCCTGCTGCCGGTCACCATCTTCACCTACCGTGCCCAGCTCGGCGCTGCCGACCCCACCGACGTGTTCGTGCCGCTTCTCATCACCACCTATATCGGCACCCTGATCGGGCTCCTGGTCACCGGGCTTTTCCAGCGTCTGCACCTGTGGAATCGCGTCACCCTGGCCTACCTGGGCGGCGCCACCGCGTTGATCGGCGGGCTGGTGGTGTATTTCGGCAGCCTCGATGCCGCAGCGATGACGCGGCAGTCGTCCATCCTCAGCAACGTGCTGCTGTTCGGCCTCATCGTCACCTTCCTGCTGATGGCAGTGTGGCGCCGCGTCAACGCCTACGAGGCCTTCATCGAAGGCGCCAAGGAAGGCTTTCACACGGCGGTCACCATCATTCCGTATCTTGTCGCCATGCTGGTGGCCATCGCCGTGTTCCGCGCCAGCGGCGCGTTGGACCTGCTGATGGGCGCGATGCGCGGCGCGGTGCTGGCGCTGGGATTCGACGCGCGCTGGGTCGACGGCTTGCCCACCGCGCTGATGAAACCGTTTTCCGGCAGCGGTGCGCGCGCGCTGATGATCGACACCATGCAGACGCACGGCGCGGATTCGTTTGCCGGGCGGCTGGCGTCGATTGTGCAGGGCAGCACCGAAACGACGTTCTACGTGCTGGCCGTGTATTTTGGCGCGGTCGGCATCAAGCGCGTTCGCCACGCCGTCACCTGCGGGCTGATCGCCGACGTCGCCGGCATCCTTGCCGCCATCGGCATGGCCTATCTCTTCTTCGGCAGCGTGGCATGAACCCGCAAACCTACGACACCCTCGCCGCCGTCGATCTCGGTTCCAATTCTTTCCGTCTGGAAGTCGCGCGCGTGGCCGGTGACCAGCTCTACCCGCTCGATTCGCTGAAGGAAACCGTGCGCCTGGCCGGCGGGCTGACCGACGACAAGCTGCTCGATGAAGCCACCCAGGCGCGTGCGCTGGCCTGTCTGCACCGCTTTGGCGAGCGCCTGCGCGGCCTGTCGCCCGAGGCGATTCGCTGCGTCGGCACATCGACGCTGCGCATCGCCCGAAATGCCGACGTCTTCATTCCCCGGGCCGAAATCGCGCTGGGGCATCCGATCGAAATCGTCGCCGGGCGCGAGGAGGCACGGCTGATCTACCTGGGGGTCGCCCATTCGCTGCCGGCCTCGCCCGACCGGCGGCTGGTGGTCGATATCGGCGGCGGCTCCACCGAGTTCATCATCGGCCACGGCCTGAAACCCCACGAGCGCGAAAGCCTGCACATGGGCTGTGTGAACTTTTCGCAGCGCTTTTTCGCCGGCGGGGTGATCGACAAGGCCGCACTGAAAGCCGCCGAAATGGCGGCGCGCGTCGAGGTCGAGCGCATCGCCAAGGAATTTTCCAGGGGCAACTGGCAGCAGGCCATCGGTTCCAGCGGTACGGCACGCGCGCTGCGCGAAATCCTCGAGCAAAACGGGTTGTCGGAGAGCGGGATTACCGCCGACGGCCTCGCGCTGCTGCGCAGCCTGATGATCAAGGCCGGGCATATCGACGCGCTGCAACTCGCCGGTTTGCGTGGCGACCGCCGTCCCGTCATCGCGGGTGGCTTTGCCATCATGGCCGGACTGTTTGCCGAACTCGGCATCGAGCAGATGGACGTCGCCGAAACCGCCATGCGCGAGGGCATCCTCTACGACCTGCTGGGACGCTTCCACAAGCAGGACATGCGCGAGGCGACGGTGGATGAGTTCATGCGGCGCTACCACATCGACACCCAGCAGGCGGCGCGGGTCAAACGGGTGGCGCTGAATCTGCTGGCGGCAACCGGTGGCGGCAACGAAAACGACGTGCGCTTCCTCGACTGGGCCGCGCGCCTGCACGAGATCGGGCTCATGGTGTCGCACGGCGGCTATCACCGCCATTCCGGCTACATCCTGGAAAACGCCGATATGCCCGGCTTCTCGCGCACCGATCAGGCGCGGCTGGCCTTGCTGGCGCGTGCCCAGCGCGGCGCGCTGATCAAACTGCCGGCGTTTGCCGCCGGCGCGGTGACGGACAACGATCGTCTGCTGGTCTGGCTGCTGCGCCAGGCCGTTATCCTCTGCCGTAGCCGCGCCGAGCCGCGCCTGATCGAGGTGAAAACGGAAGCCGGCAGCAAGCGTTTTCGTCTGACGTTGCCCGATGGCTGGCTGGAAAGCCGGCCGCTCACCCAGCGCGCGCTGGGAGAAGAGGCGCTGCACTGGCACGCGGTCGGGATGAAATACGCTTTCGGCTAACTTACTGGTTGAAATCGTCGATGCAGTCCTTCAGAGAATCGACGTTCTTGGTATTCATGGTGCAGTTGCCCGACTTGGGCGGGCGGGTCCTGCTGCCGTCGTTGCGGCGGCTGGCAGGCGACTCCCGTTGGACACTGCGCGCGCCTTCGCCGGCGACCAGCATTGCCAGTTGTTTTTCCGCGGCGTCGAGCTGCTGTTGTTTCTCGGTTGCGGACTTCGAGTACTCGGCGAGAGACGACGCCAGTTTTTCCTCCGCTTCGGTGCGCGTGGCCTGCTCTTCCTTAAGCGCCTGCCGGGTTTTGGCGCTGGATTGGGCGTTTTCCGCCAGCGCCGCTTCCAGGCGCCGGGTTTCCGCAAACTGCTGTCCGAGCAGGTTTTTGAGCAGGGAGTAGGAGTTGTCCGTGGATTCCGAGAACTCGGCGAAGGCGGACGCGAGTTTTTTCTCCACTTTGTCGCGCCTGGCCAGTTCTTCCTCAAACTTTTTCAGGATTTCGGCACTGGGTTGGTTTTTTTTCGCGAGCGCGGCTTCCAGGCCTCGGCTTTCCTCATGCTGCCGGTCGAGTTGTTTCTGGAACTGGGTGAAGGCGAGGGCGCCGCCCCCCAACCCGCCTGCCAGCATGAGGCCGACATAGATCAGGAAAGCGCGCAGGCGACGTTTTGGCTTGGGTGCTTCGGCTGCAGCCTCAACCGGGGGCGCAGCCGACCCTTGCCGTTCCCTCGGTCTGTCATACCGCGATCCGGGTCTGTCCGCGCCTTCCTCGGCGCCTTGCCCCCCGCCGGCTTTCTTGCGCAGCTTTTGCAGCAACGCAATGCCGGCATCGAGAATGGCGGTTATCCTGACGCGCAGCCTGGTAAGCAGCGCGCGTTTGGCGTGCGCGGCCAGACTCTCTTCCGCAGTCGGCGCTTCGTCCGAGGTGCGGGAATGGTGGTTCACGGCAGGGGGTTTCGGTGTGTTCAAGAGGGTCTCGCATCGGCGCCATGATCGTTATGGAGATATCGGCCCAGGCGGGGAATTGTTAAATGCACGGCCGCTGGCGGACTGATTTTTCCGCCAGTGCTCTCTTTAATCTACATTGGCTCTTTGATTGGGTGCTGGCTTGGGCTGGGGTATTCGAGCGGGTGGGCAGACCGCGATGCCAGTCGCGGAGATCCTTGCCGTCGAGCATGATCTGCGGCGTGTAGACCCAGCCCCCTGTTGCGGTCGCGCTGGCGCTGGCTGAAGGCGGCCTGCGCGAACCGGTCCTTCCAGCCCAGCCGGTCCCAGTAGTCCGGCCCCATTTGTTCGCTCTGAACGGGGGTGTTGGTGGATCGTTGACCGTATGAATTGAAGCGGGACCTTATGCTGTGCAGTCGTAGGCCTGCCGGATTTTTTCCAGGTCGATCTTCTTCATCTGCAGCATCGCCTTCATGGCGCGTTGCGATTTCTCGGAGCCGGGGTCGCCCACCCACTCGCTCAGGGCCTTCGGAACAACCTGCCACGACAGGCCGAACTTATCCTTCAGCCAGCCGCACTGCTGTGCCTGTTCGTCCCCACCTTCGGCAAGCCTTGCCCAGTAATAATCCACCTCCTGCTGGGTCTCGCACAGCACCTGAAACGAGATGGCCTCGTTGAAATTGAAAACCGGGCCGCCGTTGAGCGCGGTAAATGCCTGGCCGTTGAGCTCGAATTCCACGGTCATCACCGTTCCCGCCGGCCTGCCGTGAATCTCGAAGCCTTCTTTCCCGTAGCGCGTGATTCCGCCGATTCTGGAATTTTTGAAGATAGCGGTATAGAAAGCAGCCGCCTCTTCGGCCTGTTTGTCGAACCACAAACAGGGCGTGATTTTTTGCGCGATCTGCATCGGGGACCTCCTTTCTTCTGTCGGATGAGAAGACGAGGGGATGCGGAGCGGGCGAAGCCGGCCGGCGGAGCATCACTCTCATTCATATTAGATTCGGGCAGCCGAGTGTAAAGATCGAGGAACCCGGGCTAGGCGTGTCAAAAAGGGGTGAATACCGTATGTCGAGCGCCCACTGGTGGGGTTTCGGCTAATAGGTGCCCCCACTTGTTACTCGCTCGGTGCGGCCCCGGGGCGCAGATGTCCATGTCTTAAGTGGCGGTTAATCCGCCACCGCTATCCTGCAAGCCATCGACGCACCCGCGTCGAACCCCAGGAGAAACAGAATGGACTTCGTACAAAAACTTGGAACCATCATCCTCGGCACCCTGCTGCTGGTCTTTTCGGTGGCTTTCGTTAGCGTTCCCTATACCCTCGGCGGCCATCCGGGCGAGGCGTCGGCGTCGGCGGTAGCCACCTACCACCTGAGCTGATGCAACCGGCCGGCAGTTCTAGCTGCTGGCGAGGGGTAGACACCCTATGCTGAGCGCCCACTAGTGGGCCTCGGTTAACGGCTAACGAATATCGTGTCTGACCCTACTT
>JAUXVT010000040.1 GCA_030680405.1 Thiobacillus sp. | reverse complement strand
TATCTGAAAAACGCCTGGACTGCGCAGCAGGCTGCCGGGCAGGCCGGCGAGGCGGGCCTGCTCGACGCGATCCGCGAAGGCGCGGTGCAGCGCGTACGGCCGAAAGCCATGACCGTGGCGGTGATCGTCGCGGGCCTGCTGTCGCTGTTTGTCGTCCCGGCGGCCTACTGGCTGATGCGCCGCCGCGCCGCGCGGGAGGCTGCCAACCCCGAACCGTAAGCAGTCAGGCTGAGCCTGATCGGGCGCTTAACTTTTTCTTACAAAGCCTGTAAGGTTTGTGCCGCGGCCGTTCGACCCTGAACAGCAGCCGGTCATGGCGCGGTTGTCGTACGTCTGTTCAGCAGCCGGAAATGGTCATCCAGACCGACCCAAGCAGGGCCTGATGCGCTCATAGGTTTGTTACGTGACGACGGCTTTATCCCCAATGGCGCGTGTCGCTGCAGGGTGCGCATGAATGCCTTCGAGACGGGTGCGTTTGAGCAGCAGCGCGTTGACAGCCACCAGCGCCGAGCTGCCGGACATGGCGAGCGCCGCAACCTCGGGGCTGATGACAAAGGGATAGAACACGCCAGCCGCGACCGGGAAGGCGACCACGTTGTAGGCCATCGCCCACCCCAGGTTCTGGTGCATCTTGGTGAGCGTGGCGCGCGACAGCACGATCGCGCCGACCACGTCGAACGGGTCGCTCTTCATCAGCACCACGTCAGCGGATTCCATCGCCACGTCGGTGCCGGCGCCGATGGCGAAGCCCACGTCCGCCTGGGTCAGCGCCGGCGCGTCATTGATGCCGTCGCCCACCATGCCGACTTTCTTGCCCTGCGCCTGCAATTCCTTGATCTTGTCCGCCTTCTGCCCGGGCAGCACGTCGGCGAGAACGAGATCGATGCCCAGCCCTGCCGCGATGCGTTCGGCCGTCGCCTGGTTGTCCCCCGTGAGCATCGCCACCTGCACGCCACGTTCACGCAGTTTCTGCACCGTCGCCGCCGAGGTGGGACGCGGTGCATCGGCAATGGCAATGAGCCCAACCAACTGGCCCTCGTGAGCGACATGCACCACGGTCCGCCCCGCTCCCTGCATCTCATCGGCCCTCGACACGAGTCCGTTCATGTCGATTTTCTCGGCCTGCATCAGCTTGCGATTGCCCAGCAAAACCGTGCGCCCCTCGACTTCTCCCCTGGCGCCCATCCCGTCGATGTTGCTGAAGCCGGTTACCGGCTGTATCGCCAGGCTGCCCGCGCGCTTGAGGATTGCCTGCGCCAGGGGATGCTCGGAGCCTTTCTCTACAGCGGCGGCGAGTGCGAGCATCGCGTCTTCGCTGACACCCGGTGCAGCCGCCACATCCACTACGTCGGGCTGGCCCAGAGTGAGCGTGCCGGTCTTGTCGAAGATCACGATGTCGAGCCGTGTCGCGTCCTCAAGCGCGGCGGCGTTCTTGAACAGGATGCCGTTCATCGCACCCAGGCCGGTCCCCACCATCACCGCCATCGGTGTGGCGAGCCCAAGGGCGTCCGGACAGGCGATAACGAATACGGTAATCGTTAGGGTTAGCGCAAAAAGCAGCGGCTGCCCAAGCCACCAGAACCAGGCCGCGAAGGTCGCCAGGCCGATCACCAGCGCGATCAGCACCAGCCATTGCGAGGCACGGTCGGCAAGCAATTGCGCCGGCGCCTTGGAGTTCTGCGCCGCCTGCACCAGCTTGACGATCTGCGCGAGCGCGGTGTCGGCGCCGACCTTGGTGGCGCGGTAGCGGAAGCTGCCGCTCTTGTTGATGGTCGCGCCGATCACCGTGTCGCCGGGCTTTTTGCCGACCGGCATGGACTCGCCGGTGAGCATGGATTCATCCACCTGTGACTCACCCTCGAGCACCTCACCGTCTACCGGGATCTTGTTTCCGGGACGAATGACGACCGTGTCGCCCATCATCACCTCGGCGGTGGGCAGTTCCGTTTCCTGCCCGTCACGCATCACCGTGGCCATGGGCGGGGCAAGATCCAGCAGCGCGCGGATCGCCGCGGAGGCACCGGCACGGGCACGCATCTCCAGCCAGTGGCCGAGCAGAATGAACACCAGCAACACCGCTACCGCCTCGTAGAACTGCACGCCCGCGAAGAAGAAGGTCGCTCCCACACTGAACAGATACCCGGTGCCGACCGACAGCACCACCAGCACCGCCATGTTGAGCACGCCGTTTTTGAGTGCGCGCCAGGCAGCGACCACGAACGGCCAGACCGGATAGATCACCGCGATACTGGCAAGCAGGAACAGCCAGAGGTTGAGGGTCAGGCCAAACGGCGGCGCCGGCGGCGTGAACATGCCGCCCATGGGCGAATAGACGAAGACCGGCACGGTGAACACCGCCGCGATGAAGAAACGGTTTCGCATGTCGCGTGCCATCGCATGCATGTCCATACCGGCGCCGTGCCCCATCTCATGCGCCATCGCATCCGCCTTGCCCGCCGGCGCGGCGTGCCCGGCATGTTCATGCGCGTGTCCGACGGGCGCCGCAGGCGCAATGGCGGCGGCAGCCGGGGGATCCTCGGGCACGCAGATGTGTTTTGGCAGGCGCTCGCCCGCGCAGTGATAGCCGCACTCGTGCACCCGGGCCTTGATGGTCTTGATATCGGCGATGGTTTCGTCGTACACAACGGTGGCGCTGCCAGCGACGTAGTTAACCTCGGCCTTGTGCACGCCCGGAAGCTTCATGAGCTGCTTTTCCACGCCAAGTGCGCTCAATGCCGACAGCAGATCGCCAACTTCAATGGTGACGGTTTTCATGATGTGACCTCCGCGTGTTGAACGTCCCCTACGCTACTCAGCGCCGACAATGCGACCCTGGCCCAGTCGGCAAACGTTTCAAGATCGGTGTTTTCGACCTGCCGGGGCGAAGCACGCTTACGGCACAGCCTTCTCGGAGATACATTGGCATGCCAGTTTGGCCAGAACACTATGGTCGCCGCCGAATCGCCATCTGATTTCTCCCCAACGCCATCACAGCTTCCCCGAACGGGAAATTCCCCGCGCGAGACGCCACGTAAACCACAACGCCAGCGCGTAGCCCACCGCCGCCAGCAGCGGCATCTCCCCGAGGCGCGGCCCGATTGAGTGCTGCATCAGCAGCGAGGCGGCGATGTAGAGGCCCAGCGTCACCAGCGCCAGGGCCACGCGGTTGCTGCTGCGGTCGAGGTGCTGCTCCAGTTCTTCCATGCCGTGGTGCTGTACCTGCAGCTCCAGACCCTGGGCGCGTATCCGGTGAATCCAGGCGCCGAGCTCGGCCGGCAGTTCGTGCACGCCGGCCGCGGCCTCGAACCGCAGCCGGTTCAGCCCCGTTTCCGCTCCGGCGCCGGCGGAGGAACCGAGCACTTCTTCGGCCTTGCCGAGCAGGCTCTGCAGCAGATTGAAGTCCGGGTCGAGATCGCGCACGGCATTTTCCATCAAATACAGCATGCGCATCAGAACCAGCAGGCTATGCGGGATGCGGATGTTGCGCCCACGGCCGAGACGCGCCACGCGCACGAACGCTTCGGCCAGCGACCAGTCCTTGAGCGGTAGGCCGGCGTAGTCCTGGATGATCTCCTGCAGTCCCAGGCGGAACTCCGCGCGGTCGAGCGCCCCCGCGAGCAGGCCCAGGTCCAGCGCCGCATCCAGCATCCACTCGCTGTCCTGATGGACAAAGGCGAGCAGAAACGCCGCCAGATTGCGACGCGTGGACGAATCGAGCGCACCGACGATGCCGAAGTCGTGGAAACAAATGCGCCCGCTCTCCATGATGAACAGGTTGCCGGGATGGGGATCGCCGTGAAACAGGCCCATGACGAATATTTGCTGCAAATAGGCCTCGACCAGGGCCTGTGCGAGTTGCGCCCCATGCGCGCGCACCGCGGGATCGTCCACGCGCCGCCCGCCGCTCAGCTCCTGCACCAGCACCGACTCCGCATAGAGCCCGTCGATCACCGCAGGGACGTGCACGGTCGCCGAACCCCGGAAGGCCTCGACGAAGCGCAGGGTGTTGCGCGCCTCGCGGCGGAAGTCCGTCTCCTTGCGCAGGTTGGTCCAGATTTCGTCGACCAGGGCGAGCGGCTCGTAGCGCCGCAGCCACGGCAACAGCGCGAGCAAGACGCGCAGTACACCGCCCAGCAGGCGCATGTCGCGGTCGATTTGGGCCCTGATGTGCGGCCTGCGTATCTTCACCACCACCTGCCGGCCGTCGAGCAGGCGCGCCTGGTGCACTTGCGCGATGGACGCCGCCGCCATCGGGTGCGCCTCGAATTCGGCGAACAATTCGGGGATGGGTTTTCCCAGTGCCTGTTCCACCTCGCGCCGCGCGACCGCGTCCGGAAACGGCGCGACGCGATCCTGCAGGCTCTGCAGCGCGCGGATGTACTCGTCCGGCAGCAGGTCGCGGTGCAGGCTCAAGCCCTGGCCGAGCTTTACAAACGTCGTCCCCAGCCGCTCGACCGTGCGGCACAGCGCTTGCGCCGGCGTCACTGACGGGCGCCACAGATGCAGCCTGACCAGCAGCCACCAGAGCAGGTAAGCGCCGACCGCGAGGCCGATCTGGAGCAGTCTTCTCAGGCCGGACACAATGTCTCCTTAGTTGTCGGTTCTCAGGGTTGCACGGCGCCCGCCGCCGCCGCAGCCGCAACCAGCGCCGGCTTGAGCAGTTCTCGGAGTTCGTCTTCGGTCAGCGTCTCGTGGGCGAGCAACTCACGCGCGCCGCGATCGAGTGTATCGCGCCGTGCCTTCAAGGTCGCTACCGCCCGGTCGAACGCCGCCTGCAGGATGTCGCGCACCGCGCGGTCGATCTCGCGCGCCGTCTCTTCGCTGTACTCGCGCGCTCCGGGCATCGCGTCGGGCGCCTGGATGAACACCGGGCGCTCCGCCTGGTAGGCGACGTGGCCGAGCTTCGCGTGCATGCCGTAGCGCATGACCATGCTGCGCGCGATGTCGGTGACCTTCGCGAGGTCGTCAGCCGCGCCGGTTGAGAGATGCCCGAACACGAGCTGCTCCGCGGCCCGCCCGCCGAGCAGCACCGCCATCTTGTTTTCCAGCTCCTCCCGCGTCATCAGGTAGCGATCCTCGGTCGGACGCTGGATGGTGTAGCCGAGCGCGCCGATGCCGCGCGGGATGATCGAGACCTTGTGCACCGGGTCGGTTCCTGGCAGCGACAGCGCCACCAGCGCGTGGCCCATCTCGTGGTAGGCGACGATCTCGCGCTCCTTCGGGTTGAGCAGCCGGTTCTTTTTCTCGAGGCCCGCGACGATGCGCTCCACCGCCGCGGTGAAATCGTCGGGCCCGACGGCTTCGGCGCCGCGGCGCGTGGCGAGCAGCGCTGCCTCGTTCACCAGATTGGCGAGGTCGGCGCCGGTGAAGCCGGTGGTGAGCGCGGCGATCTGCTCCGGATCGGCATCGGCGGCCAGATGCACTTTCTTCAGGTGCACCCTGAGGATGTCCATGCGTCCTTTCTTGTCCGGGCGATCCACCAGCACCTGACGGTCGAAGCGCCCGGCGCGCAGCAGCGCGGGATCGAGAATCTCCGGGCGGTTGGTGGCGGCGAGCAGCACCAGCCCCTGGCTCGGGTCGAAGCCGTCCATCTCGGACAGCAACTGATTGAGCGTCTGCTCCTTCTCGTCGTGCCCGCCGGCGAGCGGGTACGCCCCGCGCGCTCGGCCGAGGGCGTCGAGCTCGTCGATGAAAATGATTGCCGGCGCCTGCTTGCGCGCCTGCTCGAACAAGTCACGCACGCGCGCCGCGCCCACGCCCACGAACATCTCCACGAACTCCGAACCGCTGATGGAGAAGAACGGCACGCTGGCCTCGCCCGCCACCGCGCGCGCGAGCAGGGTCTTGCCGGTGCCAGGCGGGCCGACCAGCAGCACGCCCTTGGGCATGCGCGCGCCGAGCTTGCCGTATTCCTTCGGGTTCCTGAGGAACTCGATGATCTCCTTCAGCTCCTCCTTGGCCTCGTCCACCCCGGCGACATCGTCGAAGGTCACGCCGGTCTGCTGCTCCATATAGACCTTGGCCTTGCTCTTGCCGATCTCCATGAATCCGCCGGCCGCGCCGCCCATGCGCTTCATGATCACGCTCCACAGCGCGAAGAAGATGACGGCGGGCAGAATCCAGGAAAGCAGCGTGGAGAACCACTTGCTCTCCACTTGGCCGGCGAAGCTCACCTTGGCCGCTTCGAGGTCCTTGACGAGACCGGGGTCGTCCACGCGCACCGTGATGAAGCGGTGTTCCTTGCCTTCGCCGGCGCGCTTGAGCGCTTCGCGCTTCTCCTTGGGCAGCAGCTCCTCGAGCCCGTCCGGTTTGAGCGTGCCGGTGATGGCGCGCTCGCCGAGGGCGATGTTCTCGACCTTGCCGGCCTTGAGCAGGGCCTTGAACTCGCTGTAGGCGAGGTTCTCGGCGTGCGGGGCGAACAGGAAACTCTGCATCGCCAGGATCAGCAGAAACGCGATCAGGAAGTACCAGAGCGAAAACTGGTGTTGCTGCTTCTCCATATCACCTCCTCAAAGCCAGCTTCAAACGTAATGTTGTCAATCAGCGCGCAATTTCAGCGCTGCTCATGGTTTTCCTGAACCGGCCATAGGTGAAAGCGTGCCTGGCTTTTCTGCCCGACACCCACCGCGCCCTTGTCCAGATAGAGCGCCCATGCCCAGTCGGGTTCGTATAGGCTGGTGGTCGACGACCAATACACGTCCCGAACTTCCGTAAAGGTATGATCCGACGGCAGGGCCGGATTGGCGGCGGCGCAGTCCGTCAGTGATTCCAGCTCGTTGATGCTGGGCAGCCGCCAGCCCGCGCCTCCGTCCTCCAGGTTCAAGCGTGCCACCGCCGCCAGCGCCTCTTGCCAAGTCATACCCTCCGGCGCGAGGCTCGCGGCGCGCCGCCAGACAAGTCCGGTGAGGCGGTCGATCACCGTCTCATCCCGAGCGGAAAAGCGCGGCGCGGGACAAGATAGCCCCGTGCGAAATTCGCCGTCCTGTCCCGTTCCCGCGCACGGAATGACTGCGCCCTGGTCGTCGTAACACAGCGTCTGACCGGTGGCCGGCAGCATGCGGCTTTCCCCCCGCACCGGCCAGACCAGAAACGATTGATCTTTGCCGCCGTAGAACATGCGCCCGCCATCCATGTCCACATACCAGGCGTGGGCGGGTGCGCCGGCGGCGCTGGTGGCACTCCAGTACCAGCTGGCAAACACGTTGACGAAAGGATGTCCCTCGGCCAGGGCGGGACGTCGGGTCTGGTGGCTCACCAGGCTGCGCAGTTCACGCCGGTTGGGCAGCCGCCAGTCGGAAAAGCCCAGCGCCCGTTCGCGGTTCATTCCGGCAACAAATGCCAGCGCTTCCCGCCAGGTCATGGGCAGTTCACCGGGGGTGGCGTTCCGCATCCAAAAGAGTCCCGTGAGCTGGTCGAGGACGATTTCACCGAGGACTTCGAAGCGCGGTTCGGGCCAGGGAATGCCCCGGCGGAATTCGCCGTCCTGGCCACTGCCGGCACAGGGAATCGCCGCACCACCTGGGTCATGGCAGGTCGCTTGACCGGTTTGCAGATAGCCATGGACTGTTTTTTTCATTCATCGACTCTCGGTTTCAGGGGCTGGCGATAGACATCCCGCCGCCTCAAGGGAACCAGATTTAAACCTTTCGCCCGTTTGCCACCCAGTATCTGGTAGACGCCGATGCCGCCCTCCTCGAAGGATAAGTCGCAGGCCGCCATATACAGATGCCAGATTCGATAGGTCGTCTCTGGGACGTGCCGCAATACCTCTTCTTCCCGATGGTCTTCCAGGCGCCGCACCCAATGCCGCAGGGTCATGGCGTAATGAGGCCGCAACGCCTCCACGTCCAGAATCTCGAAGCGGGAACACTTCCATGGCGCGCTGCGCGTTGCTCACCGTGTCCAACTCGCCGTCGGGGAAAACATAGCGGTTGATGAACTCGGTCGAGAGGCTCTTGCGCCAGCCTTCCGTGTCGCAGGTAATGCCGTGGTTCAGAAACAGCCCGCCCGATTTCAGTAAACGCTGGGCCGTGCCGAAGTAAATGGGGAAATTCCTGATGCCAACATGCTCGAACATGCCGACGCTGACGATCTTGTCGAACACAGCATCGCCCACCATTTCCCGGTAATCCTTCAGTTCCACGCTGACCCGCTCCTGCAATCCTTTCTTCAGCGATCTGGCGCAGACAGTGTTCATACTGGTTGCGGCTGAGGGTGATGCCGTGGGCGAACACGCCGAAATGCACGGCCGCCCGGCGGGTCAACGCGCCCCAGCCGCAACCTATATCCAGCAATCGTTCGCCGGGTTTGAGCCGTAATTTGCGGCAGAGGTGATCGAGCTTGTTGCGCTGAGCCTGGTCAAGGCCGTCGGCCGCCTTCTCGAAGTAGGCACAGGAATAGACCATCCGTTCATCCAGCCAGAGTTGGTAGAAGGAGTTGGAAATGTCGTAGTGGAAGGCGATGGCCTGGCGGTCGCGTGCCTTGGAATGTGCGCCCAGGAGGCGCGTACGCAGGGAGGCGCGCCAACCGGGCAAAACGGTACCTGCATCCTCCTCCGCAGAATTCCCCAACAAAAGCGCTCCGGAAAGGAAGGCGGCCTTCTCGGCGGCTGACAGGCACAGGGATTGCAGATGGTCCTTGAGCTGGAGCACAGCGTAGAGATCCCCTTCGATATCCACCTTCCCCAGGAAATAGGCTTCGGCCAGACGCAGCGGATCGCGCGACAGGATAAGCTCGCGGAACGGGCAGGGCTCGCGAAAGACGAGGGTGTATTCAGGCGAGCGATTGCCGGAGGCCAGGGTATGACCATCCCACAAACGTACCGCCATGCTGCCGGGATTATCCCGGAACACGCGCGCAACGATGCGTTCCGCCCGTCTGGCGCCGGTGTTTTCAGATAATGACAAATCCATGTGTCCTCCTTTTTGGATTAGCGATACCGTCGTTAAGCAACCCGAACAGCCGTTCGCGCTCGCCTTTCCCGCGCGGTCACCCGCCGGAAAGCTGCTTCAGTCGCTCGCGAAAGGGAGCCTCCTCGATCCCCCCGGTATACTCGAGCTTGCCGTTGAGCACGATGCCGGGGGCCGACAACACGCGGTACTGTTGCAGGATCTCCGGATGCACGGTCACGTCGATGTACTCCACCTTCAACTCCGGGAAATCCGCCTGCACTTTCTCGATCATGTGCCTGGCCTTGGCGCATTGGGCACAATTTGGAACAGTGATGAAGAGCATGTCGATCATGCCCTCTCCTCCAGCCGGTAGCCCAGCCCTTCCAGCGCCTGGTTCAGATCTGCCAGACCGGCCTGGGCGTCGTCGTACTCGACCTCCGTGCTGCGCGAATCGTAGTCCGCGCGCGCGGATTTCACCCCCTTCACGGTCTTGAGTACCATGCCGGTGGAAACGGCACACGCACCGCAGTGCATGCCCTCCACCCGGAACACCTTCCGTACGATCGTCATCTCGTTCCCCCTAGAAAGTTGCCAACAAGTAGCCGAAAAAGATCCCGGCCAGGAACACGAACAACATCCCGACCACGAGGTTCTTTCTTTCCAACTCGATCTTCATGCGCCCTCCCATCGCCTCATGGCTCACCGTCCCGCCGGCTTGGGTCTCGGCCCGCCGGCAGGCCAGGCATAAGGAACCATTTGTTCAGCGCCGCCGATGTTGAGCCTAATCATCACCGTGACAGGGGCGTCGGCGGGGATTACCGCAGGGCCTTCCAGACGGTCGTCCACCACCCGCAACGGCACTCGCTGGGCTTTTTTGCCCTTCACCCGCAGATTGGCCGTGCCAGTGACCCCCTGGATATTGATCGGTTTGTCGAGATGGTCGGTCACAAAGACTTGCACCCGGTCAGGCTTCAGCACCAGTTCCACGTGGTAAGCACCTGAAGCGGCGAGCAGGCCGCCGTGCGGCGGGGTGAGTTTGGCCAGCGGCAATTCCGTGTGCGCCCAGGCCAGACCGCTCAAGGCCATGGCGAGGGCAAAAGACAACAGGGCTCTGAATGAAATACGGAACATTCTTATCTCCTTTAGTTTGTAGCCCAGACTTTCGAACGCCCTGCCCCCATTCAATCTTTACGTGTTATTACATGGCCTTAACACCCAACGGCATGACGCTGAGGCCCCAGAGGGTGAAGATGATCAGCACCACGACCACCTCTTTGGTGAATTGCTTGCCATTCTTCCACCAGAACCAGAACAGCGTCCCCAGCATGAGCCCCAGGTTCGCCCACGGCGCCCATTCAATCAAAAGTATCTTTTCTTCCTTCATTTCAATGGCCGCCTCGGCGAGCCGTTCTCCACCTATCCTTTCCGCAAGCATATTCAATCCTTCATGGAAGTAAGAGGCTTCGTACCAGTAATGGCTGAAAAGGCCGTTCAGGGTGATAAATGAAGCCAGCGCCACCAACGACCACCCCACGATCTTGTCGACGGTGATCTTTTTTTTGAGCAAACCCGGCAGGGCATTCACGCCCAGAATTCCCAGCACGGACAAAAAGATCAGCGGCAGGGCGCGGCCGACCCCGTTGATCCCCATGAGCCAGAAACCATCCCACAGGCTGCCGGTGCTGGCGACATAAACCAGCAGCACATAGGTGATGGGGTTGGGGCAACCCACGCCGGCATTGCCCAGAAACAGCCCCAGGAAAAACACCTTCAGGTAATCCGAGCGCTCCTCAATGAACTTCGGGGTGCGCGTGTAGGCAGGGAGCGATAAGGAGATCAACTTGAGTTCGGAAAGACCGAATAGCAATGCCGCGACGCCCGCGACCACGTACATGATGCGGGTGGTCTGGTCCAACCCCAGATACTCGCCGAGGAAGGCCACGGCGACCCCATAGAATCCCAGGGTGATGGTCAACCCCAGACCAAACAGCACGGCCATCATCAGGCCCTTACGGTAACCCTGGCCCATGCTCATGGGCACGATGACGAAGGCCAGCGGCAGGGTGCAGGGCAGGAAGATGTTGGACACGCCGCCGGCGAAGGACAGCGTCGCGGTCGCCGCCGTGGTGGTGCTAGTGGCAAGATAGACCAGCGCGATGATGATGATCGACAGCAGCACGAAGGCACTGCTGACGAAAAACACACGTGCCCTCTTTTCTGCGTCGGTCAAAATTTTATCGGCATCCATAACATCTCCTTTTTGATTGTCAGCATTTCACATCATGGACAATTCAGTGGCGCACTTCTCCACTATCACGCCACAGCCAAGTCACGCATTGCCCAGTTTCGCTCCCCGGCTCAGCTCCAGGTTCATGAAATAGACGATCACCGTGCGGATCACCACGATGCCGCCAAGGATCGCGAGCGAGTTCCAGGTCGGCACCACGATGGTCTGGACGATGTCGCCGGCCAGGAAGAACTCGAGTCCGAGCACCATCTTCTCGCCCATGGCAAGACGAATGGCGCCGAGGTCCTTGCGCACCGTGCGCTGCGTCGCCAACGACCAGCCGCGCTGCGCCAGACCCATGAACGCCTCCAGGACGCCCCACAGCACCACGACGATGCCCAGGGCCTCGATCCAGGGGACGACGTAGCCCACCCACTGAACCAGCAGTTCATGCATGGCTCATCCCGATCGCATCCCGTCTTGCCTGGCTGTTTTCTCCACAGTGCCCAGCGCGATCACTACTGATGGCCGATCCTCGCGCCGCAACAGAACGAGGCTGCAGCCCTCCGCGGTCACGCTCTCACCGGCGGCGAACACGCGATCCTCGGCCTCGCGCTGCGGCGCGGCGGTGTCAAGCACCGTCAACCAGCGTCTGCCCCACAGCGGCGGCGGGAGCGTGAAGTCGACCGCCGCCGCGTGCGCGTTGAGTAGGAGATAGAAACTGTCGTCGACCACCGGCTCGCCGTACCGGTCCATGCCGGGTATGGCGCTGCCGTTCAGGAACACCGCGAGCGCCTTGGCGAAGCCGGTCCGCCAGCCCTTCTCGTTCATCTCCTGTCCGGCCGGCGTGAACCAGCCGATGTCGCTCGCTCCGGCCTCGTGCAGCGCGTGCCCGCGGAACCACGGATGACGGCGGAATACCCGATGCTGCTTGCGCAACCGAATCAGGCGGCGGGTGAACTCGAGCAGTGCGGTATCGCTCCGCTCCCAGTCGAACCAGGAGATCGCGTTGTCCTGGCAGTAGGCGTTGTTGTTGCCACGCTGGCTGCGACCGAGCTCGTCGCCGCCGAGCAGCATCGGGACACCCTGCGAAAGCAGCAGCGTCGCCAGGAAATTGCGCTGCTGGCGCGCACGCAGTGTCTGGATTGCCGGATCATCCGTCGGGCCCTCGACGCCGCCGTTCCAGGATCGGTTGTGGTTTTCGCCGTCGCGGTTGTCCTCGCCATTGGCCTCGTTGTACTTGTCGTTGTACGCCACGAGGTCGGCAAGCGTGAAGCCGTCGTGCGCGGTGACGAAATTGACGCTGGCGCACGACCGCCGGCCGCTGCGCTGGTAAAGATCGGCGCTGCCGGCAAGACGGCTGGCGAGCTCCGGCAGCGCGTGCGCGGCGCTACGCCAGTAATCGCGCACGCTGTCGCGATAGCGGCCGTTCCATTCCGACCACAGCGGCGGGAAATTGCCGATCTGATCGCCGCCCTCGCCCAGGTCCCACGGTTCGGCGATGAGCTTTACCTGCGAGAGCACCGGATCCTGCTGGATGATATCGAAGAAGGCGCTCAGACGGTCGACCTCCCGTGCCTCGCGCCCCAGCGCTGAGGCGAGATCGAAGCGGAAACCATCGACGTGCATATCCAGCACCCAGTAGCGCAGGCTGTCCATGACCAGTTGCAAGGCACGCGGGTGGCGCATGTCGAGCGTGTTTCCACAACCGCTGAAGTCATCGTAGTAGCGCGGGTCATCGGCGCGCAGCCGGTAATAGGCGGCATTGTCCAGGCCGCGGAACGCGAGCGTCGGCCCGAGCTGATTGCCCTCGGCGGTGTGGTTGTAGACGACATCGAGGATCACTTCGATGCCGGCACGATGCAGCGCCTTCACCATCGCCTTGAACTCGCTCACCTGCCCGCCGAGGGTCTTACTGCTCGCGTAACGCACGTCCGGGGCGAAGAAGCCGATGGTGTTGTAGCCCCAGTAATTCGTCAGTCCGCGCTCGACCAGGCTGCGTTCATCGACATGCTGATGGACTGGCAGCAACTCGACCGCGGTCACGCCCAGCTCGCGCAAATAGTCGGTGGCCACCGGATGGGCCATCCCCGCATAGGTACCGCGGAGTTCCGGCGGGACATCCGGGTGGCGTGCCGTGAAGCCCTTGACGTGGATTTCGTAGAGCACGCTGTCGTGCCAGGGCGTGCGCAAGGGCCGGTCGTCCCCCCAGTCGAATGCCGGGTTCACCACCACGGCCTTGGGAACGACCGGCGCGCTATCGCGTTCATCGAGGCTGAGGTCGGTCTCGGCATGGCCGATCTCGTAACCGAAGGCGCTGTCGCTCCAGTCGAGAATGCGATCGATCGCTTTCGCGTAGGGATCGAGCAGCAGCTTGGCCGGGTTGAAACGCTGACCGCGCGCCGGCTCGTACGGCCCGTGCACGCGGTAGCCGTAGCGCTGACCGGGCCGCAGCCCCGGCACATAGACATGCCAGACCTGGTAGGTCTGCTCGGTCAGCGCGATCCGCGCGGTCTCGGCGTTGCCATCGGACCCACCGAACAGGCAGAGCTCGACGCCGGTGGCATTCTCGGAGAACAGCGCGAAGTTCACCCCCGCGCCGTCCCATGCGGCGCCCAGCGGATAGGGGGCGCCCGGCAACGGCGTCATCGACCGCTCGCTCCATCCAAGCGCATCGCGCGAATCCTGGGCGTGGCGCATCGCGTTACCCACCCGCCCATCGGCGCTTGAGCGTGTTGTAGATCGGCACATACACCAGTCCGGCATACACGCCGTAGAGAAAACTTTCGGCCAGCCCGAGCAGAAAACCCCACCAGGTGAGCCATTTGAATGCCGGCAGCACCTGTTCGAGCAACGCGTGCATGTGCAGGCTTTCTGGCGTGACCAGGCCGTAGATCACGCACACCACGAAAGTGACTGCGCCCCACAACCCGAGCGCCCAGGAAACGAGCTTGATGTTCAGCATGACGGCTCTCCTCAATGTTGATGGCCTTGCGGTTTATCCTCGCCCGGTCGTTTTCCACCCACGGGCCGTTGACCGTCCCCGCCACCACAGCCGCCGTGGCCACCGCGACCCCCATGCCCACCGTGGCCGAACAGATGCATGCCGATGAATAAGACGAAAATCACCACCCAAATCCAGTTCTGCGTTAACCAGTCCATGATCTATCTCCTCGCTTGTCGCCATCGAAAATCACCCCATGAGGTGCATGTCGCAGTCGGGCCTGGCCTTGCGTTCTCGTACCCCTCGCCCGGGATCGGGCATTCAAATTGCTGAACGCTGTCTCAATGGCCATGCCCATGGTGCGGATGCACTTCCAGGTTTCCCGTCTCGCATTCCTCCATGTAATGCACGAAGCTGCGGCGCAATCGCTCCGCCCAGCCTGCGCCGAGCCTTGCGCCCACTTCCACCATCTTCGCTTCGAGCTGATCCGCCGTTGCCTGGAGCAGGTCATAGGTGATGGTCACCGTGTTGTCGTCCTGAATATCGATTGCCTTCACTCCCATCATGGCACCCAGCTCATCGGTCAAGATAACGGCGTCATGCGGGGCGAGTGGGGTGTCGAGTTGGAAGCGTCTGCGCTTGAACAACTCCACGCCCTTCTGCTTGGGCGCCTTCTCGCCGGGCACCCCGATGTAGAGGTGGGGATTGGCGACGAAGCGCTGTTGGCATTGCTCCGAGCAGAAGGCATAGTGAAGCCCCTCGTATATTGTTTCGAGCTGCGCTGGGGCAACCTCCATCCCGCAGACCGGATCCTTGACTGTGGCACTCATAGGTATCTCCTTGGCTAACGCTGTTCGCCTCATCCTAATAAACCCTGGTAACGCACACCGGTATTCAGATTCAAGTCCGCTCGGATCTGCTTCGAAGGCTGGGCCACCAGGCGCTTGCTGATCTCGCTGTCGGGGTCTTTGAGGTCGCCGAACAGGATTGCCTGATGCCCCGCCCGCAGGCAGGCCTCGGCGCAGGCGGTGATGCCGTCGCCGCGATCCACCTTGTGCACGCACAGCGTGCAGGACTCGACCGTGCCGATGCCGCGCGGGGCGTAGGCTTTCTGGTCGTGGGTTTCCTCGTGAATAAGCGAGCGCGCCTTGTAGGGACAGGCCATCATGCAGTAGCGGCAGCCGATGCAGGTGTGCTTGTTCACCAGCACAATGCCGTCGGCGCGCCGGAACGACGCCCCGGTGGGGCAAACGTCCACGCAGGGCGGAAACTCGCAGTGCTGGCACATGATGGGAAAGGCTTGCGTGTGCCCGGTCTGCTCGTCGGTGACGGTCAGCTTGCGTATCCACTGCGCATCGGTCCTGGGCCGACCGTGGCCCCAGACGCCGTTTTCCGTGAAACAGGCGTCGACACAGGCGGTGCAGCCGTCGGCGCACTGGTTGGCATCGATCAACAGCCCCCAGCGTTGCAGGCTGGAGGCGGCTTCCTCGGGGGAGCGCGCCCGCGCAAGTTCGATCAAACGCAAGCCGGGCCCCAGGGCGGCGACTGCGGCAGCGCCGCCGGCCAGGCCCAGGAAATCACGTCGGTTCAGGCTCATGGTGTTAACTCCTTGGCAGCATTGTCGGCAACAGGCGCTTTATTGAGACTTTGTTGCGCCGCTTTTGTTGCGCGCGATTCATCGGATGTACGCCTCCGTCGCGTAGCGGCGCATCATGCGGTGGCTGTTGAAGTACGACGCGTTCTTGCTGATCGCGCCCTTCATGACTCTGATCCAGCCACCCGGGTCGCTTTGATAGTAGAGCGGCAGCACCACCTGCTCGAGCTTGTCGTACAGTGCGCGCGCGTCGCCGTCGTCTGCGCCCGCGGCATTGCCGATCGCCCAGCCGGTCACGCCCTCGATGCAGCCCTCGATCCACCAGCCATCGAGCACCGACAGGCTCGGCACCCCGTTGAACGCGGCCTTCATGCCGCTGGTGCCGGAGGCCTCGAAGGGACGCAGCGGGGTGTTGAGCCAGATGTCGACACCGGCCACCAGCGCCTGGGCGATCTCCATGTCGTAGCCGGGCAGAAAGACCACCGGCACGACGCCTTCGAGCGCGCGCGCCTGGGCGTGCAACTGCTCGATCAGCCGCTTGCCGCCCTCGTCGTGCGGATGGGCCTTGCCGGCGAGCACGACCTGGAACGCGTGCTGCCGGGCGACGGCCTTCAGGCGCTCAAGATCGGTGAACAACAGGTCGGGCCGCTTGTAGGCGGTCATGCGCCGCGCGAAGCCGAGGATCGGCAGCTTCGGGTTGAGGGCGACACCGGTACGCGCGCGCACCTGCTCGATCAGCACCTGCTTGGCCTGTTGATGCGCCTCCCGGATGATGGCGTCGGGGAGGCAGCAGTCGGCGCGCACGAGCTGCTCGGGTTCGTGGCACCAGCTCGGTAGATAACGGTCGTAGAGCATGCGGAAGGGCTCGCTCGTCCAGGTATACGGATGCACGCCGTTGGTGATGGCATGCACCCGGTAGCCCGGGAACATCGTCTTCGAGACCTCGGCGTGGCGCTCGGCCACGCCGTTCACGTATTCGCTCAAGTTAAGTGCAAGCCGCGTCATGTTGAGGCCATCCTCGCCCGCGAGATACTTGAGGGTCGCCAGATCGACGGCGTTGCCGAGGACACGCATCACCAGCGCGTAGGAAAAGCGATCGTGGCCGACCTCGACCGGGGTATGGGTGGTGAAGTTGCACAACGCGCGCACCCGCGGAAGGTCGTAGGGCGGCTCGCCGGGGCGCAGGTCCTCGGGCGGATAAACATAACGCCGCAGCAGTTCGAGGCCAAGCAGTGCGGAATGCCCCTCGTTCATGTGGTACTGGCGGATTCTGAAACCGAGCGCGTGCAGCAGGCGCACCCCGCCGATGCCAAGCACGATCTCCTGCTTGAACCGGTAGGCTTCGTCGCCGCCATACAGGTAATGGGTGATCTCGCGGTCCTCGCGCTGGTTCTCGTCCAGATCGGTGTCGAGCAGCAGCACCGGCTGGCGGCCGCCCATGTGGCCCTCGAGCACATAGAGCCACGCGCCGATCCACACCGCCCGGCCCTCGATCGACACGGCGATCTTCGCATCCAGGGGCGTGGCCCACTCGCGCGGCTCCCACACGACTGCTTGCTCGACCTGCCGACCCTGAGCGTCGATCTCCTGGCGGAAATAGCCGGCACGGCTCACCAGGCTCACCGCCACCAGCGGCAGCGTAAGGTCGGCGGCCGAGCGCACGGTATCGCCGGCCAGCACGCCCAAACCGCCGGCGTAAGTCGGGATTTCGTTGCGCAGCGCGATCTCCATGGAGAAGTAGGCGACGCGGGGTTCGTGAATGAAGTCTTCGAGCATGGTCACCCTCCCGCGCCCCGAGCTTCCGCACCTGGCGCAGGCCACTTCCACCCGAGTATCTCCGGCATGTCCTGGCCGTGGCGCTCGATGTACTGGCGGTGCTCGATGAGCTTGTCGCGCATCAGCTGTTTCAGGTAGGCGGCCTTGTAGCCGAGCTTCGGCACGCGGTCGATCACGTCGGCCACCAGATGAAAGCGGTCGAGGTCATTGAGCACCGCCATGTCGAACGGCGTGGTGGTGCTGCCCTCCTCCTTGTAGCCGCGCACGTGCAGGTTCCCGTGATTGGTGCGGCGGTAGGTGAGCCGGTGAATCAGCCACGGATAGCCGTGGTAGGCGAAGATGACCGGTTTGTCGGTGGTGAACAGCCCGTCGAACTCCCGGTCCGCGAGCCCGTGCGGGTGCTCCTCCCTGGGCTGCAGCGTCATCAGGTCGACGACGTTCACCACGCGCACCTTGAGGTCGGGAAGATGGCGGCGCAGCAGATCGACCGCCGCCAGCGTTTCGAGCGTCGGCACGTCGCCGGCACAGGCCATGACCACGTCCGGTTCGCTGTCGGCGTCGCTGCTCGCCCATTCGAAGATGCCGATGCCGGCCGCGCAGTGCTTGATGGCGGCGTCCATGGCGAGCCACTGCGGCTGATCGTTCTTGCCGGCGACGATGACGTTCACCAGCTGACGGGAACGCAGGCAGCAATCGGTGACGCAGAGCAGCGTGTTGGCGTCGGGCGGCAGGTACACACGGATGACGCCGGCCTTCTTGTTGACCACGTGATCGATGAAGCCCGGGTCCTGATGCGAAAAACCGTTGTGGTCCTGGCGCCAGACATGCGAGGTCAGCAGGTAATTCAGCGAGGCGATCGGCCGCCGCCACGGGATCTCGCGGCTTACCTTGAGCCACTTGGCGTGCTGGTTGAACATCGAATCGACGATGTGGATGAACGCCTCGTAGCACGAGAACAGGCCGTGCCGGCCGGTGAGCAGGTAGCCTTCGAGCCAGCCCTGGCAGGTGTGCTCCGAGAGGATTTCCATGACGCGCCCGTCGGGGGCGAGATGATCATCTTCAGGACGACGCTCTGCCACCCATGTACGTTCTGTCGCCTCGAACAACGCACCGAGGCGGTTGGAGGCGGTCTCGTCCGGGCCGACCACGCGGAAGTTGCGCGCGTCGGTGTTGAGCCGCATCACGTCGCGCAAGTACTTGCCCAGGATGCGCGTCGGTTCGGCCTGCGCCTGTCCCGGTTGCGCGGCGTCCACGGCGTAGTCGCGGAAATCGGGCAGCTGCAAGTCCCTGAGCAGCAGGCCGCCGTTCGCATGCGGGTTGGCGCCCATGCGCCGCGTTCCTTGGGGTGCGAGCGCCGCGAGCTCGGGCCTGAGCGCACCGCGTTCATCGAACAGTTCCTCGGGCCGGTAACTCTTCAACCATTGTTCGAGGAGTTTCAGGTGCGCGGGCTTCTCCGCCAGCTCGCCGAACGGCACCTGGTGCGAGCGCCAGCTGCCCTCGGTCTTCTGGCCGTCCACTTCCTTCGGGCCGGTCCAGCCCTTGGGGGAATTGAGAATAATCATCGGCCAGCGCGGGCGTTCGATGACGCCGCCCGCGCGCGCCCGTTGCTGGATCGCACGGATCTCGCCGATCACGGTATCGAGCGTCGCCGCCATCGCCTGGTGCATGGCCGGTGGCGCCTCTCCCTCGACAAAATAGGGCTGATAACCGTAGCCCAGGAACAGGCTTTCGAGCTCGGCGTGCGGGATGCGCGCAAACACCGTGGGATTGGCGATCTTGTAGCCGTTGAGGTGCAGGATCGGCAGCACCGCGCCGTCGCTTGCCGGGTTCAGGAACTTGTTCGAATGCCAGGCTGCGGCCAGCGGCCCGGTCTCGGCCTCGCCATCGCCCACCACACACGCGACGATCAGCTCCGGGTTGTCGAAGGCGGCGCCGTAGGCGTGCGACAGGGCGTAGCCGAGCTCGCCGCCCTCGTGAATCGAGCCTGGGGTCTCGGCGGTGACGTGGCTGCCGACGCCGCCGGGGAACGAAAACTGCCGGAACACCTGCTGCATGCCCGCGGCATCGCGCCCGACGTTCGGATAAAACTCGCTGTAACTGCCCTCGAGCCAGGTATTGGCGACCAGCGCCGGCCCGCCGTGACCGGGGCCGGCGACGTAGAGCACACTGAGATCATGCTTGTTGATGACGCGGTTCAGGTGCACGTAGAGGAAATTGAGGCCGGGCGTGGTGCCCCAATGGCCGAGCAGCCGCGGCTTCACATGCGCGAGCGTGAGCGGCTCCCGGAGCAGCGGATTGTCGAGCAGATAAATCTGCCCGACCGAAAGATAGTTCGCCGCGCGCCACCAGGCATCCATCCGCTGCAGCGCCTCGATGGAAAGCGGACCCTGTGCGGCCCCGGGTAGCCCCGCGGTTTCGTTCATGAACCATCCTCCTGAAGCCCGAATGCTGCATGGGTCGCCATCACGGCCAAGGCCGCCTGCGCCAGAGGGACGGCCTCGTCGACGGGAATGGCCCACAGCGCGGTTGCACTGCCGCGGTGGCTGATGCACCTCTCGGTTCCGACGGCGGTGCGGTTGGCCTCCGGATCCGGCACGATGCCCAGCCATTCCAGCCCGCCCAGGATCTTCGCGCGCACCCGCGGCGCGTGCTCGCCCACCCCGCCGCCGAACAGGATCGCCTCGGCGCCGCCCAGGGCGGCAAGGTAGGCGCCGATATATTTGCGCGCGCGGTAGCAGTAGACCTCGACCGCCAGCCGCGCATCCGCGTCGTCCGTATCCAGCAATGCGTGCATGTCGCCGCTCACGCCCGACAGGCCAAACAGGCTAGCCTCCTCGTTAAGCAGGCGCTCGATCTGGTCGAGCGACAGGCCTTCGGCGCGCGCGAGGAAGGTGAGTGCGCCGGGATCGACATCGCCCGGGCGCGTGGCCATCACCAGGCCTTCGAGCGGCGAGAAGCCTATCGACGTATCCACGACCTGCCCATCACGGATGGCGGTGACCGAACAGCCGGCGCCGAGCTGCAGCGAGATCACACGCCCGCCCGCGCGGATATCAGGCCGCAGTTCGCGCCAGCGCCGCCACATCGCCTGATGGGCGAGCCCGTGGAAACCATAGCGGCGAATGCCGTGGCGCACACAGAGCGCGCGCGGCAGCGCGTAGGTCGCGGCGACCTCCGGCAGCGCGGCGTAAAACGCCGTATCGAACACCGCCACCTGCGTGGTTTCTGCCCCGAACAGCGCGCGGCAGGCGCGTATCCATTCGAGCGCACGCGGATTGTGCAGCGGCGCAAGCGGCACCAGCCGCTCGATCTCGGCCTCCACCGCGGCGTCGATGCGGCACGGCGCCGTGAGGCGCGCACCACCGTGAACGACGCGGTGCGCGACGGCCGCCACCGCCTCGATGCCGTGGCCCTTGAGAAAGGCGCGCAGCATGGCCGCCGGCTTCAGGTCGCCTGGAAAATGCCCGCTCGCCCCCCGCGACAGCGACTCGCCTTGCGACGCAAACGCCGCGAGGCGGACGGAAGAATTCCCCGTGTTGACGGTCAGCACCACCGGCTTCATGGTTCGGCCTCCACGCGCACGATTCCGGGCTGCGCGGCGATGTAGTCGAGCGCGTAAGCCAGTTCGCCCGGCGCCTCGGCGTGCACCGTGAAGAGCGGCATGCCCGCCTCGACCTCCGCGCCGAGCGGCATGTGCAGTTCGAGCCCAGCGGCCGGCGCGCGCGGCGCGCCGGCGAGCTTGGCCACGCGCGCCAGCCGCCGATTGTCGATCGCCGTCACGCGTCCGCGCCGCGCGGCCGTCACCGCGTGCGTATGCGCCGCCAGCGGCGGCATGCGCAGGCCGCCCTGGGCCGCGCAGATGGCCTCGAATTTATTCCATGCGCGGCCGTCGTCCAGAATCTCGCGCGCCCGGTGCACGCCCTCGCCCGGCGCAACCCCCGGCGCGAATTCGAGCACCGCGCCGGCAAGCCGCAGCGCGCGTTCGCGCAGGTCAACCGGCGCGTCGGCTTCGCGGCGCAGCACCGCGAGCACGTCGCGCGCCTCGAGCGCCGGGCCGATGCCGCGGCCCACGGGCTGGGTGCCGTCGGTGACGACCGTCTGCACGGTAAGGCCGATGGCACGACCGGTTTCCACGAGGCGATGGCTCAGTGCCTGCGCGGCCTCGCGGCTGCGCACCTTGGCGGTCTCGCCCACCGGGATGTCGATGACGACGTGGCTCGATCCGGCCGCAGCCTTCTTCGACAGCACCGAGGCGACCAGCTGGCCCTCGCTGTCGAGATCGAGCGGGCGCTCGACGCGAATGAGGATGTCATCCGCAGGACTCAGGCGCACCGCGCCGCCCCAGACGATGCAACCGCCTTCGCGCTCCACCACCCGGCGCATGGCCGGGACATCCAGCTCGACCTCCGTGAGCGTCTCCATCACGTCCGCGGTGCCCGCAGGCGAGGTGATGGCACGCGACGAGGTCTTGGGCATGGTGAGACCGAAAGCCGCGACGATGGGCACCACGATCAATGTCGTGCGGTTGCCCGGCAGCCCGCCGACGCAGTGCTTGTCCACCACCGGCGCGTGCCCCCAGGCAAGGCGCTCGCCGGCATCGATCATGGCGCGCGTGAGCGCGACCGTTTCGGCGAGATCCAGCCGGTCGCCGGCGCAGGCGGCGAGGAAGGCCGAGATGTGAATATCCGCATAGCGTCCCGCGGCGATGTCGCGCACGATTGCGCGCATGTCGCCGCCGCCGAGCCGCTTGCCGTACACCTTGGCGCGCACCCGGCTCAGCGAGTCCAGCACCGGCGGGTGGGACAGGGCCACCGCATCGCCTGCGCGCGCACCGAGGAGCCGCCACGCCGCCTCCGAGAGTCCCGCCTCGTCCGGCGCCAGCAGTTCGCCGGTGACGACATTCAGCGTGGCGATGATGGCATGGTTGTTGTGCGTCACCTGCACGCGCGACTGCGCCTCGAAGCCCTCGGCGCGGCACACGTGACAATCGCTGCGCATATAGATCACGGGTTCCTGGTAGGTGTCGATGCCCAGGCGCTTGAGGCGCAGCGGGTGGGGCGACGTCTGATGCGCGTTATAACTCATAAGTACCGGCTTCGCTTGGCGTCATGGTTCATGGACTCCGCCGCCTCTCATTCCAGGTGCACGCCCTCGCGGATAACCGGCACGCGTGTGCGTTATCCAAGTTTTCCTCGATGCGGTACTGGCCGGGCGCCCGGCATATAGAAATGGCTGCCGTAGACGATGTTGTCCACGACATGGTTGTACGACGACTTCGGTGCCAGTGCGTCCCCGACCGCGAGTCCCCGGAACGACTCCACTAGCCCCGACCACCCCAAGCGATGTGTGGATTGCTTCATGGCCTGCTCCTTTGGGGATCGCGCCCCGCTTAGCCCGTAGTATCCCGGCCCTGCGCGCCGGGCCGTGGAAAGAAGGCCGGCACGCGCGCCGCGTAGCGCGCATACGCCTCGCCGAACTCGGCCGCCACCTCGCGCTCCTCGTGCTGCGCCAGGCGCACGTACATGAACACCAGTACCGGGAACATGGCGAGCGTCAGGATCGTCGGCCACTGCACCAGAAAGCCCAGCATGATGAGCACAAAACCCGCGTACTGCGGATGACGGATATAGGCATACGGCCCGGTCACCGCCAGGGTGTGGCTGTGCTGGGCCGCAAATAGCACTTTCCACGCTGAGGACAGCAGCCAGAAGCCGCCGCCGATGAAGGCGAAGCTCAGCAAATGGAACGGCCCAAAGTGCGGGTTGGCGCGCCAGCCGAACATGATTTCCAGTAGATGGCCGGCGTCGTGCGATAAAAAATCAACGCCCGGGTAGCGGCTCTGCAACCAGCCGGAGAGCAGATAAATCGTCAGCGGAAAACCGTACATCTCGGTGAACAGCGCGACGATGAACGCCGAGAATGCGCCGAACGAGCGCCAGTCGCGTGCCGTTTTCGGTTTGGTGAAGCTGAACGCGAACATAACGAATACGGCGGAATTGATCAGTACCAATAGCCATAAGCCATAGGCAGGCGCAGTGTCATTCATGTCTTGTCCCCTTCCTTGTCATGAGGAGGCTGGTGCTCTCCGTTGCCGCCATGCCCACGATGCATGAAAGAATGCAGCAACGGACAAGCAAGCAACAGCAAGAAGGGCAGCGCCCCGAACAGGTGGGCGCGGTGCTCGGTCAGCAGGAAAAACGCCGCGATGGCGAAAAAAGCCAGCACGGCCAGGTTTACCTGGACAGTGCCCGCGTACCGATGTGGGACGGAATAAAGGCGTTTCATGGCGTCACTTTCGCGCATAGAGATCAAGCGCGCGCATGGTGGTAGTCGAATTGCGCTTCGATCACGCCCGCCACCCCAGGCAATTCGATCAGCACGTTGATGCGGTAGGGGTTGTTGGTGGCCGGCATGTTGAAGTAATTGCCGTAGCTGACCGTGCCCGCAATCAGCATGGGTTCGAGTTTTCTCTGGGCGCCGGCCAGATTGATTTCATGCACCCGCGCGCTCACTTTCGCGCCACTGATGCGCTTGCCCGTGGCGTTGTCGAACAGCGCCACCACCACATGCTGCTGATGCTGCCCGGCTGGCACGCCGCTGTGCATTTCCGCCTCGGTGTGCGGTCTGGGATGCCCCAGGATCATCTCGGCCGGAATCACGCCGAGATAAATGGCCACACCGTGCACGACTTTATGCTGATTGGAATCGGCCGCGAACGCGGCGGTCAGTAGCAAGGCCGCGATGCCGGCCAGGGCCGCGCGCAAAAGCGTTTTGAGATGAGGGAGCATGATGTTTCCTCCTAAGGTTTGATGGCACACCAAAGCGCCAGGATTCCCGCACGCCGGCCCTTGCCTTGTACCGGGTTGAAACCCGCTTCCCGGAAATAGTCCGGGAGTGTTCCGTGGAAGTTCTCCGCGGTCGTGGGCATGAACAAGAACGGCCAGGCCACCAGCCACCACAAGGGGTTCGCGGGACGGTAGAAATCCACGACGACGAAGCGGCCGCCCGGCTTGAGAACGCGATACACCTCGCGCAAGCCCTGTCGTTTCAAATCGGGCGGCAGGTGATGCAGCATGAGGCTGGACAGGACGACATCGAAGCGTGCGCTCTCGAACGACAAGTTTTCGATCGTGGCGACCTTGAATGCGGCGCGGCTGCCGAACCGTTGCGCGTTTTCTTTCGCTATGCGAATCATGTCCTGTCCGGGGTCGATGCCGATGGCCAAACCCGCCGGCCCTGCGGCCTCGCCCGCGCGGCGCGTGAGCACCCCGGTGCCGCAGCCCACATCGAGAATGGTTTCGCCCGCGCGAATCGCCGCCACGTGCAGCGTCTGGTCGCGGAAGCCTTGGCCCAGGCCGACTGCACGGCAATACATATCGTAGAACGGCGCGGCCCAATCCATGATCATGCCGCGGGTATGCACCGCCGGTTCGTCCGATTTCGGGCGGGTGATGAACAGGCCCCACAGCAACAGCGCCGGACACACCAGCAGGAATGCGGCAAGCAGGGCACTCCACCAGGTGAGTCCAAACAGCATGAACACCGCCGCCGCGAGCGCCACCGCGAGCCAGGGACAGAGCCAAGACCATCGATACATCATGCCGGCCCCTCCTTCAGTTTCGCGCGCTTCAGCAGCGCTGAATTCACAATCACCGAGAGCGAACTAAAGGCCATTGCCGCTGCCGCGATGATTGGATTTAAAAAACCCAAAGCCGCCACCGGGATACCGATGCTGTTGTAGATAAAGGCCCAGAACAGGTTCTGCTTGATCTTGCGCATGGTGGCGCGCGACAGGCGGATCGACGCGACCACGTCGCGCACGTCATCCTTGATCAGGACGATGCCGCCGGTCTCCTTGGCCACGTCGGAGCCGGAGCCGATGGCGATGCCGATGTCGGCCACCGCCAGCGCCGGCGCGTCGTTGACGCCGTCGCCCACCATGGCGACCGCCTTGCCTTGTTGCTGCAGGTCTTGAATGATGCGCGCCTTGTCGCCCGGCAGCACCTCCGCGATCACTTGCGCAATGCCAAGTTGCGCGGCGATGGCGTGCGCGGTGCGCTGGTTGTCGCCGGTCAGCAGAATCACCTCGATGCCTTCTTGCTTCAGTGCGGACACCGCCTCCTGCGCCTCCGGTTTCAGTGTGTCGGCGACGGCGATAATGCCGGACAGTGCGCCATCCTGGCCCACCAGCATGGCAGTCTTGCCCTCCACCTCCAGCCGGATCATGTCGGCTTCGGCGGCGTCGGTGACT
Organism: Thiobacillus sp.; assembly: GCA_030680405.1. Lineage (GTDB taxonomy): Bacteria > Pseudomonadota > Gammaproteobacteria > Burkholderiales > Thiobacillaceae > Thiobacillus. Next base: position 6,799 of record JAUXVT010000040.1, on the reverse strand, counting down.
ATGCCTTCCCGCGTGAACAGACGGCGATTGCCCATCAGCACCTGCCGGCCCTCGGCCCGGCCGCGAATGCCGTGGCCGGGAATAGACTCGAAGTCTGTCACCTTCGGCAACGCGAGTTCACGCTGTTGCGCGGCACGTACGATCGCCTCGCCCAAAGGATGCTCGGAACCCGCCTCGACTGCGGCGGCGAGCCGCAGGATTTCTTCCTCCGCTACCGCACCGAGCGCAACGATATCGGTGACGGTGGGCTCGCCCTGGGTCAGCGTCCCGGTCTTGTCGAATACCACGGTGGTCAGCTTTTCCGCGCGCTCCAGCACTTCGGCGCCTCGGATCAGGATGCCGGCTTCGGCCCCTTTGCCCACGCCCACCATCAGCGCCGCCGGCGTGGCGATGCCCAGCGCGCACGGGCAGGCAATGATCAGCACCGCGATGAAGGCGAGCAGTCCCTGCGGGAAGTTGCCGACCGCCCACCAGCCGAAAAAGGCCAGGACTGCTACCGCCACCACCGCCGGGACGAAATACGCGGTCACCTTGTCGGCGAGGCGCTGCACGGCTGCGGTGCTGGCCTGCGCGTCTTCCACCAGCTTGATGATCTGGGCCAGCGCCGTCTCGGCCCCGACCCGCGTCGCCTTGAAGCGAAACAGGCCGGTGCGATTGAGCGTACCGCCGATCACCGCGCTGCCCGCCACCTTTTCCACCGGCATGGACTCGCCGGTGAGCATCGACTCGTCCACCGAGGAGTTGCCTTCCAGCACCTGCCCGTCGGTGGGGATTTTCTCGCCCGGGCGCACCACCAGGGTCTCGCCCACCATCACCGACTCGGCCGGCACTTCCATCTCGACGCCCTCGCGGATGACGCGGGCGGTCGCAGGCTTCAGGTCGAGCAGTTTCCTCACCGCTGCCGAGGAGCGTTTCTTGATGATCTCCTCCATGTATTTTCCCATCAGCACGAAAGCGATGATGACGGCGGAGACTTCGAAGTACACCGCGCGCTCTTCCACCTTCACTGGCAGCACCTCGGGAAAGAACAGCACCGCCACGCTGTAGAAATAGGCGACCGAGGTGCCCATCGCGATCAGGAAATCCATGTTGATGCTGCGGGTGCGGACCGCGTTCCACGCGCCTTTGTAAAAGCTCCAGCCGCCGATGAACTGCACCGGCGTCACCAGCAGGAACAGCCACATGCCCCAGGTGAACCAGGGCAATTGCGGGATCGGCGCCCAGGTGACGATGGTGGCGCCGGTGGCGAGCGCGAGAAACGCGCCGGCGCGCAGGATGGCCAGCACCAGCACGCCGGTGAGCGCGATCATGACGCGCGTCTTCATCGACTTGAGTTCTTGCTCGGGCGACTCGAACGTGCGCTGGCAGCCCACGCTGCAGAAATAATAGGCGCGGCCCGCGCGCTCCGATTTCAGGGCGGTGGCCTTGTCCACCAGCATGCCGCAAATGGGATCCTTGGCCATGGCCTTGCCGGCTTTTCCCGGCGGCGCGGGTGCGGCCATCGTTTCGCCGTGGGCATGGGCATGCGCGCTGGCGGCCGGATTGGATGTGCCGACGAACTGCGCGGGATTGGCCTGAAATTGGCCGAGGCAGCGAGCGGAGCAAAAGTAGTACGTCTGTCCGGCATGGCTGGCGCTACCCGCCGCACTTTTTTCGTCCACCGTCATGCCACACACCGGGTCGGTCGCCATCTCAGCCTCCTTGATTTTCCAGTCCTGTCGCAAAGACGAAAACAAACTCGCCGCCGTTGATATTCACGCCCAGGTTGCCGCCGTGACTTTCGGCGTAAGCAAGCCAACTGGGTTTGTCGCCGGCGTATTCTTGAACTACCGGATACCCCACATCGTTTTTATCGTCGAACCAGGCGACCAGCATCGCATCCCTGGCCACCTTCTTGGCGAGAACATCGGCGAGGGCATGGGTGGTGGCGTAATCCAAGGCTGCCCCTTGAACGCTGACATCGATCTCCTTGATATTTCTGTGCGGGTCCTGGGCCGAAGGGAAACCGGAGCCGACGGTTTTCATGCCGTTCTCCTGTTCAAACCTTCGCCTGTTTTCAGTCACCATCGCGATAGGCGCCATCCCGCACTTCATCGCCACCATCTCGCGCAAGGTTTTTTCCTCGGCGCTGAAGGCTTCCACCGCGTGCGGATCGAACTGCGCGCCGGTTAAGCGCAGAATCTCCACTTTTGCCGCGTCGAAGGACAATCCCTTGCGGTAAGGCCGATCGGAGGTCATCGCATCCAGCGTGTCGATCACCCCGAACAGCCGCGCCGCGAGTGGAATGGCCGCACCCGAGAGGCCGCGCGGATAACCCGTACCATCGAAGCGTTCTTCATGGCAGAGCACTATTTCGGCGGCCTCGGCCATGAATGGCACGCTCGCGAGAATGCAGTGTCCGATCTCGGGGTGCGTGCGCATGACAAGCCATTCGTCTTGCGTCAGCGGCCCTTGCTTGAGCAAGATGGCGTCCGGGATGCCGACCTTGCCAAGATCGTGCAGCAGCGCGCCCCAGTAAATCTGGCGCAGCTGCTGCGGATCCTGCGTGAAGCGCCGCGCCAGCACCTGAGTGTGGCAGGCGACGCGCTGCGAATGCAAGCCGGTCTCGTGCTCGCGCGCATCCAACGCCGCCGCCAAGGCCTCGGCCAGGGCAAGATAGGCTTGGTCGCGCTCCACCTGTAAATCGTGCTGTTCCCGCTGCTTGAGGAAACAGGCCTCGCAACAGAATCGGTTTGCCTCCTGCGCGAACGGCGCGGCAGGGATGGCGCGGCCACAGAGGTGGCAGGCCGGCGCGTGGTTCCGCGCATGCATGGCACCGCGCGTGTCGGGATGGGTTATCGTCATCACACTCGGCCTTTTATCCGGCATTAGGAAACCCGGCGGGAACTTCTCTGCCGGGCCCCGCCCAGATCACTTCTTCTTGGGTGCGTCGCCGTGCATCATCTCGTCCATCTGCTTGCGCATCTGATCCATGCGCTTCTGGGCGTCGGCGTCCATCATCATGCCCTTGCCCATCATGCCCGACATGTCGTCCATCATGGTCGCCATCTTGCGCATGCGCTCGCTCATCTGTTTTTGTTGCGCCGCGCTCATAGTGCCCTTGGACATTTCCCCGGACATGCCCATCATCTGGTCGGCCATGTCGTTCTCCATGGTGGACATTTGCTGCGCCCCGGGACACTGCCCGCCTTTTTTAGCATCCATCATGCCCGACCCCATTTGGGCATTGGCCGGAAGTGCCAGCGCGAAAACACCGGCCACGACCAAGGAGGTCAACAACGCGGATAAAGTGAAATGCTGTTTCATGATTCTTCCTTTCGGTTTAGATTAATTACCAACCATACGCTCCCAGCGGGAGACACCTTAATGGGACCCAGAAAGCCCAATCATTGAATTTTTAGGGTCTCCACCAACCACTTCGCCGGCGCCTTGCCTGGCGTGCTCAGTTGATCAGGGCGGCAATGGCGAGGATGGCCCCGATCCAGGACAGGCAGCCCCATCCAGCCGAACACTGCGAGCGCCACGCGACCTCAGCTACTCGTGAAGAGCGTCCGCAGCTCACCTTCAGTTGGCTGGCGGCGGAATACCACTTCGTCATCTACAACCAGGTTGGGTGAGTGCCGGATGCTATATCGCTGCACGATTTCCGGATGGTCCTCTACGAACAACACTTCGTAGACGACAGCCAAATCTTTGAGCTCGCGTTCAAGATTGTGGCAGTGACTGCAACTGCGTGTAGCAATGATCCTGACATTCATGATTTGGTCTCCTATATGGGTAAGGATCATGGGTGCCGCGATGGCTATCGATGCGGCAAGCGTAATGGCAAACAAGCTACCGATCGTTGTTCGGTGCCGCTTCATTAATCGCCGGACTTGCCGAACAGGTACTTGATCAGCGCGGCGAGCGCGAGGATGAGTACGATCCAGAACAGGATACCCATCCAGCCGAACCCCATGCCCCAACCCCAACCATTCATGCCGTCATGCCACATTTTCCCACCTCCATGCCGTAGTCGAAGTGCACATCACGAAAAGCGCGACGCCCCAGAGTGGCAACCAGTCGACACTTTTCAGGGTATCCATATCCTGACGCTACCTCACCGCAGTTTTTTGCTCCAAAACCCCCACGCGATTCCATAGAGCGCGCCGAGCACAAAACCTGTGACGGTGAACAGCACGAATCCCGCCAGGAAAGCGATGGGGCTGCCGGAGATCGGCCACGGGCTGGCCGGCGCAAGCGCGGCCAGCAGCCCGAAGGGTGGAAACAGCGCATCGAAAATGGCGCAGAGGATATATGCCACCCCCAGCGTCGTCGCCAGCGAAAATGCATGCACTTTCCAGAAGTCAGTCATGACACACCTCCTTAAATATTATTGATTTCATAAATTGTTCAACACCTATCGTCTGCCTCTGCGTCATGGCCTTTGTCATTTCACGCCGTGGCCCTCGTCTTTGCGAGTGCCCTCGCCGCGAAGCTTGCGCTGAATCTGCAGGGAAGTGAGGCCGTCATGCCGTCCTTTCTCGTTGTAAAGCACGTCACTGACCACCCCCTTATCCTCGAATACCAGGGTATAGGCCCGGACACCGTTGCCCGGCCCGGTTTCGTAAACGGTATGCTTTTCGCTTGTGGGATGCCGGTAGGTTCGGGCTTGCTTGCCCCCCACCTGGTACACCCAGCCTTCCTTGCCGTTGGGCAGGATCAAGGTACGGACGGCTTTACCGTGGTGGCTGAAGGCGGCTTGTTTGGTGATGACGCCGAGGGGGTAAGCACGCAACACCGTCTCGGGCTCCACCTGTTCAGTGAAGCTCGGTGGCATGGACAACTGCCCCGCCTGCCCCGCCAGGGTGGCGGTCGCCGCAACCGTGGCCAGCGTCAGAAGTATGTTCAGGATAGGCTTCATGGACATCCTCCTTTGTTTGGGTTGGGATGCAAGCGACTATTCCACGTGCACAGTAACGCATTGTCCAATTCCGACCGGCCTGTGCGCCTGGATCTCCGATCTCCAGGTGCATGGTGCGGGTGCAGATCGCCCCTCACCCCATGCCGAAATATTCAAAGCCATACATACCCCTATCCCGCCATTTTGTCTGGAATAACTGACAACGCACCACGCACTTACGCCCCGACGGGTTGCCCCGCCGGGGCATTTTCTACTGCTTGTTTAGAGCTCAGTTGTTGAGCACCGAGCGATAGAAGTCCCCACTCCCTTCCTCGGATGAATGGTTATCGCCAGATTTGTGGGGTACATGCCGCTCGCCCGCTTGAATATCGAGCAGGATCGAACCGTACATGTCGCCGTCCCCTCTTTCCGGATCATGGCTGTCCCCGGCGATGTGAGGAAAATGGTTTTCATGCACGTTGGTAATGCTCTGTTTCAGATCGGGGTCGCTGTCTTGGTGGTAAGCCCAGGCCGGGGCAGCCAGCAGGGCTAGAGTGATGAATGCTATTGCGGATTTCATGATTTACTCCTTCTGTTCAGTTACGTGGGTACGACGGACATTTCCGCCGTGACAGCCATCACTTGGCCGGTTTTTCCAGGCCGTCCTGGGGCTTGCCCATATTCGTTTGGATCATCATCTGCATCATGTCCATGCGCTTTTCCATCATCTCCATGCGCTTGGTCATCATGTCGTCTCCGCCCGACGTACCCATGCCGCCCTTGCCTCCCATCATGCCCATGCCACCGCCCATCATTCCGTCTTTCATCATCGGACAGTCCATCATGCCTCCCATCATGCTTTTCCCCGCCATCATGTTTTCCTGCATGGTCTGCATATGCTCCTGCAGCAGTTTCTGGCGCTGATTCGGGTCTTTGGACTTAGCCATCTGTTCCAACTGACTTTGCATTCGCTTGGTATTGGCCTGCATCTTTTCAATCGTCTGATCGGCGGCGGGCGCTGCCGCGCCGGCTTTCTGATCGGGGTGGTGCGCGTCAACCGCGAGTACAGGCTGCATAACCAGGGCGGATAGCATCAGGGCGGCAAATAGTGCGTGGCGTTTCATGGTTAACTCCTTTGCGTGGGAAAAATGAGCATTACGGTTTGACGACTTCGAGCGTGGTCACAGTGAATACGCCATTCACCTTGTCAGCGAGGAAACGAATGTTGTCGCCGGGTTTAACCTGGTCGAGCCAACCGGCATCCTGGACTCGAAAAACCATGGTCATGGCGGGCATGCCCAGATTCTCCAGGGGACCATGTTTGATGGTGAGCTTCCCTTGGGCCTTGTCAACCTTTTTCACCACGCCTTCAGTGAGCATGGCTGCATGATCTGCGGTTCCACTGTGGCTCGCGTGTTGCGTATCGGCCCAGGCAGGCAGTACGAGGGCCAAACTCAGGCCAAGGACCAAATTATTCAAAATAGACTTCATGTGCACGCCTTTCAATATTGGACGTAAGTCCGGGTAGACCCATTCCGGTTCACGAGAAACACTTTGTAGGGATCCTTGCGGCCATCGGCTTCCATGTCAGGCGAACCGACCGGCATGGCCGGCACCACCAACCCGCGGACCCGGGGCTTCTCCTTGAGCAGGCGCTTGATTTCCCTGGCTGGGACGTGGCCTTCGATCACATACCCGTCGACCTCTGCGGTATGGCAGGAGCCGTAACCGGGTGGCACGCCGAGGCGATGCTTGTGCTGTAGCACGTTGTCTGTGTCGTGGCTTCTGACGCCAAATCCATTGGCCTTGAGGTGGTCGATCCACTTGTTGCAGCACTCGCAAGTCGGGCTCTTGTATACATCAATCACCGGGGTTGCCGGAGCAGCCCAAGACGCTTGGGCAAGACTGCCGATGAGA
>JAUXVT010000018.1 GCA_030680405.1 Thiobacillus sp. | reverse complement strand
CCCTACTCCTTTATCTTTCAAAGACTTACGCGGATTTTTCAGCGCAAAAAACGCCGACTTACGACCCACTTCATACCGCAAGAGACAGACTTTCACTCTGACCAGAAATATATTGCGTCTTATCAAAGAGTTAGACACGCTTACTACCTATATAGAGGCGTTTTACAGCCAATCCGACGTATCAACTTCCGACCAACCTTGATTCATTAAGCATAAACGCCACCCTTTGTTGCTCCTCGGGTGGCTTTTGTTGCTCTTTTGGAGTGGGCATGGTGCCGAAATGCATCGCCGCCTATGAGTACCGGGGACGCGACGCGTCGCTGCCGGTGCCGGTGCCGACTTATACCCACAATCAGTGCAACAGACCTGAAAGTCCTTCCTTGCCTTCCGGCGGCACTGGCATGTCTACGCCGAGCGCTTGCAGATGAAACGACTCGATCAGGAAATACAGGTTCGAGAGGACAAAGACGTTCAAGCCTGCATGTCCTGCGTTGTGAAACGCTTTGTAGGCATGCACAGGATAGTCGCCATCGTTGGCGGGCGGGAAGCGAACCGGTGTCGTGGCGATCTTCTCGGCAATCTCCCGTTGCGCCTTGAATCGATTGACGAGGAAACGTTGCACGATACGCGCACCCGATAGGAATGCGAGAGCCTCGTTGGCCAGGCGACCACCTTCGGATGGTTCGCTGCCATAGGTCTTGAGCGGCTGCACTTCCATGATGGCACGGGTGAATGCGGCGGCTACCTTATGGCGGTCGATTCGATGATCGCTCAACCCCGGACCGGAAAACATCTGCCCGCGAATCTGATCGCGCAAAACGTCGTAAGAGGCACGGAGCCCATTGCGCCAGCCATCTTTCCAATCCATGTCGGCGTTGGGATATTTCTTCCGCAGCTGCTCACCGAGATACAGGACGACATGCTCGGCGATGCCGTCAAAAACATTATCGTCCATCGGCTGTGACTACCAGCCGCGCTGATCGGCGAAGTCGACTTCTTCGATGGGGGCTTCGTGATTTTCCGAGCGCACGAAGACGGCGAACTCCTCGTCGGTCATCGGCTTGTCTGACAGGAACACCTCGTTGCCGAAGGGAAACCCTGGGTCGAAGTCTTTATCAGTGGAGGATTGCATAGGAAGTGATTTTCCGTGATGACCACATGCGTGGTTTGTCAAGCAAAGGCGGAGAATTATGCCTGTTCCGGTCTTTTGTCGTCAACATCAGTTTCGCGGTGTTTCACCGGATGGCCGATTGTTGCGCTGAGATTTCGCCCTGCCCCGCCCTCAACACCACCCCAATCGCCCCATCGTCCCGGGTGATGAATTCGATGCCGGCCAGGTTGAGTGCCCTGACCACCTTATTGAGGGTGGACGTGCGGCTGTCCGCCAGGTTCCCCTCCATGCGCAACAGGGCCGACATCGAGATGCCGGCGGCGGCGAGGAGTTCTTCCCGGCTCCACCCCAGCATCGCCCGTGCGGCCCTGACTTGTCTTCCGTCGATCATGATCGACTCCTTTCGAATGAATGATTGCTTGACGCTTGTTGGTAACTATATCTGCTCGTCTGGATGCCTTTTGTGTCTTTCTCGGCGCATTGTATCGTAGTATGGCCTTCAGTTGTTAGAGGAGAAGGATGATGCCAGCACAAGCATTGAGTACGGAGTTTTTGGCGACTTTGCCAGGTTGCGTGCCGGTTTCCGGTGGGGTGTATTACTTTGATACGGAGATCAAGGGGTTCTTGCTGGAGCATCGCACCAGCGGCGGGATGACGTATTACTTCCGCTATCGCGATGCTTCGGCCAAGGTGCGGATGCACAGGGTTGGGCGCGCTGATGAGGTGTCGCTTGGGGATGCCCGAGCGAAGGCGCACCGGATGCGGCAGATGGTTTGCGAGGGCGGCGATCCGAAGCGGGAGAGTCATCGCTTCAAGGATGTGCCGAGCTTCGGGGAGTTCGTCGCCGAGCGGTATCTACCCTACGCCAAGACGCGGAAGCGCAGTTGGCGGACGGATGAGATCATGCTGAACAATCACCTCCTGCCGATGTTTGCGGCGTTGCGCATGAACCGCATCACCCGCTCCGATGTGGTGGCGTTTCACCATGCGGTGAAGGAGAATGGGTATGCGGCTGGCACCTGCAACCGGATACTGGTGTTGATGCGCTTCATTTACAACTGCGCGATCCGCTTGGATATTCTGCCGCCGCATGGCAATCCTTGTGTCGGGGTGGAGCCGTTCGAGGATAACGGGGCGCGCGAGCGCTATCTGTCGCAGGAGGAGGTGGGGCGGTTGTTTGATGAACTGGACACCAACCGCAATGTGCAGGTGGGCCAGGTGATACGGCTCTTGCTCTACACCGGGGCGAGGAAGCGCGAGGTGCTGGATGCGCGCTGGGATGAGATCGACTTCAATCGCCGCTTGCTGACGGTGCCAGCGGCGCGGTCGAAGTCGAAGAAGCCGCGCCATATTCCGTTGTCGGATGCGGCTTTGCTGATTCTGCGTGAGCTTCGCGCCCAGCGCCAGGATGATTGCCCTTGGGTGTTTGTCAATCCGCAGACCGGCAAGCCGCCGGTGTCGATTTTCTGCGCCTGGGATTCGATCCGGAAGAAGGTGGGGCTGGCGGAGGTGCGGCTGCATGATCTGCGGCACAGTTACGCGAGTTTTCTGGTGAATGCCGGGCGGTCGCTCTACGAGGTGCAGAAGTTGCTCGGGCATTACGATCCGAAGGTGACGATGCGTTATGCGCATCTGTCGCCCGGAGCGTTGCTCGAGGCGGTGAATGTGGTGGGGGAGTTGGTGGGGAGAAGGCCAGTGGTGGCGAATCAGGCGCAACATACTGTCGCGCTAGCGTGACACTACGGACTGGGGCGTGACAGTATTCACTTGAAGCGCGACACATTGCGCGACATAATAGTGTCGCGCATTGTCGCTCCTGCGCGACAATGCATGACAGATTTACCCCAAGGAGCAAGAGCAGATGCCACGCGCCGCACCGACCGAAGAACTCAAGCTGATCGAATCCATCATCGCAGCCCATCCGGGTGGCATCCGCATTGCCGACATTGAAGCGGAAATGGAGCGGCGTCAGGGTGCCAGGCCCAACCGACGCACATTGCAACGCCGCCTGCAGAAACTGATCGATGCGCAGCGCGTGACCACCGATGGTGAAAGCATCGCCTTGGTCTACAAGCTGATCTCTGGTGCCGTGGTTCAAGCCAGTGGCACAGCAACAGTGACAGCCACTGCAACAGCCGAGGCAGAGATTTATGTGCCGGTGTCCCCTGAAGGGGCCACCATTCGCGATCAGGTCAGGCTTCCACTGATGCATCGCCGTCCAGTAGGTTACCAGCGCGAATTCCTGGAAGCCTACCAGCCGGGAGAAACCTTCTACCTGCCTGAGGCGCTGCGGCGCCAATTGCACGAGATGGGCCGCACGTCTGCTGATGAGAGACCAGCAGGCACCTATGCCCGAGACATCTTGGGTCGGCTGCTGGTCGACCTGTCATGGGCTTCATCGAAACTTGAAGGTAACACCTACAGCAGGCTCGACACCCAGAACCTGATCGAGTTCGGCCAAGTCGCCAATGGCAAGGATGCCATCGAAACGCAGATGATCCTGAACCACAAAGCGGCCATCGAGATGCTGATCGAGGACGCCGATGAGGTGGGCTTTGATGCCTTCACCTTCAAGAACCTCCACGCCGTGTTGTCCCAAGACTTGATGCGCAACACGGATGCCAGTGGCCGACTACGCCGACGGCCCGTTGACATCTCTGGCACCGTGTTTCACCCCGTGGCTTTGCCGCAGGTGATTGAGGACTGTTTTACGCTGCTGCTGGACAAAGCAGCCGCCATCCCTGACCCGTTCGAGCAGGCCTTCTTCCTGATGGTGCAGCTGCCCTATCTGCAGCCCTTCGAAGACGTGAACAAGCGTGTTTCGCGTATCGGTGCCAATATTCCGCTCATCAAGCACAACCTCTGTCCGCTGTCCTTTATCGATGTGCCAGAACGTGCCTACATCGAGGGGACGCTAGGCGTGTACGAACTCAACCAGGTCGAGTTGTTGCGTGATGTGTTTGTCTGGGCGTATGAGCGCTCGTGTCAGCGTTACTTGGCCATCACGCAGACCATGATCGAACCCGACCCGCTGAAGATCAAGTACCGTGAGGCCCTGATCCAGGCGGTTCAGACGGTGGTCAAAGGGCTGCGGCAGCCCAATCAGACGGTCATCGCGGAAGTGGCACGGGATCATGCCGGAGAGGCCGACCAGGCTGCATTCACAGAGATGCTTGCGGCGGCATTGCACCAATTGCACGAAGGTAGCATCGCTCGATATCGTCTGCGCCGCTCAGAATACCTTGCTTGGCAGCACTCTCAAGCCATGGGCTGACTGATTACCTCCCAAACGCAAAAATCCCCCGACCCACCACCGGTGAGGGCAGTGAGGTCGGGGGATCGTCGTATCAGATTGTCTTGCGCCAACAGTGGTCTTACGCCCTGCCCTCCACGAATTCCGCCATTCGGTTCATCCATCCAGCCGCAAAGGCCGCCTGCTTGGGATCGCTGGTGATCAGTCGCCCGAGATGGCGCAGGCGTTGCCCGAGCACCTTGCGATAGAGCGTTTCTTGATCCGCCTGCGCAATGGTCGCGCGGGTCTTGGCGCCAATCACGCCATCGGCAGTCACACCCAGCGCAGTCTGCAACCACTGCACCGCCCGCTTCGGCCCGGAATGCACGGCGCTATCGACCAGCAGGTGCAGCAGCGCCGGATGGGTAATGGTCTCGAAGCCCGGCGCGGTGACATACTGCTGTCGGTAGATGGCCCGCGCCTCCGCCTCGGTCAGCGCCTTGACTTCATCCGCCGTCGCCGCTCGTCCGAGCTTGCGCCAGCCGCCCAAGGTCTGTGCAGTGACGCCAAAGTTCGTCGGCCCGCCACGGTCGGCGGGGTGATTCACGAAGCCCCCCTCGCGGCGGATGATGTCGGCCAGGATATGCCCAAGCGGATCATTATTTATGGTGGTCATGATGCACTCCAAACTTCGTCTTGGCAAAATGCTCAAGCTGATAGATTGCGCGGCTGCCCATATGGCCGGAGACACCGACCAGCGCCGCCGTGACCAGCGGCTGAATCTGCGCCGCCTCGCACAGCCAGAAGGTGATCAGCCCCGCAAAGGCGCTGGTAACCAGCTCGCCGATGAGTTCGAGGAAGTTGAATGCCTCGGCATCCCCCGCCTTGACCTTGCGATAGAAACTCACAAAGCCGCCCCAGGCGGCCAGGCCGGTCACCCACAGGTAGGTCAGCCAGCTATAAGCAGTTGGGTCTTTGTCGATCATGATGATGCCTCGGGTTGATTGGAAACGGATTCTTGCTTGGCGGCGAAACGCTCGCATTCGACCTGGCATGTGTAGCCTTGAGCGCCGAGGCGATGTTCCACCCGCTTGATGCGCCAGTCGGTCGGGATGCCCTGTCGCAGACTGATCGACAGTCGGCCCTCGGCAGACAGACGCGGGTCGCCGGGCAAGCTGAATGAGAGTTCGCCCTGGCCGCGCTCGCCGGCGTTCTTCTTCGTGGCCGTTGCTGCCCGTGCCTCCGCTTCGGTGGCGTGGACGTAGCGGATTTCTTCAAAGGGCGGTTTGCCGGTAGTCACTTCGCGGCGTTCGCCGAGTCCGAAGTCCCACCAGTAGGCCTTGGTTCCGCCGCTGGCGGTGGCGGGCGGCTTCTGCGTGTCGCCGTCCTTGGTCGCGCCGCTGCCGCCGGGCTTTCTGGCGGAATGCCGGTAGCGCCATTCGGCAAGATCGCTGGCGGCAAGCTGGATCGTCGGCAGTGACTGGCCGGTGATGGTCTTGGCCGCACCCTGTCTGGCCAGCACCAGAAACCCGTCCACCGGCTTGGCGATTGCATCGTGCTTGGCGGCGATGCGGGTGAGCAATGCCATGTCTGATTCCTCGGTCTGATCCAGATGCGGAATCTGGATCGCGCCGAGTTCGGGATCGACCTTCGGTTTGTAGCGATGCTCGGCGGCGATGGTCTCGACCAGCTTTCCCAGCGTGGTCGCATCCCAAGAGCGGGTCTTGGGGCTCCTGAACGGCCCGACCATGTCGGCGGCTTTGGCCGAGACGCTGAGCGTGGCCGGTGGCGCATTCATTTCGACTTCATCGACGATGAAGCGCCCGAGCGAAACCAGATGGGTTTCGGCATAGCCGATGGAGACGGTCAGCACCGTGCCGATCCTGGGCAATTGGGCAATCGCGCCATCCTCGCGGCGGCGGTCATCGAGGGTCAGCTTGAGTTCGTCGGACTGGATACCGGCCTCGTCGGTGACTGTCATCTCGATCAGCCGGTCGCGGATGGCGGCGGTGATCTCCGTCTGGTTGGCGTAAATGCGGAATGCTGGCTGCATGCTACGACCACAGCCGGATCACCGGCGCTTCAAGAGGTTGCGGCAGGTCGGGCAGGTTGACGACTAGACCGGCGGTAAGCACCGGCGGCAGTTGCGCCAGTTGTGGATTGGCTTCGAGCACGGCGGCGAGCGCGTCGCTGCGGCCATAGTGCCGCCAGACCAGGTCGTCGAGCACGTCGCCATCGCGGGTGATGATCTGTCTATGCATGCCATTTCCTCACGATCTTGGCGGTGCAGGTTTGCGCCTTGGCGCAGAGCGCGCCGAATTGGCTAGCACCCGCCGCCGCGTTACCGGCTGCGCTGGCCACCGTCTGCCGCGACCGCGCATCTGTCGTGTTGTTCAGTCGCGCCGTGGTGGTGAAGGTCTTTTCTGTATCGCGCAGGGTGCGTGCGGAGGTGTTCGCGCTGTACTTCGATAGCCGCAACTGGCCGTCGAGCATGGTGATGTCGCGCTTGATCGCATTGGGCGGCGTGGTGGCGCTGGCTGCGCTGCGCAGCGCCTGCCCGACCGCCAGCACCTCATTGACGCTCGTCAGCACGCCCTTGACCGCCTGTAGCGCATTTGCGGGGAGCGCACCCATCACCACGGCGCTCAGATTGGCAAGTGCGCCACCGATGGCGCCCGAGATGCCAGGCAACGCGCCGGATACGGCTTGGGCGACTTCACCCGCCACGCCGTGCGCGGCAGAAACCGCCGACTGCAATGCCGCCGGCGACAGCGCAGCCGTGATCTCCGGCAATGCATCCGCCGCCTGGGCGAGCGCATCCAGCTTGGCCGAGGCTGCGTCCACATCCAATATCGGATCGCTGGCCGTGGCCGATCCGGTGGCTTGCCTGACTGGCGATCTGGCCGATGGTTTGAGCGTTGCCCGCTTGCCATCATCCTCGCCGTAGGCCTTGAGCTTGATACGAAACTCCAGCTTCCTCGGCTGGCCGTTGTCGGCAAAGATGGTGCGGGTGTCGCTGATCTCGGTGATCACCCATGCGCCCCAGATGCGACCCAGCCCGTCGACCAACTGCTGCGGTCGGCCGGCGTCCGCCAGCGCGTGCATCGCCTCGATCTGCTCCATGCCGCCCTTGAAGCTTGGGTAGATGACGCCGTCGAAGTCGATCTAGCCGCTATTGGGGCCGACGAACTGCAGCGCCGGATCGCGGTTGATTCGCGCTTGTTCCGGCCAGCGCCAGGACTGGTTGAGCGAGAGCTTCTGGTAGGCGAGCGTCTCAATCTCGAAACGAAACTCGCCCAGGCCCAGCATGACGCGAGTGCTCATACGTTATCTCCGTGTCTGTCAGTCATACATCGCCGCCGCCGGACTGCGGGTGGTCTCGCGCATCAGTGCCCGCATGCGCGCCTCGATGAGTGATGCAATCTCGCGGGCATCCATGCCAGGCGGCGCATTGACCGTGATCGGGGCGGTAATCGATGTGCTGGTGGTGCCGCGCCCGGCCACGGGCTGTGCGGTCTGGGCGAGCGGATGCGCCGTCGCTCCTGCTGCACTCGTCACGCCGGGCATGGCCGCAGAGATGGCGCTGCCCACGGCGGCTGGCCGGTTGGCGGCAGGCAGTGCGGCGGACTGGTCGCCGCCAAAGAGCGCACCAAACCAGTCACCGACCTGCTTGCCCGCATCCAGCACCCAGCCGATCTTGCTGGCGATCCAGTCGATGGCCTGCCCGACGGTGGCGGTGATGCCCGACCAGAGGTTGGTGAAGAAGTCGGCTACCGGCTGCCAGCCCGCGCTGATGGCTGCCAGCGGCGAGAATGCCGCCAGAGACTGGAGCGCGCCGATCACCCAGCCGACAAGAGTGCCGACCACCCGGAGCGGGAAGGTCAGCGCGGTGAATGCACCGCCCAATACGCTGCCGATGATCGTGCCGAGTGACTGGCCGGATACCGACATGCTGTCGAATTCGTCTTGGGTGAGCGTGACGGGTGCGAGTAGCTGACTGACCCAGCCGACCAGACCACTGACCGCGTCGCCCACAAAACCAAATGCAGATGCGACGGCGTTGCCGATGGGCGCGAGCGGTGCGAGTGCCGTCGAGAGGCTTTCGATGGCCGGCTGCATGGCCGACCGGATGCCCTCGAACACGCCGCCCACATAAGCGGCAATGGATGCTGCGGCCTTGGTTGGCTCGGCCTTCATGTGCACGAAGGCAGCGCCCAGCGCGGCGACTTGATTGGCCGACAGGCCGAACTCGCGTGCCGCCGGCCCTGCTTTCGCGAGGATGCGGAACAAGTCCGCCGACTCCACGCGCATCTGGTTGGACAGATGGTTGATGGCGTCAGCCGTCTGCTCCGCGCCATCAAGGGTGAGCTTGTAGGCGTCCTGCAAGGCGGAGAGTTCCTTGCCAGCTTCGCTGCCCGACATGCCCCAGGCCACCGCCATGCGGCCGCCAATGGCGGTGAAGCGTTCCAGTTCCTGGCCGACCATCCCCACGCGCGCGCCCTGGGCGGTGATCTGCAGCAAGCCGTCGGCGGCCATTGGCAGCTTGGTCGACAGGTCGAGTACCGATTTGCCCAGGCGCTGATACTCGGCTTCGGTAAAGCCAGAGACGCGCCGCACGCCGACCAGCGCATCCTCGAATGCCACTGCCGGTTGCACGAGGCCGTAGAGCGCCCCGCCCAGCGCCACCGCGTCCGCGATCTGGCCGCGATAGCCCGCACGCTTGTCGAGGTTGGCTTGCTGCGCGGCCTGCGCCTGACCGAGGGCAGCGGTCTTGGTCTTGAGCAGGTCGAGCGCCGCGCCGAGTTTGACTTGCTCGGCAGCGAGTTTGCCGGTGGCTACGCCGGATTTCTCCAGTGCGGCGGTCTGTGCGGCGACTGCGACTTTGAGTTGGTCGTGGGCATCTTTGGCGCGGCCAGCCTTGGCAACGGCTGACTCAAGATGCCGTCCATAGCGCTCGTCTGCCTTCGCTTGCGCATCGGTCAGAGATTGCCGTGCACGCGCCAGGGCGGCTTGCGCGGCGGCTTGCTTGCCTGACGACAGACTCGGGTCGGCGGCTTTGGTCTCGGCTTTGGCGACGCGCGCACGGGCGGAATCCACGCCTTTGGTCGTCCATGTGCCGGAGGCCTTGGCGTGCTTCATCTTCTCGACTTCGGCCTGTGCCGTGCGCCAGGCCTGTCCGGTCAGCTGCGCCTGTTCGCGCAGGTTGCCAAGTCGCCCGGCTGCTGTGGATTTGCTTTCGATCTCCGCCATCGCGGAGCCAAGCCTGCCCATCTGGGCCTGGGCGCTCTTCACTGACGCGCCGAGAGACGACGCCAGTGTCGCGCCGATGCTGATCTGGACTGGGTGGTCTGTAGCCATGATGAACCTCGGGAAACGTCAGGCGGCAATGGCGGACAGCCGTCGTGCAATCGACAATGCTTCGAGCAACTCCTCGACTTCGAGAGCAAGAAGCTCGGAGCGCGCCCAGTGGGTGTGGAGGGCAAGCTCGACGACCAGCGCCGTGAGCTCGTCCGCCTTTATGACAAAAAACCGCCCAGCACCTTCTGCAAGGCGGCGTAGTCCTTCATGTCAAGCTGGTGAATGGCGGCAGGCGGCAACTCGGCCAGGTTGGCCATCAAGCGAATCTCGCGCTCGGCGTCGCTGCTGGCGGCTTTCTGTGCCGCCAGATGGTCGCCGACCGTTGGGCGGCGCAGGGCAATCTCATTGATCGGCAGACCGTCGTGGTCGATGGGGTAGGTCAGGGGGATGCGTTCGGTCATTAGAATCTCCTTATTTGACATGCGTAACCTTTGTCGTTACTATCGGAACATGATCAAGTCGTTCAACTGTCCCGATACGGAAGCGTTCTTCGGTGGAAAGCGCTTCCCGAGGTTCGTGGCTTTTGAATCGACGGCGATGCGCAAGCTGCAGCAGGTGCACGCTGCACCGAATCTCGAGTTCTTGCGCGTGC
>JAUXVT010000017.1 GCA_030680405.1 Thiobacillus sp. | reverse complement strand
AGCCAGGCACCGAGCGCGGCGAGCAGCTTGAAGTCGCCATAGCCCATGCCTTCCTTGCCGGTGGTCAGCTTGAACAGCCAGTACACCGACCACAGCGACAGGTAGCCCGTGGCAACGCCGCCCAGCGACGCGCTCAGCGACAGGCCGGGCAGCGCACCAAGCGCTGCGGCAGTCAGCCCCGCCCACAGCAGCGGCAGCGTCAGCGCGTCGGGCAGCAAGGTGGTGTCCCAGTCGATCGCCGCCAGTGCCAGCAGCACCGCCGCCATCACGCACCAGAGCAGCAGCACGGGCTGCGGGCCGAGCCGCCAGGCCAGCGCGGCGAACAGCGCCGCCGTCAGCAATTCGATGAAGGGGTAGCGGGCCGAAATGCGGGTGCCGCAGGCCGAGCAGCGCGCTTTCAGCGCGATCCAGCTGACGACCGGGATGTTCTCGAACCAGCGGATGCGATGGCCGCAGGACGGGCAGCGCGAGGCCGGGCGGGCGATGCTCAGCGGCCGCAGCAGTTCAATCGTCTTGCCCAGCGCGCTGCCGGCCTGCGTCAGCCCGGCCGGCGCTTCGGCCTGGAAGACGCGGCGAAACGACTCGCGGTCGTCGAGCTGGGCGGCGACGTCGGTCCACCACTGGCGCTCGAGCATCAGCGGCAGCCGGTGCACGACGACGTTGAGAAAGCTGCCCACCAGCAGCCCGAGCAGGCCCAGTGCCCAGGGCGAGAGCAGCAGGTCCAGCGGCAGCTCCTGCGCCAGCATGGCCGCCACTAGACCACCGCTCCGAGCTTGAAGATGGGCAGGTACATCGACACCACGATGCCGCCGATCAGCACGCCCAGGATGACGATGATGAAAGGCTCCATCAGGCTCGACAAGCCCTTGACCATTTCGTCGACCTCTTCCTCGTAGAACTCGGCCGCCTTGCCCAGCATGTGGTCGAGCGAGCCCGACTCTTCGCCGATTGCCGACATCTGCAACACCATGGTCGGGAAGACGCCGGTGGCCGTCATCGCCGTGGTCAGCGCCGATCCGGTGGAGACGTCTTTCTGGATCTGTTCGGTGGCCTGCGAGTAGACCGCATTGCCCGAAGCGCCGCCGACCGAGTCGAGCGCCTCGACCAGTGGCACGCCGGCGGCGAACATTGTCGACAACGTGCGCGTCCAGCGCGCGATCACGCTCTTGTGGACGAGGCCGCCGAACACCGGCAACTTCAGCATCACGCGGTCCATGAACATCTGCATCTTCACCGAGCGCTTCCAGGACTCAAGGAAGAAGTAGATGCCACCGAACAGCAGGCCGAAGATGGCCCACCACCAGGAGACGAAGAACTCCGACAGCGCAATGATGAACAGCGTGGGTGCCGGCAGGTCGGCACCGAAGGAGCTGAAGACTTCCTTGAAGGCCGGGATGACGAAGATCATGATCACCGTCAGCACGACGAAGGCCACGACCATGACCGCGATCGGATACATCAAGGCCGACTTGATCTTGCTCTTGATCGCCATCGTCTTTTCCTGGTAGATCGCCAGCCGATCCAGCAAGGCGTCCAGGATGCCGCCGGCCTCGCCGGCCTCGACCAGGTTGCAGTAAAGCGCGTCGAAGTGCAGCGGGTGACGGCGGAAGGCGGCCGACAAGCTGGTGCCGGTCTCGACGTCGGAGCGGATGTCGTTGAGCAGCTTGGTCATGCGCGGGTTGGCGCTGCCGCGGGCGACGATGTCGAAGGACTGCAGCAGCGGCACGCCGGCCTTCATCATCGTCGCCAGCTGGCGGGTGAAGATGGCGATGTCGCGCTGCTTGATCGAGCGCCCGCCGCTGCTGCGGCGCTTCTTGACCTTGCTGACCAGAATGCCTTGCCGGCGCAAGGTGGCGTTGACCACGGCCTGACCACCGGCGCGGATCTCGCCGCGCACCAGCTTGCCGTTCTTGTCCTTGCCCTCCCACTCGAAGATGGCTTCTTTGGGGTTTCGGGCCGCTGCGGCTGTCGCCATGGTGAGTTCGTCCGGGAGAGGCGTTGCAGGAGATTGATGGGGGCGGCGGCTGCGCTTACTCGTTGGTCACGGTGATGACCTCTTCGAGCGTCGTCATGCCGCCGCGGACCTTGAGCAGGCCCGACTGGCGCAGGTCGCGCACACCTTCGAGCTGGGCTTGCTTGGCGATGTCGAGCGCGGTGCCTGAAGCCAGGATGATGCGCTGAATGGCTTCGGTGATCGGCATCACCTGGTACAGGCCGACGCGGCCTTTGTAGCCGTTGTTGCAGGCCGAGCAGCCGACCGCGCGATAAGGCTTCCAGTTGCCGTCCAGGTCTTCGGCGGCGAAGCCGGCTTTGAGCATCGCCTCGCGCGGGTAGTCGGCGGGCTTCTTGCACGCCTCGCAGAGCCGCCGGGCCAGCCGCTGCGCGGTGATCAGCAGCACGCTGGCGGCGATGTTGAACGGCGCCACGCCCATGTTGAGCAGCCGCGTCAGCGTCGTCGGCGCGTCGTTGGTGTGCAGCGTCGACATCACCAGGTGGCCGGTTTGCGCGGCCTTGATGGCGATGTCGGCGGTTTCCAGATCGCGTATTTCGCCAACCATGATGACGTCGGGATCCTGTCGCAGGAAGGATCTCAGCGCCGCCGAAAAAGTCAGCCCGGCCTTGTCGTTGACGTTGACCTGATTGACGCCGGGCAACTGGATTTCTGCCGGGTCTTCCGCTGTCGAGATGTTGACGTCGGGCTTGTTGAGGATGTTCAGGCAGGTATAGAGCGACACGGTCTTGCCGGAACCGGTTGGGCCGGTCACCAGCACCATGCCGTAGGGGCGTTGCACTGCGTTCAGCAGCAGTTCTTTCTGCCACGGCTCGTAGCCCAGCGCCTCGATCCCCATCTGCGCGCTGGTGGGATCAAGAATGCGCATGACGATCTTTTCGCCATACAGCGTGGGCAGGGTGCTGACCCGGAAATCAATGGCGCGGTTTTTCGACAGCACCATTTTCATGCGGCCGTCCTGCGGCACGCGCTTCTCCGAAATATCCAGCCGCGACAGCACCTTGATGCGCGAAGCCACCTTGTCCTTGATCGCCATCGGCGGCTGCGCGACTTCGGACAGGACGCCGTCACGACGATAGCGGATACGGTAATACTTTTCGTAAGGCTCGAAGTGGATGTCGGATGCGCCAAGATTGATGGCGTCGAGCATGATCTTTTGCAGATAGCGCACCACCGGTGCATCGTCGATTTCGATACCGCCGGTATCCTTCTGTGCAGCGGCGCTTTCCTCATCGGCAAAATCGAGATTGATATCTTCGGCATTCAACACGGCCATCGTGTTGTCGTCTGCCTCGCCCGCTTTTTGGATCAGCTTGCCGAGCTTGTCGTCTTCCACCACCACCGGCTCCACCGTCTGCCCGGTCTGGAACTTCACCTCGTCCAGCGCTTGCAGATGGGTGGGGTCGGAGGTCGCCACATACAGCTTGTTGCCACGCTGATACAGCGCAATCACGCGCCGCTTTTGCACCAGTTTCGGATCGAGCACCCCCTGCGGCAGGTTCTCCGCATCTATGGCATTCAAGTCCAGGAAGGGGAAGCCGAACGAGATGGCCGCGAATTCGGCGACCTGGTCGGCCTTGAAACGCCGTCCCTTGATGAGTTCGGTCACGAACGAGTCGCCCGACTGGCTGGCGCGCTTCCATACGCCCTCGGCGTCGTCCTCGGACAGCCAGCCATGGTTGACCATGGCGCGCGCCAGTCCGGTTAAATTGTTGGTGTTTGTCAAAGCAGCCATAGCTCGGTTCCAGACAAGTCCAGCGTCAGATTATTTCCCGCCTCACCCGCCGGAAGGCGGCGAATGGGGATCACAGGCCTTAACGGCGATATTTCGCCTAAATTGAGGCGTTCTCGGAGGAAGTGTCATCCGACGTGGGCGGATAAATGCGCGCCATCTTCACCGCGCGATCCTGCGTTTGCACGATTTCCACCGGTACGCCACCCAGCTTGATGCTCACCCCCGCCTCGGGAATGTCCTCGAACTGCTCCAGCAACAGGCCATTCAGCGTCTTCGGCCCGTCCAACGGCAACGACAAGCCCAATTTGCGGTTCAGATGACGCAGCAGCACGGTGCCCTCGGCCAGCCAGCTGCCGTCCGCTTCACGCCGCAAATAGCCCATATCCGACGGCGCCTGCGTGGTGAATTCGCCGACCATTTCTTCCAGCAGGTCTTCCAGCGTCACCAGGCCTTGCAGTTCGCCGTATTCATCGACCACCAGCGCCAGCCGCCGCCGGCTGCTCTGGAAGTTGCGCAACTGGGTAAACAGCGGGGTGCCCGCCGGAACGAAATAGAGATCTTCGAGA
The DNA here is from genome assembly GCA_030680405.1 of Thiobacillus sp. GTDB lineage: Bacteria > Pseudomonadota > Gammaproteobacteria > Burkholderiales > Thiobacillaceae > Thiobacillus. The sequence continues at coordinate 41,705 of JAUXVT010000017.1, read as the reverse complement.
TTTTCTTTCAATGTCTGCGGATCCAGTTCCTCGCCGGTCAGCGCGTGCAGCACCCGGCGCACATGCAGCACGCCGAGCAGGTTGTCGGACGAGCCCGCATGCACCACCAGCCGGGTATGGTGGCTGGTGGAAATTTGCTGGCGCAGGCGTTCAGGGTCGTCCTCGATATCGATCGCCTCGATCTGGTTGCGCGGTGTCATCACGTCATCGACGGTGATATCTTCCAGCTCCAGCAGATTCACCAATATCCGGTGGTGTTCTCGCGGCAACAACCCGGACGATTCCAGCACGATGGTCCGCAACTCCTCTAGACCGAGGCGGTTGACATATCCCGGCGCGGGCGGCTTGATCCGCAGCAACCGCAGGATGCCCTGCACAAACAGGTTCACGAACCACACCACCGGGTACGCCAGCTTCAACATCGGCGTGAGCAGCAGCGTCGCTGGGTAGGCGACACGTTCGGGGAACGAGGCGCCCAGCACCTTGGGCGTAACCTCGCTGAACACCAGAATCAGGAAGGTGAGCAACAGTGTCGCCACGAACAGCACCATTTCGCCGGCGCCGAACAGGCGGATGGCCAGCACGGCGGACAGCGTGCCCGAGGCGGAATTGACCAGATTGTTGCCGAGCAGAATCACCCCCAGCAGCTTGTCGGTCTGGTCCAACAGCGCCTGCGCCCGCATCGCCCCTCGCACGCCGGATTCGGCGGCATGACGCAGGCGATAGCGGTTGATCGCCATCATCGCCGTCTCGGACGCGGAAAAAAACGCCGAGGTCAACAGTAAAACGGCAAGCACGGCAAAAAGCGTGCTGGTGGAAATGCTATCCAATCAAAATCGCCTCAACGCCGGAGTACCACTTCCAGCACGAACTGGGTGCCCAGATAGGCCAGCAGCAACAGCGTAAAGCCGGTGATCGTCCAGACCAGCGCCGTGCGCCCGCGCCAGCCGCGGAAATGCCGTCCCAGCAGCAAGCCGCCGAAGACCAGCCAGGACAGAATGGCGAACACGATCTTGTGCGAAAACTGCAAAGCCGTGCCGAAGAGTTCTTCCGAGAAGAACACCCCGCTGAACACCGCCAGCGTCAGCAGCGCGAAACCCAGGCCGATGGTTTTGAACAACATGGCTTCCAGCGTCAGCAGGGGCGGGGCGGCGTCCCGCAGTAGCGCGCCGCGATGCAACTGCTTTTCCAGCATGGTCATTAGCACCGCGTGCAAGGCCGCGACCGCCAGCAAGCCATAGGCGAGGAAAGACACCACCAGGTGCGCGCGCAGCGCCAGCGCCTGTGAATTGGGAATGGCGTGGGTGGCGGTGAAAAATGCCATGACCAGCACGGACAGCGCCGCCAACCCGCTGACCCACGACTGCAGACGCGCCAGCGGCGCACCCTGGCTGGCCAGCCAGTAGACCAGCGCGGTCAGCCATAAAATCGTCGACAGGGAATTGCCGAACCCCAGCCGGATATCGCCCTGCCCCAGCACCGACTGATAAATCAACGCGCCGTGAACCAGCAGTGCCAGCGGCAGCAACCAGCGCACCGATGCGGCGGGCGGCGGGCGCTGCAGGCGCCAGGCCACCCAGCCATGCAGCGCACTCACACATAAAGTAACCAGCAATAGCGGAGACATTCGTTAAAATGGGATTCTGAATTCAGCCAGCCCCATTATCCACGCCGCCCCTAGCGGCAACAAGGAAGACGTGTTAGAAAACCGCCATGTTAGATAATCTCAGCGGACGCCTCGCCGGCGTCGTCAAATCCCTGCGCGGGCAGGCGCGCATCACCGAAGCCAACGTACAGGACACGCTGCGCCAGGTGCGCCTGGCCTTGCTGGAAGCCGACGTCGCGCTGCCGGTGGTCAAGAGCTTCATCGAGGCGGTCAAAACCCGCGCGCTGGGCCAGGAAGTGCTCACTAGCCTGTCGCCGGGGCAGGCGCTGATCGGCATCGTCCACGAAGAACTCACGCGGCTGATGGGCGGCGAAAACGCCGACCTAAACCTGGCCGCCACCCCACCCGCGGTGATTCTGATGGCCGGCCTTCAGGGCTCGGGCAAAACCACCACCAGCGGCAAGCTCGCGCTGCTGCTGAAAAACCGCAAGAAAAAAGTCCTGCTCGCCTCCGCCGACGTCTACCGCCCCGCCGCCATCGACCAGTTGCAGCAGCTCGCCACTCAGGTCGACGTCAGCTTTTTCGAAGCGGGCGACGAACGCGACCCGCTGAAAATCGCGCAGGCCGCACAGGATCATGCGCGCCGTCAGTTCTATGACGTGCTGATCGTCGATACCGCCGGCCGGCTGGCGATCGACGAAGTGATGATGGCCGAGATCCGCGCGCTGCATGCCACCCTCAATCCAGTCGAAACCCTGTTCGTGGTCGACGCCATGCAGGGCCAGGACGCGATCAACGTTGCCAAGGCCTTCAATGAGGCGTTGCCGCTCACCGGCGTGGTGCTGACCAAGCTCGACGGCGACGCGCGCGGCGGCGCAGCGCTGTCGGTGCGCCACATCACCGGCAAGCCGCTCAAATTCATCGGCGTCGGCGAAAAGCCCACCGGGCTGGAAGCCTTCCACCCCGAGCGCATGGCGCAGCGCATTCTCGGCATGGGCGACGTGCTCTCGCTGATCGAGCAGGCGCAAGGCTCGGTCGACCTGGTCGAAGCCAGAAAACTCGCCGACAAGGTCAAGAAAGGCAAGGATTTCGACCTCGAGGACTTCAAGTCGCAAATCCAGCAGATGCGCAAAATGGGCGGTCTCTCGGCGCTGATGGACAAGCTCCCCGGGGCCGGGCAAATGGCCATGCCGGCGGGTGCCGACGATAAGTCCGTCAACCGGCTGGAAGGCATCATCAACAGCATGACCCCGCAGGAACGCCGCAAGCCCGAAATCATCAAGGCCTCGCGCAAGCGCCGCATTGCCGCCGGCGCCGGGGTGCAGGTGCAGGAAGTCAACAAGCTGCTGAACCAGTTCGAGCAGGCACAGAAGATGATGAAAATGATGGGCAAGGGCGGCCTCTCCAAAATGATGCGCGGCATGAAAGGCATGCTGCCCGGAATGCGGTAATGCTTGTCCGCTGGCAAGTCGGAGGATTTTGGGTATAATTCTCGGTTTTCTCCGTTTACCCGGTGGGTTAAATCATGGTTGTTATTCGTCTTTCGCGCGGCGGCGCAAAAAACCGTCCCTTCTACAACGTGGTGGTGGCCGATTCGCGCTGCCGTCGTGATGGCCGCTTCATCGAGCGCGTCGGCTTCTATAACCCGGTCGCCGCTGAAGGCTCTGAATCGCTGCGTCTGGACCAGGAACGCATCAGCTACTGGACCGGCAACGGCGCGCAGCTGTCCGACACCGTCGCCCGCCTGGTCAAGCAGAACAAGTCCGCTGCTGCTGCCTGATTCCAATCAGGACAGCCGAGCCAAAACGCTTGAGCCAAGGTAGCGATTGGGTCGTGATGGGGCGCATCGCTGCCCCGTTCGGCATCAAGGGCTGGGTCAAGGTCCAGACCTTCAGTGATGACCCAGGGACGCTGATGGATTTTGAATCCTGGCGCGTCGGGCGTGGTACTGAACAGGCGCATTACACCGTCGAAGCCGTCCAAGATCACAGTAATACCCTGGTCGCCAAACTGGCCGGTATCGACGACCGCGACGCGGCATATGCCCTGCGCGGACAGGAAATCTCGGTGGGGCGCAGCGACTTGCCGCCGCCGCAGGAAAACGAGTTTTACTGGTCGGATTTGATTGGCCTGAAAGCCGTCAACCGCGAAGGCGTCGAACTCGGACGGGTGGACAGCCTGCTGGAGACCGGCGCGCACGACGTGCTGGTCATCAAAGGCAAACGCGAACACCTGATCCCGTTTGTCGCGGCCTTCGTCGGCAAAGTGGATGTGGCAGGCGGGCAGATCGAGGTGGACTGGGGCGAAGACTACTGATGCGCTTCGATGCGGTCACGCTCTTCCCCGAGATGTTCGATGCCGTGCTGGATTACGGCATCACCCGGCGGGCGCTGGACCGCGGGTTGTACCGGTTCAAGGCCTGGAATCCGCGCGATTTCACCGACGACCCGCACCGCACCGTGGACGACCGGCCCTACGGCGGCGGCCCCGGCATGCTGATGCTGGCCGAACCGCTGGACCGCGCGCTGAACGCCGTGCAGCAGGACCTGGCCAGCGAAAATTTGACGCCCTGGGTGGTGCATTTTTCACCCCGGGGCCGCCCGCTGATGCACCAGCGGGTGATGGAACTGAAGGAAAAGCCCGCACTGGTACTGCTGTGCGGGCGCTATGAAGGCATCGACGAGCGGCTGTTGCAACGCCGCGTGGATGAGGAACTCTCTCTCGGCGACTTTGTGCTGTCGGGCGGCGAACTCCCCGCGCTGGCGCTGATGGATGCCCTTATCCGGCAACTGCCGGGCGCGTTGAACGATGCTGATTCGGCGGTGGAAGATTCCTTCGCCAATGGCCTCTTGGACTGCCCGCACTACACCCGGCCCGAAATCTGGCAGGGCATGGCAGTGCCGGAGATATTGAAAAGCGGCAACCACGCCGCGATCGCCCAATGGCGATTGCAGCAGAGCCTGGCGATCACGGCGGCCCATCGCCCCGATCTGCTGGCCAGACGCGGTTTGTCGAAACAGGAACAGGATATTCTCGCGGCGCGCCCACCCGGTGCGCAGCAGAACAAAGCGGCACGGTAATCCCGGGCCAATGTGAAACGGCGTGACGTCCGCCCGGGAGTCTAAACAGACCCGGTGACGCACCTCTCCCGCCAGATGTAAGGAAACATCATGAACATCATCGAGCAACTCGAACAGGAAGAAATCGCCCGCCTGGGCAAAACCCTCCCCGACTTCGCCCCCGGCGACACCATCGTCGTCCAGGTGAAAGTAAAGGAAGGCACCCGCGAACGTCTGCAGGCTTATGAAGGCGTGGTCATCGCCAAGCGCAACCGCGGCCTCAACTCCGCCTTCACCGTGCGCAAGATTTCCGCCGGCGAAGGCGTCGAGCGCACCTTCCAGACCCACTCGCCGTTGGTCGCCAGCGTCGAAGTCAAGCGCCGCGGCGACGTCCGCCGCGCCAAGCTGTACTACCTGCGCGAGCGCTCCGGCAAGTCCGCGCGCATCAAGGAAAAACTGCCCGCCCGCAAGGCAAAAGCAGTGGCTGCCGAATAAGCAGTCATCCTGCCGCAACGCAAAATGCCCGCTTAATGCGGGCATTTTTGTTTTCGCCCGGCGCTAAAATGCCGGCATGCCCATCTACGATGCCATTCTGGATGCACCGCCCTGCCGTCTCGGCGCGATCTTCACTGGCGAAGCGCTGACCCGGCTGGACTTCCTGCCCGTCGAGACGCCCGTCTCAGGACATGCCGACAATCGTATCCGCCATCTGGCGGACGAGCTCGACGCCTACTGGCGCAATCCCGCGCATGAATTCGATCTGCTGTACGTGCCCGCCGGCACACCGTTCCAGCTGCGGGTATGGCACACGCTGATGGCGATTCCGGCCGGGCAGCCGACCACCTATGGCGCACTGGCAAAACAGCTCGGCACCGCAGCACGCACGGTGGGCCAGGCGTGCGGGGCGAATCCCCTTCCCATTCTCATCCCCTGCCATCGTGTTCTGGCAGCCAATGGGCTGGGCGGCTTCATGCATTCGTCCAGCGGTGCGCCGCTGGATGTCAAAACCTGGCTGCTGGCGCATGAACGACGCGCTGATTGACCGGTTTTGCGATCACCTGTGGCTGGAAGACGGGCTGGCGGACCTGACGCTGGCGGCATACCGGCGTGACCTGAAGGCCTTTGGCACCTGGCTGGAAAAAGAACGCAACCATGCGCTGAATGCTGCCGTGGCGGGCGACGTCGAAGCCTATCTGGCGTGGCGTTTCGCCGGTCACGCGCAGCCGCGCAGCGCGGCGCGCTACACCTCGGCGTTGAAACGCTTTTATCGCTATCTGCTGCGTGAAAACCTGATCGCCGCCGATCCCACACTCAATCTCGACAGCCCCAAGCTGCCGCGCGCGCTGCCTAAGACGCTGACCGAGGCCGATGTGGAACGCCTGCTCGACAGCGCCGGCGCCGGCACCACACTGGACCTGCGCGACCGCGCGATGCTGGAAACGCTGTACGCCACCGGCTTGCGGGTGTCGGAGCTGGTGGGACTGAGGCTGACGGCGGTCAATCTTAACGACGGCGTGCTGCGCGTGACCGGCAAGGGCAACAAGGACCGGCTGGTGCCGCTAGGCGAAGAAGCGGTGCTATGGCTGCGGCGCTATCTGGCGGACGCGCGCCCCCTGTTGCTGGAAAAGCATCTCTCCGATGCTGTGTTTGTGACCTCGCGCGGCGACGGCATGACGCGGCAGGCGTTCTGGTATCTCATTAAGCGGCGCGCCCGCGCCGCCGGAATTACCCGCCCGCTGTCGCCACACACGCTGCGCCATGCCTTTGCCACCCACCTGCTGAACCATGGCGCCGACCTGCGGGTGGTGCAGATGCTGCTCGGGCACAGCGACATTTCCACCACGCAGATCTACACCCACGTGGCGCGCGAACGGATGAAGCAGCTGCACGCCGCGCACCATCCACGCGGCTGAGTTTCCGGACTAGGGCGTGCTGATCCTCTCCATCAGGTAGCACAGGCCGTCCTGGCGAATCACCCGCTCGTCGCGCGTCAGCATGGCCGGCATCAGGGGCTGCCTGAGCGTGATCTCGCCCTGGCGGTAATCAAACAGGCGGGCGCCGATGTCCCCGCCGTTTTCATCCAGCGCCAGCAGCCTGGCCGAACAGCCCTGCCGCACCCGGCCCAAGCGGTCGCCGCGTTCCAACTCGCGGAAATTGAAGTGATTGAGTTCGGGCACAAAGTCGATGTCCGCGGTTGGCGAATCGAAGCCGAAGCTGGCCTGCTCCGGCACCTTGACGGTGGCCACGGTATGAAACAGGTCGACGTCATGCGGCGCACCGGATGGACCGGGAATTCGGACAAATGCAGGCAGGCTTCCATGTACGCGGCGGCATGCTCGACGCTGCCGGGCATGCCCGGCTTGCCGCATTCCACCGTGACCGCCGGGCACAACCCGGCAAAGGCGGCCGACTGCACGCCGCGCGGCCGGATGAAATAGACCACGATGCGGGAAAACAGGGTGGCGAGATGCAGAAATGCCTGGTCCAGCCGGCTCACGCAGGCGTAATGCGGATTGAGGCCGGTGTTGTTGTGGATGTCGATGCTGGCAAACACGCCGCGGGCGCGCATCGCGTCGACCACCTGCTGCACCATCGCCAATTCAGCCGGGTGCGCTTCCTCGCTGCCGGGCCACACCCGGTTGTAATCGGCCTGACCGTCGAGCCGGCGCAGCCCCGAGCGGGCCACCTCGACGTTGCCGATGAACAGCGACAGCGACCTGGGCAGCTCGGCCGATTCATATTTCCTGAGTACGGATTGCGCCGCCTACCAGCCGGTGTCCGCGTTGCCGTGCAGCAGCCGACACGAACAGGGGAGACTGACGCCGCCCCGCCAGATGGATCAGCGCCGGCCCGGGCAGCACCTTGCCCAGCCGCGATGCAGGCAAGTCGAGCAGGCCTTCCGGCACGGTTTCGTACTGAGTCAGCATCCGATTCGCCACTCATGCACCGGGGCGCCGGATCGCTGGTCTTCCAGATAATCGTTCATCATGCGATGCCCATCCCCCTGGGTCGCCTCCCTTGTCGCAACTGCCATTGCGCCCCGGTCTGGCTGGACCGCGTGCGGGTTTCCACCACACCGAGATAAAGTTCGATTTCGGCGTCGAACAGGCCAAACGCCTGCAAACCCGGCGCGCCAGCGGCAGGCAGGTCTCCAGGATGAGTCGCGTGCCGGTTGGCGGCGGCCATCCAGCCACACCAGTTCAGCCTCCAGCCCGTGCCGCGCCGCCGCATAAAAATTGCTGCGCGTGTCGGCAAAATCCAGATCGCGCACCGCCGCCTCGCCACGCCGGGCCAGCCCATGCACCAGGCCGTAATAAAACGCGGCGTTGGCGACCATGTCCAGCACCGACGGACCGCTGGGCAACACCCGCTGTTCCAGGCGTACGTGCGCGTGTCCGGCCTCGTCAAAACCGATCAGCGGCCGCACCCAGCGCCAGATGGCGCCGTTGTGCAGACGCAAGTGGGGAAAGCGCTCCGGCGCCTCCTCCAGTTGCACGGGCAACAACGCCGGATACTGCTTGAGATCTTCCTGGAACAGTTCCAGCAGGCTGTCCGACACGTAATCCCGGCCAAACGTCACCCGCCTGATCGCAGGCTCGGCCAGCCCCGCATAGCCGCCCAGTTCGACCGCCTGTTCGAACAACGGCACGCGGGTTTCCTGCCACAGTCGACGGCCGAACAGCAAAGGTGAGTTGACGCCGGCTTCCAGCAGCGGCGCGCAGGTCATCAGCGCGGCGTTGTAAAAATGCGCCGCCTGCTCGAATGGCACCTGCAAATGCAGCTGGAAGGAGGTTGTGGCCGCTTCCAGCATCACGTCCGGACGATGGGCCTGCAGATGACCCTGGCTCTGGATATCGATGCGGATCGGCGCGCCATAGCGCTTCATGGCCGAGATATTGGCCAAGCAGAGATCCGAGTCGCGGATGGTCGGCAAAATGCCGATCATCGCCAGCACGGCGTCCATGCCGTGCGCGACCTGCTGGCAGCGTTCCCAGGTAAGCCTGAACGACGCTTCCAGGGCGGACAATACGCCCGCCCCCATTTCGATCGGCGGCGCGTTCAGCTCCATGTTGAAGCGCGAAAGTTCCGGCACCACCAGGGGGTCATTCAGCTTGCGCAGATAGCTTCATTCACCGGGTTGGGGAAGCCGGCATGATCCAGCGCCCAGGCTTCCAGCTCGAAGCCTGCAATGTAGCGGGCATCAGCAAAGCCCCCCGCTTCGGCAAACCGATGCAGGCTCGCGGTTTCCTCTGCCAGCCTGCCCAGAAATTGCTGGAAGTCAGCGTCCGAAAAGTGCGTGAGGGTGATTTCCTGGCCCATGACCTGCGTTTAGACCGGCTCGCCGGCCGGCTCTCCCGTGTGATGCCTCATCCAAACATAAACCGGGATCGGCAGATCGCCCAGAAGTTTTTTGCTAAGCCCCCCGCTTCAGCCCAATCCATTTGGGTGCGGCACGGTCATCACTAAACGCGCGCGCTGGATCGGGCCAGATAAAACCACTCCTGCCCCGGCTGCGCGTTGGGATTGGGAAACACGATGTAGCCGTCGCAGTCGGCCGTCACCGGCGTGCCGTCGTGGCGCGTGCCGATGATTTCGCCCGCGCGCACGCGATCGAAACTGGCCCAGCCGCGTGCAAATTGATCGCCTGCGTGGGCGCGGTCGATGACCTGATATAGGCGCAGCGCCTCAGTGTCGGTCACCGCTGAGGGCGCGGGCGCGGGTGTCAGCCGCAGGTGCGCCAGCGCGTTGTGAATGGCGCGGTAGGCCACTGCGGGTGCGGCGGGATCGTCGTGCTGGCCGCACTCGAGGGTGAGCGCGATGCCGCCCTGCGCCCGCATGTATTCGGTGGTGCCCACGCCATAATGCACGTCGGCTTCGCATGCCGACACGCCCGCCGCCAGACGGCGCGCGACGCCGGCGGCGTAGGTGTCGAGCCAGCCATCGACGAAACGATGCACGCCCAGACGCAACGCCAGCGCGGTTTCCTCCCCCGAGCGTGCAAACGGCTCCAGCGTGCCGCGGTTGTCTTGCGGCCCCAGCATGACGAAGGGCTCGCCCGCCGTGTGAAACGAGTGCAGGTCGAGCAAGGCGTCATGCTGCGCCAGCAGCGGGCACAACCAGTTGGCGATGCGGTCTTCGAATTCGGCGAGCGTGTCGGTGGGCACGAGATTGCGGTTGAGGTTGCGGTCGCCGATGCGCTGATGGCGGGCGTAAGCCAGCGGGTTGGTAACCGGGACGAAGGTGACGCTGCCCGCGACAATGCCCAGCTGGCCGGATTCGATCTCCGCGATCACGCGGCGAATCGCCTGGGTGCCGCAGGTTTCGTTGCCATGCACCGCGCCCAGCACGATAAGACGCGCACCCGGCGCGATGCCGGTGAACGACACCGATTGAAAATGCAGCGATTCGAGTTCACTCATGTTTGCAAGGCCTTGAACAACAACGACACGCTCGACACCAGCAACAACACGCCGATCAGCCGTGTCATCTGCGGCTGGGTCAAGCCCACATGCACGCGCCCGCCCAGGTAGAGCGCACCCAGCATGACCGGCAGCGCGGCAAAATACGCGATCCACACCTGGGCGGTCATCAACAGCCCGGCAACCAGAAAGCTGGCGATACGCGTCATGCCCTCGGTAAAAAACAGCGCCGAAAAGGTCGCGCGTAAATCGCTTTTGTCGCGGATGCGGTGACTCAGATAAATAATATACGGTGGCCCACTGGTGCCAAACAACGCCCCCACGGTGCCGCCGGTGAGCGAGGCCGGCACCGCCCAGCCACGCGAAGCCAGTTTGTCGCTGCGGATATTGAACACGCTGGGCACCGCAAAGATGAAGACAAACCCGGCCAGCGCAAACAGTATGGGTTCGGGCGGCAGATTAACCAGCAGGCTGGTACCCAGTATCACGCCCACAATGCCGAATGGAATCAGGATGCCGATTTCGTCCCATTGCACGCGCTTGAAACTGAAGCCGCTCATCACGATCGACGCGGTGAAATCCAGCAGCATCATCAACGGCACGACAAATTGCAGCGGCAGGTACAGCGCCAGCAAGGGCACCGAAATCAGCGCCGAGCCAAAGCCGGTGGTGCCGCGAATGAAATACGCCGCCAGCAGGATGGCCGCCGTGGCGGCGATCTGTTCAAGACTCATAGGCGCGCGCCGCGCTCGATGGTGATGCCGAGTTCCTTGATGCCCGGCACGATGGCGAGCTTGGTGACCGACACCTTCACCCACGGCGCACCAAATTCATCCCGCACGATGGCGGCTACGTGCTCGGCGACCGATTCGACCAGGGTGAGCGGCTGCGGCGCATTGTGCAGGTAGCCCTTCACCCGTTTGGCCACCGCGCCATAGTCGATGGTGTCGGCAACGTTGTCGGTGCCGCCGGCCTTGCTGTCCGGTAAGCCGATTTCCAGATCGAGCCGCACCAGCTGCGGCACTTTGCGTTCCCACTCGTATATGCCGATAATCAGTTCGAGACGGAAGTCCCGCAAAAATAGAATATCCATCGCGCCGCCCGCCAACGGGCTCAACCCAAAACCCGTCATTTTACTGACTTATGATCGTGCTGTTGTTTATTGCCGTTGCCTATCTGCTTGGTTCGCTGTCATTTGCCGTGATCGTCAGCCGCGCCATGCGTCTGCCCGACCCCAGGCAATATGGTTCGGGCAACCCTGGTGCCACCAACGTGCTGCGCACCGGACGCAAGATGGCCGCCGCGCTGACGCTGCTCGGCGACGCACTCAAGGGCTGGGGGGCGGTGGTACTGGCGCGCATGCTAGCGCCGCAGTTCGGCCTCGATGACGGCATCGTGCTGCTGTGCGCGCTGGCAGTATTCATCGGCCACCTGTTCCCGCTGTACTTCCGCTTCCAAGGTGGCAAGGGCGTCGCCACCGCGCTCGGCGTGCTGGTCGGCCTCAATCCCTGGCTCGGGCTGGCATGCCTGGCCACCTGGCTGTTCATGGCGGGGGTGTTCCGCATTTCCTCGCTCGCCGCGCTGACCACCGCCGCGCTCGCTTCGGTCTACGCCGGGCTGCTGATAGGCTGGGGTGACACGGCAATGACCGTACTGGTGATCGCACTGCTTCTGGTCTATCGTCACAAGAGCAACCTCATCAAACTGATATCCGGCCAGGAAGAACGCATCGGCGCCCGTAGATAACCCAGCCCACCTGATATGGCCCTGTTCGGAAAAACCATCGACCACGCAAAGGACAGCCTCGCCGAAGTGTCGCGCGAGGCCATCGACCGCGCCGGCGAACGTCTGGCCGATGTAGTGAAAGTCGGCGTCTCGCAGGCCGGCACCGAACTGAAGGATGTCATCTGGCAAGCCAGCCAGGAAATCGACACCAAGCTCGACAAGATTTCCGACGAATTGCACGCGCAGCGCCAATTCACCAAGGACGATGTGCGCGAACTGGTCGATTACGCCGGGGAAAGACTCGGCACAGTGATGGACGCGCGCATCGTCCACGCCAAGTCGGAAATCTCGTCGCTGGTGCAGGAAAAGGTCGAATACTTCAAACGTGAGATCGACAGCTTCTTCATTGAGCGGCAGCGCGACCTCGCGCGCGAGCGACGGCGGCTATTCATCAACGTCGCCATCGCGATTCTGGCGTCGCTGTCGCTGGGCTTTGTGTCTTGGCTATACCACCAGTATCTCGGCGGCGGACTCGACGTGTTCGCCATCTTCCGCATCGTGTTTGCCTCGCTGATGGGTGGCTATGCGGCTTACCTCGCGGTCAAGCTGCTGCGCCGCTGGCTGTTGATGTCGGAACACAAGAAGGACACCCTGTTCCTGGTCAGCCGCTACTGGGGTGTGCTGCGACCGGAAAGCATTTTTGGCACGGTTATTCTGGCATGCCTGATGGCGGTGCTGGTTGGATTTTTATTGTTTCCGGAACAAATTGCGCAACTCACCGGTAGCGAAAAATGGCTCAAGGCTTTGCGCGAAGCCTACCCAATGCTTCGTCAGTGACTCAAACGGCGTCGAGCGTCGCTAGTTCCCAGCGCGGCTTGACCGCAAACGTCAGATCCGGCTTCGCCAGTGTCAAATTCAACTTCGACGCCAGCCGCTGCGCGCCGGCGTAGGCGATCATCGCGCCGTTGTCGGTGCAGAATTCCAAACGAGGATAGAACACGCTGATGCCGCGTGCCGCCGCGTCGCGCGTGAGCCGCTCGCGTAAATGCGTGTTGGCGCCCACGCCGCCCGCGACCACCAGCCGCGTCGCGCCGCTGTGCACACAGGCCGCCAGGCTTTTGCGCACCAGCACTTCCACCGCCGCGGCCTGGAACGCCGCCGCAATATCCGCCGCCTGATCCAGGCCTGCCTTGCGCACCAGCGTCAACACCGCAGTCTTGAGGCCGCTGAAGCTGAAATCGAAATCGCCCGAATTGAGCATCGGGCGCGGCAGATTGAAGCGGCTGGAATCGCCGGTTGCCGCCAGCTTCGACAGGGCGGGCCCGCCCGGATAACCCAATCCCAACAGCTGGGCTGTCTTGTCAAAAGCCTCGCCCGCGGCGTCGTCGAGCGTCTCGCCCAAGAGGGTGTAGCGCCCGACGCCGGACACCAGCATCAACTGCGTGTGCCCGCCCGACACCAGCAACGCGACGAACGGGAACTCGGGTGGCGTATCGGAAATCAGCGGCGACAGCATGTGACCTTCGAGGTGGTGCACCCCGACCGCCGGGATGCCCAACGCATAGGCCAGCGCACGCGCCATGCCGGCGCCCACCAGCAAGGCGCCGGCGAGCCCCGGCCCCTGGGTGTAGGCAATGCCCTCCAGGTCGGAAAGTGTGCGGCCACTCTCGCTCAACACTTGGCGAGTCAAAGGCAATACCCGCCGGATATGGTCGCGCGACGCCAGTTCCGGCACCACCCCGCCATATGCGTTGTGCATCGCGATCTGCGAATACAGCGCATGCGCCAGCAGGCCGTGCGCGCTGTCATACAGCGCGACACCGGTTTCATCGCAGGAGGATTCGACACCAAGCACCAGCATAATCAGGAAAAACCAGACCAAGGACACCCGCATGATAGCGCGGGCATGCACCTGGTTTACGCCGGTGAGGGGGTTACACTGCGCGTCACGAAAAACCAGGCCATTCCGCAATATGACGCCATGCAAGTGTCGGACATTTTGTCCATCACCGGCCTGGTCGCCCTGAAATCATTGCAGCGCGGGCTCAGTCATATGCGTATGTGGCGCAGCCTGCGCTCCCCGCAAACACACCCTCCAGCCCGCAGCAATTTCTCTCCGGGAATACACGCCCTGCCAACCTACTTTGAATTGCTTCAAGCTACGGTTATACTTCTCGTTTTTCGTCTTCTCAGGAAGCCATCTTCAAATGCCCCACGTCAAAATCAAAGAAAACGAGCCGTTTGATGTCGCCTTGCGCCGCTTCAAGCGTTCCATCGAAAAAGTTGGTCTCTTGACCGAGCTGCGCGCCCGCACGTTCTACGAGAAGCCCACTGCGGAACGCAAGCGCAAGCTCGCCGCTGCCGTCAAGCGCCAGAGCAAGCGCCTGCGCGGCCAGCAGCTCCCCCCCAAGATGTATTGATTCTGCACTCAGTCAGAATCACACCCGCGCAGAACGCCCCCGCATGTCGCTCAAGGCACGCATCACCGACGACATGAAGACGGCCATGCGCGCCAGAGAAACGGCGCGCCTCGGTACGATTCGCCTGCTGCTGGCTGCGATCAAGCAGAAAGAAATCGACGAACGCATCGACCTGGACGACGCTGCGGTCAGCAGTATCGTCGAAAAACTCATCAAGCAGCGCAAGGATTCGATCAGCCAGTTTCAGGCTGCCGGCCGGGACGACCTGGTGGCAGCGGAACAGGCCGAACTTGTCGTGCTTCAGGCCTATCTGCCCGAGCAACTCTCTGCCGCCGAGGTCGAAGCGGCGGTTATCGCGGCGATTGCCGAATCTGGCGCCACCTCAGCCCGCGACATGGGCAAGGTCATGGGCCTGCTGAAGCCCCGGCTCGCCGGCCGTGCCGACATGGGACAGGTTTCCGCGCTGATCAAGGGCCGTCTCGCGGGCTAAGCCCCCCCAGCGTCCGCCCGGGTTTATCATGCGGCAACCATGATCCCGCGCGATTTCATCGACACCCTGCTCGCCCGCGTCGACATCGTCGACGTCATTGACCGGCGTGTGCCGCTGAAGAAAGCCGGGCAGAACTACCAGGCCTGCTGTCCCTTCCACAGCGAAAAAACCCCCTCCTTCACGGTCAGTCCGACCAAGCAGTTTTACCACTGCTTCGGCTGCGGCGCGCACGGCACCGCGCTCGGCTTCCTGATGGAATATGAGAACATGAGCTTTCCCGATGCGGTGGCGGCGCTGGCCCAGGACGTCGGTCTGCCGGTGCCGGACTCCGGAGAACCGGATCGCCCCAAACCGCCGCCCGCGTTGTGGAAGGCGCTGGAACAGGCCGCGCAGTTCTACAAGCAGCAACTCAAGCAGACGCCGCGCGCCATCGATTATTTGAAACGGCGCGGACTGACCGGTGCCATCGCCGCCCGTTACGGCATCGGCTACGCGCCGGACGGTTCGCCGCTGAAGCAGGTCTTTCCCGATTACACGGCCGACGCCCTCGCGGCATCGGGTCTGGTCATCGACGGCGACCGCGGACGCTACGACCGCTTCCGCGACCGCATCATGTTCCCCATCCGCAACGTCAAGGGCCAGATCGTCGGCTTCGGCGGACGCGTGCTCGACCAGGGCGAACCAAAATACCTCAACTCGCCGGAAACCCCGCTGTTTCACAAGGGATCGGAAATCTATGGCCTGTTCGAGGCGCGTGCAGCGATCAAGGCCGCCGGGCGCGTCATCGTGGTCGAAGGCTACATGGACGTGGTGGCGCTGGCGCAGCACGGGGTGGAATTCGCCGTTGCCACCCTCGGCACCGCCACCACGCCGATTCATGCGCGCACCCTGCTGCGCCACAGCGATCGCCTAATCTATGCTTTTGACGGCGACAACGCCGGGCGCAAGGCTGCCTGGCGCGCACTGGAAAACTCGCTGGAAGCGCTGCAGGACGGCAAGGAAGTCAGCTTCCTGTTTCTGCCCGAAGGCGAGGATCCAGACAGCACCATCCGCACCCACGGGCAGGCCGCTTTTTTGCGCCTGTTGGACACCGACACGCTGCCGCTCTCGGCTTTTCTGGTGCGCGAACTGGCGCGCGACCGCAAGCTCGACACCCAGGAAAGCCGGGCGGCGCTGCTGAAAGCGGCCAAACCGCTGCTGGAAAAAATTGCCGCGCCGCTGCTGGCCCGCCTGATTCAGCGGCAAATCGCCGAACTGGCCCATTTGCAGGCCGACGAACTCAGCCGCATGGGGGTGATGCCCAGCGCCACCCGGCGTGCCCCGCCACGCCCACAGCGCCGCCCGGCGCCGTCGCGCGTGCGCAGCCTGGCCCGCACCCTGTTGATGAACCCGCAGCGCGTCGCGGAAGTCGAGCCGCGCTGGCTGGACGCGAACGACCCGCTGAGCGAGCGCATGAGCGATCTGATGGCCTGGCTGCGCGATGTCGGACAACTCAGCCTGCCCGCCCTCGCCGAAGCGGCTCGCGGTAGCGCAATGGAAACGCTGATCGATGAACTGATGACGGATTTACTCGACAAAGACGACAGCTGGGACTGGAACGCGGAATTCGACGGCGCCGTCAAACAATTGCGTGACGACTGGCAGCGCCGCCGCTGGCAGGAACTGGCCGCGCGGCCATTAAGCAGCTTGAGTGCCAGCGAACGCCAGGAATTGACCGAACTGGCACGATCCTAGCTTGTCATAAACGTCGAGACAAAGCCCCGGTTTACGGTATAATTGCCGGTTTTTGAACGATTTTTTCTGCCCGCGCGGTTTGCACAGGGCAGAACCTGAGCGGAGATATGCTTGTGGCTGTACGTGGAAGAAAACCAGGCGGTGGCGCCAAAAAAACCGAAGCGCTGCTCCCCCTTAAAGAGCTGACGCCGGTGGAAGCCGAGGCGCGCCGCACCCAGTTGAAAAACCTCATCATCCTGGGCAAGGAACGCGGCTTCCTGACCTACGCCGAAATCAACGACCACCTGCCCGACGAAGTGCTGGACGCCGACCAGATCGAA
The DNA here is from genome assembly GCA_030680405.1 of Thiobacillus sp. GTDB lineage: Bacteria > Pseudomonadota > Gammaproteobacteria > Burkholderiales > Thiobacillaceae > Thiobacillus. The sequence goes on along the minus strand of JAUXVT010000017.1, from coordinate 24,931 downwards.
GGCGTGATCGGCATGATCAACGATATGGGTATTCAGGTCTATGACGAGGCGCCGGATGCCGAAACCCTGCTGATGCAGGGAGCCGCCCCCGCCGTCGCCGACGAAGACGTGGTGGCCGAAGCCGAACAGGCGCTGACCACGGTCGACTCCGAATTTGGCCGCACCACCGATCCAGTGCGCATGTATATGCGCGAAATGGGCTCGGTCGACCTGCTTACCCGCGAGGGCGAAATCGAAATCGCCAAGCGTATCGAGGAAGGCCTGCGCCACATGGTGCAGGCCATCTCGTCGTGCCCGCTCACCATCCAGCAAATTCTGGATATGGCGACGCAGATCGAAAAGGACGAACTGCGCATCGACGAACTGATCGACGGCTTTGTCGAAGTCGAAACCGTGGCCGCGACCGCAGAGGAAGACACGGAAACCGAGGACGAGGACACCGACGAGGACGATGAAGACGCCAGCGCAGCCGTGGCTGCCGCCAACCTGGCGCAACTCAAAGCCAAAGCGCTGACGCAGTTCGAGTTCATCCGCAAGGCCTATAAAAAGGCACAAACTGCGCACGCCAAATATGGCCTCGGCAGTCCGCAGCACATGAAGGCCCAGGCCGAAGTCACCGAACTGCTGATGGCATTCCGCTTCTCGGTGCGCCAGGTCGACCGCCTGTGCGAACAGATCCGCAATGCGGTGGAAGAAGTGCGCTCGCACGAACGCAAGATCATGGCGTTCTGCGTCACCCGCTCGGGCATGCCGCGTCCGCACTTCATCAAGACCTTCCCTGGCAACGAAACCAACCTGGGCTGGGTGGACAAAGAAATCGCCGCCAAGAAGGCATATTGCTCGACGCTCGCCAAAGTGCAGTACGAAGTCAAGGCGCACCAGGAAGCGCTCATCGCGATGCAGGAACGCGTCGGCCTGCCGATCAAGAACCTGAAGGACGTCAACAAGCAGATGTCCACCGGCGAAGCCAAGGCGCGCCGCGCCAAACGCGAGATGATCGAGGCCAACCTGCGTCTGGTGATCTCGATCGCCAAGAAATACACCAACCGCGGCCTGCAGTTCCTCGACCTGATCCAGGAAGGCAACATCGGCCTGATGAAGGCGGTGGAAAAATTCGAATACCGACGCGGCTACAAGTTCTCGACCTACGCCACCTGGTGGATTCGCCAGGCGATCACGCGCTCGATCGCCGACCAGGCGCGCACCATCCGCATCCCGGTGCACATGATCGAGACCATCAACAAGATGAACCGCATCAGCCGCCAAATCCTGCAGGAAACCGGCATCGAGCCCGATCCGGCGACGCTGGCGCTCAAGATGGAAATGCCGGAGGACAAGATCCGCAAGATCATGAAAATCGCCAAGGAGCCGATTTCCATGGAAACGCCGATTGGCGACGATGAAGACTCCCACCTGGGCGATTTCATCGAAGATTCCAGCACGCTTTCGCCGGACGATTACGCGATCTACGCCAACCTGCGCGACGCCACCCGCGAAGTGCTGGACAGCCTGACCTCGCGTGAAGCCAAGGTGTTGCGGATGCGCTTCGGCATTGAAATGAACACCGACCACACGCTGGAAGAAGTCGGCAAACAGTTCGACGTGACGCGCGAGCGGATTCGCCAGATCGAGGCCAAGGCGCTGCGCAAGCTGCGCCACCCAACCCGTTCCGAAAAGCTGAAAAGCTTTGTCGGCGGCGGCGAATAGTAAGCGCTCAGCCCCGCCAGCGGCGGGGCTGTCATTCCATTTCCAAATCAACAAGATCGCGAAGGCGAACCGCAGACAGTGCAAATAGCAAGGCAAGGTGAGAGTGTGGTTGTTGACACATACGATTCCGCACGCGCTTCAGCGCGTAGTGGATCGGAGTCCTTTAGGCTTCAGCGTCTTTACAACCTAGGCCTACCCCTTGCGGGTAAGCCGACAAAGAGATTGTTGATATAGGAATGGAATAACGTTTTCGGGTCTGTAGCTCAGTTGGTTAGAGCAGGGGACTCATAATCCCTTGGTCGAAGGTTCAAGTCCTTCCAGACCCACCATTTAACCCAGCATCAGCGATAATCATCACCCATAAAACAGGGGAGTGTCTGATGGAAGGGGAAGCCAGGAAACCCGGCGAGCGCCGTTTGCAGATCCTGCAAACGCTGGCCGCGATGCTGCAGGAACCGAAACCGGAAAAAATCACCACAGCGGCGCTGGCTGCACGCATCGGCGTGTCAGAAGCGGCGCTGTACCGCCACTTTTCCAGCAAGGCGCAGATGTATGAGGGCCTGATCGAGTTCATCGAACAGACACTGCTCGGGCTGATCGCGCGCATCACGGCCGACACGCCGTCGCCGGCCGCCCAGGTCGAGGCCATCCTCAGCATGCTGCTGAGCTTTGCGGCGAAGAATCCGGGGATGACGCGAGTGCTGATTGGCGACGCGCTTGTGCACGAAAACGAGCGCCTGCAAATACGCATCAATCAACTGCACGACCGCATCGAGGCGCAGCTACGGCAATGCCTGCGCTTTTGCGGCGACAAGCAGTCCGAGCTCAGCGCACCGCTGGCCAATCTGTTGCAATGCGTAGTAGTAGGGCGCTGGCACCAATTTGCCAAGAGCGGGTTTACCCGTGCCCCCGGCGGCGACATCGAATTGCTGCTGTCACGTCTGCTCGGCGTTCACCCTGTCTGAATCGCCGCCGGCCCGCACACCGGGCAGGCCGGATCGCGCGGCACCTTCATCACGCGAGCATCGGCACGCAGGCCATCCCACAACAGCAGCCTGCCGATCAGGGGCTCGCCCACCTGGGCCAGATATTTCAGCGCTTCCAGCGCCTGCATCGCGCCGATGACGCCGACCAGCGGCGAAAACACGCCCGCCTCGGCACAGCGCATTTCGGGTTCATTCGCTTGATCCGGGAATAGACAGTGATAACAGGGACTATCCGCACGGCGCGAATCGAAGACGGCCAACTGCCCGGAAAATCCGATCGCCGCACCCGACACCAGCGGCTTGCCCAATGCCACGCAGGCACGGTTGACGGCATGCCGGGTGGCGAAATTGTCCGACGCGTCGACCACCAGATCGACCGCCGCCACCGCTTCGTGCAAGGCAGCATTCGCCAACACCTGACCGATCGGCTGCACGCCGATTTCAGGGTTGATGGCGCGCACGCTGCACGCCAGTGAATCGGCCTTGTTCTCGCCGATCGCCGCCGTGTCGTGGCCGATCTGGCGCTGCAAATTGGTGAGATCGACCGTGTCGCCGTCCGCCAGCACCAGCCGCCCGACCCCCCCTGCGCCCAGATACAGCGCCACCGGGCATCCCAGCCCGCCAGCACCAACTATCAGCACCGCGGCATCGCAGATGCGGGTCTGCCCGACCACGCCGATTTCCGGCAACAGAATATGCCGGCTGTAGCGCAGCAACAGGTCGTCGGTCAATTCCATGGAGGAAGCGAGGTGTTATTTATAGCCACGCCACTCTTCCGGCGTGTCGTCACGGTCGCCGTGCAAATGGCGCTCGTAGACCTTCATGAATGCCTGCTGGGACTTGATGTCCGGCTCGTTGGCCGCGACATTGCGACGCTGCACGCTTTCGCTAAAATAGGCCAGCGTGCGCCTGAGTTTGCTGAGCAGGCTGTTGTCGAGATGGAATCCCTGACTCGCCAGCGCAGTTTCCAGACCTTCCAGGGTGTATTCACAAATGTGGTAACGCACCAGCAGACGGCTGCCGTCCGGCCCGACCGTCACCACCAGCCCATCCAGTCCTTCGAGCAAAATCAGCGCGCGTTCCGCCTGTCCAGCCGGCAAGGCATGGAAAACGATTTCACGGTTTTTTTCGAGGTCACATGGGCGCATGACAAACCAGTCAAACAGAGTTTGCCTCAGTATAGCGCTGCTGTTTGTGCTGTGGCTGCATAACAGCCACAGCACATTCGATCAACGACCCTGCAAAATCTGCAAGCCTTTCAACAGGTTCAGCGCCTGATTCATCTGGAAATCGTTCTTCGAGACGATTTCGCCCGGCTCCAGCGTCACCGGTTTTTTGTCCGCGCCATCCCTGCCCGGCTTGTCCGCCGGCGGCGCCTTGATGACGTCGCCCGGCTTGCCCGCCGGGGCGGGCTCCTCGCCCGCAGGATTGACCAGGTGCTTAACGAGATCGGCCTCGCGGATGCCTAAACCATTCTCCGATTCCGGCATCGCCGGGTCTTCCACCACGATATCCGGCTCGATGCCCTTGGCCTGGATGGAACGTCCGTTCGGCGTGAAGTAGCGTGCGGTGGTGAGCTTGATCGCCGTGCCATTGCCGATCGGCAGGATGGTCTGCACCGAGCCCTTGCCGAAGGTGCGGGTACCCATGATGACCGCGCGCTTGTGATCCTGCAGCGCACCCGCCACGATTTCGGACGCCGAGGCCGAGCCGCTGTTGACCAGCACCACCATCGGCACCTGTTTCACGCCCTCCGGCAGGTTTTTCAGGTAATCGGCCTGCATCGGACGCAAATAATGTTCACGGCTGGCGGTCAGCCGCATTTTCGCGTCTTCGCTTCGCCCCTCGGTATACACCACCAGGCTGTCGGGTTTGACGAACGCTGCCGTCACCGCGACCGCGCCATTCAACAGGCCGCCCGGATCGTTGCGCAGATCCAGAATCAGGCCCTTGAGCGGCGCCTTGTTGTCCTTGTAAAGCTTGCTCAACGCCTCGGCCAGCAGATCGCCGGTGTGTTCCTGAAACTGCGTCACGCGCACGTAACCATAGCCGGGATCGACCAGCGTGGACTTGACGCTGCGAATTTTGATGACCGCGCGGGTCAAGGTCAGCACGATGGGTTTGTCCACGCCCTTGCGTGCGATGGTGAGCTTGATGCTCGACCCCGGCTTGCCGCGCATCCGCTTCACCGCATCGTTCAGCGTCATGCCCTTCACCGGCGTGTCGTCGAGCTTGATGATCAGATCGCCAGGCTTGACCCCGGCCTTGAAGGCAGGCGTGTCCTCGATCGGCGAGACGACCTTGACGAAGCCGTCTTCCATGCCGACTTCGATGCCGAGGCCGCCGAACTCGCCCTGGGTGCCGACCTGCAGATCCTTGAACCCTTCGGCATCCAGATAGGCTGAGTGCGGATCCAGCCCGGTCAGCATGCCGGTGATCGCCTCGGTGATGAGCTTCTTGTCATCGACCGGCTCGACGTAATCGTTCTTGATGCGGGCAAACACATCGGTAAAGGCGCGCAGTTCCTCAACCGGCAGCGCCGTCTCCGCTTCCTTGTCGGCGATCGCCGACAGGTTGATCGTCAACGCCGCGCCGGCCAGCAAGCCGGCCAGACCGACGAGCATGAATTTCGCCTTTTGTGTCATTCACTTCACCCACAGGAGGGGGTTAACAGGACGGCTTTGATGCCGCATTTCAAAATACAAACCGATGTCGGGCTGGCCGCCGCTGTTGCCGACCGTGGCGATGGCGTCACCGGGCTGAACCCGTTCGCCCACCTGCTTATACAGACTTTCATTATTGCTGTACAGGCTCATATACCCCTCGCCATGGTCGACAATGATGAGGTTGCCAAAGCCGCGCAGCCACTCGGCAAACACCACCTGTCCGGCAGCGATCGCCTTCACCGACGTGCCCTCTGCAGCACGAATGAACAGGCCTTTCCAACTCACCCCGCCACCTTCTCTCTGAGCGCCGAAGCGGTTCATCAGTTCCCCGGCGACCGGCAGCCGTAGCGAGCCTTTCAACCCTGAAAAGGGCCGATCCGAGCGAAACGCCACCGGCGTTTCGATATTCACCGCCACGGCGCGGCGCGGCTGACCTCCCGTGTCGCTTCCCGCCGCCTGCTTCTTTTGCGCTTGCTGTGCGGCACGGGCACGCGCAGCCTGCTGCGCCATCAACCGGTTGAGGCGCTCCACCAGTTGCGTCAGGCTGCGCTCGTCGCGCTTCAGATTGGAAATTTCACGCCGCTGCTGCTGGATTTGCACCGACAGTTTTTGCAGCACTTGCTCGCGCGCACGCTTGTCGGCCAGTAGTTTCCCTTGCTCGGCCTCACGGGCCGCCTGCAACTGCGTCAGCTCGGTCGACTTTTGCGCGGTTTGCTGTTGCAGCGCGGCCAGTTGCGCCAAGTCGGCGCGCAACGCTTCAATCATCGCATGCTGCGCACGCGACAGATGCGCCAGATAGCGAAGGTCGCGCGCGGTCTGGTTGGGGTCCGCGCCGTTGAGGATGAGTTTCAACGCATCGCCCTGCCCGCGTTGGTAAGCCGCCTTGAGCGCCTGGGCGAGATGAACCTGCTGCTCGCGGATGCGTGCCGCGGCAGCGTCAGCCTGCTGTGTCAGCGTCTGCAAATCAGTCTTGGCACGCTGTCGTTCGCCGTCCAGCTGACGCAGCTGGCGCACCGCGCTGCTGATGGCGCGCTCGGATTGACGCAGTTCATCGGCCGCTTCCTGACGGTGCGTCTGTGTGTCGCGAAATTCCTGTTGCAGGGTTTGCAGGCGCCGCTTGAGGGCCTCGAGTTCGGATTGCTTGCGATCGGCCTGGTTGGCGCTGGCGCACAGCGGCCAGGCCAATGCCAGCAGGACGAGAAATGGTCTGAAGTTCACCCTGATGAGCTTACCCGAACTGCGCACCGGGCTTACTCAAATTGCACCAGGGCTTCGCCGGTCATTTCGGGGGGGGGCGGCAAGCCCATCATTTTCAGCAGGGTCGGGCTGATGTCTTCGAGCGCACCGGTTTCGGCCAGCGTGGCATGGCGCCGCCCCACGTAAATCAGCGGCACCAGATTCAGGGTGTGCGCGGTATGCGCCTGCCCGGTTTTGGCATCGCGCATCAGCTCTGCGTTGCCATGGTCGGCAGTCACCAGCACTTCACCGCCGCGCGCCAGCTGGGCTTCCACCACCCGACCGAGGCAGGTGTCGACGGTTTCGATCGCCTTGATGGCCGCCTGCAGGTCGCCGGTGTGTCCCACCATGTCGGGGTTGGCGTAGTTGCAGATGATGACGTCGTATTGTTTGCTGTTAATCGCCGTGAGCAATTTTTCGGTCACCTCGAAGGCGCTCATTTCGGGCTTCATGTCGTAGGTTGCGACGTCTGGCGACGGCACCAGCACCCGGTCTTCGCCGGGGAAAGAGACCTCCTCGCCGCCGTTGAAAAAGAAGGTGACGTGCGGATATTTCTCGGTCTCGGCGATGCGCAGCTGGCGCAAGCCGAGTTTGGCGATGTATTCGCCGAGACCGTTCTTGATGCGCTCGGGCGGAAACGCCACCGACACGTCGAAATCGTCGCTGTAGCCGGTCAGCGTGCAGTAGGTAGCCAGACGCGGGGTGACTTCGCGTTCGAATTCGCTGAAATCGCGCTCGATGAACGGCCGCGACAACTGGCGCGCACGGTCGGAGCGAAAGTTGAGGAAGATCACCGAATCGCCGGCTTCCATCTTCACCGGCTTGCCGTCAGGCGGCAGGATCGCCGTGGCCTTAACGAATTCGTCGGTCTCGCCGCGCGCGTAGGCAGCCTCCAAGCCGGCCTGCGGGTTATCTGCCCAGAACTCGGTGCGCCCCTGGGTCAACAGGTCGTAGGCAGATTTAACCCGCTGCCAGCGGCGGTCGCGGTCCATCGCGTAGTAGCGGCCGATCATCGACGCGATGTGACCGACGCCGGTCTGTTCGATTTTTTCGTTCAGGCGGCGCAAATAGACTTCGGCACTTTTCGGCGGCGTGTCGCGGCCATCCAGAAACACATGCAAACACACTTTGTTGAGGCCCTCGCGCACCGCCAGATCAAGCAGGGCGTGAAAGTGCGACTCGTGGCTGTGCACCCCGCCGTCCGACAACAGACCCAGCACGTGCAGAGTCTTGTCGTTGTCGCGCGCCAGATGCACCGCATTCAGCAGGGCCGGGTTGCTGTAGAAATAACCGGACTCGATGGCGCGGTCGATGCGGGTGAATTCCTGGTACACCACACGCCCCGCGCCGATGTTCAGGTGCCCCACCTCGGAGTTGCCCATTTGCCCTTTGGGCAGACCCACCTCGGATTCCGATGCATGGATGAGCGTGTGCGGATTGTGCTTCCACAGCCGGTCCCAGTTGGGTTTATTGGCCTGGGCGATTGCATTGTCGGCGCGCTCCGCGCGGCAACCAAAACCGTCGAGGATGATGAGGAGAACCGGCAAGGTCTTCATGAAAAATATTTATATAACCTGACTCACTTTTGTGAAATCATTTTAATATATGCGTGATTTCTAATCTATACACAACGTGCAATGTTGCTTCATAAATGCTGTGCGCGGCTTGCGTTTCCACCCGCAAACTGACCGCTTCATGGTACTACACGAACATGACCGAGGTTAATGAATATGGCAGCTGATTGGGACGAAGTGGATATCATGGACAAGGACGAGCACATCGAGCAGGCCTCGCGTGCGATGAAGGCCATGTCGCATCCGCTGCGCCTGAAAATTCTCTGCGTGCTGGGCGACAAGGAAATCAGCGTGCAGGAAATCGTAGACCACGTCGGCACGTCGCAAAGCAACATTTCGCAGCACCTCGCCATCCTGCGCGACAAGGGCGTGCTGCGCACCCGCAAGGTCGCCAACCGTGTGTTCTACCGCGTCGGCGACATCCGCACGCTCAAGCTGCTGAGCATGATGCGCGACGTGTTCTGCGGCTTCACCAAGTAAGCGCCCATCGGCAGCGCCCGGCCCAGCTACGCGCAAGCGTGCCGGGCCTTTGATTTTGGTCCAGCCGGACCACGCCCGGGAAAAAATGGATTGCGAGCCGTCCCCCTGTCGACCGGCGGCGTCATGGCCAGGCGTTGCGCGTGTTCATGGCCTCCGCAGCGTCCGCGCCCGCCACACCCAATACAGTGCAGGGATGACGAACAACGACAATAGCGGCGCGGTCAGCATGCCACCCACCAGCGGTGCAGCAATGCGCTTCATGACGTCGGAACCGACGCCGTTGCTGAACATGACGGGCAGCAAGCCCGCCACGATCACCGCCACCGTCATCATCTTGGGCCGCACGCGCAGCAGCGCCCCCTGAATGATCGCCTGCCGCAGCGCCGCGCGATCGACGAGACGGCCGGACTGACGGTATTCCTCAATGACGTTGTCCAGGTACAGCAACATCACGATCCCGAATTCCGCCGCCACGCCCGCCAGCGCGACAAACCCGACTGCCACCGCAACCGACAGGTTGTAGCCCAGCCAGTAGGTCAGCCAGAATCCGCCGACCAGGGAAAACGGCAGGCACAGGGCCACCAGCAGCACCTTGCCCGGATGCCGGAAATGCAGGTAGAGCAGCAACAGCACCAGCACCAGGGTGAGCGGAATGACCCACTGCAGCCGTTCCCTGGCATGCTGCAAATTAGCATACTGGCCGGACCAGGCGACGGCATAGCCGGGCGGCAGTCTGACCTGCGAGTCGACGGCCTGCCTGGCCGCGGCAACGTAGCCGCCTAGGTCACGGCTTTCCATGTTGATATAGACATAGCCGGTGAGGCGCCCGTTTTCGCTCTTGATCTCGGCCGGACCATCGGTGATGCCGATCTTCGCCAGCGTGCCGAGCGGCACCTGAGCGCCGGTGGGGGTGCTGATCCGGCTGGCCGCCAGCGTCTCCGGGGAGTCGCGCAGTGCGCGCGGGTAGCGCAGGTTGATGGAGTAGCGCTCGCGGCCGTCCACCACGGTGCCGATGTTTTCCCCGCCAATGGCGCCTTGCACCAGGCGCTGCACGTCGGCCACGGTGACGCCGTAGCGAGCGGCCTGGGCGCGGTCGATGTCGATGTCCAGGTAGCGCCCGCCGCTCACGCGTTCGCCGAACACCGCGCGCGTTCCCGGCACCTGTTTCAGCACGGCTTCGATTTTTTCCGCCAGCGCGGCAATGCCATTGAGATCGGGGCCGGTAATCTTGATGCCGACCGCGGTGCGGATGCCGGTGGACAGCATGTCGATGCGGGTGCGGATCGGATAGCCCCAGGAATTGGTCAGTCCCGGCAGGCGCACCGTCCGGTCGAGTGTTTGAATCAACTGCTCCACCGTTTGGCCGGCCGGCCACTCGCTCCGGGGCTTGAGCAGAATGGTGGTTTCCACCATGGACAGCGGCGCCGGGTCGGTGGCGCTGTCGGCGCGGCCGGCCTTGCCGAACACGCGCGCCACTTCCGGCATCTGGCGGATCAGGCGGTCGGTGATCTGCAGGATATTCGCCGCCTCGTCGATCGATACGCCGGGCAGCGTGGTCGGCATGTACAACAGATCGCCTTCATACAGCGGCGGCATGAACTCGCTGCCCAGGCGGGACACGGGCCAAGCCACGCTGGCGAGCAGCAGGACGGCGAGCAGCAGGACGGACCCGGGCCGGTTGAGGGCGGCCAGCAGGGCCGGGCGGTACAGCGCCTGCAGCAGGCGGTTGAGCGGGTTCCTATGTTCCGGGGTGATGCGGCCGCGGATGAAATAGCCCATCAATACCGGCGTCAGTGTCACGGCCAGCGCGGCGCTGGCCGCCATGGCATAGGTCTTGGTGTAGGCAAGGGGCGCGAACAGCTTGCCTTCCTGGCCGACGAGCGTGAACACCGGCAGGAAGGACACCGTGATGACCAGCAGCGAAAAAAACAGCGCGGGGCCGACTTCCACCGCGCTCGCCCGCGCCACTTCCCAATGGTCGCAGCCGGGGCCGGCGCGTTCGAGATGCTTGTGCATGTTCTCGATCATCACAATGGCGGCATCCACCATGGCGCCGATGGCAATGGCGATGCCGCCCAGGGACATGATGTTGGCGGTGACGCCCTGTTCCTTCATGAGGATGAATGCAGTCAGGATGCCGACCGGCAGGGTGACCACTGCCACCAAGGATGAGCGCAGGTGGAACAGGAACAGCAGACAGACCAATGCCACAACCAGCGATTCTTCCACAAGTTTGCTGCGCAGGTTGTCGATGGCGCGCTCGATCAAGCCGGAGCGGTCGTAGGTGACCACCAATTCGATTCCCGGCGGTAGGCCAGCCTGCAATTCCTGGAGGCGCGTCTTGACGCGCTCCACGGTTGCCAGTGCGTTGTGGCCGTAGCGCATGACCACGATGCCGCCGGTGACTTCCCCCTCGCCGTCGAGCTCGGCCACCCCCCGGCGCGGCTCCGGCCCGGTCTGGATATGCGCCACGTCCTGCAGCCGGATAGGAATGCCCTGGGCATCCGCCCCCACCGGAATCTGCCGGAAATCGTCCAGTGTCTTGAGATAGCCGCGGGCCCTGACCATGTACTCGGCATGCCCCATCTCCACTATCGAACCGCCGCCGGACTGGTTGCTGTCGCGTACGGCCTGGCCTACCTTTTCCAGCGAAAGCTGGTAGGCCGCCAGCCGATTCGGATTCACCTCGATCTGGAATTGGCGCGCCATGCCTCCAACACTGGCCACTTCAGCCACGCCGGGCAGGCTTTGCAATTCATATTTCAGGAAGAAGTCCTGGACGGCGCGCAGTTGGTCGGCGTCGTAACGGTGGTGCCGATCGACCAGTGCATATTCGAATACCCAGCCTACTCCGGAAGCGTCCGGCCCGAGTGTGGGGGAGACGCCAGATGGCAGGCGCGATGCCACCTGGCTCAGGTATTCCAGCACCCGTGAACGCGCCCAGTAAGGGTCTGTACCCTCCTTAAAAATGATGTAGATATAGGACTCGCCGAACATGGAAAAACCACGCACCGCGGTGGAACCGGGTACCGACAACAGTGCCGAAGCAAGCGGGAAGGTCACCTGGTCTTCCACCGCTTGCGGCGATTGGCCGGCGTAGCCGGTCTTGACGATAACCTGCGTGTCGGAAAGGTCGGGGATGGCATCGAGCGCTATATGCTGCGCGGAATAAATGCCCCATCCCGCCAGCAGCAAGGTACCTAGCAGCACCAGCAAGCGGTTGCGCAGCGACCACTCGATAAGGCGCTGCACCATGCTTAGCGATTGCCTTGCATGCGCTGGGCCGCATCACTGAGAGACGCGGCGGCATCCAGCAGAAATTGGCAGTTCACGGCAACCTGTGCGCCTTCCTGCAGCCCATCCGTTATTTCGATAAGGTCGCTGCTTTCAATACCGGTCTCGACGGGAAACGGAATGAAGTGCCCGTTGCCGCGGGCGAGCATGACCATATTGCCCTTGCCGGTTCGCATCACCGCGGATCGCGGCAGTGCCAGCGCCTTATGTGGGCGAGTGGTGATGATGACATCCACAAATGAACCGGGTCGCAGCCGTTGATGCGCGTTGTTTACGACAAGCCGCGCCCGCACGGTGCGGGTTGCATTGTCTACCGTGGGGCTGGCGAATTTCAGGGGGCCCTTGACCTCCAACTCATCGGAGTGCGGCAGCTTCACCGTCACTTCGTCGCCTTCCTTGACCCAGGCCAGCTGGTCCGGGTAAAGCACGATGTCGATCCAGACCTTGGCGGTATCCGCGAGCGAAAGCAGATTAGTCACCGGGGTGACATAGCTGCCTTCCCGTGCGCCAATTTGCGTGACGAAACCGGAGTGGGGCGCGCGCACCGTCACCACATCCACGGTACGGTGGGTTTTTTCGATTTTGTCCAGAATGTCTTCACTGATGTCGGCGTAGGTGAATTTTTCACGGGCACGAATCCGCTCCCGTGCCAGACTTGCCGCCACCTGGGCGTTCTGCCCGGACAGTTCGGTCATGCGCTGCAACAGTTGATCGCGCCGCTGCAGCAATTCGATGTACTCGCGCTGGCGCTGCACCAGCTCCGGCGAATAGATCTCGTACAGGATTTGCCCCGCGCGGACCGGCTGCCCCACCGCAGTGACGTGCAGCTTGCGGATCCACCCTTCGATCTTCGGGCTGACATTGACCATCGAGGTTTCGTCGATCGCCACATTGCCGTAGGTTTGCAGTTTCCGGCTCAGGCCTTGATGCTCCACGCTTGCCAGCCTTACGCCCATCCGCTGCAACGAGGCCGTATCTACTTGAACGCCTGCACCGCCATGCTCGTGGGCGCCGTCGGCTTCAACCAGATCCATGCCGCATATCGGGCAGGATCCCGGATGTTCCTGGAGAATTTGCGGGTGCATTGGACAGATCCAAAGCTTTTTCGCTGCCCCTGCCCCATTCAGGCGTTCAAGGCGATCCGCAGCCCGAGCGGATTCGCTCGGGTGCTGCCCTGAAAAATAGACAACGCCGACCATGCAAACAGGGACGACAAGCAGCACACCGTAATAAAGCGTGCGGACAAACGACGAGGTCATGGGGTGTCTATCCTGTTTGTTGCCGACACAGATCGAATTGCCATCTGGAGCGGGATGGCCTAGACGTTCTTCGACTTGGCTTTGATCAGCTTCATTTTGCAGACGGGGCATTTGCCGAGCTCGTGATGATGTATCTCGGGATGCATTGGACAAGTCCAGCTGCCATTGGCGTTTTGCGGCGAAAGGGAATCAGGCCGCTCCCTGCTGGCAGCCTGGATAGTTCCAATCGCAAAGGATTCACCGTCTTGGACAGCCACTTGAGAAGCGAGACCCGGATTAATGCCGCCGAGCGCGGCATGCAGTGAAACGCTCACCAAGGCGCGCGTGATAATTTTCGATGTCCGTTTGAAATTCATGTCTTGTTCTCCGCATTTCCGGCCTGCCCGGTGCATGCAGGCACCGGGCAGGCCGGGGTCATGTCGCCGGAGTGGAGCCCCCTCCGGTTTGCCTGGCTTAGCGTACGAGGATCTGCTCGCCGCGGCCCATTTTCGAATCGGCGTCATTGCTGAACATCAGCACGGCGATGGCGCCAGTCAGCGCGCCTTTCAGCGAGTGGGTGACGATCGCGTTGGCGCCTTCGATCGGCGAAATTAGGTCGAACGTGGCCGCGTCGCCCGGCCCGACCGTAAAGCTTTGCAGGCCGTGCTGCACGTTTTTCGGATTGCCGCTCGCGTAGACCTTGTCCCAAATGCCCGCAATGGGGTGGAAGGATGAGAACTCGTTCGGACCGGCATTGACGAAGTAAACCCGCACGCGCTCACCCGGCTTGGCCTGCAGCCAACGGGTCGCGGCCGGATCGTGCACCGGGTCGTACTTGAAGATGCCGCCGTTGAACATGACGTTGCTCCACTTGTTCTGCATCATCTCTTCCTTGACGTCCGGATTGGCGTAAAGCTCGGACTGGATGATCACGTACTCACGGTCAGCCTTGGGCATGGCCTTCGGATCTTTCGGGTCGACGATGATCGCGCCGAACATGCCGCGTGCGATGTGCTGGATCATCGGATCGGAGCCGCAATGGTAGAAGAACACGCCCGGATAATCTGCGGTATACGTGTAGCTTTTGTTCTCGCCCGGCTTGATGGAACCGAAATCCTTCACGACGTCCAGCCTTGCCGCATGGAAGTCCATGGAGTGGGAATTCTTGCTGGTCTTGTCGTTGATCAGCGTGAATTCCACGGTGTCACCCTCGGTGACCCGCACCACCGGGCCCGGCACCTTGCCATCGAACGTCCAGGTGCGGTACATCGTGCCTTTATTGTCAATCGGCAAATCCACTTCCGTTGCATGCAACGTGACTTTTACCGTTTTTGCCTCAGCCTGGAATGCCAGCATCGACAATGCCGCCACTCCGGCGAGGGCCATCCCCAGCATCTTGTTTTGTTTCATTTGATCAAGCTCCTTTTATTTACCCAAACCACAGTTGCAGACAAAGCGTAGATACGCCACCAACTCCTTGATTTCCTCGTCGTTCATGACGTTGCCCCAGGCTGGCATGAGCACCGATTTGTTCACGGCCAGCCCGCCTTCCTTGATGACGCGGAATATTTCTTCATCGGGAATGCCGCCCATCCCTTTTGCATCGCCATGGTCTCGTGGCTGGACGGACATGTCGCGGCTATTGATGCCCCTGCCGTTGCGATTGATACCGTGGCACTGAACGCAATAGGTGTCGTAGTTGCGGACCGCCCGCTTGGTATTGGGCTCCTCTGCCGCGGCATGGCCCGCGACCAGGAAACAGGAGGCCAGGAAGAGTCCTGTCTGCAAGAATGCGGGCGCGCGTTGCCTAAAATTCATTTTCATTTCCCCTCCGATGCGCCGAGTTGCAGGATGTAACCCGTCAGCCGCTGCAGGTCCGGTTCAGCCAGATTGAGCGTGGGCATCCAGATGTGTGGATCGATCTTCTGCGGATTCTTGATGTAGCTGTAGATGTAATCGGCTTGCAGGCGCCCGCCCGCGGTGAAGAGCTCGGGACCGGACGCGCCACCCATACCGGGTTTGGCCATATGGCAGGCGGCACAGCCGCGGAGCTTGTTGAAGAACATCGCGCCCATGGCCATGCCCACCTTTTCACCCTTGAATGCGCCCTTGTCTATCAGTCCTGCCGGGGCGACCATGGCCATCAGCGCGTCGGCAACCACTTCGGCGTCCGCTTCCGACAACTTCACATGCGGCGTCAGGGTGGATTCATCCACCGCATCTTCCTTGTCGGTGCCTTTGACATGCCTGGTGTAAAACTCGCCGGCGGGGCGAATGCTGGCCGGGTTCTGCAGCCATTTTTCCAGCCAGGGTTTATTGAATTTGCTGCCGGAGTAATACAGATCCGGGCCCTTCCGCTCCCACAGGCGATCGAGGCTTGCGTTGTCCGGTTTTGCGATGGCATGGCAACTGATGCATTGCGATTTCAAGAGGCCGGCGCCGATGCCATCTGCTGCAAACACAGGGCTGGCGACAAGCCCCAGGCCCAATGCGGCCAAGAGGTGTAAATTCATCATCGATCCTTTCGCTTATTGAATGGCCCGTCCCTTGAAGGCGGGTGCGTCGTGCATGCCGTAGGGCTTTTTCAGGGACTCTTCGTAATAGAAATCGGGCACGAACGCCTTGTCTTTCCAGGCATAGAACGGATCGTTTCGGCTGATTTCGTTGTATTCGATGACCGTCATCAAACCGCCCATCGGCTTGTCGCCATTCATCGTGTGGGAGTCGACGTGGTCGTGCACCATCCAGCGGCCCGGATTGTCGGCCGTGAGAATGAGGTCGTAGCGCTCGCCCGGCCCGACCATGATGGTGTCCGCTTCAATGGGATTGGCCAGCGGACGCCCATCCTTGAAAGCCACCTGGAAAATGTGGCCGTGGATGTGAATGGAGTGGGTCAGTTCACCCGCGCCGATCAGACGCAGCCGGACCACATCCCCCTTGTTCACGCGGAGGGGTTGCGAATCGGGAAAGGCCTTGCCGTTGAGGGTGAAGTAATCCCACACATCTCCCGGCACCCCGCCGTAACCAGGCTTGAAAGCCCATTTTGAATCCCAGTCGGACAACATCAGGATGTAGTCCTTCGTCACTTTCTTCTCGATCGGCTTGGGATTTTTCGGATCGACGATGAAGGGTCCCCACATGCCGCGCATTGCCACATGTTCATTGACGTTGACATGGCAGTGGTACCACATGGAGCCGGAAGGTTCGGCCACGAATTTGTAGGTAAAGGTGTCGCCGGGCTTGATCGCCGTCTGGGTGATATCGGGCACTCCATCCATGCGCCATGTACCTTTCTGCAACATTCCATGCCAGTGGATGGTGTGCGGCAGGGTGGTGAGGTTGTTGACGTTGACCGTGAGTTCGTCGCCTTCCTTGACATGAATCAGCGGACCCGGCACCTGGCCGTTGAAGGCGAAGGTATGAAACTGCTGCTTGTCCACCAGGGTGATCTTGGTGTCCTCGATCGACATTTCAAAAGTGCGTTTGTCAGCGTAGCCCAGCATCGGATGAGCCATGGCCAGCCCCAGACACAGCATGGCCGCCCCACGACTTGCGCTGATCCGGCGGTTAAATCCTCTATTCATGCGACCCCCCTCAATAGATACATGTAAAATATATCTTAGTAGGAATTGAATGGCAAGAGGTCTGCCTTCAATTTTTGAATAGTTACAAAGTGCCTATCCGGGGCCGAGTGTTCGGGCGGATATAATTGAGAGCCAATCGGGACATCCATGCACAACGCCACACGGCATAACGCAGATTGAAGGAGATGCCATGCGGTTGACCAAATTCACGGATTATTCTTTACGCGTGGTGATCTATCTGGCGCGCCATCCAGACAGTCTCGCGACCATTGCCGACATCGCACGCGAGTACGATATCCCTTCCACCCATCTGATGAAGGTGGTGCATCGGCTGGCACAATGCGGCTACATTCTGACCGTGCGCGGAAAGGGTGGCGGGATGCGGCTCGCCAGAACACCTGACCTGATCAACGTGGGCGATCTGGTGCGGGATACCGAAGACAATATGGATATCGCTGAATGCTTCAGCCCCGACCATCAGAGTTGTCCGATGCTGCCCGCATGCGCCCTGAAATCCGTGCTTGTCGAGGCGCGCAAGAGCTTTTTGGCGACCCTGGATTTTTATCGCCTGTCAGACATCATGGGGGGGGCCACACCGTCACTCGTCGCGCCCTTGCATCAGGCACATGGCACGTTTGCCCCTCCAAGCCCGGGCAAAAAAAAAAGGACCAGCTGAGCAACCCGGGCCCACAGGGTAAAAAGAATCCCGCTTTAATTTGATGTGAGAGAGGCTGGCCTTCGCTTTGGCCGTCGAAGCCCGGATGGCCGTTTCTCTCAAAACCCCAGCATTCGGGACCCAAATGCGGTTCCAATTGATGCCAATAATCATCCTGTTTGAGTGGCGTATATTAAAAGCGATCCCGTTGGGAGGCAGGCAAAATATGGCTCACTTGGATTACCATAAGTGGTTGAATTATATAATATATCAGTTTATACTGATAAACAATTTCCTGGAGATGCGTTTGTGCTGAACCCCGCCCGCTTGCTGGCCTGCGTCATCCTTGCCTCCCCATCCGCTTGGGCGGCCCTGCCCTTTGCGGTTGCACCGGTGAAATACCAGATGGCCGACACCGGCTACTCCACCGAAGCCACGGTCGAGGCGGTCAAGCAATCCACCCTCGCGGCGCAAGTGTCGGGGCGCGTATCGGCGGTCAATTTTGACGCTGGCGATTACGTCAAGGCGGGTTCGGTCATCGTTCGGCTCTCCGCGCAGGAACTGTCGTCCGCCGTGGCGGGCAGCCAGGCGCAGGTGGCGCAGGCCAATGCCCTGCTGGCCAATGCCCGCGCCAACTACCAGCGCCAGCAACAACTGTTTCAGCAGAAGTTCATCAGCCAGGCCGCACTGGACCGCGCCACGGCCGAGTTCCGCTCCGCCGAGGCGGCTGCACGCGCGGCGCGCGCCAGCGTCGGCCAGACCGCCGCCGTAAGCAGCTACACCGTGATCACCGCACCGTATTCCGGGGTGGTCGCCGCCCGCCACGTGGAAGTGGGAGAAACCGTGGCGCCCGGCACCCCGCTGATGACCGGATTTGACCCCAGGGACATGCGGGTGGTTGCCAACATCCCGCAGTACAAGCTGGCCGAAATCAAGGCAGCGCCGCGCGTCGCAGTCGAGATTCCCTCACGCAACAAATGGATCGACGCCACCGGCGTCACCGTGCTGCCGTCGGCGGATGCGGCAACCCACACCGTAAAGGTGCGGATCGACCTGCCGGCCAACCTGGAAGGCGTCATCCCCGGCATGTTCGCGCGGGCGCATTTCTCGGTGGGCAGCGCGCGCAAGCTCACCATCCCGTCAAGCGCGGTGGTGCGCCGCTCCGAGATCACTGCGGTGTATGTGGTGAAGCAGGACAAGGTGAGCCTGCGGCAGATCCGTCTGGGCACGCCCAATGGACGCGGCCAGGTGGAAGCGCTGGCCGGCCTGAGCCCGGGCGACGTCATTGCGCTCGAACCGGTCAAGGCGGGGATCTACGCCAAAAGCGCGGCCAACAAACTCGCCCAATAAACGGAGACACGCATGGGACTCTCCGGACGCATCGCCCGCTTCTTTCTCACGTCCCAGCTCACCCCGCTGATTGCGCTGATCGCGGCCCTGCTGGGCCTGTTTGCCATTCTGGTCACGCCGCGCGAGGAAGAGCCGCAGATCAACGTGACCATGGCCAACGTGTTCATCCCCTTCCCCGGCGCGTCGGCGAAGGACGTGGAAGCGCTGGTGGCGACGCCGGCCGAGCAGGTGCTGTCGCAGATCGCCGGCATCGAGCATATCTATTCCGTCTCCAAACCCGGCATGGCGGTGCTGACCGTGCAATACCTGGTGGGGCAGGATCGCACGCAGGCGCTGGTGCGGCTGTACGACACCATCCAGGCCAACCGCGACTGGGTGTCGCCCGAACTCGGCGTCGGCGAACCCATCATCAAGCCGCTCGGCATCGACGACGTGCCGATTGTGACCGTCACCCTGTGGACGCGCGACGAAATGCGGGGCGCGTACGAACTCGAGCAGGTGGCGCACGCCGCCGAAATCGAACTGAAACGCATTGCCGGAACCCGCGAGGTCACCACCGTCGGCGGCCCCGGCCGCGCGGTGCGGGTGATGATGGATCCCGACCGCATGGCGGCATTCAACGTGTCGGCCCAGGATATCCGCGACGCCTTGCAGGTGTCCAACGCCGCGCAGCCATCCGGCACCCTGGTGTCGAACAACCAGGAAATCCTGGTGCAGACCGGCACTTTCCTCACCGGCGCCGACGACGTCAAACAACTGGTCGTCGGCGTCGCGCAGGGCCGCCCGGTGTACATGAGCGACATTGCCAGCGTTGTCGCCGGGCCCGACCAGCCGGCGCGTTACGTCTGGCATGGCCCCGGCGCGGGCGGCGCGCACCAGGCCGACCGGGGGCAGACCTACCCGGCGGTCACCCTGGCTGTTTCCAAAAAACCCGGTGAAAACGCGGTCGATGTCGCGGAAAAAGTCATCGCGCGCGTCAACGCCCTGAAAAACAGCGTGCTGCCAGAAGGCGTCGAAGCCAGCGTCACCCGCAACTACGGCGCCACCGCCGACGACAAGGCCAAGAAGCTGATCCAGAAGCTGATCTTTGCCACCGCCTCGGTGGTGCTGCTGGTGCTGTTCGCCATCGGCCGCCGCGAGGCGCTGATCGTCGGCGCGGCGGTGCTGCTGACGCTGGCCGCCACGCTGTTCGCCTCGTGGGCGTGGGGCTTCACGCTCAACCGGGTGTCGCTGTTCGCGCTGATTTTCTCGATCGGCATCCTGGTAGACGATGCCATCGTGGTGGTGGAGAACATCCACCGCCGCATGGGGCTCGATCACGACGGCCTCGAAGCCATCATTCCGCGCGCGGTCGACGAGGTCGGCGGCCCCACCATCCTCGCCACCCTCACCGTGATTGCCGCGCTGCTGCCCATGGCCTTCGTCTCCGGCCTGATGGGGCCGTACATGAGCCCGATCCCGATCAACGCCTCGATCGGCATGCTGATCTCGCTGGCGATCGCCTTCATCGTCACCCCCTGGCTGGCGCTCAAGCTGATCAAGCAGGACGCGCACGCCACGCACGGGGGCGAAACCAAGCTGCTGACCCTGTTCCGCACCCGCCTCACGCCCTTCCTGCGCGGCATTGAAGGCAAGGGCTCACGCCGCATGCTGTGGCTGGGCATCGGCATCGCCATTCTGCTGTCGGTCGCGCTGCCGGTGATGCAACTGGTCATCCTGAAAATGCTGCCGTTCGACAACAAGTCGGAATTCCAGATCATCGTCGACCTGCCGGTCGGCACGCCGCTGGAAAAAACCGCCCAGGTGCTGAGCGAGATGGGCACAGCGGTCGCGCAGGTGCCGGAAGTCACCGACTATCAGGCCTATGCCGGCACTGCGGCACCAATCAACTTCAACGGCCTGGTGCGGCAGTATTACCTGCGCACCGGCCCCGAGGTCGGCGACCTGCAGGTGAATCTGGTCGACAAGCATGAACGCGACCGCAAGAGCCACGAGATCGCGCAGGCGATCCGTCCCGCAGTCGAGGCGATCGCCAAAAAACATGGCGCCGACGTCAAGGTGGTCGAAGTGCCGCCCGGCCCGCCGGTGATGTCGCCGATCGTCGCCGAAATCTACGGCCCCGATTACGACGCGCAAATCCAGGTCGCCAAGCAGGTACGCGGCGTCTTCGAAAAGTCCGAAGGCATCGTGGCGATCGACGACACGGTGGAGGACGACGCCCAGCGCTTTGTGCTGCGCGTGCTGCAGAACAAGGCCGCGGTCGCGGGGGTGGCGCAGAAGGACATCGTGGCGGCGATGAAGATGGGACTGGCAGGCGAGAACGTCACCCCCATCCACGGCAGCGGCGCCAAGTACGAAATCCCGGTGCGCATCACGCTGCCGCCGGAACGCCAGTCCCAGATCGAAGAACTGCTGAAGCTCACGGTGCGCGGCAACAACAGCAACCTGGTACCGCTGTCCGAGCTGGTGGAAGTGATGCCGAGCGTGCGCGAAAAGACCATCTACCACAAGGATCTGCTGCCCGTGGTGTTCGTGGTCGGCGACACCGGCGGCAAGCTGGATTCGCCGCTGTATGGCCTGTTCGCCATGCGCGGCGACCTCAAGGACAAAGCGCTGGCGCAGGGCGGCACGCTGTCCGAAACTTTCATCCGTCAACCCGCCGATCCCTATGCCGGATTCAGCCTGAAGTGGGACGGCGAATGGCAGGTGACCTACGAAACCTTCCGCGACATGGGGCTGGCCTACGCGTTCGGACTGATGCTGATCTATATCCTGGTGGTGGCGCAGTTCAAGAGCTATATCACGCCGCTCATCATCATGGCGCCGATTCCGCTCACCCTCATCGGCGTGATGCCGGGCCACGCCCTGCTCGGTGCGCAGTTCACCGCCACCTCGATGATCGGTATGATCGCGCTGGCCGGCATCATCGTGCGCAACTCCATCCTGCTGGTCGATTTCATCAACGAGCAGGTGCGCAGCGGCATGAGCTTCCAGGAAGCGGTCATCCAGGCCGGCGCCACCCGCGCCAAGCCGATCGTGCTGACCGGCGCCGCTGCCATGATGGGCGCCTTTTTTATCCTCGACGATCCGATCTTCTCGGGGCTGGCGGTGTCCTTGATTTTCGGCATCTTCGTCTCCACCTTGCTCACGTTGGTGGTGATTCCGGTGCTGTATTACGCCGCCAATTACCGCAAACATTCTTCATCCAACCAGGAGTCTTATCCATGACCGTTGAACGCATGGTCCGCATCATTGCCGGATTTTTCATCATGCTGTCGCTGGCGCTGGCGCACTTTTCCGGCAGCGTCGACATGATCCAGCTGTCGTGGCTGTGGTTCACCGCCTTCGTCGGCTTCAACCTGTTCCAGTCCGGCTTCACGCGTTTCTGCCCGATGGACATCATGCTGAAAAAAGCCGGCGTCAAACCGGGCTGCGGCCTGTAAGCGAGAACATTCATGGACATGCAATTTCTGCAGGACAACTGGATGTTGGTGGCGCTGGCGGTGGGTTCCGGCGCCATGCTGGTCTGGTCCTTCATCGGCGGCCAGCTCTCCGGCGTGGAGCAGGCCGACACGCTGAAAGCCACCCGTCTGTATAACGATGACGCCCTGGTGCTCGATGTGCGCGAGGACAAGGAATTTGCCGCCGGCCACATCCCCAAGGCCAGGCACATTCCGCTCGGCCAGCTTGCCGGCCGTCTCCAGGAGCTCGACAAGTTCAAGTCCAAGCCGATCCTGATCACCTGCCGCAGCGGCCAGCGCTCGGCACGCGCCTGCGGCATGCTGAAAAAAGCCGGTTTCGAGACCGTGTACAACCAGGCAGGCGGCATCATCGCGTGGGAACGCGCCAACCTGCCCGTCACCAAGAAATAAGGATCATCTCATGGCCAAAGTCGTGATGTACTGCACCGCCATCTGCCCCTATTGCGTCGCTACCGAGCGCCTGCTCAAAAGCCGGGGCGTGACCGAAATCGAAAAAATCCGCATCGACCTCGATCCGGCAAAGCAGGACGAAATGATCGTCCGCTCCGGCGGCCGCCGCACCGTGCCGCAGGTGTTCATCGGCGACACCCACGTCGGCGGTTTTGACGACACCTCGGCGCTGGATGCGGCGGGCGAACTGGTGCCGCTGCTGGAGCGCGCCTGATCCTGGCGCTTGATTTTTTAGCGCGCCAACCCATCTAAAAAAAGACCACTCGCTTCCAGAACCCCCCGATGGAACTCGCCTGTCCCCACTGCCTCGCCGTCAACCGCGTGCCGGACGACCGCCTGACCGATGCCCCAAAATGCGGCAAATGCGGCTCGCCGCTGCTGCCCGGCAAACCGGCTGACCTCACCGCCGACAGCTTTGATCGCTTTATTGCCAAGGCCGGCCTGCCGGTGCTGGTCGATTTCTGGGCCGACTGGTGCGGCCCCTGCAAGATGATGGCGCCGATATTCCAGCAGGTGGCCGCCGAGATGGGCACGCGCGTGCGCTTTGCCAAGGTCGACACCGAAGCCCACCCGCAGGTGTCGATGCGCCACCACATCAAAGGCATCCCCAGCCTGATCCTGTTCAAAAACGGCTTGGAGGCGGCGCGCACCTCGGGCGCGATGGAAGCCCATGCGCTAAAACGCTGGCTGGCGTCACAGGGCGTTCAATAAGCGCGTGTAAAATGCGCACCACCCCCGGAGCGCAGGCTCCGGTTTTCTTATCCAGGGAGTCATCATGACCGACGCGCAGCAACCCGTATTCAATATCGAAAAACTCTTCGTCAAGGACCTGTCGGTGGAAGTGCCCAACGCCCCCGCCATCTACCTGGAACGCGAGGCGCCGCAGATCGACGTCAACATGTCGACCGAAAGCCACGCGCTGGGCGAAGACCTGTACCACACCGGCATCACCGTCACCGTCACCGCCAAGACCGGCGACAAGACCATGTTCCTGGTCGAATGCACCCAGGCCGGCATCTTCCGTATCCAGAATGTGCCGCAGGATCAGATTCCGATGGTGCTCGGCATCGGCTGCCCCAACATCGTTTTCCCGTATCTGCGTGAAACCGTGTCCGACGTGGTGATCCGCGCAGGCTTCCCGCCCCTGTTGCTGAACCCGGTCAACTTTGAAGCGCTGTTCGCGCAACAGCAGCAGGCTCAGCAGCAACAGGCTGCCCCCGCACAAACGCATTGAGCCGGGTTTGTTGAGCCACGCAGGTTCACTGCTCGCGGCCGGTTTTCTGCTCGCGCTGGCGCCATCCGCCAGCGCGCTGGAATACCGCAGCACAGCACGCGCCACTATCCTGTACGACGCGCCGTCCACCGCCGCCGGAAAAGTGGCCATCGCGGGCAGCGGCCTGCCGCTGGAAGTGGTGGTTGATACCGAGGCTTGGATCAAGGTACGTGATTTCAGCGGCCGCCTGAGCTGGATCGAGAAATCCGCTCTCGGTGGTGCAAAAACCATCATGGTCAAAGCCGAAACCAGCGCCATCCGCAAACAGCCGCGAGCCGATGCCGAGATCGTGACACCGGTTGCGCGCGGCGTGCTGCTCAGTGTCACCGGCCCTGCCGATGCCTTCGGCTGGCTGCCGGTAAAGCATGTCGACGGCCTCACCGGTTGGCTGCCCGCGCACGAAGCCTGGGGTCGATAAGGCATGGCGATGAAGCTGTCAGTACTTGGCGCGGGCGCCTGGGGCACCGCGCTGGCGGCCAGCTGGGCGCCCCACCACACCGTCACCCTGTGGGGGCGCAACGCAGCCGAACTCGACGCCATGCGCGCCCAGCGCGTCAACACCCGCTACCTGCCGGGCTGCCCCTTGCCGGACAGGCTGCATTTCAACCCGGATTTCAATGCCGCCGTCGATGATGCCGAGCTCATCGTCATCGCCGTCCCCAGCGGCGCACTGCGCCCCACCCTCGCCGCACTGGCGCAGCGCCCCAGGCTGGCGCCGCTGCTGTGGGTATGCAAAGGCTTCGAGCCCGGCAGCCGCAAGCTACCGCACCAGCTCATTGCCGAACTGCTGCCCAGCCACACGCAAACCGGCGCGCTATCCGGCCCCAGCTTTGCGCAGGAGGTCGCGCAGGGCTATCCCACCGCACTCACGCTCGCCTCCCACGACAGCGCGCTGGCGCAGCGTCTGGCCGAAGCGTTATCCGGCCAGCGTCTGCGCATTTATGCCCATGACGACG
>JAUXVT010000004.1 GCA_030680405.1 Thiobacillus sp. | reverse complement strand
AACGCCGACGGCACGCTGACCTACAGCTTCGCCCAGGTGCTCAACACCATGTATCCCTTCTACGGCATTCGCCTGCTGGGCGGCGCGCTGTTCTTCAGCGGCATGCTGATCATGGCGTACAACGTCTGGCAGACCACCCGCCAGGGACGCGTGGTGAATGACGCCGCCATCCCGCAAGCCGTTCACGCCTGAGGAAACCGACCATGATTTCGCATGCAACCATCGAAAAAAACCTCGGCCTGCTGATCGTGCTGACCATCCTGATCGTCAGCGTCGGCGGTCTGGTGCAGATTGTGCCGCTGTTCTTCCAGACCTCCACCACCACCCCGGTGGCGGGACTGAAGCCCTACACGGCGCTGCAACTGTCGGGACGCGACATCTATATCCGCGAAGGCTGCGTCGGCTGCCATTCGCAGATGATCCGACCGTTCCGCGCCGAGACCGAGCGCTACGGCCACTATTCGGTGGCGGGCGAATTCGTCTACGACCGCCCCTTCCTGTGGGGTTCCAAGCGCACCGGGCCCGACCTGCAGCGCGTCGGCGGACGCTATTCCGACGCCTGGCACGTGGCGCACCTGATGAACCCGCGCGACGTGGTGCCGGAATCCAACATGCCGGCCTACCCTTGGCTCGACCGTCCGCTCGATGGCTCGTCCATCCAGACCAAGATGCGCAGGCTGAACCTGGTTGGCCACGGCTACAGCGAGCAGGAAATCGCCGGAGCGTCCGCGGAGTTGGAAGGCAAGAAAGAGCTCGACGCGGTCATCGCCTACCTGCAGGTGCTGGGCACCCACGCCCCGAAGAACTGAAACCGGCATGGACAGCGGAACCATCAGCGGCATCGTCACGGTCGTCTTCATCGTGGTGTTCATCGGCATCGTCTGGTGGGCCTACAGCAAGGGCAACAAGCAGCGTTTTGAGGACGCCGGCAAGCTGCCCTTCGACGAAGAAGGAAAAGACAAGCCAGCCAAACAAGGAGACAAGCAATGAGTGATTTCACACACGGCTTCTGGCCGATTTACATCAGCGTTCTCACCCTGGTGAGCATCATCGGAACCTGGGTGTTTCTCAAGTCGCAGACCACCCGCAAGCTCGCGCCCGGCGAAAAGCCCGAGCTGATCGAGCACACTTGGGACGGCGACCTGCAGGACCTCAACAACCCGCTGCCGCGCTGGTGGCTGGGCCTGTTCTACGGCACCCTGGTGTTTGCGCTGGCGTATTTGGTGCTGTGGCCGGGGCTGGGCAATTATGCCGGCGTGCTGAAATGGACGCAGATCGGCGAATACGAGGCCGAGGTGAAAGCCGCCGAAACCAAGTTCCAGCCGGTTTATGCCGGGTTCATGAAGCAGGACATCGCCACCGTGGCCGCCGATCCCGACGCGCGCGCCATCGGCAAGCACCTGTTCCTGACCTATTGCTCGCAGTGCCACGGCTCGGATGCGGCAGGCGCCAGGGGTTTCCCCAACCTGACCGATAGCGACTGGCTCTACGGCGGCGACCCCGACACCATCAAGGCCACCCTCACCGATGGCCGCGCCGCGGTGATGCCGGCGCTGGGCGAAGCGATCGGCCCACAAGGGACGCAGGAGGTGGCGAACTACGTGATGTCGCTGTCGGGCCGCAAGCACGACGCCGCACTGGCTGAGGCGGGCAAGGCGAAGTTCGCCGAGAACTGCGCGGCCTGTCACATGCCCGACGGCACCGGCATGCAGGCGATGGGCGCACCCAACCTCACTGACAAGGTGTGGCTGTATGGCGGTAGCGAGGCCACGATCATCGAGAGCATTTCCAAGGGGCGCAACGGCGTGATGCCCGCCATGGCGCAGACGCTCGGCACCACCTCCAACAAGGAAGCCAAGCTGCACTTGCTGGCGGCTTATGTCTATGGCCTGTCGCAGAAGCAGTAAGTAAAGGGCGCTCGCCGAATCTCCCGGCGAGCCGCTTGAGCACATTGTGCTGGCATCATCAGGCAGTGCGTTCAAGCGGCTCAGACCTTCCACGGAAAAACGCAGTGACAGACAACAAGCAGCCCGCGCCACCCGCCGACGCGCCGATCGAACAGCAACTCTACGCGATCCGGCAAATAATTCAGCCGCGCGCAGTGCATGGGGTGTTCGCCAACTGGCGCATCGCTCTGGTGCTGCTGACCCAGGCGCTTTACTACGGCCTGCCCTGGCTGCAGTGGGATAACCGCCAGGCGGTGCTGTTCGATCTGGCTGCGCGCAAGTTCTATATCTTCGGTCTGGTGTTCTGGCCGCAGGATTTTGTCTATCTTACCGGCCTGCTGATTCTGTCGGCGCTGGCGCTGTTCCTGTTCACTGCGGTGGCCGGCCGCCTGTGGTGCGGCTTTGCCTGCCCGCAGACCGTGTACACCGAAATCTTCATGTGGGTGGAAAGCTGGCTGGAAGGCGACCACCTCGCACGCAGGAAACTCGACAAGTCGCCGTGGAACGCCAACAAGCTGCGGCGGCGCGGACTCAAGCACGTCGTCTGGATATTGATTGCGCTGTGGACCGGCTTCACCTTTGTCGGCTATTTCACACCGATCCAGACGCTGGCAGGCGAAGTGTTGAGCACCAGCCTTGGCCCGTGGGAAAGCTTCTGGATCCTGTTCTACGGCTTTGCCACCTGGGGCAATGCCGGCTTCATGCGCGAGCAAGTGTGCAAATACATGTGCCCGTATGCGCGCTTCCAGAGCGTGATGTTCGACTCCGACACGCTGACCGTGACCTACGACAGTTCCATCGGCGAACCCCGCGGTCCGCGCAGCAAGAAGACCGACTACAAGGCAGCCGGCCTCGGCACCTGCATCGACTGCAGCGTCTGCGTGCAGGTCTGTCCCACCGGCATCGACATCCGCAACGGCCTGCAATACGAATGCATCGGCTGCGCCGCCTGCATCGACGGCTGCGACCAGATCATGGACAAGATGAATTACCCACGCGGGCTGATCCGTTACACCACGGAAAACGTGGTGAAGGGTAAATACCCCGACAGTGGCATCGTCAAACACGTCCTGCGCCCGCGCACCATCATCTACACCGTGCTGCTGGCGCTGATCGCCGGTGCGTTCGTTTACAGCCTCGCCACCCGCGTGCCGCTACGCGTCGACGTGATACGCGACCGCGCCGCGCTGTCGAAGGAAACCGACGACGACCTAATCGAAAACGTCTATCGCCTGCAGCTCATCAACAAGGACGGCCAGCCGCACCGCTACACGATCAGCGCGCAGGGAATCGATGACCTGCAGGTAGTAACCGCCGCACGCGAAATTGCAGCCGCGCCCTTGCAGACCATCGACATACCCGTCAGCCTGATTGCCGACCCGGAAGAGCTGGAAGGCCGCTCGATCGAAGTGACGTTCACGATACAGGCGACCGACGATCCGCGCATCAGGGATGAGGTCGCCACTAAATTCTTCAACCGGTGATTGCCATGATTAATACCGCCCTGCATTCCAAACCCTGGTATCGCGAACCTTGGCCGTGGTTTCTCATCAGCCTGCCCGCCACCGCCGTGATTGCCGGCGTGACCACCGTGTGGATCGCGGCCACGAGCGCCGACGGCCTGGTGGTCGGCGACTACTACAAGGCCGGGCTGGCCATCAACCAGACGCTGGCGCGCGACGACGCCGCGCGTGCCCTGGCGCTCGCCGCCACCCTGAAGAACGAAGACGGTGCGCTGACGCTGACGCTGGCGGGGCGCATGAAGGCGTATCCCGAGCAATTGACCCTCACGATGGCCCACCCCACCCGTCAGGGCCTGGACCAGACGCTTGTCTTCAGCCATGCTGGCGGCGGACACTATCGCGCAGCGCTGCCCGCCATGCCGGCCGGCAAATGGCATGTCCAGCTAGCCGATGCCGCTTCAACCTGGCGGCTTTCCGGCGTGCTGTACACCCCGTTCAGCCAGCCCGTCACGCTGACGACAGATGCTGAATCCACCGTTCAATCAAAGGGAGACTGAAATGGATGTCGTACTCAATTTGTTGTTTACCCACCCGATCGGCCTGTTGAGCCTGTTCACCATCCTGTTCATCATCGGGATGGCGATTTACCTGTCGGTCTGGCTCAAACGCAAAATGAACAATCCGGAAGAATGACCGCCATCCCTGCGAGGAGCACGCCATGATGCAACGCCTGATCCACATTCTGTGGCCGTCCTTCCTCGTTGCCGGGGTGGCCGACATCATCTTCACCACCCTGTTCGACCCGCTGGAGATCATGTATCGCGGCGAGGCGCTGATCGAACACCGCATAGGCGCCTACACCGTCGGCTTTTTTGTGTTCTGGCTCCTGGGCATCGCTTCCAGTGCCATGACCTGCTACTTCCAGCGCGGTACGAACGAAATCAACCGCTGTCCGCTGCCGCCGCGCAACCGGCCCGAGGGCTGTCCAAAACGCGACGAAGGCAGCGGTTGCTGCTGACGGCGCCCTTTCAAGCCGTCCGCGAATAGCGCGGCTGCTTGCTGGCGGCTTCCTTCAGATAGCGGTCGAAGCACATCCCGATGTTGCGCAGGAACAGGCGACCGCTGGGGGTGACGCTGATCTTGTCCGGCGCAATGTTGACCAGCCCGTCGTCGGCCAGCGGGCGCAGGCCAGCCAGCGCATCGGCGAAATAGTCGGTGAAGGCAATGTTCCATTCCTTGCCGAAGGCAGCGAAATCGAGTTCCAGATCGCACATCACGCGGGTGATGGCTTCGCGGCGAATCTGGTCGTCACGCGTGAGCTTGATGCCACGCTCGACGGCAAAGCCGGTCGCGGCGATGCGTTCCTGATAGCGCTTGAGGTTCTTTTCGTTCTGCATGTAGACGTCAGCCGTCTGGCTGATGCTGGACACGCCGAAGGCGAGAATGTCGCTGTCCTTATGCGTGGTGTAGCCCTGAAAATTGCGCCACAGCGTCTTGTTCTGCTGCGCGCGCACCAGTTCGTCGTCGGGACGGGCGAAGTGGTCGAGCCCGATATTGACGTAGCCTGCCGCGCCCAGCGCCTCGTTCACCGCCTGCTGCAGGCCCAGACGGGCCGCTAAATCGGGCAGGTCGGCGTCACGGATCAGAAGCTGGTGTTTTTTCAGCCACGGAACGTGAGCATAGGCAAACACCGCCAGCCGATCGGGCGCCCACGCCACCACCCGTTCCAGCGTCCGGCTAAAGCTTTCGACCGTCTGTTTCGGCAGCCCCACAATCAAATCCAGATTGATGCTGGAAAAACCCAGTTCGCGCGACCAGTCGAGCACCTGCCGGATCAGCGCCTCAGACTGGATGCGGTTGACCGCCTGCTGCACAGCCGGGTCCATGTCCTGCACGCCGAACGACACACGGTTGAAACCGGATTCGCGCAACGCCACCAGATGCTCGCGCGTCAGCTCGCGCGGATCGGCCTCGCAGCTGATTTCGGCATCGGGAGCCAGGGGAAAATACTGCCGCATCATCGCCATCAGGCGGCGGATGTCGTCTGGATTCAGATAGGTGGGGGTGCCGCCGCCCCAGTGCAACTGGCGCACCACGCGCGTCGGGTCGACAAGCTTCGCGGTGCGCGCCATTTCGCGGTCGAGCGTGGCGAGGTAGGGCTGGGTTTTGCTGTAGTCGCGGGTCGCCACCATGTTGCAGCCGCAGTAGTGGCAGAGCGAATCGCAGAACGGGATGTGAGCATATAGCGACAGCCCGCGATCCGGCGCCGGCGCGGCCAGCGCCTCGGCCCAATCCGCTTCGCCAAAGCCGGTGTGGAAATAAGGCGCGGTCGGGTACGAGGTGTAACGCGGGCCAGCTACGCTGTACTTCCGGAGCAGTTCCAGGGTGGTCGACGTCATCTTGGCGTCCTCATAACAGACAATAGTGTCTTTTTATCACAGCGCAGACCTGAAATCCAGCGCACCACCTGGCCGAGGCGCCCACCGAGTTTTGCGGTAAAGTTCAAGGCTGGCAAACCGTTGTTAAGTATGCGTACACGCCCGGAAATCACATGTCATCCACCCCGTTGCTGCACGTCATTCGATTTCTGCTGCTCGCGCTGCTGCTCGGCACCACGGCTGCCCGCGCCAACGAAGCCTCCGATCTGGCGCAAAAGGTCCACGACCGCCCCAATGGGCGCGACCTCACTACGCTGGGCCGCATGGTGCTCACCGAAAAGGGCCACGCGCCGCGCATCCGCGAGATCGTCACCTATCGCCTCGACAAGTCGGGCGGCGAAACCGCCAACCTGATCCGTTTTCTCGACCCGGAAGATATCGCCGGTACCGGTCTTCTCAGCATAGACAAAGCTGACGGCAGCACCGATCAATGGCTGTATCTACCCGCGCTTGACCGCGTGCGGCGCATTTCCAGCGACCGCAAGGGCGGCCGCTTTGTCGCTTCCGACCTGTATTTCGAAGATCTGCAGGAGCGCAAGCCGTCGGAAGACCGCCACCGCCTGCTCGGCAAGCAGACCGAGAACGGCATCCTGTGCGAGGTGCTCGAAAGCGTGCCGCTCGACGCGGACGATTCGGTCTACAGCAAGCGCATCAGCTGGATCGACCCCGCCACCGCCATCCCGCAGCGGGTGGACTATTTCGAGAAGGACGCCAACACCCCCAGCAAACGCTGGCTGCTGCGCGGCAAGAAGCGCAATCAGGGCTACTGGACGCTGACCGACAGCCGCATGATCGATCTGGCCAGTGGCCACGAAACCCGAATGGTGGTCGACGCCGCGCTGTACGACCAGAAACTGCCCGCCAAATTGTTCACCTCGCAAGCCCTGGCCGACGAAAGCCTGGAATCGGAGTATCGCCCATGAAAAATCTGTTGCTGACCCTGAGCCTGTCGCTCGCCGCCCTGCCCGCCTACGCCGCCGACGATCTGCCGCCGCCGCGCCCCGCCGTCCAGGACACGGCTGACGACCTGCCGCCACCGCGCACCCCTACGCGCAAGCCGCGTGCAGTGCCCTCCGAAGCGGCTCCCGCCGAGGCGACGCCGCAGATCCGCGCAGCGGACGATCTGCCGCCGCCCACCGCGCGCAGTCGCCAAGCAGTCGCGCGCGGCTTCAAGCCGGTGCTCAAGGCCGGCGTCGACGACCTGCTGCTGGAAGCCGGCGGCCTGCCCGACGCGCCTGAAGCGGACACCTATTCCACCCTGCGCGCCAGCGCCTACGTGCTGTGGCAGCCGAGCCGCAACTGGGAGTTCCGCGCCGGCGCCCGGCTCGACGGCATGACGCAGGATGGCGGCAGCGCAGATCACCGCGAAATGCTGGCTGACTACGGCGACACCTATGTGCGCTACCGCAACGGCGACACCCGCCTGACGCTCGGCGCGCAGACCATCATCTGGGGCCGCGCCGACGAAATTCCGCTGGCCGACCGCGTCAGCCGCGCCGACCTCACCCGTTTTGTCCTCGACGACCTGCCCGACCGCCGCCGCGCCCAGCCGGCCGCACGCTGGGAACAGAGCTTCGGCGACTACAAGCTGGACGCGGTGTGGCTGCCGCTATTCCGCGGCGCGCAGCTGCCGGATGTCACCAGCATCTGGAGCCCGATCAACCGCACTACCGGCCAGGTCCTCGGCATTGCCCCCAGCCCGGCGCTCGCCGCTTTGGTGGGCGCCGCCCGCATCGACGAAGACGAGCACGGCAGCGGCGGTGGTGCCCTGCGCCTGACCAAGACCGGCGCGCCGTTCGACTTCGGCGTGACGCTGGCGCGCACCCGGCAGTCGCTGCCGTATTACCGGGTCGATCTGCTCGCGCCCTCGCTCACTGCCGTGCATCCGTTCAACACCTTCGTCGGCGCCGACCTGGAACGGGTAAGCGGCGGCCTCACCTGGCGCATGGAACTCGGCTACACCGACGGCGTGCCGGTGACCCGCCCCACCACCGCGATGGATACCACGCATGCGCTCGACTGGATCGGTGCGCTGGAATTCTTCCCCGGCGGCAAGGACACCCGGGTCAACTTGCAACTGGTGGCGCACGCGCTGCAGACCGACCGCAGCATCCTTGAACTAAAGGAGTACTACGGCGCCAACGGCGAAATCGAGACGACCTTCGGCCAGGGCCGCTGGAAAGCCGGCATGCGCTTTGCCAGCGGCTTCAACGTGCACGACGTCTACCTCAGCCCTAAACTCAGCTACGTGGGATGGGAACCGCACGAGCTGTATGTCGCCGCGCACTATTTCGACGGCGAGGCGCGCACCCTGGGCGGCTTCCACCAGGATCATTCGCTGATCACGCTGGGCCTGCGCAGCAAATTCTGACCCTGCGGACGGCGCGACAATGCTGAAACCCTGGCTCAATGGCAGTCGAATGCTGCCGCCGTGGCTGGCGCTGGCCATCCTGCTCGGCCTGCAACTGGCTTCGTTGCCTTTCCTGCTCAATATCCATTTCAACAATGCGGGGGACATCTACTCCCCTGCGGACGCGCCCATCATCCAGCTGCGTGAATCCTTGTTTCGCGAGTTTCCCAGCGACGAGGCGCTGATCGTATTGTTCGAGGGCGATGCACTATTCAGCCCGGCGTTCCTCGGCGCACTCGATCGTGTTGCCGGAAGAATGGAAGCGCATCCTTCGGTGGATCGTGTGCTCACGCTCACCACGGTCGAACATATCGACGCGACCGACGATGGCTTTGCGGTTTCCCTGCTGGTGGATCCCGATAACCTTAAAGCACGCACGCCCGCTGAATGGAAGGCAAGGGTGCTGGACGATGCGGTGGCACCTGGGGCGATCGTCTCGAAGGATGGCAAGGCCGTCGCGCTGGT
Organism: Thiobacillus sp.; assembly: GCA_030680405.1. Classification (GTDB taxonomy): domain Bacteria; phylum Pseudomonadota; class Gammaproteobacteria; order Burkholderiales; family Thiobacillaceae; genus Thiobacillus. The sequence continues at coordinate 43,917 of JAUXVT010000004.1, read as the reverse complement.
GGTACGACCCAAGGTATTGAAAGAAAGCCTCGCGCGTCGCGATATCCTGATCGCGCTCGATGCCGCCATCGCCGCCGAGAAACTCGACGTTTACCGGACGGCAACCGCCGGAACCGTGGCCCAGACTGTCGAGGAATTGCGCTCGCTCTGGCGCGATAGCACGATCTTCATTCCGCTGACCGTCGTCATCGGCCTGGCACTGATGTGGTGGGTGGTCGGACGGGTGCGGCCGATGATCGTCGGCGGGCTGGCGATGGGGATGGTCGTCTCGGTCAGCGTGGCGGGAATCGTCGCGTCAGGCCAGCCCTACACGCCGATCACCGCCATGATCCCCACCCTCATGGCCGCCTACACTACGGCAACCTTGCTGCATCTGTACGCGGCGATCCAGCGCGGACGCATTGCGCTGCTGTCGCGCCCGCAACGCATCGCGCGCGCGCTGTCTGAAACCTTCGTGCCGGGCCTGTTCAATGTGCTGACGACCGGCGCCGGTCTGTTGAGCCTGCTGTGGGTGGACATTCCGCCGGTGCAGACCTTCGGCCTGTCCGGCGCGATCGGCACACTGATGGTGTTTCTGGTGGTATTCATCCTGGTGCCGCCGATCCTGTTGAAGTGGGACACGCCGCGCTGGCCGCGCCGCCGCTCCGGGCTGGCGCATGCGCGTCGCATCGCCGCGGCCGTCGCGGTGTTCAGCCTGCGCAACTCGCGGGCCGTGCTTATCGGCACGCTGGCGCTGGTGCTGGCGACGATTCCGCTCGCCATGCAGGTCAAGGTGGAATCCAACCTGATCAAATTCTTTGCCCCGGACCACAGCATCAGCCGCAGCACCGCCCGGGTCGAAGCCAAATTATCCGGTGTGACCACGATGGAAATCGTGCTCACCGCCCCCGGACGCGACGCGCTGAAAAATCCCGCCACGCTGGCGCAGATCAAGGCCTTGCAGATCTGGCTGGAACAGCAGCCGGAAATCGATCGCAGCTTTTCGCTGGTTGAAGTGATCGAGGAAATGAACCGCGCCTTCAGCGGCGAGGAACTTGGCCCAAATGCGCTGCCGACCAACCGCAAGCTGGTCGAACAGCTGCTGCTGATCTATGACGGCAAGGATTTGTACGAACTGGTCAACCGCGAATTCCAGCGCGGCCGGATTGCCCTCAATCTGAATGTTCACGGCGCCAATGAAATTGGCAAGGTGATCGAGCGGATCGAGGCACATCTGGGTGCGCAGCCGATCACCGGGATTCACGCCGAGATGGCCGGTTTCGGTCGGCTGTTCTCGGATCAAGAGGATCGCATCGTCGTGGGTCAGGTGAAGAGTTTCATCTCGTCCTTCCTGCAGATTCTGCTGCTGATGGCGCTATTGTTCCGCTCGTTCAGGGCCGGCCTGATCTGCCTGGTGCCGAACCTGGCGCCGCTGTTCTTCATTTTCGTGGTGATGGGCGTAACCGGCATTGCGCTCGACGTCGCCACCGTGCTGATTGCCGGCATCATCCTTGGCATCACGGTGGACGACACCATTCACCTGTATCACGGCTACCTGCACCGCCTCCGCCGCGGCGCCAGCCCGGTATTCGCCATCATCCGCAGCGTGGAAAGCTCGGGCCGCGCGGTCATCGCCATCTCGGTGGTATTGATTGCGCAGTTCAGCCTGCTGGGGCTGTCCGACTTCCGCCCCACTGCGCATTTCGGCATGCTGTGCGCGGCCGGCCTGTTCGCCGGCCAGGTGTTCGAATTGCTGCTGATGCCCGCCCTGCTTGGCCTGCAATTGCGCAAGCCGCAGCAGGCCGTCATGGCACCGTAATTCTCAGCGCACCGAACTCGTCGTTGAACAGCCCCACCTCGTCGCCCGACGCAAACTGCCAGCCTTCGAGGTGGCCGAAATCGGTACTGGATCTGGGCTCCAGGTCGAGCTTGAAACGGCGCGCCGTCGACAGCGTGGGGTTGCGCACCGCGAGCACCACGGTCAGATAACGATCACTGGTGTTTTCGATCACCGCAACCAGCCCCTTGCCCAGCATCGACGAGCGAAAACCGACCACCACCGGCAGCGCAGGTTTGGCTGCTGCCGCCGCCTGGAAATCGGTTTCCTTGTAGGCCAGTTGCGCTTTCAGCTGCTCGATTTCGCGCTGGCTGTCGGTCAGCTGGTTGCGCGTTTCGATCAGATAGCGTTCGGTCTGCTGGTGGGTTTCGACTTCCTTCGACAGGCGCCGCTTCACATCGCCCAGATCGACATTGAGCATGAAGGCATACAGCACCAAGCCGCACGCCAGCACCAGCAGCACGACATTCAGGCCGATGGAGACGATCAGCCCGCGCCGCTTCGGCTGATTGAGAGCAGGGATAGCCATTCTGTTCCTGTGCTCAGCCGGTGTTGCGCATCCCGGCAGCAATGGCATTGATCGACCGCTTCAGCGGCGTTAGCCAGGTGTCCTGCTCGGATTCCCACACGCTGCCGGTGCGATAACGTTTCAGCATGCGCACCTGGATGTGGTTGATGGGGTCGATATAGGGACGGCGGCGCGAGATCGATAGCGCCAGCGTCTGGTTGTCTTCCAGCAGGGTCTCGATCTGCGCGACCTGTTTGACACCGGCCACGGTGAGCGCGAATTCAGCCGCAATCGTGCGGTAGATCACCATGGTGTTGGGGTGATCGCACAGGCGCGCATACTCCTCGGCGATTTCCATGTCGGCCTTGGTCAGCGCCATCTGCACGTTGGACAGCAAACTGCGGAAGAACGGCCACTCGCGATACATCGCCTGCAGGTGCGCGAGACCCTCCGGCTGGCTGTCGATGAAGCCCTTCAACGCGCTGCCGATACCGTACCAGGCGGGCAGCGTGTGGCGCGACTGCGCCCAGCCGAACACCCACGGAATCGCGCGAATCGACGCCAGCGAGCGGTCGGCCTTCTTGCGGTGCGAGGGCCGGCTGCCGATGTTGAGCAGGCCGATTTCGGTGACCGGCGTGCTCTCGTAGAAATAATCGATGAAGCCCGGCATGCCGATCAGCGCACGGTAGGCCGTCTCGCCTGCTGCCGCCATGTCGCGCATCCAGTCGAGATAATCCTGCGGGTAACGCACTTCGCAGTGCGCCAGCGCGGTGGCACTGGCCTTGAGCAGGCCGGTGACCCCCATGCCGATTTCGTAGTTGGCGGTTTCGGGATGGCCGTATTTGTAATACAGCATCTCGCCCTGCTCGGTGAACTTGATTTCGCCGTTTACGGTACCGGGCGGCTGCGACAGGATCGCTTCGTAGGTGGGGCCGCCGCCGCGCCCGACGGTACCGCCACGCCCATGGAACAGGCGGCATTCGACGCCGAACTGCTGGGTCAGCGCGATGATGGAAAGCTGCGCCTGATAGAGATTCCAGTTCGACGCCAGGATGCCGCCGTCCTTGCACGAATCGGAATAACCGAGCATGACTTCCTGGCGGTTGTCTTCGGCCGCCACCAGCGCACGATAGACCTTGTTGGACAACAACTGCTCGAGAATCACCTGGCTGCGCTGCAGGTCGTCCACCGTCTCGAACAGCGGCGCCACCAGAATGTGGCAGAACCAGTCGCGCCCGGTGTGGCCGCACAAGCCGACCAGCCGCGCCAGCAGCATCACTTCCATCACGTGGGACGCATTGTGCGTCATCGAAATCACATAGGTGCCGAAGACCTCATCGCCCACTTCGGCCTGCAGCTTGGCCATGCGCCGGAACACCGCGAGCGCTTCGCGCGCCTCCTCGTCCAGCGCGACATCGTTGACCTCGATCGGGTCGATGTAGCCGATCCAGGCGGCCAGGCGCTGCAGGCGTTCGGCTTCCGCCGCACCGGCATAATCGAAATCGGGGTCGATCTGCTGCAGCACCGCAGTGACCGTGCGCGTGTGCACGGTTGATTCCTGGCGGATGTCGAGCTGCAACAAATGGAAGCCAAAGCTTTCGACCAGCCGGATCAGTGCCCGCAGATCCTGCGTGGCGACGATGCGGTCGCCGTGGCTGATCAGCGAATCGCGCAGCAGATAGAGGTCGTCGAGGAAAGCGGTTGCGTTTTTGTACGCCAGGTGCGAGGTAAAACTCGGCACATCGGCCAGGCACTGGTGGACGTAGGACAGGTTGGCGCCCAGCCGCGCCAGCATGATCGCCGCCATGCGGCGGTAGGGTTCGCGGCTGTAAATCTGGACCGCCGTACCGAGGAACACCTGTTCGCCGAACTCGGCTTCATATTCCAGCAGGCGCTCCAGGAAGGGCGCGGAAGGTGTGCACCAGTCGCTGCTGTGGGTGAGCGTCTGCCGCAGTTCCATCACCCGCAAGCGGTATTCATCAAGTGCCGCCTGCATCTGCGTATGCACGGTCCATTCGGTGACATCCGCCGTCACGAACGGGTTGCCATCGCGATCGCCACCGATCCACGAACCGAAGCGGATGAAGCTCGGCACCTCCACCACGCCAACGCCGTCGGCATTCACGCCGTAATGCTTGCGGATGGCTTTCTCGAAATACTGATACGCCTTCGGCACCGCCTCGAACAGGCTTTCCCGCACGTAATACAGGCCATTTCGCACTTCGTCGCGTACTTCCAGCTTGGCGGTGCGCAGTTCGTCGGTGCGCCACATCACCTGAATTTCGGCAGCCAGCTGGGTTTCCAGTTCGCGCTGGTCGTTCACCCCCAGCGTCGGGCTGTACAGCTGGTCGCAAATCAGGAACACCCGGCGCACCCCTTCCATCACCGCACGGCGACGTGCTTCGGTGGGATGGGCGGTGAACACCGGCGCGTAGTGCAGCCGGTTGACCATGCCCTGCAAGGTAGACACTGTGATGCCCTGCGCCTTGAGGTCGGCCAAGGTGCGGTCGAATGAGCCGTCCCACAGCGCCATGCCGTGCGACAGCATGCGGCGGCGGTTGCGGTGCGCAAAGCTTTCTTCCGCCACGTTGACCAGCATGAAATAGCTGGAGAAGGCGCGCACCACCAGTTCAACCTTGTCGGCTGGCATGGCGTCGATCATCGCCATCAGCTCGGTGCGGCGCTGCTGATCTTCCTGCTGGTGCAGTTCGGTAAAGCCGCGCCGCAGGGTTTCCACCGCATCGAACACGTCTTCGCCGGCAAACTGCAACAACACCTGGCCCAACAGGGTGCCCAGCAGTTTGACCTGCGCGCGCAGGTGGTCATCCGTCAGGAGATTTTCGTGTGCATTCATGGCAGAAGGGAATCAGAGCCCGGCACAGCGGGATTCAGTGCGACAAAGCCGCCTATTTTCGCATAGTCGACGCACATCACCCAACCGCGCGCCGCGCGTTGCGGAACATCCGCAGCCACGGACCGGCGCCCGTCATGCCGTCCGGTTTCCACGACAGCTGCGCGGCGCGGAACACGCGTTCCGGGTGCGGCATCAGGATGCTGAAGCGGCCATCCGCAGTGGTGAAGCCGGTCAGCCCGCCGGGCGAGCCATTGGGATTCAGCGGATAGGTCTCGGTCAGCGCGCCGCGGTGGTCGACATAACGCAGCGTGGACTTCGCCTGCGCGGCGTGCGCGGGATCGCGGAAAGCGACCCGGCCTTCGCCGTGCGACACCGCGATCGGCATCACCGAGCCCGCCATGTCGGCGAAGAAAATCGACGGCGAGGCCAGCACTTCGACCAGCGCAAAGCGCGCCTCGAACTGCTCCGACAGGTTGCGCTCGAAACGCGGCCACGCGGCCGCGCCCGGGATCAGGTCGTGCAGCTGGCTCATCATCTGGCAGCCGTTGCACACGCCCAGCGCAAAGGTATCGGTGCGCTGGAAAAACGCCGCGAACTGGTCGCGCGCACGCGGGTTGAACAGGATCGACTTGGCCCAGCCACCGCCCGCGCCCAGCACATCCCCGTAGCTGAAACCGCCGCACGCGGCCAGCCCGGTGAAATCGTTGAGGCTCACCCGGCCGGCGAGGATGTCGCTCATGTGCACGTCGACCGCGGCAAAACCGGCGGCGTCGAATGCCGCGGCCATCTCGACCTGGCCGTTGACACCCTGCTCGCGCAGCACCGCGACGCGCGGGCGCTTGCCGCTGGCGATGAAGGGCGCGGCGATGTCGGCGTTGATGTCGAAGCTCGGCGCATAGTGCAGGCCGGGATCGGCGGCATCGGCGTGGCGGGCAAACTCCTGTTCGGCGCACACCGGGTTGTCGCGCCGCTTCGCCATTTCGTAACTGGTTCGCGTCCATGCGCTTTGCAGATCGGTGCGCGCCTCGTCGAAGAACTCTTGATCGCCGCGCAGCAAGCGCAGGTGGTCACACGCATTGGGCTGGCCGATCACATGGAATTCGCCGCGCAGGCCGGCATTCATGAAGGCCTGCATCACCGCCTGCGTGTCGTCGCGCCTCACTTGCAGCACCGCACCGGCTTCCTCGTTGAACAACACATTGAAAATACGCTGGGAGACATCACCCGCGCTCAGCAACTCCGGTTCCGGCAATCCTTCGTCTTCGACCTCGTGACGGATCTGGTCGAGACACAGTTCGTCCACCTCCAGATCCAGCCCGCAGTGCCCGGTAAACGCCATTTCGGCGAGGGCAGCAAACAGGCCGCCGTCAGAACGGTCATGGTAGGCCAGCAATTTGCCGGCCGCGTTCAGTGCCTGCACGGTGTCAAAGAACGCGGCAAGCGCTGCAGCCTCCGGCGCATCCGGACAGTCGTCGCCTACCTGCTTGTAAGCCTGGGCAAAACTTGATGCGCCGAGGCGGTTCTTGCCCAGGCCCAGATCGATCAGGACGAGATCGGACTCGCCGGCGTCGGTGCGCAACTGCGGGGTCAGATGTTGCGTCGCATCGGGGGTGTTGGCGAACGCCGAAATCACCAGCGAGATCGGCGAAGTCACCGCCTTTTTCTCGCCGTCGGCCTGCCACACGGTCTTCATGCTCATCGAATCCTTGCCGACCGGGATGCTCACACCCAGCGCCTGGCAATAATTCGAGACCGCCGCCACGGTATCGAACAACGCGGCGTCCTCGCCCGGGTGGCCGGCCGGTGCCATCCAGTTGGCCGACAGTTTCACCTGCGTGAGGCCCTCCACGCGCGCGGCGGCCAGGTTGGTGATCGCCTCGACAATCGCCATGCGTCCCGATGCGGGCGCGTCGATCAATGCCAACGGGGCTTTCTCGCCGATGGAAAACACCTCGCCCAGCGTGGTCTGATACCCCGCCAGCGTGATTGCGCAATCGGCGACCGGAATTTGCCACGGCCCGACGCACTGGTCGCGTGCGGTTAACCCGCCGACCGTGCGGTCGCCGATGGAAATCAGGAACATCTTCGACGCCACCCCCGGCATCGCCAGCACGCGGTAGGCGGCGTCCTTCAGGTTGATGCCATCGAGCACCAGCGGGGCGGGGGTGGCCGCCTGATGCGCGACGTCGCGCGTCATCTTGGGCGGTTTGCCGAGAACCACATCCAGACTCACGTCCACCGGCACGTTCTGGAAATGGCTGTCGGTCACCCGCAGATGGTTGTCCTCGGCGGCATCGCCCAGCACGGCAAACGGGCAGCGTTCGCGCTCGCAGATGGCGCGGAATTCGCCGAGACGTTGCGGCGGGATCGCCAGAACATAGCGTTCCTGCGCCTCGTTGCACCAGATTTCGCGCGGCGACATGCCGGATTCTTCCGACGGCGCGGCGCGCAGTTCGAAGCGGCCGCCGCGGCCGCCGCCGTGCACCAGCTCGGGCAGCGCGTTCGACAGGCCGCCGGCGCCGACGTCGTGGATCGACAGGATCGGATTGGCCTCGCCCAGCTGCCAGCAGCGGTCGATGACTTCCTGCGCGCGCCGTTCCATTTCGGGGTTGCCGCGCTGCACCGAGTCGAAGTCGAGATCGGCGGCGTTGGCGCCGGTATCCATCGACGACGCCGCGCCACCGCCGAGGCCAATCAGCATGCCGGGGCCGCCCAGTTGGATCAGCAGCGTGCCGACCGGCAGCATTTTCTTGTCCACATGGTCAGCGCGAATGCTGCCGACGCCGCCTGCCAGCATGATGGGCTTATGGTAGCCGCGCCGCTGCCCGGCCACGGTTTCCTCGAAAGTGCGGAAATAACCCGCCAGGTTGGGGCGACCGAATTCGTTGTTGAACGCCGCCGCGCCGATCGGACCTTCGAGCATGATCGCGAGCGGGGTGACGATGCGCTCCGGCTTGCCGTAGGCGCCCGTCTCCCAAGGCTGATCGAAGCCGGGAATATTGAGGTTGGACACCGAAAATCCGCACAACCCGGCCTTGGGTTTCGACCCGGTTCCCGTTGCGCCTTCGTCGCGGATTTCGCCGCCGCTGCCTGTCGCCGCGCCCGGGAAAGGCGAAATCGCCGTCGGGTGGTTGTGCGTTTCCACCTTCATCAGCACATGGGTCAGTTCGCTGCTGTAGGCGTAGCTGCCGTCGGCGCGCGGGTAGAACCGATCGATGGTCGCCCCCTCGATGACGGAGGAGTTGTCCGAATACGCCACCACCGTGCCCTCGGGGTGGGCGGCGTGGGTGTCGCGGATCATGCCGAACAGCGATTTGGCCTGTGCCGCGCCGTCGATCACCCACGAGGCGTTGAAAATCTTGTGGCGGCAATGCTCGGAGTTGGCCTGCGCGAACATCATCAACTCGACGTCGGTGGGGTTGCGCCCGATGCTGACGAAGTTCTCCACCAGATAATCGAGTTCGTCGTCCGACAGCGCGAGGCCCAGGGTCGTATTGGCGGCTTCCAGCGCCGGGCGCCCACCGCCCAGCACGTCGATGCGGGCCAGTTCGCGCGGCGGCACGTGGCGGAACAGCCGGGCCACATCGGCCAGCGTCATCACCGCTTCGGTCATGCGGTCGTGCAGCAACGGCAACAAACGCGACTTCGCCTCGGCTGACAGCGCTTGACCGGCTGCATCCAGCACATGGAAGGCCACGCCGCGCTCGATGCGCCGGAAACCAGCGAGGCCGCAGTTTTTCAGGATGTCGGTGGCCTTCGACGACCACGGCGAAATCGTGCCGGGACGCGGCGTGACCAGGATCAGCGGATCATCTGCGGTCGGCGTATCGGCCGGCGTGCCGTAATCGAGCGCCTGCTCGACCAGCCGCATTTGCGCGGCGTCGAGCGTGTCATCCACTTCCAGAAAATGCCAGTGGCGCGCCGCCAGCGTGCCCAGGTTCAGGCCCCGCTGCGCAGCCTCGCGGCGGATTTTGTCGAGTCGGAACGGGGACAGCGCGGCGGCGCCGGGAAGGGAGACGAGGGCAGACATGTGCGTCTTTGCAAACGGGCAAAGGCGCTATTTTAGCCGATCTGGACACCTCTCCGGACCGGCTTGTTGGCGAATGCCGGCCTGCTTTTGCCAAGCTTCGAGGCAGTCAAGACCGCAGAAATGATGGACATAATCCTGCGCATCCGTCACGTTGACCGCATCGGCCGGTATTTCCTTCAGACAGACCTCACAGCTGACCACGGTACAACTGTCTTCGTCGGAACATTGCGCCACCAGCGCCCCCGCCGGGTTGCGATGCTGTTTATCCATATGACATTCCTCAAACCATCGGATGCTTTTCAGTCTAGGTCACCAGGACCGCCCTGCAAGCCGCCTGTCCGGATCGGTTCAGTACCCGGCTTCGCTGATCACCTGCTGATGATCTTGTAATCCGCCTCCTTGTCGATCACAAAGCCCGTTACCTTGCTGTGGATGGTTTTTTGCAGCGACTCGGTGGCGGCCGGACTGAGCGCGACGGCAGCCGCCCCCAGCCTTCTCTGCTCGGCTGCGCTCAGGCGGTTGCTCGCCATCAGCGTGAAATCCGACGTGGTCGGCAGGGGCAGCCAGATTTCGAACGCGTCCTTTGCAACCAGTTCATTGGCCAGCCTGCTGCGCAGGCTGGCGGCCTGGGCATAATCACGCTGCATGGCCAAGGCCATATCATCCTGCGTCTTGAAATTGTCAATCTTCACCGATTCGTGTTTGTTGCGCTTGAGTGCGTGGCGAGCCATCACATCCAACCAGGACTCTTTCTCGGTAAGGGCAACGGTGTGAATGGCCACGCCCTTGCGGCGTACCAGCACCCCCGTGGCCTGATCGCGCACGCGGGCGACGGGAGAATAATCGTTATCGAGCACGGAAACCGCCACCGACGGCGGAACAAAATAGAGATCCGGCCGGCCGCTTTTCAAGGACCTCAGGGCGCTCTTGATGCTGCGAAACAGGGTGAGCCTGGGTTTCGCATCCAGGGCAGCGCCCAGCGCCTGCGCAAAAGGCATCGCATAGGCGCGAAAATCTCCCATCAAAATATCGGCTTTGCCGGTACCCGGGTAGATTCCGATATTCAGCTCGGCCTTGGCGGCATGGGCCACCAGCGGCAGCGCGGGAAGAATGGTCAGTCTCGCCAGAAAGCTACGCCTACGCATGTCACCCGCCTATTTATTAGTCGCTGTGGATCCGGTCGACCATTAACGGCAATTGGGCAATTGGGTGGATGCGCTGAATGCCTGATCACGTTGGTAAATTTCAACCAGCGCCCGCCGCCTCACGCACAGTCAATCGCACAGCGTCAGCCTTGGGATTAAGATGTCAGTCCGATACCGCGGCCCGTCCTGAACTGGATGCCCCATTGCATGGCAGACCCTGAACGCCCCGTTCATCCCGACTCTTACGCCCCCATGCCGATCGCGCCCCGCTTACTCGTCTCCCCGCCGCTGTTCATGGCCGCCGACATCCGGGCGATCGACCGGCAGTGGGCGGCCACCCACCCCGCTACCCCGCTGATGGAAAGGGCGGGGACGGCTGCAGCCGAACTGGCGGGCACGCTGGCCAGCGACTCGGGCGAGCCGGTCCTGATCCTGGCCGGCCCCGGCAACAACGGCGGCGACGCATTGGTCGCTGCGCGCCTGCTCACGACACAGGGATGCCGCGTGGTTGTCGTCAGCCGCGCCGATCCCGCCCGCCTGCCGCCGGATGCCGCGCGCGCCTGGGCCGCCTGGCGTGAAAACGGCGGCACCCTCCTGGCGGACATCCCGCCATCGCGGCGATACAGCCTTGTGATCGACGGCCTGTTAGGGGTGGGATTGCAACGCGACATCACCGGCGAGGACGCGCGCTGGATCGCACAGGCCAATGGGGTGAACTGCCCCAAACTCGCGCTCGACGTGCCGAGCGGCCTCGACAGCGACAGCGGCCGGATTCGCGGCTGCGCCCTGCGCGCCGACCACACGCTGACCTTTCTCGGCCTCAAGCCGGGCCTGTTCACCGCCGACGGCCCTGATTGCGCCGGCGAACTACACCTCGACACGCTCGGCGTCGATCCGGCCGCCCTGCCCGCCGTGCCAGGCATTGCGCTGACGCAACTGGAAAGTCGCCATCGACTGTCCGCGCGCGCCCAGAACAGCCACAAGGGGCTGTACGGCCATGTCGGCATCATCGGCGCCGCGCCCGGCATGGTGGGCGCCGGCCTGATCGCCGGGCGCGCCGCGCTACAGCAAGGCGCGGGCAGCGTGACACTGGGAACGCTGGACGAGCGCGTCGTGGTCGATTACGGTGAGCCGCGGCTGATGTTTGCCGCACCGGAAAAACTGGTGGGCGCGCACCTGAGTGTGCTGGCGGTCGGTCCCGGGCTGGGGCAAAGCCCCCGCGCGCATGCGCTGCTGGAAGCTGCCCTGGCCGCGCCCTGCCCGCTGGTGCTGGATGCCGATGCGCTGAACCTGTTGGCCAGCGACTCCGAACTGGCCAGCCAGGTCGCCCGCCGCAGTCCTCCCACCCTGCTCACGCCGCACCCCGGCGAAGCCGCGCGCCTGCTCGGTGTGAGCGCGGCAGATATACAGGCGAACCGCATCGGGGCTGCGCGAAATCTGAGCATGAACTATCGTGCAGAGATCGCGCTCAAGGGGGCCGGCACCGTCATCGCCCACCCCGACGGCCGCTACGCCATCAACACCAGCGGCGGCCCCTGGCTCGCCCAGGCCGGTTCGGGCGACCGTCTCACCGGCATGCTGGCCGCGCTGCTGGGTCAGGGGATGGCAGTGGGCGATGCGCTGGAAGCCGCGGTCTGGCTGCATGGCAACGCCACCTAAGAACGCTAGCCGTCTCGTTGCCGAGCCGGCGCCCTCAAGAGACGGATGGCGGCCAGGGCAAAACCTGCCCGCTGTTGCATGTTGATTAATGTATGTGCATCAACACTCGGGTGAGGCGTGCGTGTTATAGCTGTTTAACCCCACCCATGTCGCCCGGGCCCGTTCCTGCTGATACCCGGTTGGTTAAAGTACGCCAAGCCCAAGCCGATAAATAAGGTTTATAGACTTTGCATTCCAATATAAACATGGATAACCGGCTGAAAAGATGAAGCAGGGCACGCAACACCTTGGGATGGGTGTCCGGATCGGGATTGGCTTTATTGTCGTGCTCGCCCTGATGGTCGCGCTCAGTGCGATCGGCTTGCGTTATGTGGCTGAAGCCAACCAGCGCCTGAAGGACATCGCCCAGATCAACAACGTCAAGACCGAACTTGCCACGGAGATGCACAGCGCGCTGCGCGAGCGCGCACTCTCCATGCACGCCCTGCCCATTCTCGCCGACCCGTTCGACAAGGATGCCGAGATTCAGCGCTTCAATTCCCAAGGCACCCTGTATATCCTGGCGCGCGACCGCCTTGAGCGCATGCCGCTCAGCCCGGAAGAAAACGAGATTCTGGCCCACATCCTCGAACTGACCAGCGAGGCGCAACCTGAAGTGCAAGCAGTGGTGGATATGTCCACCTTCATCAACGACCAGACGGCAATCTTCGACCAGATACGCAGCGTGGCCATGCCGAGACAGCGCGCCATCGCCGAACAAGTTAGTGCCTTGCTCGACCTGCAGCGCCAGCAGACAGCAACTGCGGTGCGCAATGCAGAAATATCGTATGCCCGCGTGCGCAACCTGATGCTGGGGCTGGGCACGGCGGCGCTGCTGATGGGGATAACGATTGCCGGGTTTGTCAGCCGGCGGGCAACCCATCAGGCCAGGCAACTCGCTTCCCAGGCGATGTACGACCCGCTGACCGGCTTGGCCAACCGCTCGCTGTTACATGACCGGCTCGAACACGAGATCGAAGTGTCCAGGCGCGCACATACGTCGTTTGGGGTAGCACTGATGGACCTGGACCGGTTCAAGGAAGTCAACGACACCCTGGGCCACAACGTGGGCGACGAACTGCTGCGGGAAGTCGGGCGCCGCTTGAAGGAGACGGTACGCGCCGAAGACACCGTGGCGCGGCTGGGCGGCGACGAGTATGTCGTGTTGATACATGGCCTGGATCCAGAAGGCGTCCCGGCGATCGCGAACAAAGTACTCGCCACCCTGGACAAACCCTTTCACTGGCAAAACCAGAGCATCGACATCGGCGCGAGCCTGGGTGTATCGCTGTACCCCTCCCAGTGCAGCGATGCCAGCGGGCTGATTCGTTGCGCCGACATCGCGATGTATGTTGCGAAACGCGCAGGCAAGGGCTATGCACTGTATGCACCCGATCAGGAGCGCACCAGCCGCAGCGATCTCTCGCTCAAGAGCGAATTGCGCGAAGCCATCCAGTCGGATCAATTGAGCCTGTACTATCAGCCGCAAATCGACCATCGCAGCCGCCGCGTGGTCGGCCTCGAGGCACTGGTGCGCTGGAACCACCCGCAGCGCGGCTTCCTTGGGCCGGACAACTTTATCCCCCTAGCGGAAGATGCTGGCCTGATCGGCCCCCTCACACACTGGGTGCTCAGGACTGCGCTGACCCAGTTGGTGGCCCTGCATCGGCAGGGTCACGTCCTGACCATGGCAGTCAACCTCTCGGCGCGCAACCTGCACGACATGGAACTGCCCACCAGCATTCTCGCCCTGCTTGCCGAGAGTGGCGTGGCCCCGGAACACCTCATCCTCGAAATTACCGAGAGCGCGGTCATGGCCAACCCCAGCGACGGCCTGACCATCCTCACCGAACTCGATCGCATGGGCGTGACGCTCGCCATCGATGACTTCGGCACCGGATATTCATCGCTCGCCTATCTCAAGCGCCTGCCGGTAGACGAACTGAAAATCGACAAATCCTTTGTGATGGATATGGAAGAGAACGAAAACGACGCCGTGATCGTGCGTTCCACCATCGACCTCGCGCACAACCTGGGACTCAAGGTCACCGCCGAAGGGGTGGAAACCCAGGACGCCTGGAACATACTCGAGATACTCGGCTGCGATTGCTCACAGGGTTACTTCATGGGCAGACCGATGCCGGTGGAAAAGCTGGAGGCATGGCTGCGGGAGTCGGCGTGGTCAAAGGTTGAGACGGGCGCACTTTACGCGCTTTGAGTGCGCGTTAAAAAAACGCAACGTTCGAAATTCATCCCTTTCACACAAGATTCAGCACAAGATTCAGCACAAGCTTTCTGCACATAAAACCCTGCCGATGGCGCACATCCCGTTCGGCCGGCCTGTGTGCACAGCCCTGCCGAACAGGCGGGATTCAGCAAATGTGATTCTTCAAGTACGCCGCGAAATCTTCGCTGACCTCGCTGTGCTTGAGTGCGTATTCGACGGTGGCCTGCAGATAACCCAGCTTGCTGCCGCAGTCGTAGCGGATGCCGTCGAAGGCGTAGGCCAGCACCTGCTGTTCCTTGAGCAGGGCGGCGATGGCGTCGGTGAGCTGCAGCTCGCCGCCGGCACCGGGCTTGAGGTGCTGGATGTGATGAAAGATACGCGGGGTGAGGATGTAGCGCCCAACTACGGCGAGGTTGGACGGTGCGTCTTCGGGTTTGGGTTTTTCGATAATGGCGTTCACCCGCGACACGCGCTCGGCCATCGGGGTGGCGTCGACGATGCCGTAGGACGCGGTTTCCTCGGGCGCGACCTGCTGCACGCCGAGCACCGAGCACTGGTAATACTCGTATTGATCGACCATCTGCTTCATCACTGCCGGACTGCCGTCGATCAGGTCGTCGGCTAGGATGACAGCGAAGGGTTCGTTGCCGATCACCGGCTGCGCACACAGCACGGCATGGCCGAGCCCCAGCGCTTCGGCCTGGCGGATGTAGATGAAGTTGACGCCGGCCGGTCGGATCGACTGCACCAGCTCCAGATCGCGATTCTTGCCGCGCGCGGCCAGTTCGGTTTCCAGCTCGTAGGCCTTGTCGAAGTGGTCTTCGACGGTGCGCTTGGTGCGGCTGCTGATGAAGATGATGTCGGTGATGCCGGCCTCCATCGCCTCCTCGACCGCATACTGGATCAACGGCTTGTCGACGATGGGCAGCATTTCCTTGGGGCTTGCCTTGGTGGCGGGCAGAAAACGGGTGCCCAGGCCGGCAACCGGAAATACGGCTTTTTTGACTTTTTGCATGTCTCTTCCCTGGAAGTCCTTGGGTTCAGAAATCTAAAGCGTGCTGCCCGTTTTTGTTATTCGGCTTCAGCAAGGCCAGCAGTCTGGCTTCGTCAAGGATGGCCACGCCGAGTTCCTGCGCCTTCGCCAGCTTGCTGCCCGCCTCCGCGCCGGCCACCACGTAGTCGGTTTTCTTCGACACCGACCCTGCCACCTTGCCGCCCGCGGCCTCGATCTTTTCCTTCGCGGCCTCGCGCGTCAGCGTCGGCAGTGTGCCGGTCAGCACCAGTGTCTTGCCCGCGAGGATACCCGCCGATTGCTGCAAACCGGTGGACTCCGGCCAGTGCACGCCGGCCGCACGCAGTTTTTCGACGACGCCCAGGTTATGCGGCTCGGCAAAAAACTGGATGATGGACTGCGCCACGATGGGCCCGACATCGCGCACCGCCAGCAAATCGGCCTCGGTTGCGGCAATCAGCTTGTCCAGCGAACCGAAATGCAGCGCCAGGTCACGGGCGGTGGACTCTCCGACATTACGGATGCCCAGCGCAAAGATGAAGCGCGCTAGCGTGGTGGCCTTGCTGGTCTCGATGGCCGTGAGCAGATTGGCCGCCGATTTCTCGGCCATGCGTTCCAGCCCGGCAAGTGTTTCCAGATTCAATTTATACACATTGGCTGGCGTGCGCACCAGGCCGCGATCGACCAGTTGGTCGACCAGCTTGTCGCCCAGTCCTTCAATATCCATGGCGCGGCGACTGGCAAAATGCAGCAGGGCCTGCTTGCGCTGCGCCGGGCAATACAGACCGCCGGTGCAGCGCGCCGCCGCCTCGCCTTCCAGCCGCACCACGTGCGAGCCGCACTCCGGGCAGACGGGATAGCTTTGGAGGATATTGAAACGCGGCGGCGCGGGGTCGGGGCGCTTGCCGAGCATCACGGCAACGACTTCGGGGATGACATCGCCGGCGCGCCGCACGATCACGGTGTCGCCGACGCGCACGTCCTTGCGATCGATTTCGTCCTGGTTGTGCAGGGTGGCATTGGTCACCGTGACGCCGCCGACGAACACCGGCGCCAGGCGCGCCACCGGCGTCAGTGCGCCGGTGCGGCCCACCTGCACTTCGATGCCGAGCACCGTGGTCAGCTCCTCCTGCGCCGGAAATTTGTGCGCCACCGCCCAGCGCGGCTCGCGCGTGACAAAACCCAGTTCGCGCTGCAGGTCGAAGCGGTTGACCTTGTACACCACGCCGTCGATGTCGAACGGCAATTGATCGCGGCGCGCGGCGATGTCGTCGTGAAAGGCGATCAGCGCCGTTGCGCCCAGCCCGGTGATGCGTTCGCCGCACACCGGCACGCCCAGCACGGCCAGCGCATCGAGCGTGGCGCTGTGAGTGGCAGGGGTATTGTTCCAGCCCTGCACCTCGCCAAGGCCATAGGCAAAAAACGATAGCGGACGCTGCGCGGCGATCGCCGGGTCGAGTTGGCGGATGCTGCCCGCCGCGCCGTTGCGCGGGTTGACCAGGGTGGGTTTGCCGGCCTCGCGCTGGCGTTCGTTGTAGCGCTCGAAATCGTCGCGCCGCATGAACACCTCGCCGCGCACTTCCAGCACCGCGGGAGGGGTATCTATGGCCAGGCGCAGGGGAATGGCGTGCACGGTGCGGATGTTCTGGGTGACGTCCTCGCCGGTTTCGCCGTCGCCGCGGGTGGCGGCGGCAACCAGCACGCCGTGTTCGTAACGCAGATTGATCGCCAGGCCGTCGAACTTCAGCTCGGCGGCGTACTCGACCGGGAGGTCGGTTTCATCCAGTCCCAGCTCCTTGCGCACCCTTGCATCGAAAGCCCGCGCGCCGCTGGCCTCGGTGTCGGTCTCGGTGCGAATCGACAGCATCGGCACCGCATGGCGCACCGGCGCAAAGCCATCGAGCGGCTTGCCGCCGACACGCTGGGTGGGGGAATCGGGGGTAACGAGTTCGGGATGTTCGGCTTCGAGCGCCTGCAGCTCGCGGAACAGCCGGTCGTATTCCGCATCGGGAATCGTCGGCGCGTCGAGAACGTAGTAGGCGTAGTTGTGCCGTTCGATTTCCCGGCGCAGCGCGGTTGCGCGCGCCAGGGCACCGGGCGATGCCATCAGGAAAACAGACGCAGCGCCCGCCGGGATCCGGATGGCACGCCGCGCGCTTCCATGCGTTCGTAGATTTTCATCAGCTGGGTGCGGATTTTTTCGATGCCGGTATCGGTCAGCGGACGCAGGTTGTCGTCCACCAGAATACCGCCAACTTCGTTGGCAAGCTTGCGACCGAATGCCACCATGCCGTCGAACACCTTGAGGCCATCCGGAACACGCGGCACGTCGAACTGCAGGGTGATCCCCTGCGAGGTCTGCCCCTCCACCACCTCGGCGCTGAACGGCTCCGCATCATGGTTGCACAGGGCATAGAGCGGCTCGCCGCGGCTGTCGAGCAACTGGAACACACCGTCCACGCCCAGCACCATGCCGCTGCTTTCCGCCTCGTGCACGATGCGCGTCAGGTTCACCGCGCCTTCGCCACGCGCCACCACATTCAGGCCGATCAGGACATCAACATCGACACAGAAGCGGTCGATCGCCTGCGCGCGCTCGATCGCATCGGCCACATCGCCACAGGCGATACGCAGGCCGTGCGTCTGCACCGTGGTTTGCAGCAGGGCGCACAGGGCCGAGAGCTGTTCTTCCTGCACCGCGCCGTTGCGGTCGGCCAACTGCATGGTGACCACCACTTGCTGATAGCGTACGTCGCGCCAGGGCTGGACCTCTTCCCATTCCGCCGCGCCAACCGGCAGCCCCATCCAGCGCACCGCTTTGCCCAGGGTACGCGCGTGGTTGAAGGCACCGGCAAACACATTCGCCAGCACGCCATCGCCGCCAATGCGGATGCGGTATTCGATCAATTCGTCACAGGGCGCCGGAGGCGCCGCCATCGGCGGACTGGCCGAGCGCGGCTGAGTGGGCGGAGGCGGGGTGGGGATGGATGATGCTGCGTGCAGGTCAGGCGCTGCGTCTTCAAGAAATGCGGGCGGCGCACCCGGTGGCGGAAGTGTGGAATCGATCTGCAAATGGGGCTCGTTGGCTTCGGCGATTTCGTTCAATCCGCCGGCGTCGAAGACGGATTCCCGCAGCGCGGGCTCGACCCGGTTATGCGTTTCGCGGGGCACCGCGCCAGGCTGCATCAGCGCATCGCCCACCGGTGCCTGAAAAGCCGCGTCGGCCTGTTTCCGGAAGCGGCGCTCCTGGATCCAGTTGAACAGCAGCACCGCCGCCACAATGGCCGCA
The DNA here is from genome assembly GCA_030680405.1 of Thiobacillus sp. Taxonomy (GTDB): domain Bacteria; phylum Pseudomonadota; class Gammaproteobacteria; order Burkholderiales; family Thiobacillaceae; genus Thiobacillus. The sequence continues at coordinate 25,338 of JAUXVT010000004.1, read as the reverse complement.
CCAATCACCAGCAAGCCGATTTGCAAATCACTCATTTACTTTTCCCGACTGAACGGAGTGGGCGGACACCACGCGGACGAACCATTCGTCCGGCGCAATCATGCCCAGTTCATTGCGCGCTCGCTCTTCGATGGCGTCGCGTCCCTGCTTGAGGTCGCCGAGCTCGGCCTGCAGGCCGGCATTGCGGGTTTGCAGACGCTGATTCAGCGCCTGCTGGGTGTCGATTTTGTGCGCACGCTCACGCACTTTCAGCCAGCCGCCCTCGCCCAGCCACAGCGGATATTGCAGCAGCACGATCGCAACAGCCAGTACCCAGGTCAGTCCCTGGCTGCGTATGCGCGCGATCCATTCAGCCGCGCTGGCGGAAAGCATCGCGTCCGGGGTAGCTCGCCGAGTCGCCGAGTTCTTCCTCGATGCGCAGCAGCTGGTTGTATTTGGCCATGCGGTCGGAACGCGACAGCGAGCCGGTCTTGATCTGGCGCGCGTTGGTCGCGACCGCCAGGTCGGCAATCGTGGTGTCCTCGGTTTCGCCCGAACGGTGCGAAATCACCGCGGTGTAACCGGCCTGCTTGGCCATCTCGATCGCCAGGAAGGTTTCCGACAGGGTGCCGATCTGGTTCAACTTGATGAGGATCGAATTGGCGATGCCTTTGTCGATGCCTTCCTTGAGGATTTTGGCATTGGTGACAAAGAGGTCGTCGCCCACCAGCTGCACGCGGCGGCCAAGCTTCTCGGTGTGGATCTTCCAGCCGTCCCAGTCGCCTTCGGCCATGCCGTCTTCGATGCTGATGATGGGGTACTTGTCGCACCAGGCTGCCAGGTAATCAGTGAATTCGGCCGAGGTCAGCTTCAGCCCTTCGGACCCAAGGTGGTAGAAGCCGTCCTTGTAGAACTCGGAAGCGGCGCAATCGACGCCGATGGCGACGTCGATTCCGGGCTGCAGGCCGGCTTTTTCGATCGCCTGCACGATCAGCTTCAGCGCCGCCTCGTGCGACTCCAGGTTGGGTGCAAAGCCGCCTTCGTCGCCGACGGTCGTCGCCATGCCGGCGTCATCGAGCAGCTTTTTCAGCGCGTGGAAGACTTCGGCGCCGTAGCGCAGCGCTTCGCGGAAGCTCGGCGCGCCGGCCGGAATGATCATGAATTCCTGCATGTCGATGTTGTTGTTGGCGTGCGCGCCGCCGTTGATGATGTTCATCATCGGCACTGGCAAGGCCATCGGCGCGGCACCGCCCAGATAGCGGTACAGCGGCAGCCCGGCCTGCTCGGCGGCGGCGCGGGCGCACGCCATCGACACCGCCAGCAGCGCATTGGCGCCCAGGCGCGATTTGTTCTCGGTGCCGTCGAGTTCGATCAGGGTCTTGTCGATGAAGGCCTGATCTTCGACATCCAGCCCGATGATTGCTTCGCAGATTTCGGTGTTGACGTGCTCGACCGCCTTCAGCACGCCCTTTCCAAGGTAGCGCGACTTGTCGCCGTCGCGCAGTTCGATCGCCTCGCGGCTGCCGGTGGACGCGCCCGACGGCACGGCGGCACGGCCCAGCACGCCGGACTCCAGCAGCACGTCGGCTTCAATGGTGGGATTGCCGCGGGAATCGAGAATTTCCCGGGCGATGACATCAATAATGGCGCTCAATTGGTTTCCTTAATTTCCTGTTTCTGTCCTTCGCGGATCAGGTTTTCATCACTTTGTGTTCAATAAACCCGCGCTGTTTCACCAGCGTGTCGATATCCTTCAGCGTCTCCAGCAATTCTTTCAGCATGCCGAGCGGCCACGCATTGGGGCCGTCCGACAGCGCGCATTCCGGATTCGGATGGGTCTCGGCGAACACCCCCGCCACCCCCGCAGCGACCGCCGCGCGCGCCAGCACCGGCACGAATTCGCGCTGGCCACCGCTGCTGGTGCCCTGCCCGCCCGGCTGCTGCACCGAATGGGTGGCGTCAAATACAACTGGGCACTGCGTGGCACGCATGATCGCCAGGCCGCGCATGTCGGACACCAGCGTGTTGTAGCCGAAGCTGACGCCGCGCTCGCACACCATGATCTGCTCGTTGCCGACCTCGCGTGCCTTGTCGACCACGTTCTGCATATCCCACGGCGCGAGGAACTGACCCTTCTTGATGTTGACCGGAAGCCCCTGGCGCGCGACGTTCTGGATGAAGTTGGTCTGCCGGCACAGGAAGGCCGGCGTCTGCAGCACATCGACCACAGCGGCCACTTCCTCCAGCGGCGTGTCCTCGTGCACGTCGGTCAGCACCGGCACGCCGATCTGCTTCTTGACCTCGGACAGGATGCGTAGTCCCTCGTCTATTCCCGGTCCGCGGAAGGACTGGGTCGACGAGCGGTTGGCCTTGTCGAACGAAGACTTGTAGATGAACGGGATATTCAGCGCCGCGCACATTTCCTTCAGCGCGCCGGCGGTATCCATCGCCAACTGCTCGGATTCGATCACGCAGGGGCCGGAAATGAGAAACAGCGGCTGGTCGAGTCCGGCTTCAAAGTGGCAGAGTTTCATGCGTGCTCCTGTTGCTGATACGCCAGCGCAGCCTTCACGAACGAAATGAACAGCGGATGGCCGTTGCGCGGGTTGCTGGTGAACTCGGGGTGGAACTGGCAGCCGACGAACCAGGGATGGACCGCGGGCGGCAGTTCGACCATTTCGCACAGGTCGGTGCCCGGCGCGCGCCCGGCGACCACCAGGCCTTTGGCTTCGAGTTCGGCCAGCAGCGTGTTGTTGACTTCATAACGATGGCGGTGGCGTTCCACGATGCTCGCCGCGCCATAAATTTCACGTGCCAGCGTACCGTCCTTGATCTCGCAGGGCTGGCCGCCGAGGCGCATGGTGCCGCCCAGGTCGGACTGCTCGCTGCGCTTTTCGACCTGGCCGCCACGATCCAGCCATTCGGTGATGAGGCCGATCACCGGATGGGTGGTCGCCGGATCGAACTCGGTCGATTGCGCATCCGCCATGCCGGCGACGTCGCGCGCAAATTCGACCACGGCGAGCTGCATGCCCAGGCAGATTCCCAGATACGGCACCTTGTTTTCGCGTGCGTAGCGGATGGCGGCCATCTTGCCTTCCACACCGCGCTTGCCGAAGCCGCCGGGCACCAGAATCGCGTCCATGCCCTTCAGGCAGTCGACGCCGGACTTCTCGATCTGCTCGGAATCGATGTAATGGATCTTCACCCGGCTCTTGGTGTGCATGCCGGCGTGGATCATCGCTTCCGACAGCGACTTGTAGGACTCGGTGAGGTCGACGTACTTGCCGACGAAGGCGATGTTGACCGTGTGCTGGGGGTGCTCCAGCGCATGGACCAGATCCTTCCAGACCGTGAGGTCAGCCGCGCGCGCCAGGATGTTCAGCTTGTGGCAGACGATCTCGTCCAGCATCTGGTCGTGCAGCATGGCCGGAATCTTGTAGATCGAGTCAGAGTCGCGCACCTCGATCACCGCTTCGGGCCGGACATTGGTGAACAGCGCAATCTTGCGCCGCTCGTCCAGCGGGATCTCGCGGTCGGCGCGACACAGCAGGATGTCGGGCTGGATACCGATTTCGCGCAGTTCCTTCACCGAATGCTGGGTCGGCTTGGTTTTCAGTTCGCCGGCGGTCGCGATATAGGGCAGCAGCGTCAGATGGATGAAGCAGGTGTTTTCAGGGCCGTCTTCAAACCCCATCTGGCGGATCGCTTCGAGAAAGGGCAGCGATTCGATGTCGCCCACGGTGCCGCCGATCTCGACCAGCGCCACGTCGGCCCCCTGCGCGCCCTCGCGGATGGAGCGCTTGATTTCGTCGGTGATGTGCGGGATGACCTGCACGGTGCCGCCGAGGTAATCGGCGCGGCGTTCCTTGTCGATCACCGACTTGTATATCTGACCGGTGGTGAAGTTGTTGCGCCGACTCATGCGCGCGCTGGAAAAGCGCTCGTAATGGCCGAGGTCGAGGTCGGTCTCCGCGCCGTCGTCGGTGACGAACACCTCGCCGTGCTGAAACGGACTCATGGTGCCGGGGTCGACGTTGATGTACGGATCGAGCTTTAACAGGGTGACACGGATGCCGCGCGATTCAAGCAGCGCAGCAAGTGAAGCGGAGGCGATCCCTTTCCCGAGGGAAGAAACCACCCCACCAGTGACAAACACATACTTCGTCATTTTATGAGCGGGGGCGGGTGATGGCGGATTCTACTCCATCCCACCCGGCTGCTCAAATGCGTGACCGGCTTTACTTACGGCCTCCCCATCAGGGTCGGGTCTGATCGATCATGATTTTCACACCGGTCGCACCCACCTTCACGTTGGCGACGGTGCCCTCCAAATCGCCCGGCTGGGCCATCGGGTTGCCGGATTTTGAAACACGGGCCACCAGCATCACCTGCTTGTGCTGCGAGAGCGTGTTGCCGGGGTTCATCGCCGTGCTGTCGTCCAGCTCAAATTCCAGCGGCAGCTGGCTGGCGCTCGCACGGATGGCTGCCACCGGCGGACCGCCCTGGCCCGTGCGCGCGAACAGAAAAAGCACGTCCGTATCAGCGAGCCTGGATTTGAGCGCGGGGGCGATGTCGATGCTGCCCATGATGGCGGCGCCCGGGGCTACCGACGCCGTCTTGTCGTCGGCAGGCGGCGGATTGGCCGGATTGCCCAGACCGGTCATGCCGGTTTGGGCCAGACGTTCGGCTTCTTTCTGCGCAGCCAGGATGTCCTGGGCATAGGGCGATTCCGGCGGCAGCAAAAGATGCAAGCGCTTGAAATAATTGCCGGCTTGGGCGAAGTTCTTTTCCTGATGGGCATTGATGCCGGCCAGTTCCAGACCCTTCATGTCTTCGGGATCGATCTCCAGCGCCTTCCGGACCCACTCCATGGGCCTGCCCGTCAGCACACGGTTGTTGGTGATGGCCAGAGCCTCGGCGTACCCGGACAGCACCGAGGCATCCTGCGGCAACAGCTTGATCGCCTTTTCAAAAGCCTGCAGGGCTTCAGGCCAGCGCTCGATCGCCGCGTAGGTCTTGGCCAGCATGGTCCAAGCCTCGCCGTCATCGGGATAGGCCTGGGTCTTTTCTTCTATTTTCTGGATCAGCTTCGTGAAATCATGCTCACCTGGGGCAGCGGTCATGGCGGGTTGGGCCGGACCGGATTGCGCATCCGCGATGGCAATCAGGGACGTGGGATTACCCAGCCAGAAATAGAGGCCGAAAGCGGCGACGGGCAGAACGGCGCCCAGGGTGTAACCCAACTTTCGGCTGCCGACATGGCTGGGTTCGGGGGACTCGTCCAGGGTCAGGGCATCGTCCGCCAGGCGGGCTTCCAGTTCCAGCTTGGCGGTCTGGAACTGCGCTTCCGAAATCAGGCCATTGGAGCGGTCGGCCTCGATTTCCTTCATCTGGTCACGATAAACGGCAATGTTGACGTCGCGTCGCACGGCCTTGCCCGCTACAGTCCGCGCGCGCAGCAGCGTGGGCAGCACGAAGGCCAAGGCGAGAGCGATGCAGACGACGGCGGCAATCCAAAACAGGGAGACGGTCCAGAACAGGTTCATTTTTCTTCCAAAAGTTGAGCGGCGGCGGCGCGCTTTTTTTCGTCCACTGGAGCGGCTGGCACGGCGCGGCGACGCAGCAGCGTCATGTACCAAGCGCCGCCGCCAATACCCAGGAACAGCAGCGGGCCGAGCCAGAGCAGCCAAGTCACCGGCTTGAACGGCGGACGATACAGCACGAAGTCGCCGTAGCGTTCGGTGAGATAGGCGATCACCTGCTTGTCATCCTTGCCGGCCTTCATCTGCGTGCGGATCTCGCGCCGCAGGTCTTCCGCCAGTTCGGCGTGCGAGCCGGCCAGGGATTCGTTCTGGCAGACCAGACAGCGCAGGTCTTCCGCTAGATTGACCATGCGCTGCTCGATGACAGGATCGTCCGCGATGGGCAGCGCCTCTTTCGGCGCACTGGTCGGCCCGCTGGCAGGTTCATTGGCGAGCACCGGCAGAGAAAAAGCCAGCAGCATGGCCAGCAGGAAATGTTTCATGCGCCCAGCTCCTTGAGTTTCGGCTCGAACTTGGTCTGCCACACCTCGGGGCTGATCGGGCCAATGTGCTTCAGCCGCACGATGCCCGCCTGGTCGATGAGGTAGGTCTCGGGGGTGCCGGTGACGCCGTAGTCGATGCCGACGCGGCCGTCGAGATCCTCCGGCACGGCCACATAGGGGCTGCCGGTACGCGCGAGCAGCGACGCCGCCTCGCGAGCCTTGTCCTTCCAGTTGAGGCCGACAATGGGGATGACCTTGGTCTGTGCCAACTGCATCAGGAACCCGTGCTCCTGGCGACACGACACGCACCAGGGCGCCCAGACGTTGAGCATCCAGACGTGACCCTCCATCTCGGCCGGGCTGAAGGCGGCGTTCGCGTCACCCACCAGCGGTAGCGTGAAGGCGGGCGCAGTGCGGCCGATAAACGGCGACGGCACTTCGCGCGGGTTGAGGAACAGGCCCTTGGCGAAGAAACCGACGAGGATGACGAAGAGGACAAGGGGCAGCCAGCGTTTCATGATTCAGGCCCCCTGCGCCGCAATGTTCTTTGGCACTTCGCTGCGCCTGAGCGCGATGCGGTAACGCTTGTCCGACGCCGCCATGAAGCCCCCCACCACCATGAACAGGGCACCGAACCAGAGCCAGTTGATGAACGGCTTGTGGAACAGGCGCACGGTCCAGGCGCCCTGGTCATCGAGCTGTTCGCCCATGGCGACGTAGATGTCGCGGAAGATATTCGGATGCACGGAGGCCTCGGTCATCGCCATCGCGGAAGCGTTGTAGACGCGCTTCTCCGGATGCAGCGTGGCCACCGGCCTGCCATCCTTGCTGACTTCCAGCGTGCCGCGGGCGGCGCGGTAATTGGGGCCATCGTGCGCGGTGGTACCGCGGAAGGTGAAAGTGTAGCCGGCGAGCTCGGCGTAGCTATTCACCTCCATACGCACGTCGCGCTCGGTCGAGTAGTTGGCGACCACGGCGATGCCGGCGATGCCGACCGCCATGCCGAAGTGCGCCAGCAGCATGCCCCAGAAGCCGCGCGGCAGCGCCGCCAGTTTCTGCGGCAGCTTGCCCTGGCTGTACTTGATGCGGTCAAGCAACGCCGCCAGCACCGCCAGGGCGATCCAGGCCGCGAGGAAGAAGCCAAGCGCCGCCCAGGGTTTGAAACCGTCCAGCGTCAACGGCAGCAGCAGGCCGGTGGCGAGCGCCACCCCCAGCGCCCACTTCATGCGCGTGACGATGTCCGGCAGGCTGGCTTCCTTCCAGCGCGCGAGCGGGCCAATGCCCATGAGGAACAACGCCGGCGCCATCAGCGGCACGAACACCGCATTGAAATAAGGCGGGCCGACGGAGATCTTGCCCAGCCCCATGGCGTCCATGAACAGCGGATACAGCGTGCCCAGCAGCACCGCCCCCAGCGCCGCGATCAGGATCACATTGTTGGCCAGCAACAGCGACTCGCGCGAGAACCAGGTGAAGCCGCTGCCGGTGATCATCTTCGGCGCGCGCCAGGCGTAGAGTGCGAGCGAGCCGCCGATCACCACGGTGAGGAAGCCCAGGATGAAGGCGCCGCGCGCCGGATCGGTGGCGAAGGCGTGAACTGAGGACAGCACACCGGAGCGCACCAGGAAGGTGCCGAGCAGCGACAGCGAGAACGCCACCAGCGCCAGCAGCACGGTCCAGGCCTTGAACGCGCCGCGCTTTTCAGTGGCGGCAAGAGAATGGATCAGCGCGGTGCCGGCGATCCACGGCATGAAGGAGGCGTTCTCGGTGGGATCCCAGAACCACCAGCCGCCCCAGCCCAGTTCGCGATAGGCCCACCAGGCCCCCAGCATGATGCCCAGTGTCAGGAAGGCCCAGGCCACCGTGGTCCAGGGACGCGACCAACGCGCCCAGGCGACGTCCATCTTGCCCGAGAGCAGCGCGGCGATGGCAAAGGCGAAGGCGACGGCGAAGCCGACGTAGCCCATATACAGCATCGGCGGATGGATGATCATGCCCCAGTCCTGCAGCAGCGGGTTCATGTCGTTGCCATCCATGGCGGCGGGCAGCAAGCGTTCAAACGGATTGGAGGTGGTGAGCAGAAAGGCGAGGAAGCCGACCGAGATCAGCCCCATGACGCCGATCACGCGCGCCGCCATGTCTTCCGGCAGGTGGCGCGAGAACACCGACACCGCGGTACTCCAGAAGCCGAGGATCAGCACCCACAAGAGCAGCGAGCCTTCATGCGAGCCCCAGGTGGCGGTGAAGCGATAGACCTCGGGCAATTGCGAGAACGAGTTGCGCGCCACATTCTCGACCGAGAAATCGTTGGTGACGAAGGAATAAGCGAGGCAGGCGAAGGCGAGGGCAACGAACACGAATTGCCCCTGCGCGGCGGGCCGCGCCACGGCCATCAGCGTGAGGTTGCCGCGCTGCGCGCCATAGAGCGGCAGGATGGCCTGGGTCAGCGCCAGCAGCAGCGCGATAATCAGGGCGAAATGGCCGAGTTCAGGGATCATGCTTTCTCCTTGTTATTGCCTGGAAAGACGCCGATCCAAACCGGTTCGGCGTCTTGGGATATCAAAATCATTCCACCACCGTCAGTTGAGCCTTCTGCGCCTGTTCGATGGCACTGGCGGCTTCCGGCGGCATGTAGTTCTCGTCGTGCTTGGCCAGCACCTGGGTGGCGCTGAAGAGTCCGTCGGGACCGAGCCTGCCTTCGGCCACCACTCCTTTTCCTTCCTTGAACAGGTCGGGCAGGATGCCGGTGTAGGTCACCGGCATCGATTTGGCGGTATCGGTGACGACGAAACGCGTGGTGAGGCCGTCTGCCTCGCGCCGGATGCTGCCCGCCTCGACCAGGCCGCCGATGCGGAAGGCGCGGCTGGTCGGTGCTTCCCCGTTGGCGACCTGGGTGGGGGAGAAAAAGAACACCAGATTGCTGTTGAATGCATTGAGCACCAGCGCCACCGCGACCCCAAGGGCAGCGACGACCAGGACGATCAAGGCGAGTTTTCTGTGACGTGGTTTCATTGCCATGCTATTTCCAGATAATGGATTATTGCGGATCCCATGATTTCATGCGCTTGAGTCGTCGCCAGACCTGCAGGCGATGGCGGCGCAACAGCCCGATTTCACCCACGATGCAGAGCAGCGTCATCCCGAAGGAGCCCCAGACATAAAGGCCGTAGCCGCCCATGGCCCAGAAGGCCTGCCAGCTTTCCCAGTTCATGCCTGCCCCTCCAGCTGGGCGCGCGCCCATTCGGTCCGCCGCTCGCGTTCGAGGATCAGCGTGCGTGCGCGGGCCAGGGCGACGGCAATGGTGTACATCCAGGCGGCGAGCGCCAAGATCAGCATGCCCCAGAGCATGGTCTGCGCCATCGACGGCGCGCGGGTGAGACTGAGCGAGGAACCCTGATGCAGGGTGTTCCACCATTTGACCGAGAAGTAGATGATCGGCACGTTGATGACGCCGACCAGGTTGAGCAGCGCGCCGGCACGGTCGGAACGGCGTGGGTCATCGATCGCGGCCTGCAGGGCCATGACGCCGACATAAAGAAACAGCAGGATCAGTTCCGAGGTGAGGCGAGCGTCCCACACCCACCACGCGCCCCACATCGGCTTGCCCCAGAACGCGCCGGTCCACAGCGCGACGAAGGTGAACATGGCGCCGGTGGGCGCCAGCGCGCGCGCCATGACGAACGACAGACGGGTATTCCAGGCCAGGCCAATGGCAGACCAGAAGGCCATGACGACGTAGATGAACATCGACATCCAGGCTGCTGGCACATGGATGAAGATGATGCGATAGCCCTCGCCCTGCTGGAAGTCCGTGGGCGCCATGAAGAAGCTGATGTAGAGGCCTGCCGTCGTCAGGATGAACGCCAGGGCCGCAAACCACGGGACCAGTTTCCCGGCCAGGGGATAAAAGGTCGATGGCGAAGCGTAGTGGTACAAATTCAAATGCCTACTCCACAGAAACTTTAAGTGCCATTGCGCTCACCCAGGGTGCCAGCAACAGCGACATCATCAAAAACGCCCCGAGCAGTGAAAGATGCGCTTCCGAACCGGTGCCGGAGAGCACGCCCTCCACCGCGCCCGCACCGAAGATCAAAGCGGGCACGTAAAGCGGCAGGATCAGCAAGGTGACCAGCGCGCCGCCGCCACGCAAGCCCAGTGTCAATGCGGCGCCGATGCTGCCAAGCAGGGACAGGATCGGCGTCCCGATGGCCAGCGACAGGACGAGAATCCACAGTGCCTCGGCCGGCAAATTGAATTGAATCCCCAGCACCGGCGCAATAACCAGCAGCGGAATCCCGTTGATGATCCAGTGCGCGATCGCCTTTCCCAAGGCCAGCAGGGTGTTGGGATAAGGCGACAGCAGCATTTGTTCCAGGGTGCCGTCGCGATAATCGTCGGCGAACAGACGGCCCAGCGACAGCAGCGAGGCCAGCAACGCCGCCACCCATACGACCCCGGGGCCAATGGTCCGCAGCATACCCGGCTCCGGCCCGACGCCGAGCGGAAACATGCTTACCACCATGACAAAGAAGAATTGCGCGGTCAGCCAGTCGCCGCGTCGCCGCGCTGCCAGCAACACATCGCGGCGAATGACGGTGAACAGGAATTTCAGCATCGAAATTCATGCGCACGCACGCTCCACCCGCAAGGGGTAGGCCGTGGCTGTCCCCGCGAGGAGGAGGCCGTGGTTGTCCCCGCAAGGAGGAGGCCATGGTTGTAAAGCCGATGAATCGGCAACAACCACGCTCTAAAGCTGCTAAAGCGGCAACATTCATGCAGTAAAGCCGCTAAAGCGTCAACAACCACGCTCAGTCCCCGACCGACAGAGTTTTGGGCGTCAAGCCGTCAAGCATCAGCATTTGATGGGTGGTCATGATCGCCAAGCCACCGGCCAAGACGTGATCGTGGATCATCCACTCGACCATCGCGACCCCATCGACGTCGAGACCGGTCAGGGGTTCGTCGAGAATCCACAGCAGCGCGCCAGCCGTCATCAGTCCTGCCAGCGCAACGCGCCGGCGCTGGCCAAAGGACAACACGCGAGCGGGCAAATCCACGCAACGTGACAGGCCCACCTGACACAGCGCGGCCGTGGCGGTCGCGTCATCCAGTACGCGACCGCCCAGCGCGGCCGCGATCCGCAGGTTCTCCATAGGCGTGAGATCGTCCTTGATGCCGTTGGCATGGCCGATGTAGGCCATTTCCCGGCCATATTGCTCGTGTGCCTTGCTTATGGATTCGCCACGCCAGCGCACAACGCCGGTGGCAGGCACAGACAGGCCGCAGAGGATACGCAACAGACTGGTCTTGCCGCGACCATTGCCCCCCCGCACCAATAAAGCCTCGCCATTCCCCAACTCGAAACCCAGATTCTTGAACAACAGACGCTCGCCGCGTTCGCAGGCCAGCTCATGGACAGAAAGCATACTTGGCGTCATCAATCGTGAAACATCAACGTGGAGCTTATCTGAAACTGCGACATTTAACACTCATGTCCGCGTAACCAGGCAGATTAACCTCACTGCGAGGCGGCCAAACCACTTCCACAGCATACAAAAAAAAAGGGGAATGCGGCTTGCACCGATTCCCCCGGGTCTCTGCAGGATATTATTTTCCGTTCGGCGTCGGCGACATCATCTTCGGATACTTGGCGACAGCAAGAACCCAGAGGACATCCAGACCGGGAAAATGGCTGATGCCGATCTTCTTATTTCCCCTGGCTGGCGAAAAACGCGGCGGCGGCCTTGAGTTCTTCGGTACTCAGTTTCTTGAGGGCCTTGAGCATTTTCGGATTGGACACCGTCATGCTGCCTTTGCGAAACTTCAGCATATCCATTTCCAGATATTCGGCCCATTGGCCGTTGAGATTCGGCGTCTCGACATCGTTGGCGACGCCTGTGTCGCCATGGCAGCCGGCGCAGCCCCTGGTCGCATCCTCGCCAAGCTTCACCAGGTTGGCGTCGGTCTTTTGCGCCACGGGCGTCCAGGGCTTCTTGGCGTAGTACGCCGCCAGCGCACCTATCTGCTCAATTGAATATTCCTTAATCAGGCTTTCCATGGTCTCGGAATGGCGCACCCCGGACTTCCATTCCAGCAAAATTTTCTTGAGGTATGACTCGGGCTGGCCGCCGATGGAGGGGATGTTCGCGTTTTCCGAAACGCCATTGGCGCCGTGGCAGCCGCTGCAGGTTTCGGCCACTTCCTCGATCTTGTCCGCGGCATGGGCCGAGCACATCAGGCCCGCCAAAATCACTCCATATACGACACGGTAACGCATAGCTGGCCCCCTCTTGATTGTTGTTGACTCGTTACAAATACTACACGCCATCTGCATAGGATTCCTTGTTCAAGCCAAGAAATCAATTTTTCCTTGATGGTCCGTGGGTCGTTTCCGCTGTCGTTTTTGCTTCTCATCAGAATGTAAAAAATTGGGGGCAAAAACTTTGCCCCCCATGTTTTCACGGCATGCAATCGAAATTATTTGAAGTTGTAGATGTAACTTACAGCGACAACATGGACTTCGTAGCTCGGCGCCTGCTCGTTGGTCGGCATCACGCGGTTCGGCGTGTAACCATACTGATAAGCATTGTAGTAATAGTCGTTGCTATTCAACTGTTGGTAGAGGTATCCCACTCCCACCTTGGCACTCTTGTCGAGCGCATAGGTGCCGGTGAGTTTCAGCGTGATCAACTCGTTCTTGATATCCGGCGTACTGCCGCAAGTAAGTACTGCGGGGGTGCCACAGTTGGCGACATACGGAACCTGCGTCGAATAGTGTGACTTGTCCAGCGAGTACGACACATCACCGACAATTTCCAGTTTGCCTCCCATCAGTTTGTGCTTGGTGTTCAGGCCGATGGCGTTACCATCTTCCTCAAGTTGGTTGGTCCAGATATTGGCAGGCGCCACCAAGAGGGCATAACTGGTAGCCTCATTAACAGCGCCAGCTCCGGCAGCGCCGGCTTTAAGGTTCCTCTCGCGGTTCATCCAACTCGCATACGCAGAAACGCTACCATTTTCAGAGTAGGCATACGTGGCATCCAGATTGACGCTTGCGGTATGCCCGTCCTGCACGCCCAGCGTCGCGTTGTAATCGTCACGCGCATAGCGGCCATTCAGGCCCAGATCCAATTTTTCAGAAGCCTGCCAGTTGACGCCGGCTTTCACCAGGTGCTGGTCGCGCTTGGCATAGGGATAGGCGATGTATCCCGGATAGTTCAGGGCGTTAACATCATCTGGATTGGGAGTATTAAGGCCGGCGAGCGGTGTAATGGCGTTACCTTCAAAGTCCGCGCCGCGCTTGGAGAAAGTATAGCCAGCATTGAAATTGACGTTATCAAGCGCTTTCAGCCGGTAGGTCACACCCAGCTTGTCCTCGTCGTTGCCAGGATTGACCAGGCAGTTGGCGCCAGCGATTGCATAATTGTCGCACCAGCGCTTGATGCTCTCGTGCTCATAGGCCAGCCGTACATTCTGCCCCTTGCTCAGCCGATAATCCCCGGCCAGTTCGAACTGCGTCTTTCTATTGCTATAGGGGGCATTCGCTGCGTAATCCACATTGGCAAGGTTGGTGCTGACACCGTTGATTGCCCAGAACTGGTACATATTGGACGGCGACTTGTTTTCGCGCTCGTTATATTTCAACCCGGCGCTCAGCGCCAGATCCTGGGTCGCCTGGTGAGTCAGCTTCAAATCGGCATGCGTGGTAATCACTTTGCCATCAAGCGACGATCGAGGTGCACTAAAGATTTCAGGCATCCCGCTCAGGTAACTGTTGTCCTGTGTATTGCGGCCGTAGGACAAGCCCCCGCTCAGTTTCGTGGCCGACGAGAAGGCATAGCCACCAGTCAGGTTGAGCTGGTGCAGACTGTTGTCCGGGGCCGTGCTCATCGTGTTTGTTTGATACAAACCCGGAGCGGCGGTGCTGGTGTTACTCAACATGGCATTCTGCGCGCTCACGCTGTCATAGCCGTCGCGGAAGATCGAGCCAAAGTAGCTGCCCGTCAGATGGCCCTTGTCGCCGACCCAGTTCAAGGCCAGATTGAAAGTATCCGTTTTGTAATTGGTCGGATTCATGATGATATTAACGGCTTCGGCACGCCAGGTGCCCGTAGTCGCTGGTGCCCCCAGCGCCCCGACGCCAAGCAGCTTGGCGCCGTCCTGGTCAAGGTGGTTGTAATCAAACTTGAGGCTTAATTTCGGGCTGAAGATGTAGCCGGCACCGAAGGACGTGTTCTTGCGGTCGGTGTGGACATCTGTTGTATGGAAAGCGCCCAACTGGGTCGCGTTCAGGACGCGTGCGCTGGGGTTGGATTGCCCGTTAATCGTGCCGAAATCTGCCGGGAAAGTGAAAGTGTTCCCCCCCATGCTCCCCTGCTGCGGGGTCTGGTAGGTATCCGAAATGTTGTGGCGTAACTCGTCGTAGCCGATGTTCAGGTGCCACTGGCCCTGGTGGCCCACTGTTGCGCCAAGTTCGCGGGAGGTGGTGCCGAGGTCAGTTCCGGTGATGCCCCAGCGCAGGGTCCCGTCTCCGCCCTCGTAACTATCGCCGCCACGCACGCTGAAATTTCCGATGAGGTAGGGACCGGAATCATTCAGGCCGTTGTATTCGCCGAACTTGGCAGAATCCTCCGACACATACCCTGCGCCGACCTCGACATAGTTGGAGGGGCGCCTCATGTTGGCGTCATCGGCTTCGGTTGCGTCTGCTGCTTGGGCCATCATGGGCAGCGCGAACATCGCGGCCAAGGCACATTGTACGGCAAGGCCCAGCACGCTAACCTGCATTTTTCTGTTATGAATTTTCATGACTATCTCCCGATTTTCAGGTTAGCGATGCAACAGGGCGCCGGCAGGATGGTTCGAACCGTGAACCATGGAATGGCAATTCTGGCAGGCTCGGCCCGTATAGTTCTCGCTCGGCACTGCGGTTAGCCCGCCTTGAAAGCCTGCGGCATTTCCTGCAGCGGGAACCTTGCTGTTGTGGGGACCGTCGTGGCACTCCGAACACAGGAAGGGGGCACGTGATTTCAGCAGCGGCGTGATGTTGGAACCGTGCGGCGTATGGCAGTTGGTGCAATCCTCGGTCACCGGCTGATGCTCCCACAGGAAGGGACCGCGTTTTTCGGCGTGGCAAGTGAAGCAGGTTTCGTTGACGCTGTTCTTCTTGAGCAACTTGGGACCGGCCGAGCCATGCGGGTTGTGGCAGTCGGAACAGGCCACCTTGCCTTCACCGATTGCGTGGTGCGATATTTTTTTGCTATCCGCGCGCTGATCCTTGTGGCAAGTGAAGCAGACTTGGGGTTGCGTCTTCTTGTCGCGCACCGTGTCGTGCTCAGCGTGAATCTTGTGACAAGAGCTACAGGCCACGTCGTTGCTGGGGTGTTGGCTGCCCGCCCAATGGGTGCGCCCGCTCCCTTTGTGACAAGTGAGGCAAGCGCCACTGCGTTCCCCCGCTGTGTTCGAGGTGTGCTTGCCGAAGACGCGATCCGGAGAAGCCCGTTTGCCGCCCGCCTCCGGTTTCTTCATGTGAGAGGTGCTCTCGCCGTGGCAGCTGGAGCAGGTGGGCGTCCGCGTGTCACCCACCACGCCATGCTTGGTCTTGCCGATGGCCAGTACCTCCGGGTGCAATCCGAGCATGGTTGGCGGAGGGTTGTCGGAGTTGTCGTGGCAGCCTGTGCACTTGGCATCACCTCGCAGAACCGTGTCTGCCGGACCCAATTTGTTTGAGGGTGTACCCGACGCCTCCTCGGCACTGGCGGACATACTGAAGCCAAGGCCAACTGCCAACACCATCGCGGCCAGCCGCAATGCATAAATGTTAATGCTTTTCATATGGGTCCCCCCCTTATTTGCGGTGTTTACGGCAATCAAAGCCACTACAAAAACCGAGGGGAAACCTACCTGCCGCTCTCCCCCAATGTATTCATGTATTTATTAACCATCTATCTGGATCCTTAAATACCAGATGACAGGTTATGTATCCATCATATACACAGGGTGAAAATATTCCTCGAAAAAGTTCAATAAAATATGAAAAATATTTTATTGAACTTTGTTGTTACTCAATGCCACTCCCGGAACTTCAATGGCTTTTGAGCATGGGGTGGCGACTTTCTTGGATCTTTTCCTTGCCCATCATGGCGGCCGTTCATGGCAGGTGATGCGCTTGTTTTTCCCGCTCTTGATCGGCATGAAGGCACATCGGTCTTGCGCGGCAGCGCATGGGTGGCGCATGACTCAGAAGCAGTGCGATCCTGTGATGAGCATAGAGGAGCAAGCTGCCCGCCCAAGAACGGGCGCTAGGCAGTCAGGCGCTGCCAAGTCGCCACCACCGTGTCCGGATTCAACGACAAGGACTCTATCCCCTGTGCCACCAGCCAGTCGGCCAGATCGGGGTGATCGGACGGCCCCTGGCCGCAGATGCCGATGTATTTGCCGTGTTTCTTGCAGGCGGCGATGGCCTCGGCCAGCAGCTTTTTCACCGCTGGGTTGCGCTCGTCGAAGCCTTCGGCCACCAGCCCGGAATCGCGGTCGATGCCCAGCGTCAGCTGGGTGAGGTCGTTGCTGCCGATGGAAAAGCCGTCGACATGCTGCAGGAAATCGTCGGCCAACAGCACGTTGGAGGGAATCTCGCACATCATGATCAGCCGCAGGCCATGCTCGCCGCGCCGCAGGCCATTGGCCGCAAGCAGGTCGACCACCGCCGCGCATTCGTCCACCGTGCGCACGAAGGGGATCATCACTTCGACGTTGCCGAACCCCATCGTCTCGCGCACCTTTTTCAGCGCCCGGCATTCCAGTTCGAACGCCGGGCGGAACAGCGCCGACACGTAACGCGCCGCGCCGCGCAGCCCCAGCATGGGATTTTCCTCTTTCGGCTCGTAGCGTTCGCCGCCCACGAGGTTGGCGTATTCGTTGGACTTGAAATCGGACAAGCGCACGATCACCGGCTGCGGCCAGAACGCGGCCGCCAGCGTGGCGATGCCCTCGGCCAGCTTGTCCACATAAAACGACACGGGGTCGGCGTAGCCCGCCGAGCGCCGGTCGATCTCGTCGCGCAGGATCTGCGACTGGCTGGCGTATTCGAGCAGCGCCAGCGGGTGCACGCCGATCATGCGCGCGATGATGAACTCCAGCCGCGCCAGGCCGATGCCGTGATTGGGAATCTGCGCGAACTCGAAGGCGCGTTCGGGATTGCCGACGTTCATCATCAGCTTCACCGGCGGCTCGGGCAGCGCGATGCTGGCCAGCGTCTCCACCTCGAACGCCAGCCTGCCCGCGTACACGTTGCCGGCGTCGCCCTCGGCGCACGACACCGTCACCGCCTCGCCGTCCTGCAACACCGTCGTCGCCTCGCCCGTGCCGACTACGGCGGGGATGCCCAGCTCGCGCGCCACGATGGCGGCGTGGCAGGTGCGCCCGCCGCGGTTGGTGACAATCGCCGCGGCGCGCTTCATCACCGGTTCCCAGTCGGGGTCGGTCATGTCGGTGACCAGGATGTCGCCCGGCTGCACCCGGTCCATCTCGGCCGGGCTGGCGATCAAACGCACCTCGCCGGCGCCGATTTTCTGGCCGATGGCGCGGCCGCTGATGCGCACCTTGCCGGTCTCCTTCAGCACGTAGCGCTTGACGCCGCTGCTGTCACGCGCCATCACTGTCTCCGGACGCGCCTGCACGATGAAGAGCTCGCCGGTTTCGCCGTCCTTCGCCCACTCGACGTCCATCGGACGGCCATAGTGCGTTTCGATCGTGACCGCCTGGCGCGCCAGCTCGAGCACCTCGGGGTCGGTCAGCGCAAACTGCTGCCGCAGCGCAAGCGGCGTGTCCTCGATTACCGTCGCGCCGTCGCGCCACACCATGCGGATGGCTTTTTCGCCCAGCTCGCGCCGCACCACCGCGGGGAAACCCTGCGCCAGCATCGGCTTGTGGACGTAGAACTCGTCCGGATTGACCGATCCCTGCACCACAGTTTCGCCCAGGCCATAGGCGGCGGTGATGAATACCACGTCGCGGAATCCGGACTCGGTATCGAGGGTGAACAGCACGCCGGAACACGCAATGTCGGAGCGCACCATGCGCTGCACCCCGGCCGACAGCGCCACATCGGCATGCGCAAAGCCGTGATGCACGCGGTAGGCAATGGCGCGGTCGTTGTATAGCGAGGCGAAGACCTTTTTCACGTTCAGCAGCAATGCGTCCTCGCCGCGCACGTGCAGGTAGGTTTCCTGCTGCCCGGCAAATGAGGCGTCGGGCAGGTCCTCGGCAGTGGCCGACGAGCGCACCGCGACCGACACCTCGCTGCCGAGCGCTCGATACGCCACGCGCAACCCCTGCTCCAGCGCGGACGGCAGGGCGGCGGCTTCGACCCAGGCACGAATCTCTGCACCCGCGGTGGCGAGCGCGGTGACATCCGCCACGTCGAGCGCCGCCAGGCGATTGTGAATGCGCGCACGCAAGTCGTTTTGATCGAGAAAATCCCAGAACGCCTGCGCCGTGGTGGCGAATCCGCCCGGCACCTTGACCCCCGCGCCGGACAGATTGGCGATCATCTCCCCCAGCGAGGCGTTCTTGCCGCCCACGCGCGGTACGTCCGCCATCGACAGGCTGTCCAGTGACACAATGCAGTCAGCCGATACTTGCATAATCACTCCATGAAAAGCCATTATGTTTTCTGCGTGTCCGATCACACCGGCGTCACCGTCGAAGCGGTGGCGAAGAGCGTGCTGTCGCAGTTTCCTGCACTTGAGTTTAGTCTGATAGTGCTCCCTTTCGTCGACAGCCCGGAGAAAGCGCAGGCCGCCGCCGCACGGATTGCCGCCACACCCGGCGCACTGGTGTTTTCCACCTTGACCGATCCTGCCCTGCGCGCCGTCCTGCGTGAGAGTTGCGCCCGTCTATTCGATGTCTTCGAACTCATCGCCCCCGCCGTGGAAACCGCGCTGGGGCAGGCCGCCACCCCCAGCGGCGGCCGCACCCACGGCATGACGAACAACTACGAATCGCGCATGGACGCGGTGAATTTCAGCCTGGCACTGGACGATGGCCTGCAGCCGCAGCGGCTCGATCAGGCCGACCTGATCCTGGTCGGGGTCTCGCGCGTCGGCAAAACTCCCAGCGCGCTCTACCTTGCCCTGCAATACGGTCTGCGCGTTGCCAATTATCCGCTCACGCCGGACGACCTTGCGCATCACAGCCTGCCCGGCGTCCTGCTCGCCCACCTGCCCCAGTTGCGCGCCTTGACCCTGTCGGCGGAACGCCTCGCCACCATCCGCCAGGCGCGCTACCCCGACAGCCGCTACGCCAGCCTGCAACAATGCCGCGACGAACTCGCCGCCGCCGAGCGGCTGTTCGCACGCCATGCCCTTGCCGTCCTCGACACTACCCGCATGTCGGTGGAGGAAATCGCGGCGCGCCTGCGGCATCCCTGAACCTGCGCCACGCAGCCTGCCCGCCCTCAAGTTTTCCGCTTTCCGCCCGATTAAGCAGACATCTAGGCGTCGATTTGGCTGTGGTTCGAATCCCACCCCACGCTCAAGTACCAGGAGTTTCAGATGTCTAGTTCCTTACCACGCACCGGGTCACGCGTTGTGATGTCACCGTTGTGCCCCCGTTTGATTTCCCGCAGTGCCGCCCACCGGCTCGGGGGGTGCCGCAGCGCATGTGCGGGCGATTCAGTGACCGCACATGCCGGGCATTCAGTCAGGAAAGCCCTAGTTTGAGCAGTCAGCATGCACGTCAACACTGACGCCACCCCAGCCAAGGCGGCGAGGCGTCCCGCCAGCCCCACAGCCTGGCGGCGCATGCTGCTCGTCGGCTTTGTCATCCAGTTGCTGCTGATTCTGTTCGTCACCGCCATCGGCCTGCAGCAACTGGGCGTGACCACGCGCAACCTCGATACCGTGGTCGACGTACACATGAGCAAGCAGAATTACACCAAGGCAATGGTGGTTTCCGCACGTGAGCGAACCCTGATCATGTTCATGCTCACCAAGATCGAGGACCCGTTCGAGCGTGACGAATTGCTGATGCAGTTCAACCAGAAGGGCTCGGAGTTTGTCACGGCGCGGCTGGCACTGCTGGATCTGCCCCTGAATGAGCGGGAGCACGAACTGATCACCCTGCAGCAGCAGTTGATCAGTTTCGCCCAGCCGATCCAGGAGCAGGTCATCGACCTGATCAGCGCCGACCTCAATCAGGAAGCGGAAGACCTGGTTATCGGAAAAGCCATCCCGGCGCAGAACAACGTGATGGCCGTGTTGTCGCAACTGGACGCCGGAGCCCAGCAGGTTGCGTTGGAAGCCAGCCACAAGGCGCACGAAGCCCACAGGGTGGCGCGTTTCTGGATGTATCTGTTATCCGGGATCGCCCTGCTGCTGAGCGTCTTCGTCGCCGGGGTTGTCATGTATTACACCAATCGCGTGAGCCGGGAACGCGAGCGCCTCGCCACGCACGATACCCTGACCGGCCTGCCCAACCGCATGCTGTTCATGGATCGCCTGGAGCAATCGCTGATCCGCGCCCAGCGGCGTGAAACACTGGTCGGCGTGATGTTCATCGACCTCGACCGCTTCAAGCGCGTCAACGACACCCTCGGGCACGCCAGCGGCGACCTGCTCATTTGCGAGGTGGCCAAGCGCCTGCAGGCGGTGACGCGCGCCGAAGACATCGTGGCGCGACTGGGCGGCGACGAATTCGTCGTGATCCTCGATGCCGTCAAGATCACACAGATTCTTCAGGTCGTGGAAAAAACCCTCGCAGTGGTGAGCGAACCCTACCGGATTGCCGGGCGCGAAATTTTCTCCAGCTGCAGTATCGGCGTCAGCGTCTACCCGAATGACGGCATCAACGCTGGCAGCCTACTGAAGAATGCGGACACGGCGATGTACACCGCCAAAGGCAGCGGCAGGAACCGCTTCCAACTCTATGACGCGGCAATGAACGCGATGGCGGAGGAAAGGCTGCAGTTGGAAACCGAATTGCACTATGCGCTGGAGCGGAACGAGTTTGTATTCCATTACCAGCCTCAGCTCAACCTAGAAACCGGGCGCATTGAGGGTGTCGAGGCGCTGCTTCGCTGGAACAAGCCGGACAAGGGTCTGCTCAACCCGGCACTGTTCCTCAGCATGCTGGAAGAAACCGGCGGGATCGTCAGTGTCGGACGGTCGCTTCTGCTGGCGGCCTGCCATCAAACCGCAAACTGGCATGCCGCCGGATTCACCGATCTGGACGTTGCCGTCAATGTCTCCAGCAAGGAGTTCTGGCACGAAACCCTGTTCGACAACGTTCGCGATGCACTGGCGCAATCCGGCCTGCCGCCGCAATCCCTGCAGCTCGAACTGACCGAAGGCATCTTCATGGAAGACGTCGACGCGGCCGTGGTCAGGATACTGGCCTTGAAGGCCTTGGGCGTTGCCGTGTCCATCGACGACTTCGGCACCGGCTATTCGTCATTGGCCCACCTGAAGCGCTTCCCGCTCGACGTCCTGAAAATCGACCGCTTTTTCGTCAAGGACCTGCCGAACGCCTCGGCCAACGAAGCCCTCATCAGTTCGATTCTCGCCCTGTGCAAGGGACTGAATCTCGGCGCCGTCGCCGAAGGAGTGGAGACCCGGGGGCAACTCGAATCGCTGCGCAAACTCGGCTGTAAGATTGTGCAGGGCTATTTCATCAGCCGGCCGGTACCTGCCGAGCAGGTCATCGCGCTGCTGGGTCGCGACTGGCTGCAGGAATTTGGCCACACCCGAGAAGCACGCCGGGGCAGCGCGGTAACCTACCCCCTGCGCTGCCGCACCGCCTCGAACACCGCCACCGCCAGCGCTGCTGACGCATTCAACGACTCGATCCTGCCCGCCATTGGGATGTGCGCTCTCAGCGTCGCCGCGCCGCACACGGCTGCGGACAAGCCCGCGCCCTCGTTGCCGGCGATGAGGGCAATCGGGCCGCCGAGGTCGAGTGCATAGAAATCACTGTCCTCGGCCAGGGCGAGCGCAATGCTCCGGCCGGAAAATCCATTCAGCCACGCCACCAGATCGGCGCCCTGCTGCATTGGCAGCACGAACTGCGCGCCCTGCCCGCCGCGCAATGCCTTGGGCGACCACGGGTCGTGGCAGCCTTTCGACAGCACCACCAGCGTGGCGCCCGCTGCTGCGCCGGCGCGCAGCATGGCGCCGAGGTTGCCGGGGTCCTGGATGTCTTCCAGCACGATGACCAGCGGGATGGCGTCGATGGCAGGCGGGATGAGCCAGGCGGCCTCGGCGAGCATGCCGGTGGGCGTGGCGACGGGCGCGAGTTCGGCGAACAGCGCATCGGGCAGGACGATGGCTTTGGCCTGGCTGCAACGCGCGGCCAGATGGGCGAGTTTGCCGGCATCGAACGAAGCCGCGCGCACCAGCGTGTGCGGCTGGCCGCCTGCCTCCAGATAGGCGGCCAGCAGATGCTCGCCATCGAGCAGGGTCATCTGCGCTTCGCGCCGCGAGCGGGCCGACTCGGCGAGCTTCTTCAGCCGCTTGAAGATGGGGTTGTCGCGCGAGGTAATGGGCGTTTCAGTCATGGGCGAATTATCCGCGATTCAATCTGCCCGGCGTAAACTTACCCCATGCGCATCGCCCTAATCACACCCTACGGCCGCGAACATCGCAACGGCAACTGGCACACGGCCGCGCGCTGGGCGCGCTTTCTGCGCGAAGCGGGGCACACGGTGCGGACGCAGGTGGAATGGGATGGCCGCGACGCCGACCTGATGCTGGCGCTGCATGCGCGGCGCAGCTTTGCCTCGATCCGCGCCTTTGCAGAACGCTTTCCGAGCCGTCCGCTGTTGCTGGCGTTGACCGGCACCGACCTGTATCGCGACATCCACCAGGACCGCGACGCCCAGCAGGCGCTGGAGCTCGCGCACCGCCTTATCGTGCTGCAGGAGCGCGGCGTCGACGAATTGCCCGCGCATCTGATTTCCAGGACGCGGGTGATCTATCAATCGTCGCCCGACATTGCCCGCCTGCCCCCGCCTCCCCATACTTTCGAGGTGCTGGTGATCGGCCACCTGCGCGCGGAAAAAGACCCCTTCCGGGCGGCGCTGGCGACGGCCTATCTGCCCGAACATTCGCAAATCCAGGTGACGCATCTGGGCAGCGCCTTAAGCGAGGACATGGCCGAAACGGCAGAACTGGCGCAAAACAAGCTGCCGCGCTGGCACTGGGCCGGCGAGGTACCGCACAAGACGGTGCTAAAGCGCCTGTCGCGCGCACACCTCATGGTCATCAGCTCGGTGATGGAAGGCGGCGCCAACGTGATCTGCGAGGCGCTGGCAGCCGACGTGCCGGTGCTGGCCTCGCACATGCCGGGCAACATCGGCATGCTGGGCGAGGACTACCCCGGCTATTTTCCGGTGGGCAACGAACGACGGCTGGCCAGGCTGCTGTCGATGGCCGAGAACAACCCCGATTTTTATGCCGACCTGCTCAGCCACGCCCGCCAGCGTCGTGGGCTGATGCGTCCGGAGCAGGAAGCCAGCCGGTTGCGGCAGGCGGTGGCGGAATTCGAGCAAGGCTCGGGGTGAAAATCAGCCCTCGGCAAACAGGATGCCAAACATGCGCGCGCGTTCGGCTTCGCTCAAACCGCGCAGCACCCGTACCGCCTCGCGCGCCACACGCATATCACCCGTGATCGAATATTCGACCGCCAGCGCGCGCCAAACGTCGGCCAGTGCCGAGTCGCTGGCCTGCAACTTTTGCAGCGCCTGCGTCACCCCCGCCTGCCCTTTGGTCAGATAAAACATCAGCCCCAAGTTGTGCCAGGCCTGAATATAGTCGGGGTCGATTTCCACCGCCGCGCGATACGCCAGCATCGCCTCGCGCGGGCGCCCGCTGTCGCGGTAGGCGTTGCCCAGATTGTTGCGGGCAAACACGTCGCCGGGCGCCAGGCGCACATTCTGCCGATACGCCGCAATCGCGTCGGCAAACCGCCCCTGCTCACCCAGCGCGCGTCCCTGTACGAACCAGGCCAGCGGATTCTTCGCATCGGCGCGCGCCCAGGCCTGCCCCCACGCCAGCAGGCCCGCCCAGTCGGCGCGTTTTTCCAGCGCCTGCGCCTGCCGCACCCACTCGGCCTGCGGACGGGCAGCAAGCGCCGCCTGATCGCCGTCCAGGCCAAAGGTCTGGGCGGCAGCCGCCACCGGGCCTGCAAACACAAGCCAAGGCAACAACAAAAGCAAGGGGACACGTTTAGACATGGGGCAGGAATCGCAAATTGCAGCCACCTCGGTGATGGGATCGACACTAGTCATTTTACGCCGTACTTGACGCATCGATTATGCTGTTGGCTGTTCAAAAAAGAGTCACCCCATGCACGCCACCACCGAAAGTTTCATCCCCGGCAAGGACGCCTCGCTCGAAGCGTCGATCCGCACCTTGCAATCCAAGCTCGAAGCGCTGGATTTTCACACCGAGGAGCGCTCCTGGCTCAATCCCGTGGAGGGCGTCTGGTCGGTGCATATCCGCGACCGCGATTGCCCGCTGCTGTTCACCAACGGCAAGGGCGCCTCGGAACTTGCCGCGCGGGCGAGCGCGCTGGGCGAGTATTTCGAGCGGCTGTCGACCAACTATTTCTGGACCCATTTTTATCTGGGCGAAACCCTGGCCGAACGGGAATACACCCACACGCCCGACGAGCGCTGGTTCGCACCGGAGGGCGACGCCTGGCCGGAAGAACTCCTCACGCCCGAGCTGCACGCCCTGTACAACCCGGACGACGGCGTGCGCGCCGACCAGCTGATCGATCTGAATTCCGGCAACGCCGCGCGCGGCATTTGCGCCATTCCCTACCAGCGTCTGCGCGATGGCGAAACGGTGTATTTCCCGGTCAACCTCATCGGCAACCTCTACGTAAGCATCGGCATGTCGGCCGGCAACACGCTGAAGGAGGCACGCACCCAGGCGCTGGCCGAAATCTTCGAGCGCCACATCAAATTCCGCATCATCGAAGAAGGCCTTTGCCTGCCCGACGTCCCCGAAGCCGTGATCAACCGCTATCCGCACATTGCTGCCGGCATTCGCGGCCTGCGTGAGGCCGGCTTCGGCATCCTGGTGAAAGATGCCTCGCTCGGCGGCCAGTATCCGGTGATGAACGTCACCTTGCTGCACCCACACGATCAGGGCTGCTTCGCCAGCTTCGGCGCACACCCGCGTTTTGAGGTTGCACTGGAACGCGCACTGACCGAACTGCTGCAGGGCCGTGCGCTCGATTCGCTGGCAGGCTTTCCTGCACCCGGCTTCGATCAGAGCGAAATAGCCGATCCGCAGAATCTGGAAATCCACTTCGTCGATTCCAGCGGC
>JAUXVT010000079.1 GCA_030680405.1 Thiobacillus sp. | reverse complement strand
ATCAAGGAATCGGTGGACGCCATCAACACCGCTTCCAAGGAAATTGCCGCTGGCAATAATGATTTGTCGCAGCGTACCGAGCAACAGGCTTCCAGCCTGGAAGAGACCGCTTCCAGCATGGAAGAACTGACTTCCACCGTGAAGCAGAACGCGGACAATGCCAAACAGGCCAACCAACTGGCCATCGGTGCTTCCAACGTAGCCGGCAAGGGCGGCGCCGTGGTCGGCCAGGTAGTACACACCATGTCCTCCATCAACGAATCCTCGCGCAAGATCGTGGACATCATTTCGGTGATCGATGGCATCGCCTTCCAGACCAACATCCTGGCCCTGAACGCCGCGGTGGAAGCCGCCCGTGCCGGAGAGCAGGGGCGTGGATTTGCCGTGGTGGCCGCCGAAGTGCGCAATCTGGCCCAGCGCTCCGCCGCCGCCGCCAAGGAAATCAAAACCCTGATCGGCGACTCCGTGGACAAGGTGGAGAACGGCTCCAAACTGGTGGCCGAGGCCGGCAGCACCATGGAGGAGATCGTCAATGCCATCAAGCGCGTGACCGATATCATGGCGGAAATCTCCGCCGCATCTTCCGAGCAGAGCGCCGGCATCGAGCAGGTCAATCAGGCCGTCGGCCAGATGGACGAGATTACCCAGCAGAACGCCGCGCTGGTGGAACAGGCCACAGCGGCGGCCGAGAGCCTGCAGGAACAGGCAGGCAAGCTTGCGCAGTTGGTGGATACCTTCAAGCTGTCGCAAGCGGAACGGGCAGCGGCTCCCGCTCGCCGCGAGCCAAGGACGCCCGTTAAGACGGATACCAGGACAAAGGCGTCAGCAGCCAGCCCCGCCAAACGCCAGAAGCTGCTGGCTGGCCGGTGAGCGCAGGGGGAAGGTCTGTACCAGTTGATCCTCTCGTGGGGTCGACTGGCTTATAAATTAAATGGGGTTTGTACGGTACGGTCATAGCGGGCTCGATTTGAAACGGGCGTATGTGTTGAGAATGCGGCATTGAGTAAACTAATTTCGACATGAAGCCGGCATTGAAGAACCCAGCGAACAACACCAAGATATTCGAATTCACGCCACGCGACTTCGCCCGCGTGCGCGCCCTGATTTACAAACAGGCCGGAATCTCGCTGAGCGAAAGCAAGCAGGAGATGGTCTACAGTCGTCTGGCGCGTCGCCTGCGGGCAAAGGGCCTGAGTTCCTTCGAGGAATATCTCGACGGGCTGGAAAACGGGCGGGACGGCGATGAGTGGGAGGCGTTTACCAACGCCCTGACCACCAACCTGACCTCGTTTTTCCGCGAGGCGCATCATTTCCCGCTTCTGGCCGAGCACATGCTGAACATGAAGGCGCCGCTGTCGATCTGGTGTTCGGCCAGTTCGACCGGGGAAGAGCCCTATTCAATTGCCATGACGGTATGTGAGGTGTTCGGCACGCTCACGCCGCCGGTCAGCATCATCGCCACGGATATCGATACCAACGTGCTCGAGACAGCGGCAAACGGGGTGTACCCGATCGAACGGATCGACAAGATGGCGCAGGATCGCGTCAAACGCTTCTTTCAGCGGGGCCGCGGCGAGCGTTCTGGGCTGGTGCGGGTGCGCCCCGAGTTGCGTCAGCTGGTGACATTCAAGCCGCTCAATTTGCTGGCCAGCTGCTGGCCGGTCAGCGGGGCATTCGATGTGATCTTCTGCCGCAATGTGATGATCTATTTCGACAAGCAGACGCAGAGCCAGATTCTTGCGCGGTTTGTGCCGCTGATGAAGCCTGACGGGCTGCTGTTCGCCGGACACTCCGAGAACTTCATGTACGCATCCGATGCGTTCAAGCTGCGCGGCAAGACAGTCTACGAGCTGGATCCCCGTCATGGGGGTGCAAGGAAGCCTGCATGAACCCTGCTATTGAAGAGCAGCTTGCGACCAACCTTTATTACGACCGGACATTCGACTGCGAAACCGCCAAGATATTGCCCGGCGAATATTACTTCACCAGCAAGCCGATGATGATCGTCACAGTGCTGGGCTCATGCGTGGCGGCGTGCATACGCGACCGCGTTTCGGGCATCGGCGGCATGAACCATTTCATGCTGCCGGACAGCGGAGGCGATGCCGGCAGTCCGGCCTCGGCGTCGATGCGCTATGGCGCCTACGCCATGGAAGTGCTGATCAACCAGGTTCTCAAGGCGGGGGCGCGGCGCGAGAACCTGGAAGCCAAAGTGTTCGGCGGCGGCAATGTGCTGCGCGGCTTTACCAGCATCAATGTGGGCGAACGCAATGCCCAGTTCGTGCGCGATTATTTGCACGCCGAGAATATCCGCATCGTCGCCGAAGATCTGAACGATGTTCATCCGCGCAAGGTGTATTTTTTCCCGCAGACCGGCAAGGTTCTGGTGAAAAAACTCAAGCAGCTCAACAACTACACACTGGTGAAGCGCGAGCAGGATTATGCAAGCCGACTCAAGGCCAATCCGGTGAGCGGAGATGTCGATCTGTTCTGATCGGAAGATGACAAGCATGATGAAAATCAAGGTCCTGATTGTGGATGACTCGGCGCTGATTCGCGGCGTGATGAAGGAGATCATCAACAGCCAGCCGGATATGGAAGTGGTAGGCGTGGCCCCCGATCCACTGGTGGCTCGCGACCTGATCAAGCAAACCAATCCGGACGTCCTGACGCTAGATGTGGAAATGCCGAAAATGGACGGTCTGGAGTTTCTCGAAAAGCTGATGCGGCTGCGCCCGATGCCGGTGGTGATGGTGTCGTCGCTGACCGAGCGGGGATCGGAAATCACCATGCGCGCGTTGGAACTCGGCGCTGTCGATTTCGTGACCAAGCCGAAGATCTCAATTCAGAGCGGCATGCTCGAATACACGGACTTGATTGCGGAAAAAATCCGCATTGCCGCGCGCGCCAGGATCAAGCCGCGCCCGCATCCCGCCAGCGCAGCGGGACAGGCAGCCAGACTCGAACTGGCGCCCGTGCGCAACCCGCTCACCAGTAGCGAAAAGCTGATCATCATCGGCGCGTCCACCGGGGGGACCGAAGCGATCAAGGATTTCCTGATCCAGCTGCCATCGGATTGCCCCGGCATCCTGATCACCCAGCACATGCCGGAAGGTTTCACGCGCTCGTTCGCCAACCGGCTCGACAAGCTGTGCAAGATTTCCGTCAAGGAATCCGAAGGCGGGGAGCGCGTGCTGCCGGGCCATGCCTACCTGGCGCCGGGACATTCCCACCTGCTGCTGGTGCGCAGCGGCGCCAACTACATGACCAAACTCGACCAGGGTCCGCCGGTAAACCGCCACCGCCCCTCCGTCGATGTCCTGTTCAACTCGGCCGCGGCCAGTGCCGGCAAGAACGCGGTCGGCGTTATCCTGACCGGCATGGGCAAGGATGGCGCAGCGGGGATGCTGGAAATGAAAAAGGCCGGCGCCTACAACGTGGCGCAGGACGAAGCCTCGTGCGTGGTCTTCGGCATGCCCAAGGAAGCCATCGCCATCGGCGCCACCCATGATGTCGGCCCCCTGCACGAATTGCCGGGGCGGGTGATGCAATTTTTTGCGGCGCATGGCAACCACGCGATGCGGGTTTGAATCCAGCTTGAACCTTCGCGTGAATCGATTTTCTGGCGGCTTTCCGGCTCAAGTTTGACGCCGCTTTGCCGATTCTTCCAGTAGCAAAATAAACCGCATTTTTGGAGTTATGCATGGCCGATCCGAACACGAAATTTCTGGTTGTTGACGACTTTTCCACGATGCGACGCATCGTGCGCAATTTGCTCAAGGAACTGGGTTATTCCAACGTTGAAGAAGCGGAAGACGGCGTCGACGGCTTGGCCAAGCTGCGCGCGGGCAACTTCGACTTCGTCGTGTCCGACTGGAATATGCCGAACATGGATGGCCTCGACATGCTGAAGAACATTCGTGCCGATGCTGCGCTGTCCAAGCTGCCGGTGCTGATGGTGACTGCCGAAGCCAAAAAGGAAAACATTATCGCTGCGGCGCAGGCCGGCGCCAGCGGCTATGTGGTCAAGCCTTTCACCGCCGCCACCCTCGACGAGAAGCTCGCGAAGATATTCGAAAAACTTGAAAAAACAGGAGTCTGACGTGGATACGCAATTCGCCAGATCCGCTGTGGACGCCACCGCGAACAATGCCGTGAGTGCCCCACAAGGGGACTCCGATCCACTACGGGCTGAAGCCCGTGTGGAGTCGTATGCCGAGGAAGGCGAACACGACGAGATGCTGGCGCGGGTCGGCCAGATCACCCGCACCTTGCACGACAGCCTGCGCGAGCTGGGTTTCGACAAGGTGCTGGAAAAGGTGACGATGGACATTCCCGATGTCCGGGAACGCCTCAACTATGTGGCGCGCATGACCGAGAAGGCGGCGCAGCGCGTGCTGAATGCCACCGATACCGCGATCCCCCTGCAGGAACGGATCGATGCGGGTGCCGACGAGATCCTGAATGGCTGGCACGCCGCCTTGAAAGCCCCCTTTTCGGAAGCCAATTACCGTGACATGGCCACGCTGACCATGCAGTGCCTGGTCGACATGCGCAACGACACCAGCGCCACCAAGCAGCAGCTGCTGGACATCATGATGGCGCAGGATTTTCAGGATCTCACCGGCCAGGTGATCCGCAAGGTGACCGATCTTGCGCATGGCCTGGAGCAGCAACTGGTTCAACTGCTGCTCGATTACTCGCCCGCCGAAGTGCGGCGCGAAGCCAACAGCGGCCTCCTCAATGGCCCGCAGATCAACCCGGCGAGCAAGAGCGACGTGGTGGCCGATCAGGGCCAAGTGGACGACCTGCTCGATAGCCTGGGGTTTTAATCCGGGCGCGTCCTGCGGACGCCCCCGTCCGCTCCGCGAACCGGCCTGTCTGAACCGCAGGCCGGTTTCGTTTCATGGTCTGCGCAAGGGCGCAATAATCAACAGGTATTGCGCTGCATTGGCTCGAGGGCGGGCCTCCCTTTGTGGGAGCACCCGCAAGGGGTAGGCCGTGGTTGTAAAGCCGCTAAAGCGTCAACAACCACGCACCGGTGCCCTCGCCGCGAATTCGGTCGCATTCAATTTGAGCCCGCGCTGCTTTTTCGTGTTTTATGCCCCGCCGGGACGCAGCGTCTGGATCACCATGGTCGTGGCCTTGAGCCCATTCTGGATCAACTGTTCAAGCTGGGGGGCGAAGTAGGGCAGGGTGAGGTCCAGCACAATCAAACCGACGCCCAGGGTGATGGGGAAGCCGATCGCAAAGATGTTGAGCTGGGGCGCGGAACGCGTGAGGATGCCGAGCGACAGGTTGGTCATTAGCAGAATGGCGATCAGCGGCAGTGCCAGCTGCAGGCCGACGGCAAACACGGTGGAGCCGAAGGTGGCCACGTTGTAGAACCCTGCAGCCGAGAGCGGCTGGGTGCTGATGGGTAGGCTTTGAAAACTGTCGACCAGCACGCCGAGCAGCAGCAGGTGGGCGTTCACCGCCAGGAACACCAGTGCGGCCAGCATATTGAAAAACCGTGCGAGGACCAGCGTCTGGCCGGCGCTTTGCGGGTCGAAGAAGGACGCAAACCCCAGGCCCATCTGCAGTCCGACGATTTCGCCCGCGGCTTCGACTGCAGCAAACACGACGCGCATGATGAAGCCGATCGCCACGCCGATGAGCAGCTGCTGAACCAGGATGAACAGGCCATGCCAGGACCCCAGTCCCACATCGGGCATCGGCGGCAGGGTGGGGGCGATGATCAGGGCGATGAAAATGCCGAGACCGATCTTGACGCGCGCGGGTACCGCGCGGTGGCCGAATACCGGCGCCACCATGATCAGACCGAGAATGCGGGTGAGTGGCCAGATGAAATTGATCAGCCAGGCATTGAGCTGGGCATCGGTGAGGCTGATCATAAAATTTTGGTAGGGCTTATTCCCGTTCGCATTGGAGGCGAGACGCGGAGACAAGCCGCAGACAGTGCTGTAGCACGGCAGAGCGTGGTTGTTGACGCTTTAGCGTCTTTACAACTACGGCCTACTCCTCGCGGGTAAGGCGCGATCGACAAAGTATCGGTTCCAATGCGAACGGGAGCTAGCCGATGATGCCGGGCAGGCCGGTCAATACCCGTCGCATGTAATCGGTCATCACCGTCAGCATCCACGGCCCGGCGAGGGCAAAGGTGGCGAGCACCGCGAGCACCTTGGGAATGAAGGAGAGGCTGGGGTCGTTGATCTGGGTGGCGGCCTGAAAGACGCTGACGGCAAGGCCGACGACCAGCGTGACCAACAGAACAGGAGACGCCACCAGGATGGTCATTTCCAGTGCGGTGCGGCCAATGGTCATTACACTTTCGGGCGTCATGGAGGTCTCGGTCAGGTTGGCTCGGGTTAGTAAAAGCTTTGCGCAAGCGAGCCCAGCAGCAGATTCCAGCCGTCGACCAGCACGAACAGGATGATCTTGAAGGGCAGGGAGACGATGGCGGGCGACACCATCATCATCCCCATCGCCATCAGGATGCTGGCGACGACCATGTCGATGATGAGGAAGGGGATGAACACGGCAAAGCCAATCTGGAAAGCGGTCTTGAGTTCGCTGGTGATATAGGCCGGGATCAGCACGCGCATCGGCACGTCGGCAGCCGAGTTCATCGGCGTCGAGCCCGACATTTTCACGAACAGGGCGAGATCGGTCTCGCGCGTCTGCTTCAGCATAAATGCGCGCAGGGGGACCGCCCCCTTGTCCAGCGCTTCCTGCATCTGGATGCGGTTTTCCGACAGCGGCTGGTAGGCCTCGACGTAGATTTTATCCAGGGTCGGGCCCATCACGAACAGCGTCAGAAACAGGGCCAGGCCGATCAGCACCTGGTTGGGCGGTGACGACTGGGTGCCCAGTGCATGGCGCAGCAGCGACAGCACAATGATGATGCGGGTGAAGCTGGTCATCATCAGCAGCGCGGCCGGCAAAAACGACAGCGAGGTGAGCAGCAGCAGGGTTTGCAGGCTGAGGGTGTAAGTCTGTCCGCCCCCCGCCCCCGGGGTGCTGGTGAAAGCGGGCAGACCCGCACTCTGGGCCAGCGCCAGGGAGGGCAGCAGCGCGAACACCATGAAAAACGAATTGACTATGCGCGGATGCAGCTTATTTGTCACGGCGCTTTTCGATCATCCTGGAAACAGTGGTTGGGCGCGCCCGATGGTGCGTCTGGGCGTGTGGCTGCCGCGAAGCGAGGAGGCGGCAGGCCGGGGCCTGCAACGACGAGCGACAAAGGCAGGCGCGCGACCGGGCGTGCCTGCGGGCACGTAGCGGATTCACCTGCCGGTCAATCTGATCGAAGGCCGGAAAGCCAGTGTTCATGTGAAATTCCATGAGCTTATGAGCGGTCAACCGCGGTTTTCTGGATGAGGTGCTGCAGGCGCGCAGCAAAGCTGGCGTTGAGGATGGGCGAGGCCGCTGACGGGATTTCACCCTTGGGCAGGGTCATCAGCGCATTGACGCTGCCGGGGGCCACGCCCACCACCAGCCAGGAATCCCCCACTTCAACCACCACGACACGCTCGCGTGTGCCGACCGAAGCGCTGCTGACCACGTGCAGCAGGCTGGACGTGCCGCCGCGGGTGACGCCCAGCCGCTTGGCCACCCAGGCGGTGGCGGCGATCAGCAGCAACACGGCCACCAGGCCGATGAATACCTGTAGCAGACTGCCGGCGGCGGAGACAGCGGGGGCCGGAGCGGCGACCGGGGTTTCGGCCGCGTGCGCCAGTGCCGGCAGGCTCAGCAGCACCCATGCAGCGGTCAGGCTACCAGGCTTCATTTGTTGAGTTTCCGGATCCGCTCGGCGGGGGTGATGATGTCGGTCAGGCGCACGCCGAATTTGTCGTTCACCACCACCACTTCGCCTTGCGCGATCAGGCAGCCGTTGACCAGCACATCCATCGGCTCGCCCGCCAGACCGTCGAGCTCGACCACCGATCCCTGCGCCAATTGCAGCAGGTTCTTGATCGCAATCTTGGTGCGTCCCAGCTCCACCGTCAGCAGCACCGGGATATCGAGAATGAAATCGATATCCTTGGCCAGTCCGCCCGATGTGGTGGTTCCGGACAGCTCCTTGAATATTTCAGGGCTCGCTGCTGCGGGGGCCGCTTGTTCGGCCATGGCGGCCGCCCAATCGTCTTCGGCGATGGTTTGGGTGATGTCTTCAGACATGTTGATCTCCTGTTTTCGTATCGCTCGAATTGCTAGACAGCAATTTCTCGACGCGCAAGGTGTATTGGCCGTTGAATTTCCCGTAGGCGCATTCCATCACTGGCACGCCGTCCACCTTGGCTTCGATCGTTTGTGGAATATTCAGCGGAATGATGTCGCCCGCTTTCATGTCGACGATGTCGCGCAGGCTGACCTCTGCCGTGCCCAGATCGGCGACGATCTCGACTTCCGCCAGCTGGATCTGTTGCCGCATCAGGCGGAGCCAGCGCTTGTCCACTTCCAGGTTTTCTGCCTGCAAGCTGCTGGTCAGCAGATCCTTGATGGGTTCGATCATCGAATACGGCATGCAGAAATGCATTTCGCCGCTGATCTGTCCGAGCTCGATGGCAAAGGTGACCGCGACCACCACTTCGTTGGGCGTGGCGATATTGGCGAACTGCGTGTTCATTTCCGAACGGATGAACTCGAACTCGATCGGATATACCGGTTCCCAGGATTTCGAGTAGGCCTCGAAAACGATATTGAGAATGCGCTGGATGATGCGGTGTTCGGTCTGCGTGAAGTCCCGGCCTTCGACGCGCGTATGGAAACGGCCGTCGCCGCCGAACAGATTGTCGACTATGAGGAAGACCAGGTCGGGGTTGAATATCATCAGCGCCGTGCCGCGCAGCGGCTTGAACTGCACCAGGTTCAGATTGGTGGGCACCACCAGGTTGCGGATGAATTCGCTGTATTTCGAGACCCGCACCGGGCCGACCGAAATTTCCACTCCGCGACGCAGAAAGTTGTAGAGGCCGATGCGGAGAAGACGCGCAAAACGCTCGTTGATGATTTCGAGCGTCGGCATCCGGCCGCGCACGATGCGTTCCTGCGTGGCCAGGTTATAAGAACGCACCTCCGAACGATCTTCCGATTCGGCCGGAGAATCGTCGACTTCGCCGGTCACGCCTTTCAGTAGCGCGTCGACTTCATCCTGCGAAAGAAAATTGTCGGCCATGGGCTTAGGGCCTGTAAACAAACAACAAAAACATTCTAGCTGCGCTGGCGTGGCACGCTCGGGTGTTGCCAGTCACTTGCATGGAATGGCCATGCGGCGCGCCAGGCGCCTTGCATCGCGCCCCGCCAGCACACCCATAATTGTCCAGGTTGTTCATTTACAGCCCCTTACTGAATCACGAACGAGGTGAACAGGACGTCGTCAACCTGCTGGGATTTGCCCTTCGGGTCGAACGGCAGCTTCACTTGCGCCAGGATTTCCTGCGCGAGGTTTTTCTTGTTTTCCGCAGTGATCAGCTCCTCGGCATGCTTGCTGGAGAGCAGGGCCAGCAGGCGGCTGCGGACGCGCGGCATGTGCAGTTTGATGGCGTCCATCTGAGCCTGATCGGCCACCTGCAGCGTGATGTCGATCTGCAGATACTGCTCGCCGTCCTGAAGATTGACGGTGAACGTTTCGAGCGCCAAGTAGACCGGCGCTTTCTGCGGCTTCACCTCGGCTTCCTTGTGGGCACCGTCCTGCCGGGTGAAGAACCAGGCGGCCGCACCGCCGCCACCCAGCAGAACCACGAGGAGTCCGATGATGATGAACAGCTTTTTTTTCGACTTCCCGGCAGGGGTGGCTTCCGCAGCTTCGTCAGGTTCGACAGGTACAGCGGGTTCGGCAGGTCTGGCCATCAATACGGTTCCTCTGTAGGGACAATGCGGTGTGGATGTTTGTCATTATTGAAATAAACAAGCGCCTTCGATGCCGGGAAAAGAGGGAGAAAAGGGACGCATATCGTTTAATGCAGGCGGCTGGTCCGCGTTAGGGCAGCGCTGATTTATCGATTTCGTCCTGCTTTCGGCCCGAGGGCGAGCCTCCCACCACAGCACCGTTCCTTGTAGGGTGCGCCACGCGCACCGCCTTCAAATAGATGGTGCGCACGGCGCACCCTAACAACAGCGGCATTGCGACGACCACCCCCTCGGCCCGGGGGCGGGCCTCCCACATGGCCCCCCGCGCCCGCAAGCGGAATACCGGAGGGCATGGGCTTTATCAAAGAGTCGGGGTGAGGGAGCGGACGGGACGATTGGCGACGGTCATGATCCAGGGCGGCGCTGATCGCCCTATCCGTCAGGCGAAGGTGTCGATCAGGCCACGCCCGGATTGCTGGGCAGGCGCATGAATTGTCTGCAGACCGGCGGTGACGGCATCATCCGTGCCAAACGGCGGCGCGATCCGTTGTGCCTGGCGGTCGGACGTGTCGTTCTGCCGAGGGGTGTCTGCGCTCACCGTCGCCTGCCCCAGTTCAATGCCGGCCTCGCTCATCATTTCCCGCAGTCTGGGGAAGGCGGCCTCCAGCGCCTGGCGAACTTCGGGCTGGGCCGAGAAGAAGCTGGCCGTGGCCTGGTCGTTCGAAATATTCAGCACAATCTGCAGCGGCCCCAGATTGGGCGGGTTGAGCATGAGCGTGGCTGTTTGCTGGGCGCCCGCCGCCATCCACACGACTTTTTCACCCAGGGCCTGGCTCCAGGCCGTTGTGCCCACCGTGGGGGTCAATTTGGGGGACGCAATTTCATTGAGCGTGGGCAGGGTTTCAAGCGCTGTGTGCGAGGCGGGGCGTATGGCGGGATTGCTCATGAGGTCCGACTGGAATTCCCCCGTCTTCATGGCATCGGGCTGCCGGGCCACCGCCAGTTGACCCGAAAATGCGGTGGCCATGGCAGCCGTCGTGGCCGCCTGAAAATCGGCTTTGCCAGGCAGGGCGGGATCGGTTTTCTGGGTGCCGCGCGCATTGTCGGCGAGTTGTCCGGCTTGCGCTGCCAGCGGGATCCGGCCTTTGCCGGCATTCTGGAAGGGCAGGGTGTTTGCGGACAGGGTGGACGGTTGTTCTGCGTCAACACCGTCTGTCCCGGCCGGCGCCGGCTTCGGCTGATCCGGGTTGATCGCCAGCGCAAGCAAGGTCGCCGGAACGATCATGGCGTCCTCGGACAGGGGCGGGGCAAGCGGATCGCGTGCGGTTTCCTCGGCTTCCGTTGCCTTGGCCGTGGCGCTCGCGCCGGATTCTGTCGGGTGGCCAGCTTGCGACGCCGCGTCTGGACCGGCATCGGCGTTGGTGCCTTGTTTGGTCTCGCTGCTGTTGCGCCGGTTCTGTGCCATCTCGCTGGACAAGACTTGGCTGAACGGCACGTCCGGCGCCGCGGAATCCTGTTGCTTGCCGGCGGCGGGCTGCGCCTGAACAGCATTGGCAGGATTGATATTCATGGGAGTCGCGTTCATGGTTTCCAGTCTTGTGTCCTGTCAGGTTTCAGGAAGGGTTTCGCTTGTACAGCGCGCACCGGGCGGCGTGTTCGTCGTTCTGTTTCTGGTCGAGCCACAGCTCGCGGCGCGTGTTTTCCTTGCTTGCCCGGCCGGCCAGCGTGACGAACGACATTTTCTTCTGCTCGCAGGCCTGCCAGGCGGCACGCGCCTTGGCAATCCGCTGTTTGGTGTCGCTGACGACCGTCTGCTGGCCGGCGATGGCGTGGTCGAGCTTTTGCATGAATACCTGGAAGTTGTTGAAGTGCGTCGTGCTGATCCCGGTGGCCAGATTGGACTGGCAGCGCGCAGCATAGTCATCGCGGTACTGCGTCAGCAGGTCGAGTTTCTGCTCCGCTTCTTCGCCGGCGCGCAGTGCTTCCCCCAGCCGCTTGGCGGCCTCGTTGGTTTCCTTGTGCGCAAGTTCGATCAGCGTATCGAGTGCGGAGGGGGTGGCCATTCAGTGTGCCTATCGTTTGGTGAGGGTTATTGGAACAAGGCTTCGAGCGCGGCCAGACTTTCCTGGACGTCCGAGTGCTCGGAAATGTCTTGCTGCAGAAAGGCTTCAATGCCCGTCTGCAATTTGATGGCTTCGTCTAGCAACGGGTCAGTGCCTGCCGCATAGGCGCCGACGTTGATCAGGTCGCGGCTGCGTTCATAGCGTGAAACCAGCTTTTTCAGGCGTCGTGCGAGTTGCTGGTGTTCCGGCGCGGTGATGCTTTGCATGACGCGGCTGATCGACTGTTCGATGTTGATGGCGGGGTAGTGGCCGCTTTCGGCCAGGGACCGATCCAGCACAATGTGGCCATCCAGAATGGCGCGCGCGGCATCGGCAATCGGGTCCTGCGGGTCGTCGCCCTCGGTGAGCACGGTGTAGAAGGCGGTGATCGAGCCGCCGCCCGGCTTGCCGTTGCCGGCACGTTCGACCAGGGCCGGCAGCTTGGCAAACACCGACGGCGGGTAGCCCTTGGTGGCCGGCGGCTCGCCGATGGCCAGCGCGATTTCGCGCTGCGCCATCGCATAGCGGGTGAGCGAATCCATGATCAACAGCACGTTCTTGCCCTGGTCGCGAAAATGCTCGGCGATCGAGGTGGCGTAGGCCGCGCCCTGCATCCTCACCAGCGGCGGCGTGTCGGCGGGCGCGGCCACCACGACAGCGCGCGCCAGGCCTTCCTCGCCGAGAATCTGCTCGATGAATTCCTTGACCTCGCGGCCGCGTTCGCCGATCAGGCCGACCACGATCACGTCCGCGCTGGTGTACCGCGCCATCATCCCCAGCAGCACGCTCTTGCCGACGCCGGAGCCGGCGAACAGCCCCATGCGCTGGCCGCGTCCCACCGTCAGCATGCTGTTGATCGCGCGCACGCCGACGTCGAGGATGTCGGTGATCGGCGCGCGCGCCAGCGGATTGGCGGCGCGGTTGTTGAGCGGTGCTGTGGCAGTGGTATGTACCGGGCCGAGGCCGTCGAGCGGCCGCCCGCCGCTGTCGAGCACGCGGCCCAGCAGGGCGTCGCCGACCGGCAGGTGGCGGGTGCGGTCGCTCGGGCGGCGGCGGGGATGGTTCACCAGGCCCAAGCCGGGCAGGGTGGGAATCACTTCCACCGGGAACACCCTTGAGCCCGGCACGATGCCCTCGACGTCGCTTTGCGGCATGAGGAAAAGCCGGTTGCCGTCAAACCCAACCACCTCGGCATCCAGATGCGAACCGTTGGGCAGCGGGACGGTGCAGGCGCTGCCGACCGCCAGTTTCAGGCCGACCGCCTCCATCACCAGACCGGCCACGCGGGTGATGCGTCCCGATACCTGCATCGGCTCGGCGATCGCCAGCAGTTCGCTGCAATCCTGCAGGTAGGCTTTCCAGCGGGCGCTGTGGGGTTGCGTATCCATCCTGATCAGGGGGCCAGCCAGTCGGAATCTTTGCCGAGCGCGGCAGCCAGACGTTGCCAGCGGGTAGGCAAGGAGGCATCGATCTGATTGCTGGCGGTTTCCACGCGGCAGCTGCCGGGTTCAAGCTGCGCATCGTCGGTCAGCTGCCAGCCCATTTTCGTGAGCTCATCGCCTATCCTGCTCTTGACCAGCACGGCATCGTCCGGATTCAGAAAGAGCAGGGCCGGCTGGTGCAGCACCGGCAGATAGCGAACCACTTCCTTGACGATGGGGATGACCAGTTCGGGGCGTATCGTCAGCGCCGATTTCAACAGCGCACGGGCAAGATCGACCGACAGGTCGAGGACGTGCTGCGAGATGGTTTCATCGGCCTTGCGGACTTCCGTGGAGAACGTGTCTGCCAGACCACTCAGCCTGGCGGTTTCGCGGGCCGCTTCCTTGCGCCCCTCGGCAAGGCCCTCGGCATGTCCGGCGTGATAGCCCTCCTGCCTCGCCTGCTCCTGGATTCCGCTGATCTGTTCGATCGTCGGCAGGGTGATGCCTGCGTAATTCGCTTTTTTTACCGTGTGAGGATCACCCTCGAAGCTGGTCATCTCCCAGGGCTTGCAGGCTGGCTGATCCACGCTGGAAACGACGTTGGCAGTTTGTCTGGCTGTATTCGTCATGCGCGCCGGGCCTCTACGGGTTGCAGTGCAAGGCGCGGGGCGCGCCGTTGTACCATCCACAACAGGCGGTCCGCAACGCCGCAATGCGCATGACGAATACAGTCAGACACGCGGCTAAACATATTGCTCTTCCCCTTTCGCGCCCAGCGAGATCTGGCCTTCATCGGCCAGACGGCGGACGATCATCAGAATCTCCTTCTGCTGCGATTCAACCTCGGACAGGCGAACCGGCCCCTTGGAATCCAGGTCATCCCGCATCATTTCAGCGGCACGCTGCGACATGTTCTTGAAGATTTTCTCGCGCATTTCCTCCGACGCGCCCTTGAGCGCGATGATGAGCGAGTCGGACTGCACTTCGCGCAGCAGCAGCTGGATGCCGCGGTCCTCGATGTCCATGATGTTCTCGAACACGAACATCTCGTCCATGATCTTCTGCGCCATGTCGGGGTCGTAGCTTTTCAGGTACTCCATGGCAGAAGATTCATTTTCGCCGCTCATGAAG
Source organism: Thiobacillus sp. (assembly GCA_030680405.1). GTDB lineage: Bacteria > Pseudomonadota > Gammaproteobacteria > Burkholderiales > Thiobacillaceae > Thiobacillus. Next base: position 45,803 of record JAUXVT010000079.1, on the reverse strand, counting down.
TTGAGGATGTCGGCCGCGGCGCGCGTGCCGCCCATCGGCTGTTTCTTCAGCACGTCGCTGCCTGACAGCAGTATGGTCAGCACGTCGTTGAGTTCGCGCAGCGCGGTCGGCTGCACGCCGCTCAGCGTGGCAATGCGCAGCAGCACGTCATTGCGCAGGCGTTCCGTGAAGCAGGCCAGCACCTCGCAGGCCTGGTCGCGTTCAAGATGCACCAGGATGGTCGCGACGGTCTGCGGATGTTCGTTGTGGATGAGGTCGGCCACCGATTCGGCGTCCATCCATTTCAGGCTTTCGATGCCGCTGGAATCACCGCCGCCGCCGAGAATCCGGTTCAGCAGCGACGAGGCCTTGTCGTCGCCCAGCGCATTTTTGAGGACGGTGCGGATATAGTCGTTGGAATCCAGGCCCAGCGAGGAATTCAGGTCGGCCACGCTGTTGAAGTCCTCCAGCACGTTCTCCACATCTTCCTGCGGAATGGACTTCATGCTGGTCATGGCTTCGCCCAGCTTCTGCACTTCGCGCGGGCCAAGAAACTTCATCACTTCCGATGCGCCATTCTCGCCCAGCGCAAGCATCAGGATCGCGCCCTTGGTGACGCCGCTTTGTTCACTCATTGCTGCCCACCCAGGTTTTTACAATGTTGGCGACCACGCGCGGATCCTCGTTGGCCATTTTTTGTGCCCGCGACAGGTTTTCCTGATAGTTGCGCTGGCCGGGAAGCGCCATCAACTCGGCGTGCTGCAGCTGGGCATTCTGGCTTGCCGGGGGTTGCGCCATCGCTTCGGAAAGTTTCTTTATCATCGGCTTGAGCACCCGCAGATACAGGATGAGCAGGGCCAGCGCCATCAGCAGATACTTGCCTGCTGTCTTGGCAATCTGAATGTATTCGGCATATTCGGGCTGCTTCCAGAAAGGCAGTTCGGGGATCACTTCCTGTTCCGCGCGGGCGAATGGCGTGTTCACCACGTTGATGGAGTCGCCGCGTTCCGCATTGAAGCCCATGGCTTCCTTGACCAGATTGGTGATCTGGGTTTTCTCGGCCTCGGTCAGCGGCTTCATCACCGCCTTGCCGTCCTTGCTGGTGGTTTGCTTGTAATTGACGACCACCGCAACCGACAGCCGCTTCAGACCGCCGCTGCCCTGCTGGACATACTGGATGGTCTTGTCGACTTCGTAGTTGACGGTCGCATCCTTGCGCGTATTGGTGGCGGGCACCGCGTTGGCCGGGGCGGGGGATTTCTGTCCCGGCGCATTGATCGGGGCGGTGGCGGGTGCCGGCGGCTGGTTGGTGAGCGCGCCCGGCACGCCGCCCGGATTGGCGGAGCCGTTCAGCGATTCGCTGGTTTGCTGGCTGCGGACGACCATGGCATCGGGCGTCTGATTCGGCTTGTAGGATTCCACCGCCTGCTCGCTGCGCGAAAAGTCGACGTCGGCCGTTGCCTCGGCGCGCACATTGTTGGGGCCGACGATCGGGGTGATGATCGATTCGATCCGCCTGACGACGTTATTCTGCAGCTCCTGCACATACTTGATCTGGCTGGGGTCCATGCCGTTGACGCTGGCCGCCTTGCCGGTGTCGGAGAGCAGGTTGCCGTTCTGGTCGACCACGGTCACGTTCTTGGTCGGCAGCTCGGGCACGCTGCTGGCAACCAGGTGCACGATAGCGCTGATCTGCTGCAAATCCAGCACGCGGCCGGGATGCAGGTTGAGCAGCACCGAGGCGGTGGGCGCCTTCTGCTCGGAAACGAAGACCGAGTCCTTGGGCATGGCCAGGTGAACGCGCGCAGCTTGCACCGCAGAAACCGATTCGATCGAGCGTGCGAGTTCGCCTTCCATGGCGCGCTGGAAGTTGACCCGCTCGACGAACTGGGAAGCCCCCAGCTTCTGGTTTTCCATCAGCTCGAAGCCGACATTGCCGCCCTTGGGCAGGCCTTGCGAGGCTAGTTTCAGGCGCGCATCGTGTACGCGGTCGGCGGGAACCAGCACGGCACCGCCGCCTTCGGCGTATTTGTAGGGGATGTTCATTTTTTCCAGCTCGGCGACAATCGCGCCGCCGTCGCGATCGCTGAAATTCGAGAACAGCACGCGATAGTCGGGCTGCTGCCCCCACATCCAGACCGCGCCCATGACCGCAACGGCTGCGGCCACGCCCAGTACCAGCATGATTTTTCGCCCGCCTGCTGTCCGGGTAAAGTCCATGACGTTACCTGGAACCACGATTTCACCTGATCCGGTCATTTTTTTTTCCCCATCGTGCTGGCGTCATGGATCGCCTTGTTTCTGATTGCCGTGTTCACGTCGTGTTTTCCCATGAGGTATTGCGCTATGTGATCGAATTATCGGCATCGCCACCAATTCCAATCGGGGGAATAGAAGCCTGTTTTCAGCGCTTATCGCACTTATGGCTTGCAGCCGGCCTGATAAGGTGAGCACGTGAAAAACCGCCTGTGCAGGCGGGATAAGCAAAGGAGGGCACGATGAGCATAGGCATGATCGACACCGGCAGGATCGAAGCGATGATGGCGCAGCTGAAGGCTGCGGCGGCACGCACGTCCCCTGCGAACGCCAACCCCATAAACGATAGCCCCCTTCAAACCAAACAGGCCTCAGGCGCGGTTGATTTTCAGGCGGTCTTGAAATCCTCGCTCGACCAGGTCAACCAGGTCCAGCTGCAGTCGCAGCAGCTAGCCCAGCGTTTCGAGATGGGGGACAGCAACGTCAGTCTCTCCGACGCGATGATTTCATTGCAAAAATCCAGCATCGCCCTGCAGCAGACCGTGCAGGTGCGCAACAAGCTGGTGTCCGCCTATCAGGAAATCATGAATATGGGTGTTTAAGCCACGCCGCGAAACCACGGCTTCGGCCCGGGGCGGGCCTCCCACAACCGCACTCCCCTTGTAGGGTGCGCCACGCGCACCAGCCTTCAAACTGGTGCGCACGGCGCACCCTACTACTGTAACTGTGGGGGCGCGCCCTCGCCGCGAATTCGGTAATAGGCGGCAGCGTTTCCGCTGCTGCCTCGGCCATCACGCGTTGTGTAGCACCTGGCGCAGTGCGTTCGCCAGATCTTCAGCGACAAACTTCGCCACATAGGCATCCGCACCCACTTTTTTGACATGCGCTTCGTTGGTCGAACCGGTCAGCGAGGAGTGGATCACCACGGGAATGGCGTTGAAGCGCTGGTCCTGCTTGATGTTGCGGGTCAGGGTGAAGCCGTCCATTTCGGGCATTTCCAGATCGGTCAGTACCAAGGCAATCTTGTCATGCACGGTTTTGCCCTCGGCTTCCGCCTTGGTGGAGATGGCCTGCAGTTGGTCCCAGGCTTCCTTGCCGGTCTTGCACATGATGAAGGGCAGGCCCATGGCTTCCAGCCCCTGTTCGATCATGGTGCGTGCGATCAGCGAATCGTCCGCTGCCAGGATGACGGTGCCGGGCTTGATTTCGACGTGGGACGCAACGCTGGCGGAATCGATTTCCGCTTCGTTTGGCAGCATGACCTTGCGCAGGATCGTTTCCACATCCAGCACCTGCGCCAGACAATTGCTGTTTTCGCCGTCCAGGCGGGCGAGACTGGTCACCATCCCGCCCGAGGCATTGCCCTCGGCCGACAGCACCTGACGCCAGTCGAGACGCACGATATCCTCCACCGACTCGACGGCAAAGGCCTGGGTACTGCGGGCATATTCGGTGATCAGCAGGATATTCAGCCCGGTTTTTGGGGTGCATCCTGTCACAGCCGGCAAGTCGATGACGGGAATGATCTGGCCGCGCAGGTCGACCACGCCCATCATGTGGGCATGCGATCCGGCCACGGCCGTAATGGTCGGCATGGGGATGATTTCCCGTATCTTGAATACATTGATGCCGAACAGCTCGTTTCGATCGAGATTGGCATCCTCGCCCAGACGAAACAGCAACAGCTCCAGCTTGTTGGAGCTGGTCAGATTGGTTCTTTCGTCAATTTCCTGCTGGATCGTTTGCATGGCGGGGTCTCCTTGAGTCTTATGTGGGGTGGTGCCGGCGCACCCTAAAGGACTCCGATCCACTACGTGCTAAAGCACGTGTGGAGTCGTATGGCCTAAAGGCTGTTTCGCCGTGCACGCTCGATATCCATGACAAAGCGCTGCAACCTGGCCGCCATGTCGTTGGGCAGGTCAATAAACTTGCAGCCCAGACGGGTCTGAAAGGCGCCGTTGGGCAGGCGTATCTGGGCCGAATTGCGCACTTCCAGCGAAGTGGTGATCGTGTCTGACTCGGGCAACAACAGTCGGCAGTCCGGCAGGGTTCTACCGGTTTCGGTGCCGAGACGCCCGCCGGTTTCGGCAATCGCCACTCCGCCGCAGCCGATATCCACGAGGTGCGTGGTTATCGGGTCCGTGTCGCCATCCGCTGCCGACGGCACGATGCATTTGACCGGGTTGGCGATGGGCATCGGCACCCTGAAATGCTCGCGGCGCTGCAGGCGGATCAGCGACTTGGGCAGCGCAATGCGCAGCGCGGGCAGATTCTCGTATGTGCACCAGGTCACCGGGCCGGTGGCAAACGAGATCGAGACCCCGTCGAGCTGGGCGACGAACTCCGCACCCTTGCCGGACATCAGTTCCTGGTTGAGCGCATCGCCCCGGGCGCTGTCGAGAATCAGCGTGTTCCTGGCCTCGTTCACAGCCAACACCGAAGTGACGATGATTTGCCGGCTGCCCAGCAGATCGAGATTGACCAGCAGCTTGCGTTTCTGGATCGTGCGCAGCTGGAAGAGAATCTCCGTGCGCGAATGCAGGGTGAAACGCGCCAGCAGGTCGTCATGGTCGGCAGGACTGGGGGCGTGTTGCGGAGAGGAAAGCATACGGATCAGGTGTTAGGGTTCGGAAGGGCCTTTGCGGCCTCTTCCAGATGATAGAGCCAGGCCAGCAGTTCGGCCACGACAATGTATAACTGGGGCGGGATGTGGCTGTCGAGGTCGATCTGCATCAACAGCGCCAGCAATTCGCGCGATTCGTGAACGTACACCCCGGATGCGCGCGCCCGCTCGATGATGTTGTCGGCCAGAATGCCTCGCCCCTTGGCGACCACGCGCGGCGCCCCATCGCCTTCGCGGTAGGCGATCGCGGCGGCGGCACGCTGCATGTCAGGCATCGCCATCGTGCTGCACCGTCAGGGTCTGGAGCGTGCAGCCCGCCGCCGCCAGCTGCTCGATCAGCCGGCCTTGGTTCTGCCGCAGCAGGGGTTCGACTTCGGATTGCTCCGGCACCATGCGGATGCTGAACGCCTGATTCGCATCGAGCTTGATGTGCACGGTCAGGGTGCCGAGTTGCGGCAGGGTCAGCTTGAGTTTCGATTCCCAGCCGGCATCGGCCTCGTCGCCAGCCGTCGCGGCCAAATGATCCTGCGCCTGTTCTGTTTCATGACGCAGCAGCCATTCCAGCGCCTGGCCCGGCCACACCTCGCCACGCCAGACGAACTGGGGCGACTCCAGCACCTGCAACTGCTGCGACAGCAGGGCATGCATCGGGTTGAGCGGCTTCTGGGCGGCCGTTTCTGCGGCGTTGAGCAGAGCCAGCTGGTTGGCCGCGGCGCGTGCGGCCTCGGCCGCCGCCAGCCGGTTTTGCGGCTCCTGCATCAAACCATCCAGACTGTCCTGGCCGACCGCCCAGTTGGCAAGATGCGACTCGTAAAACAGCCCGCTGCGGACCAGCGCGGTGCGCAGCGCGAGCGCGATCAGGGCCGGGTTCGCCGTCGGCTGGCCGAGCAGGGGACCGGGCGGGGTGAGCGTGGGCAGGGCGTTGCGTCCAGGCAGCTGCTGCATCAGATCGCTCAGCATGCGTGCGGTCTGGCTCAGCTGCGGGGCATCGCTGGCTGCGGATTCGGGGGGGGCGAGCAGAAACACCGCCTGCGGCATGTGGCCGGCAAAGCGCAGGCGCAGGGTGTCGCCGGGCGCCGCCGGGTGGGGCAGGCGCATCGCAACGGTTTGCCCCTCGACTTCGACCATCGAGATGCCCTTCGCCTGGCTCTTCACCAGGCCGGTCAGCGTCTGGCCAATCGTCAGCTGCTCGAATGCGGCACGCGGCGCGGCCTGGTCGCGTTCGGTGGCGTTCAGAACCGGCTGGACCGCCACCAGGCCGGACAGCGGCCGACCGGGGGCGTCCGGCGTGGGCGGGACATCCAGAATACGGGCCAGAAACTGAACCGGGAACATGAACGCAGGTGTTACGCCCGCTGCGCGCCGTAAGCCTCGACGCCGCGCTGGCCGGTGCGCGTCACGTACAGGCGTTGCTGCAGCTCGTGCAGGCGCGGCTCGGTGAGTGCGCGGATCTTGGCATCGTTTTGCAAGATGGCGCGGATGATCGCAACCTTGGTGCGCTGCTCGTTCTCGTTCAGCGGCAGCGGCGCGGCCTGCATCAGGCTGCCGACATAGCCCCGGCAGCGCTGCTCCAGCGCGGCCAGATCATCCCATTCGCCCTGGCGGGCGGCGTTCAGCATGGTGCCCGTCAGTTCGGAGAGTGATTCGTAGGTGGTGAGCATTTCGTTGCTGGTCATGGCGGTCTCCGGTTCAGGCGGCATAGGAGTGGGAAGATTGCTGCGCGGCCTGGCCTGCGGTGCCGATCTGCTGCCAGGCGCCGCGCAGTTCGCGCAGCAGCCCGAGCACCTCTTCCAGTGGCGCGGTCTGGTTGTTGACGTGGGCGAGCATCAGGCGATTGTTCATGTAGTCGTACAACGCACCCAGCTGCAGCGCGATATCGCCGCCCTGCTGGGGGTCGAGCGCGGCACGCAGGCCATCCAGGATGATGCTGCTGGCCTTGGAGATGGCGGCGGATTTCCTGGCGATGTCGCCCTCGTTCATGTGCTTGATCGCCATCCGCACCGCAAGCTCGGCGCCTTCGTACAGCATGACGATGAGCTGGTGCGGGCTGGCTGCAACCACACCGGTCTCCAGACCGACGTTGGCATAGGCGCAGGCGGCGTTTCGCGAATTCGTGTACACGATCTTCTCCTGATTTATTTAGTTCTGGCTGCTGCCAGGCAAGCTGGCCAACTGCTGGGCCAGGAACGAACTGGTGGTATTCATGCTGCTGAGCATGGTGTCGAGCGCACTGAACTGTGCGCGGTAGCGTTTTTCAACCTGAGCCAGCCGTGCTTCCAGGTCGGCCCGGCGTTTGTCGATATCCGTGATGCTTCTGCCGATGCCCTCGGTGCGCGCCACGATGGCGCTATCGCTGGCCAGGACAGAGGTGGACCAATTGCTCAGCAAAGTGGCGTAACCCTGGGAATAGTGCAGTTTCCCGCGGTCGCCGAGTGCCCCGCCATTGATGAGGATGCCCATCCCCAGCGCATCGCCGCTGATCGCGCTCAGCAGCTGACCGGAGCCGGTTGCACTCGCGCCACCGATCGAGCCGGCCACATCCGCGCCGTTGGTCGGTGTGTCGCCAGCAAGACCCAGCGCCGACTCCGCAGTGCCGCCGGTGATGCTCACGCTTGAGGTCGAGCCGTAATTCACCGAAGTCAGGGTGAGCTTTCCTGCGGTTTCCGCAATGACGACCGAAACGTCCATGTCGGACAGTGCGGTCATGCCGTTTATTTTCGCCTGCAGTTCGGTGGCCAGCGCCTGCGCGGTACTGTAGGTGCCGGGTGCCAGGGTGACGGAGACACTGATGCCGTTGACTGTCAGGTCGAGGGTATCGTTGCTGCCGCTGATGATGTCCAGCGGGGTGGTGATCGCCGCCGAACCCACAGATTTGCCTTGCGTGGCGACCTGCGTGATATTCACCGCATAACTGCCGGCCTTGGTGCTGCTGGTGGCGTTGCTGAAACTGACCAGGCTGTCGGTGCTCTTGCCGACCGAGGCGAACAGGCTCGCAATCTCGTCGAAGTGATTGTTCATCGCATCGTTGAGCTTGGTCTGGTCCACCGCCAGGCTGCCATCCTTCTGGAACGCGACGCCGATGCTCGAAAGCGTCGTCAGATCACCCGGCGTACCCGTCACTGTGGTGCCAAGGATGCCGCGCAATTGCGTTTGCAACGAACGCACCGTGGCATCGCCTTGCAGGATCGCGCCACGCTTGCTGGCCGCATCGTAGCCCGAGACGTTTTTCAGCGTGGTGGCCAGGTCGTTGTAGGCCTTGACGAAGCCCGAAATGGAATTGCTGACCGAGGTCGTATCGCGCGCCACCGTAAGTGTCGCGGGTGAACTGGTGACTTTGTTTAGGTTCAGGGTCACCCCTTCCAGCACATCGCTTACGGAATTGGATGTCTTGGTGACCGTCACCCCGTTGACCTTGAAATTGGCGTTCTGTGCGGTCACCGTCTCGGACAGGCCCTGCGTGCCTGCCGGGTCATGCGCCAGCAGGCTGCCGACCGTGGCATCGCCGCTGACCGACACTTTTATGCTGTTGCTGACACCCTGGCTGTCCGAAGAAAACACAAGGCGGTAAGGCGTATCGCTGCCGTCGTTGATGAGGGTCGCCGTCACGCCGATCTTCGCCGCATTGATCGCGTCGCGTATCCCCTGCAGCGAATTGTTGCTGCTATCGAGGGTGATGCTCTTGGTGCCGTTGCCGTTCGAGGCGAACGCCGCGCCGCTGTAGACACCCCCATTGAGCGTGCCGCCGCTGATGGTGCCGAAATCGAAAGTGACCGTGGTCTCGGCGCCGCTGCCGATCGCTGCGGTGCTGCTGGTCTGCCCGGCGGCAACCAGCTTCTGCGCCTGCGCCAGGCTGGATATCTCCAAAGAATAAGTGCCCGCCACCGCATTGCTGGCGGTCGAGGCAGAAAAAACGCTGGTGTCCGAGGCGGTCGCCGTCAATGCCTGGAATTTGCTAGCGCTGTTCAGCCCCTGCAACGCGTTCTGAAAACCGGCCACCGCACCCTTGACGCTGCCATAGGCGGAAAGCTTGGCTTGGTAGCCGGCCTCCTTGACCGAAAGACTGTTGAACGGCCGCCGCTCGGCCGCCATCAACTGGCTGACGATGCTGTTGACATCGAGTCCTGATCCGATACCGGGGGCTGAAATCATGGTCGGTTCCTCAGGCTTCGCGGTTGATCAGCAGACCCTGCATGCGGTCGATGGATTCGGAGATGGCGAGCATTTCCTCGCTGGGAAACTGGCGTAGCACCTCCTCGGTTTCGGTATCGATCATCCTGACGACAGTGCGTCCGCTGTCCTGGTCGAGCGAAAATTTGAGGTTGGTAGAAACGGATTGCACGTACGCATTGGCCGACTGCACGGCGGCAGCGACAGCCGCCTGGGTGGCAGGTTGCGCGGGCGCGAAAACGGGATTGTCGAGCGTGGCTCGTTGCGCGGGCGTAACAGGAGTAGGCGCGGGTGCAGGGGCCTGCCGCATCGCGGCAAGGTCAACTGAATCGACTTTTCCAATAGACATGATGTTTCCCCTAATCTAGGTGCGACGAAGGCGGAGCAAGGAAAACCCTTGGTCCGCCGCTTCGTCCAGGCGCTCGCGCGCCTGTTTGTTACTTAACGCAGCAGCGAGAGCACGTTGTTCGGCAGCGAGTTGGCCTGCGCCAGCATCGCGGTACCGGCCTGCTGCAGAATCTGGCCACGCGTCAGCGAAGCGGTCTCGGAAGCGAAGTCGGCATCCATGATGCGGCTGCGAGCTGCGGAGAAGTTTTCCGAAGCGGCGCCCAGGTTGCTGACAACGGCAGAGAAACGGTTTTGAACCGCGCCCAGTTGCGCACGGGTGCTGCTGATCTGAGTCAGCGCGGCATCCGCGGCCGCCAGCGCCTTGTTCGCGCCGTCAACGGTCGAGATATCCATCGTCGCCACTTTGTAATCGACTTGTGTAACGCCAGCAAGATTCAAGCTGGTCGCCAACGCGCCCGTAGCACTGATCGTCGTCCCCAGTTTTGCCGACAAGGTGATGCCGGCATTGTAGGTTGCGGCTGTGGTGGTGATGCCCGCGGTCAGTGCAACACCGTTGACAGCGTCTGCGGCAACGCTGGTATCTTGAACGGTGAAATCTGCGCCGTTGGCTGAGGACAGAACGATTTTGCCGGTATCGACGGTGGCCGTAACGCCGGTCTGAGTGGCAGATTTGTTGATCTGATCCGCAGCATGCTGCGCGGTGTCGCCAGTTGCAGGAGTGAAGCTAATGGCGGTGCCATTGATCGTCAGTTGTGCCGTTTTGCCTGCGGCTACAGCCGTGAAGGCGCCGGTATCGAGCGTGTTGGTGGTAGCGCGCGACGCGGTCACATTCGTGACGCCGGATTTCGCGTTGATGGCATCGACGAGGCCGCTGAAGGTCGTAACGCCCGTAGTGGTTACTGCTGTGCCGTTGACGCTGAATGCGCCGCCGGCGATCGTTACGCCTGTGCTGCCTGCGCTGCTGGTCGCGGTTGTTGCGCCGAGCTGGGACGAGCGTGAGTCGGCCACCGAGACGTTGATGACTTCGCCGGCATTGGCGCCAACCTGGTACTGTTGATTGGTGTAAGAGCCGTCCAGGATTTTCAGGCCGTTGAAGCTGGTGGTGTCGCCGATGCGGCTGATCTCGCTGACCAGTTGGCTGACTTCCTGCTGCAGGGCGGCGCGGTCAGACGAGCTGTTGGTCGCGTTGGCGGATTGTACCGACAGTTCGCGGATTCGCTGCAGCGCTTCACCGACCTGGCCCAACGCGCCTTCAGCGGTCTGTGCCAGTGAAATTCCATCGTTGGCGTTGCGGGAAGCTTGTGTCAAGCCGCGGATTTGCGAAGTGAAGCGCTCGGAAATCGCCAGGCCGGCCGCGTCGTCCTTGGCGCTGTTGATGCGCAGGCCGGAAGACAGGCGCTGGATCGAGGTGTTGAGCGCGGACTGCGAGGTGCCCAGGTTGCGCTGCGCATTCAGCGAAGCCATGTTGGTGTTGATTACTGCTGCCATGATATTTCTCCTTTAGTGGGTCGATTGTTCCGGCTCTCTGGTGCCGTCAACTTTGGTTTGCCCGCTTGGGCCACATGAACCGCCGTTGTGTGAGGAATCGTCGGGGGTTGGAGAAAGTTAAGGCTGCTTTGCAAAAAACTTCATGGTGAGAATTTGTAGATACAAGTTATTCATCAAGAGGCAACGCCCCCCTCCTACGGGTTCGCGCTGTTGGGGTGGTCGCAACAATCTGCTTGTCCATCCTGTTCATCCCGCTTCCGCGGGCGCGGCAGGCGCCAGGCACACGCGGTTCTTGCCGCTGTGCTTGGCTTCGTATATGGCGTTGTCGGCGCGTCCGATGGCGACTTCCTGTGGTTCGCCGGCGATGCGCTCGGCGACGCCGGCGCTGAAGGTGATCAGCACCTTGTCGTTGTTGTCGAGGAAATATTTCTTGGTGAGGCTGCGCTGCAGCCGGGTGATGATCTGCGCGGCCTCCGCGAGCGGGGTATTGGGCAGGATGATGAGGAATTCCTCGCCGCCCATGCGCGCGATGTGGTCGGTGAGCCGCAGTTCTTCCTTGGCGATCTTGACCAGATGGACCAGGGCTTCGTCGCCGGTCTGGTGGCCGCGCTTGTCGTTCAGCGCCTTGAAATTGTCGATGTCCAGCACGGCGATGCAGAACGGGGCGCTGTAGCGGTCGGCGCGCGAGGCCTCGCGCGCAAATTCGTCGTCCAGCCCGCGCCGATTGAGGCTGCGGGTCAGCGGGTCTTCGCGCACCAGGGTGCTCATCTGGGCGAGTTCGGTTTCCAGTTCCTTGATGCGGCCTTCGGCCTGCAGGGCGGCGTCGCGCTCCTGGATCAGTTGCTCGTGGGCGCGCAGGCTGTCCGTCTGCGCCGCGCGGGTTTCTTCCAGCAGGCCCTCGAGGATTCGGTTCAGTTCCACCACGTCTTCGGTGTTGCTGATGCGTTCAATGTGGGAGGCGATTTTCCCCTGGTACTCGTCGTTTGCCGCCACGGCATCGCTCATGCGGCTGACGAAGGTGGTCATGGTGGCTTTCAGCGTGGCGGTGGCTTCGCGCAGGCCATGCTTGACCATGCCTTGCTTGTAGATCACTTCCTTGAGCCGCTTTTCCGCTTCCTGCAGCGACTGGATCCTGATCGGGCCGGCAATGACTTGCTGCACCATGTCGAGCTGGCCGCGCAGCCAAGTGTCGTCGTCCAGCAGCTCGCCGATGTTTTCCACCAGCAGCAGCAAAATGCGTTTGAGGGTTTCCTGCTGGTTGTGGGCGTCGGATGCCTGCAGTTCGATGCTGACCCATAGCGATTTCAGGCCGGATGCGGCGTTGCGCAGGGTGGCGGCGCTGTCGGCCTCGCGCACGGCGACGGCGAGCTGCTGGGTTTTTTCCACCAGGCGCGGATTGTGCGACAGCTGCGACACCACGCCGTATTCCAGGGTTTTTGCCAGCAGTTCGCGCAGCTGGGCCAGATTTTCCCCCTGCGCGCGATCGCCACTGTCGACCTGCGGCCTGATTGGCTGCGGCTTCAGCTGCACGGCGATTTCTGAAAGCTGCCAGCTGCATTGCCGCCAGTCGCTCTTGCCGATGGCCTTGTTGAGGCTGGCTACCTGGGCCGACAGCGCGGGGTGATGCTCCTGCAGGTCGCTGACCAGTCCGGCCAGCGCCGTTTCGGCGGAGGCCGTGTTGGCCGGCGCGCTGGGCACGCCAACGATTTCCTCGTACAGGGTCTGGTAGTTGTCCGGAGTCGGGGAAATCCGCCGCATGGCAAGGCGGCGCAGAGTTTCGCGCGCCACCTCAGTGGGGTTCGAAAGGTTGATCTTGACGCTGGGTTCAGCCATGTTTGCGCTCCGGCACCGCTTGGGCCTTTTACTATGCCTCGCATGGTAAGGCGGGCAGAGGTGGGGTGAAGGGCGGATTAGGGTGGGAAAACCCCAGTATTTCCGCGCGCTGCAGGCTATCACCTGGAGGAGGTATGACCTGGCTGAAAGGACAGGATAGCGGCCTACCCCTTGCGGGTGGTGCGTGGTTGTTGCCGATTAATCGGCTTTACAACCACGGCCTACCCCTTGCGGGTGCTCCTACGGGCTGGCATTCGCGGCGAGGGCGCCGCTTCTACAGAAGATGCGGGAGGCCCGCCCCGGGCCGAAAGGTTTGGTCATCGCGATGCCGCAGTTATTACCGTTTCAGGGAATCGCTGATTTATTCGATTTCGTCGTTTCCGCGCAGGTGGGAACCCGGTCAATTCAAGCAACTGGATCCCCGCCTGCGCGGGGATGACGAATAAATCTTAATCAAGCAGCCCTTGCCTGATGGCGTAATGGGTCAGTTCGGCGTTGTTCTTGAGCTGCATCTTTATCAGCAGGCGGGCGCGGTACATACTGATGGTCTTGACAGACAGGGCCAGCTTGTCGGCAATGGCGGAGACGGGCAGCCCGGAGGCAATCATGCACAGGGTCTGGTATTCGCGGTTGGACAGCGTTTCATGCGGCAGGCCGGCGCGCTCGCCGCTGACCTGGCTGGCGAGCTCCTGGGCGACTTCGGCACTGATGTATTTCTTGCCCGAGGCGACCAGGCGGATGGCGTCGACCAGTTGGGCCGGCGCGCTTTGCTTGTTGAGGTAGCCGGCCGCGCCGGTTTTCAGCGCGCGGACGGCATACTGGGTTTCCCGGTGCATGGACAGCATCAGCACCTTGATGCCGGGATGCTCTTTTTTCAGCAGTTCCAGCGTTTCCAGGCCGCTGCGGTCGGGCATGGAAATGTCCATCAGCACCAGATCCCACGGTTCCAGGCGGGCCATCTGCAGGGCACGGCTGGAGCAGTCGGCCTCGCCGGCGACTTCGATGTCGTCGACTTCGGCAAGAATCTGCTTGAGCCCTTCGCGGACGATGGCATGGTCGTCGACGATAAGGATGCGATACGGTTTAGCGGTAGCCACTGGGGTCGTTCTCTGCTGATTATTTTGAGCGATTATGCCGTCATTCCGCTGCGTCTGGCGAGGCGGCGGACAAGGGGACGCGCAGACTGACCTGAGTGCCCTGGCGTTTGCCCGGCCGCACACTGAATTCGCCGCCCAGCGCAGCCGCGCGTTCTGTCATGCCGAGGATGCCGAAAGCATGCTTGCCCTCGTCGCTGCGCACGGGCTGAATGCCGCGACCATTATCGGTGAGGGTGACCAGCAGGCTGTCCGGGTTGCGGACGAGCCTGAGCCTGATCTGGGTGGCGCGCGCGTGCTTGGCGACATTGGTCAGCGCTTCCTGCACGATGCGAAACACGGCAATCGCGGCGTCGGGATCGAGCGGGATGGGCTCGTCGGTCGCATTGAACCTGTAGGCGATATCGGTATTGCGGGCAAAGCGCTGAAGCTGCCACTTGATGGCCGGGACGATGCCCAGATCCAGCGCAGCCGGCCGCAGGTTGGACGCAATGCGGTGGGCTGCCTCGAATGTATGGTCGACCACCTTGTCAAGATAGTCTGTGCGCTGGATCAGCCGGTGAGCATCGGGCGGCAGGTTGTCCTTCAGCCAGGACAGAACGATCTTGATGGCGGTGAGATTGCCGCCGAGGTCGTCGTGTACCTCCCGGGCAAGGTGGACGCGTTCCTGCTCCTTGACCTTTTCGACATGCGAGGCCAGCGCGCTTAGTTGTGCCCGCGAATGCCGGATTTCGGCTTCGGCCTGCTTGCTGTGCGTTACGTTCAGCATGATGCCGTCCCAGATTAGATTGCCGGCCACCCTGCGCTGGCCGACGCGTATCGACACCCATTTCACGTCCTCCCAGGTTTTCATCCAGATACGCCCTTCCCAGTTGAAGCTCATGTGACCGCCGCCGGCTTCGGCCAGCCGGGCCAGATAGTCGGCCTTGTCCTCTTCCACGACCAGCTTGAAGAAACGTTCCGGTTCGGCGCAGAGGGCGGCCGCCTCGATGTCGAGCAACTGCGCGGATTGCTCGCTGGCGTAGCGTAGAACGGGCGGAGAATCGTGCTTGCGCGTGATCTGAAAGGCCATGCCGGGGATATGCGCCACGATTGCGCGCAAATCCGATTCCGACAACGCCTGCCGCGCGGCTTCACGCTGGCTGACGTCGTTGGCGATGCAGATGAAAACCGGGTTGTCGTGATCGCTCGAATAGAGTAGCCGGGCTTCGACCGGATAACGGGTGCCGTCGCGGCGGCGGCAGTGCACATTGAGTGCGGTGCGGCGCTTTTTCCCGTTTCTCAGCAAGGCAATCAGGGTGTTGAATGCCGGCCCGTCCTCGGGTGCCAGAAAATCCAGCGGTGTCAGCTTCTGCAAGGCCTTGAGCGGATATTGCAGGTTTTTTGCCGCGGACGGGTTGGCCTGGATGATCCGCAGGGTGTCCGCGTCAAAGACCAGCACCTCGGTAGCCGATTCCTGCAGAATCGCCTTCAACAGCGCGCCTTCGTCGGCCGTTTTGGATGAAACCATACTCCTCCCGGTTGCTGAAACGATTACGATCTGGCCCGCAACATTATCGGCGGAAACGTGTTTCCCGGCAGGCCTGACTTGAAATCATGGCAATTCCCCCACATTTACTAAGCTGATTGATGAGGGAATATCGTATGCCTACCATCCGGCCTGCCGCTGTTGCGGGATTGTTCTACCCCGACAGCCCCATTGTTCTCAAGCAAACGCTTGCCGACCTGTTGGCGAATGCCAGGGCAGGTGCGCCGTCGCGTCCGCCCAAGGCGCTGATCGTGCCGCACGCCGGCTATATCTATTCCGGTGCCGTCGCCGCCAGCGCCTATTCGCAGCTGGGGGCATTGCGCGGTCGCATTCGCCGGGTGGTGCTGCTCGGCCCCACCCATCGCGTCTATGTGCGCGGACTGGCGCTGCCCGAGGCGGACCGCTTTGCCACGCCGCTCGGCGAGGTGCAGCTGGATCGCGAGGGCATGCAGCAGCTGAGTGACTTGCCGCAGGTAATCCGCAGCGCAGCGGCGCACCAGATGGAGCACTCGCTGGAGGTGCAACTGCCTTTCCTGCAGCAGATGCTGGGGGATTTCCAGCTGCTGCCGCTGGCGGTGGGCGAGGCGACCGCTGCCGAGGTGGCCGAGGTGTTGGAAAAGGTGTGGGGCGGCGACGAGACGCTGATTGTGATCAGTTCCGACCTGTCGCATTTTCTGCCCGATGCTGTGGCCCGCAAGGTGGACGGCGGCACTGTCGATGCCATTCTGGCGCTGGATTCGCACCTCAGCCACGAGCAGGCCTGCGGCGCCACGCCGGTCAACGGTCTGTTGCTGGCGGCGCGCCGGCATGGCCTGCGTGCGATCAAACTGGATGTGCGCAATTCCAGCGACACCGCCGGCGACCCGGAGCGGGTGGTCGGCTATGCCGCCTTCGCATTCCAGGCCGAAGCCGAGGCGGACCAGCCGGACGCGGAGAAAGGCTCGACCCTGCTGAAGCTGGCGCGTTCAGAAATCGCCTCGAAACTGGGGCATGAGGTGTCATCCTCTGCGCAGGCCGGCTGGCTTGCGGAGCCGGGCGCGAGCTTCGTCACCCTGACCCGGCAGGGTGAGTTGCGTGGCTGCATCGGCACCCTGGAAGCGCACCGCCCGCTGGGGCTGGATGTGCGGGAAAACGCCGTGGCGGCGGCGTTTCGCGACCCGCGTTTCATGCCGCTCTCGCGCGTGGAATTCGACGAGATCCGGGTCGAGGTTTCAGTGCTTTCACCGAGCGAAGCACTGGCGGTGGGCGACGAAGCCACGGCGCTGACCAGCTTGCGGCCCAATGTCGACGGCGTGGTCTTCGAGTATCGGCATTTCAGAAGCACCTTCCTACCGCAGGTGTGGGAGCAGCTGCCCGAGCCGGCCGAGTTTATGGCGCATCTGAAACGCAAGGCGGGGCTGCCAATGGACTTCTGGGCAGAAGACGTGCGCCTGTCGCGCTACACCGTCAGCAAGTGGAAGGAGTGATAGCCGCATGAGCAGTGAGCCTCGGCACGTGCGAACGGCCGCGAATTCGGCCGCCACCGACGCGCTATCCGATGTTTTCCATGTAATCCTGAAAGAGGTGGCAGCATGAGCATTCCCGAATCGCATTACCCGGCGCGCTGGTGGCGCGTGCTGCCCGACGGCCGCATCCAGTGCGACCTGTGCCCGCGCTATTGCAAGCTGCATGAGGGCCAGCGTGGCCTGTGCTTTGTGCGCAAGATGGAAGGCGGCAAGATGGTGCTCACCACCTACGGCCGCTCGTCCGGCTTCTGCGTCGACCCGATCGAGAAAAAGCCGCTCAACCACTTCTATCCGGGCAGCTCGGTGCTTTCTTTCGGCACCGCCGGCTGCAACCTCGCCTGCAAGTTCTGCCAGAACTGGGACATTTCCAAGTCGCGCGAGACCGACACCATGGTGGACCAGGCGATGCCGGACGAGATCGCCGCCGCCGCCGAGAAGGGCGGCTGCAAGAGCGTGGCCTTCACCTACAACGACCCGGTGATTTTCGCCGAATACGCGATGGACGTGGCCGACGCCTGCCATGCGCGCGGCATCAAGACCGTGGCGGTCACCGCCGGCTACATCACCGAGGAGCCGCGGCGCGCGTTCTATTCGAAAATGGACGCGGCCAACGTCGACCTCAAGGCCTTTACCGATGAGTTCTACGTCAAGCTGACCGGCGCGCATCTGCAGCCGGTGCTCGACACGCTGACCTATCTCAAGCGCGAGACCGACGTCTGGTTCGAGATCACCACGCTCTTGATTCCGGGGCACAACGATTCCGACGCCGAAATCGGGGCGATGAGCCAGTGGATCCTGCGCGAACTCGGCCCCGACGTGCCGCTGCACTTTTCCGCCTTTCACCCCGACTGGAAGATGCTGGAAGTGCCGCCCACGCCGCCTGCCACGCTCACCCGTGCGCGCGACATCGCGCTGAAAACCGGCCTGCATTACGTCTACACCGGCAATGTGCACGACACCACCGGCGGCACCACCTTCTGCCCAAGCTGCCACGAAGCCCTGATCGTGCGCGACTGGTATCGCATCGACCATTACAGCGTTACGCCCGACGGCCATTGCCCGCATTGCGACACTGCCATTGCCGGCCGTTTCGGTGCGTTCAGCCATCCCTTCGGCAACCGCCGCATCCCGATTGCCATGCACCGGGAGAACCGCGCATGAGCACGTCCACCCTGGCTTACATTCCCGCCGGCACGGCCACCATCGAAGGCATGCTGGAGATTCCCGAGCGCGCCGTTGGGCTGGTGCTGTTCGCCCATGGCAGCGGCTCCTCGCGTCATTCGCCGCGCAACAACTATGTCGCCGGTGTGCTGCGGCAGGCCGGCGTCGGCACCCTGCTGATGGATTTGCTGACGCCGGAAGAGGATCGCGATTACGCCCGCCGCTTCGACATCGCGTTGCTGACGCAGCGCCTGCTGGATGCCGCGCGCTGGGTCGTTTCCCAGGCGGCCACCCGCGACCTGCCGCTGGGCTTCTTCGGCGCCAGCACCGGCGCCGCCGCCGCGCTCGAGGCCGCCGCGATGCTGGGCGCGGACGCCAGGGTCGTGGTGTCGCGCGGCGGCCGCCCCGATCTGGCCAGCCGCCAGGCGCTGGCGACCGTGACGGCGCCGACCCTGTTGCTGGTCGGCGGTTTGGACGATGTGGTGATCGACCTCAACCAACTGGCCTATGACCAACTGCGTTGCGAAAAAGAGTTGGTGATCGTTCCCGGCGCCACCCACCTGTTCGAGGAACCCGGCACCCTGGAGGAGGTGGCACGCCAGGCTGCGGCCTGGTTCGCGCGGCATCTGCCGGCGCAACCGCAGTAAGCACGCTGGCCGCCCGGCAGCGGCCATGGCATGATGAATCGCATGCCCCCGGATACTTCAAGCTCCGCTGTTTTTGTTGCCCGCGGCCTCACCAAGATCTACCGCATGGGCGAGGTCGAGGTGCATGCGCTGCGCGGCATCGACCTCACCCTCAATCGCGGCGAACTGGTGGTGCTGCTCGGCCCCTCGGGCAGCGGCAAGTCCACCCTGCTGAACATTCTCGGCGGGCTAGACGCCCCCAGCGGCGGCGAGGTGTACTACCTGGACCACAAGCTCACCGGCGCTTCTGAAACCGAACTCACCCGCTTTCGCCGCGAGCATGTCGGCTTCGTGTTCCAGTTCTACAACCTGATTCCCAGCCTCACCGCGCGCGAGAACGTCGCCGCGGTGACCGAGATTTCGACCTCGCCAATGCGTCCGGAAGACGCGCTTGGCCTAGTGGGGCTGGGCAACCGCCTCGACCATTTTCCCGCCCAGCTCTCGGGCGGCGAGCAGCAGCGTGTGGCGATCGCCCGTGCGGTGGCCAAGAACCCGGCGGTGCTGCTGTGCGACGAACCCACCGGCGCGCTCGATTCCGCCACCGGCGTGGTGGTGCTGGAAGTGCTGGAAAAGGTGAACCGCGAGTTGGGCACGCTGACCGTGCTGATCACCCACAACGTCGGCATCGCCGACATGGCCGACCGGGTGATCCGCCTTTCCGATGGCCAGATCGCAGAAGAACATCGCAACGCGCACAAGCGCGCGGCGCGCGAACTGAGCTGGTAGCCCCATGCCCGCGCCGGACAAGCAGGACTTCCCCGCGCGTCTCTGGCAGCAGCCCCCGGCTGAACTTCTCGCCATGCTCGGCACCCGTCCCGAAGGGCTGGGCGAAGCCGAAGCCGCCGTGCGCCTGGCCCGTGTCGGCCCGAATCTTTTGCATCCCCGGGTCGAGCGTGCCTTGCTGCTGGAGTTCCTCGCCCACTTCCGCAATCCGCTGGTGCTGGTGTTGCTTGCGGCGAGCGCAATCGCCGGCTTCCTGGGCGATATGCGCAGCTTCGCCATCATCGGCGCCATCGTACTGATGAGCGTGACGCTCGACTTCGTGCAGGAATATCGTGCCGGCCGGGCCGCCGAGCGGCTGAAGCGCCAGGTCGCCCTGCGCGCCAGCGTGCTACGCGGCGGCGCGGCGCGTGAGGTGGCCGTGGCCGACCTGGTTCCGGGCGATGTGGTGCTGCTCGCGGCCGGCGATCTGGTTCCGGCCGATGGCCGGGTGCTGGAGGCGCGCGATCTGTTCGTGAATCAGGCGCTGCTCACCGGCGAATCCTACCCGGTGGAAAAACACGCCGCGGACACCGGCCCCGACCAGGGCGGGGACATCGCGGCGGCGACCAATGCGGTCTTCATGGGCACTTCGATCATCAGCGGCTCCGCCCGGATTGTGCTGGCGCACACGGGGTCGGACACCGCGCTGGGGCAGATCGCAGACACCCTCGCGCGGCGGCCGCCGAGCACGGCTTTCGAGCGCGGCACCCAGGCCTTCGGCAATCTGATTCTGCGCCTGACCCTGCTGCTGGTGCTGTTCGTGCTGCTGGTGAACGCGCTGTTCCACCGCCCGCTGCTCGAATCTTTCCTGTTCGCGGTAGCGCTTGCCGTCGGCCTGACGCCGGAGCTGCTGCCGATGGTGGTGTCGGTCACGCTGTCGCAGGGCGCCATGCGACTGGCGCGGCGCCGCGTCATCGTCAAGCGGCTCTCTGCGGTGCAGGATCTGGGCGGCATCGACGTGCTGTGCACCGACAAGACCGGCACCCTCACCGAAGGGCGCATTCGGCTGGAGCGGCATGTGGACGCCGCCGGCCAGGACAGCAGCCGGGTGCTGGAACTGGCCTATCTCAACAGCCATTTCGAAACCGGCATCCGCAGCCCGCTCGACGACGCCATCCTCGCTCACCGCCACATCGACGTCAGCGCCTGGCGCAAGATCGACGAGGTACCGTTCGATTTCGAGCGGCGGCGGGTATCGGTGCTGCTGGAGCAGGGCGGGGAACGCACTCTGGTGGCCAAGGGCTCGCCCGAAGACGTCCTGCGCCTGTGCACCGGCTACGAAGCGGATGGCCAGCAACATCCGCTGGACGAGGCTGCCCACGCCCGCATCCAGGCCCTGTTCGAATCGCTGAGCCGTGACGGCTTTCGCGTTCTCGGCATCGCTTGGCGCAGCGAGCCGCCGGAGCATAATCATGCCGTCCTCGGCGACGAAGCAGAACTGGTGTTCAGCGGCTTTGCCGCCTTTCTCGACCCGCCCAAGGCGAGCGCTGCGCCGGCCCTGGCTGCGCTGGCGCAAGACGGCATTGCGCTGAAGATCGTCAGCGGCGACAACGAATTCGTCACCCGCTACATCTGCACGCAGCTCGGCGTGGCCGTCACCGGTGTGCTGACCGGCGGCGAGATCCAGCAGCTCGACGACCTGGCCCTGCAGGCGCGCGTGCAGGAAGCCAATCTGTTCTGCCGCATTACGCCGGCGCAGAAAACCCGCGTTCTTGCGGCGCTGCGCGCGCGCGGCCATGTGGTCGGGTTTTTGGGAGACGGCATCAACGACGCGCCCGCCCTGCATACGGCGGACGTGGGCATCTCGGTGGACAGCGCGGTGGATGTGGCGAAGGAGGCCGCCGACCTGATCATGCTGGAGCACGATCTGCAGGTGCTGCATGCGGGCGTGCGGGAAGGGCGGCGCACCTTCGGCAACGTCACCAAGTACATCATGATGGGCACCAGCTCCAATTTCGGCAACATGTTCAGCATGGCCGGCGCTACGCTCCTGCTGCCGTTTCTGCCCATGCTGCCGATCCAGATTCTGCTCAACAACTTTCTCTACGACTTATCGGAAATCGCCATTCCGCTCGACAGCGTCGATGAAGAGACACTGGCCAAACCACGAACGTGGGACATGCACTTCATCCGCAACTTCATGCTCACCTTGGGACCGGTGAGTTCTGCGTTCGATTTCCTCACCTTCTACGTCATGCTCGGCGTATTCCATGCCGACGAGGCGCTGTTTCACACCGGCTGGTTCGTCGAATCGGTGGTGACCCAGGTGCTGGTGATCTTTATCATCCGCACCCGCGGCAACCCGTTCGCGAGCCGGCCTCATCCGGGGCTGACTGTACTGTCGCTGCTGGTGGTTGCCGTGGCGATCGCGTTGCCTTCGACCCCCTTCGGCGTGCACATGGGGTTTGTTCCGCCGCCGCCCGCGTTCTATGCCGTGCTCGCAGGCATCGCCATCGCCTACCTATCCGCTGTGTATGCGATGAAGCGTGTGTTTTACCGGAGGTGGGACGCGCGCGCGACCCGCTAACCCCATGCGAGCCCTCGACCGCAAACTCTTCCGCGATCTCTGGCATATGCGCGGCCAGGTGCTGGCGATCGCCGCGGTGATCATGGGCGGCGTCGCCACCATGGTGATGTCGCTCTCCACCTATGATTCGCTGGTCATCACGCGTGACCGCTTTTACAGCGAATACCGCTTTGCCGAAGTGTTCGCCAGCCTGAAGCGTGCCCCCGAGACTGTGGCTGAGCGGCTCGCTGCCTTGCCCGGGGTGGAACGCCTGGAGACACGGGTGAGGGCAGGCGTGAAACTGGAGGTGGCGGGGTTCAGCGATCCCATCACCGGCCTGCTGCTGTCGCTGCCGGACCAGGGCGAGCCGCTGCTCAACGCGCTGCACATCAAACGCGGGCGCATGGTGCAGCCCTGGAGTATGGACGAGGTGGTGCTGTCCGACACCTTCGCCGATGCGCATCGCTTTCAGCCGGGCGACCGGCTCGCCGCCATCATCAACGGCAAACGGAAACAGCTGATTGTGGTCGGTGTCGCGGTGTCGCCGGAATACGTCTACCAGATCGCGCCAGGTGCCATGTTTCCCGATTTCAAGCGCTACGGCGTGCTGTGGATGGGGCGCAATGCCCTGGCTGCGGCCTACGACATGGAGGGCGCCTTCAACCAGGTCAGCCTGACGCTGGCGCGCGGCGCCCGCGAACAGGATGTGATCGACCGCGTCGATGCCATCCTGGCCACCTACGGCGGTACCGGCGCCTATGGACGACGCGATCAGTTCTCCAATCGTTTTCTCAGCGAGGAGCTGAAGCAGCTGCAAACGATGGCCACCGTTTTTCCCGCCATCTTTCTCGGCGTCGCCGCGTTCCTGCTCAACGTGGTGCTCAGCCGGCTGATCGCGCTGCAGCGCGACCAGATCGCCATCCTCAAGGCCTTCGGCTATCCCTATCTGGCGATCGGCGCGCACTACGTCAAGCTGGTGCTGCTGATGGTGCTGCTGGGGGTGGCGGGCGGGGTGGCGCTCGGCGCCTGGTTCGGCCAGGGGCTCTCCAACGTTTACATGGAGACGACGTTCCGCTTTCCCTACCTCGACTACCGGCTCAATGCCGGGGTGATCCTGGTCGCCCTCGGAATCAGCGCTGTCGCGGCGGTCAGCGGCACGCTGTTTTCGGTCGCGCGCGCCGTGCGGCTACCGCCGGCCGAGGGCATGCGCCCGGAGATGCCGGTGGCCTACCGCACCACCCTGGTCGAGCGCATCGGCCTGCAGCGCTGGTTCGACGCGCCGACGCGCATGATCCTGCGCCACATCGAGCGGCGCCCGCTGAAGTCGCTGCTGACGGTGCTGGGCATCGCCTGCGCCTGCGGGCTTATGATGGTGGGCAACTACCAGAAGGGCGCGATCGACTTCATGGTCGACGTGCAGTTCCGCCAAGCCTCGCGCGAGGATCTGGCGCTCGCTTTCATCGAGCCGACCTCGGGCCGCGCGCTGCACGAGCTGGCGGCGCTGCCGGGGGTCGATTACGTGGAGGGCTTTCGCGACGTGCCGGCGATCCTGCGCTTCGGGCACTACCATCACCGTGCCGCGCTCTTCGGCATCCAGCCGGCAGGCCAGCTGCATCGCTCGCTCGATCGCAGGCTGCAGCCGGTCGCCGTGCCGCCGGGCGGCGTGGTGCTCACTGACCACCTGGCCACCAACATCCTGCACGTGAAGCCGGGCGACATGCTGACGGTGGAAGTGCTGGAAGGCCGTCGTCCGGTGCTGCAGGTGCCGGTGCTCGGCATCACCAAACAGTATCTGGGGGTGTCGGCCTACATGCAGCAGGAATCGCTGAATGCCCTGATGCGCGAGGGCAACACAGTGTCTGGCGCCTATCTGGCGGTGGAGCCGGGTAACGAGCCGGCCCTCTATGCAAAGCTGCACGAGCGCCCGCGCGTGCTCGGCATGGTGGCCAACGCAGCGGCGATCCAGAGCTTTTACGCCACCATCGGCGAGTTCATCCTGTTCTACAACCTGGTGGCAACCCTGCTCGCCGCCGCGATTGGATTCGGGGTGGTGTACAACAGCGCGCGCATCGCCCTGTCGGAGCGCGGCCGCGAACTTGCCAGCCTGCGCGTGCTGGGCTTCACCCGCGGCGAGATCGCCTATATCCTGCTGGGAGAGTTGGCGCTGCTGACGCTGGCCGCTATTCCGGTTGGCTTCCTGGTCGGCGTCGGGCTGGTCGGCATCCTGGTGGTGGCGTTCCAGAATGAACTCTACCGGCTGCCGCTGATCCTGACGCCGGAAAACTACGCCATGGGGGCGACCGTCGTCATCGTTTCCGCGCTGCTGTCCGGCCTGCTGCTGTGGTTGCGCCTCGGCCGGCTGGATCTGGTGGCGGTACTCAAAACACGCGAATAAGGCAGACAACAGAATATGCAATCACGCGCAAAAATCGGGATGCTGGCCACCGCGGTGCTGGTGGCGGCGGGCCTCGTGCTTGGCTTCATGCCGCGTGCGCTGCCGGTGGATATTGCCACGGTGAAACGCGCGCCGCTCACGGTGACGGTGGAAGAAGAGGGCAAGACCCGGGTGAGCGAGCGTTACCTGATATCGGCGCCGGTGGCGGGCTACGTGCGCCGCAGCGGCCTCAAGGCGGGCGATGCCGTCGCGGCCGGGCAGGTGCTCGCGGTGATCGAGCCCGCGCGCTCGGTGGCGCTCGACCCGCGCACGCGCGCGCAGGCGCAGGCGCAGGTGAGCGCCGCGCAGGCCGCCTTGGCGGTTGCCGAGGAAAACGCCCGCGCCGCCACCGCTGCCGCGCAGCTGGCGCAGCAGGAACGCGTCCGCGCCGAATCCCTGCGCCAGTCGAATTTCCTCTCCGCGCAGGCGCTCGACACCGCCCGCAGCGCGGAGACCCGCGCCCGCGCCGTGCAGCAGGCCGCGGCGCACGCGGTCAGGGTGGCGCGCTACGAACTGGACATGGCGCGTGCCGCCGTCGCCAGCACCGCCCGCCTGCAGGCCGGCGGCGCGGACGAGCAGTTGCAGGTGCGCGCGCCGGTGGCGGCACGCGTGCTGAAGCTGCTGCAGGAAAGCGAGGGCGCAGTGGCGACCGGCCAGCCGCTGCTCGAGATCGGCAATCCCGAAAGCCTGGAAGTCGAGGTGGAGGTGTTGTCCACCCATGCGGTGAAAATCGCGCCCGCCTCGAAAGTGATCCTCGATCGCTGGGGCGGCGACCAGGCCGTGCAAGGCACGGTGCGTGTAGTGGAACCGAGCGGCTTCACCAAGATTTCGGCGCTCGGCGTCGAGGAGCAGCGGGTGCGCGTCATAGTCGACTTCACCTCGCCGCGCGAGGTATGGCAGCCCCTCGGCGACGGCTACCGGGTGGAAGCCCGCTTCGTGCTGTGGGAAGGCGACGATGTGCTGCAGTTGCCGACCAGCGCGCTGTTCCGCCATGGCGACGGCTGGGCCGTGTTCGCGGTGGAAGGCGGCCGCGCCCGCCTGACCCCGGTCGAAACCGGCCAGCGCGCGGGGCTGGCGACGCAGGTCCTGTCCGGGCTCGCTGCCGGCGCCAGGGTGGTCAGCCACCCGGACGACAAGATCGGCGATGGAACGCGGGTGAAGCCGCGCTGAAATCTCCGGGCTAGGCTTGCTTGAGGATGGCTTCAACTTCCGAGTCGTCGACCTGCGGAAAGTCGGCATAAAACTGCCCGACCGCCTGAAAGAACATCGGCGCCTGCAGACATACCACCTCGTCAGCATACCCCCGTATCTTTTCCAGCGTGTCCGGCGGCGCCACCGGCACCGCGCAGATCAGGCGTGCCGGCTTTTGTGCGCGTAGCGCATGCAGCGCGGAAATCATTGTCGCTCCGGTAGCCAGCCCGTCGTCCACCACGATCACGATACGTCCGGCCGGATCGATCGGCGGCCGTAGCGGCGTGTATTGCGCGCGGCGCTTGCGGATCGTTGCCAACTGGGCCTGCTTTTCCTGTTCCAGATAAGTCGACGTGCCACCGGCCGATTCCGCGTAGTCCGCAATATAAGTCCAGCCCGATTCATCGATCGAGCCGAGTGCAAATTCCGGATTGAACGGCGCGCGCAGCTTGCGCACCAGCACCACATCGAGTTCGCCATCCAGCGCTTTGGCCAATTGCTGCCCCATCGGCACGGCGCCGCGCGGGATGGCCAGGATCAGTGGATGCTGCCCCTTGTAGGCCGCCAAGGCTTCGGCGAGCTGGCTGGCGGCCTGATTGCGATTGGCGAAAACCATGGCGAACTCCTCGTGTGTTTACAGTTTCATCTTAGACGGGGCAGCGACGGGCAAAAGTACTGGGGGACGTGCTCCACGATATTCACCGGACAGGAAAGGCTAAATATGTGCAAATAGCGCAAATGTTATCTAATATGTGCATTACAAACACGCGCAACGCTAGAGAAGGAGCCTCAAATGAGCCTTGCAGTCGCACCAGATGTCGATCAAGCCAGTGTCCTGGCGGAAGCATTGATCAATGCCGGCAAGCACCTGGGCATGAGTCGGGCCGAGCTGGGCGAAATCATCGGCAAGGACCGCACGGCAATCAGCCGTGGCCGCATCGATCCCGCCAGCAAGGCCGGTGAATTAGCCCTGCTGTTCATCCGCTGCTACCGCGCGCTCTACGTTCTGGTGGGCGACAATCCCCAACAGATGCGGCACTGGATGCAGACCGAAAACCTTCACATAGGGGGCATCCCGGCCGAGCAGGTCAAAACAGTGCAAGGCCTGACCAGCGTGCTGGAATATCTGGATGCCATGCGGGGCAAGCTGTAAGTGGTCAATTGGGATGCCTGCCTGGCAGACACCATACCGGTCATGCTTTCAGGCGTCCTGTTTCGGCTGGTGGAAAGCCAGGAACAGGTGGCAACCAGTCAACTGGTCAGTTCGCTCGAGCGGCAGGCCGTGCTGGAAGACATGCTGGAGGCGACCAAGCCGCGCTTGCGCAAGGGAACCGAGCATCTTCACTACCTGCTGGCGACGCCGTTTCGTTACCCCCCGCTGAAACACGGTTCCCGCTTCGGCAAACGAAGCGAGCCCAGCCTGTTTTACGGTTCGCCGGAAGTGAAGACCGTGCTCGCGGAAGCGGCCTATTACCGGTTTGTGTTCTGGTACGGCATGGCAACGCCACCCGCCGGCAAGCTGGATACCCAACATACCCTGTTTGGGGCGGAATACCAGACGGCTTGGGGCCTGCGGCTGCAGAATCCGCCTTTTGCCGCGTATCGGGATGCGCTCGCCAGCCCCTCGGATTACCGTGCAAGCCAGACGCTCGGCACAGCCATGCGAACGGCTGGGATCGAAGTGTTCGAGCTCCTGTCTGCGCGCGACCCAAAAGGGGGCATCAACCTTGCCCTATTCGTTCCCGGCGCCTTCGCCAAAAAGGAACCTGTCTCACAGGAAGCTTGGCTGTGCGAGCTCACCGGCGAGCGCGCCCGATTTCGTGCAGCCCGCGGCCGCGATATCCACGACTTTCCGTTCGCAATCTTTCAGGTGGCGGGTACGCTGCCGTGGCCGGCGTAGTCCGCGAGACATGCAGGCATAAAAAAGCCCGCATTGCAGCGGGCGCGGTGGAAGGGCACGCCGTGCCTCCCCGCGGCGCTAAACTAAAATTTTTTCGCATCACGCTGGACGCGCGTTTTCAGCGCCATTCCAGAAAGGAAAAAAACGATGACAACCGGGAAACTGCATCTCTGGATCAACGGCCAGCGCGTCCAGTCGCAAGGCAGCCGCATGGGCGATGTGTTCAATCCGGCCACCGGCGAGGTGATCCGCCAGGTGCCGCTGGCGGACAGAAACGATATCGATGCCGCGGTGGCGGCGGCCAGGGCCGCTTTCCCGGCCTGGCGCGAGACCACCCCGTCGCGCCGTGCCCGCATCCTCACCCGTTTTCGCGAGTTGATGGAGCAGCATCGCGACGAACTGGCGCGGCTGGCTTCGGAAGAGCACGGCAAGACCCTCGCCGACGCCGCCGGCTCGGTGCAGCGCGGTATCGAGGTGATCGAGTTCGCCAGCGGCGTGCCGCATCTGCTGAAGGGCGAGCAGGCCGAGGACGTCGGCCGCGGCGTCGATTGCCATTCCCTGCTACAGCCGGTGGGGGTGTGCGCCGGCATCACGCCGTTCAATTTCCCGGCCATGGTGCCGCTGTGGATGTTCCCGGTCGCCATCGCCTGCGGCAACACCTTCGTGCTCAAGCCCTCGGAAAAGGTGCCCTCGTGCAGCCTGCGCATGGCCGAACTGTTCAAGGAGGCGGGGCTGCCCGACGGCGTGCTCAACGTCGTGCCCGGCGACAAAGAAGCGGTGGACGCACTGCTCGATCATCCCGACGTCGGCGCTATCTCATTCGTCGGCTCCACCCCGGTGGCCCAGCACATCTACGAGACCGCGGCACGAAACGGCAAGCGGGTGCAGGCGCTGGGCGGGGCCAAGAACCACGCCGTGGTGATGCCGGACGCCGACATGGATTTCACCGCCGACGCCCTGGTCGGCGCCGCGTATGGTTCCGCCGGCGAGCGCTGCATGGCGATTTCCACCGTGGTGGCTGTAGGCGAGGCGGGCGATGCCTTGCTGCGGCTGCTCAGGGACAAGGCGGCGCAGATCAGGGTCGGACGCGGCGATGCGGCGGAGGTCGGGATGGGCCCGGTGATCTCGGCGGCCCATCGTGACCGCATCGTCGGCCTGATCGACAGCGGTGTCGCCCTAGGCGCCGAACTGGTGCTCGACGGCCGCGGCATCGAGGTGGCCGGGGGCGAGCACGGCTTTTTCGTCGGCCCGACCCTGTTCGACCGGGTCAGGCCGGAGATGGACATCTATCGCGAGGAGATATTCGGCCCGGTGCTGATCGTGCTGCGGGCGGACAGCTATGACGATGCGGTGCGTCTGATCAACGCCAACCCCTACGGCAACGGCACCGCGATCTTCACCGGGTCGGGCCACTGGGCGCGCCGCTTCGAGAACAAGATCGAGGTCGGCATGGTCGGCGTCAACGTGCCGATCCCGGTGCCGATGGCCTTCTTCTCCTTCGGCGGCTGGAAGGCCTCGCTGTTCGGCGACCTCCACATGCACGGCATGGAGGGCGTATATTTCTACACACGCACCAAGGTCGTCACCTGCCGCTGGCCCGCACCGGCCGAGCGCACGGGCAGCACGCTAGCCATGCCCACATTGGGCTAGCCCTGTCCGTCGCCGGCCGGAGCACCGAAGGTTCTTGTTGTTATCTGGCTGGTCCGGTCTCGAGATGTACAACTTGATAACGTAGATCCTAATAACCGGTATTCCGATTTCCTTCGGCCTAAATTCCGGATTGACTGAGGCTGTCAGGCCCACGACACTTCCTGAAGTGCCATCGAAATTCCTATTCTTTATGCATTCAATCGTAGTCAAAACCCGTTTCTTGCCAGCCATCCTGTCTGTATGGGTCGGCCTGTTCTTTTTCGTGGATGCTCAGGCCAGCGGTTTTCAGGGTAAAAATGGCAGCGTGATCCTGCGCATGTGCAAAAGCGCGGACAGGGTGAAGACGCTTTCCGTGATGTGCCACAGTTATCTCGATGGCTATATCGACGCGGCGCATCACTACGGCAAGGGCAAGGCGGGATTTTGCCTTGATGACGGCGACAGGATAAAGGCACCGAGGGCGTTGGTGGCATGGATCGGCGCGCATCCGGAATCGCTGACCCAGCCGGCCGGTGAGGTGATGCAGAAGGCGTTGATAGCGCATTTTCCGTGCAAGGGAAGGAAATAGCGTGCGCGATGGTGCGTCCGAATCGCTGCCCATTATTTACCGCGATGACAGTCTGATTGCCATTCACAAGCCGGCGGGGCTGCTGGTGCATCGCAGCGTGCTGGATCGCCACGAAACCCGTTTCGCGTTGCAGATGCTGCGCGACCAGATTGGCCAGCCGGTTTATCCGGTGCATCGACTCGATAAGGGTACTTCCGGCGTGCTGTTGTTTGCGTTGGATCGCGAGGTCGGACCTTTGTTGAATCGCCAGTTCGAACGCGGTGAAGTGAGCAAGCGCTATGTTGCCGTGGTGCGCGGGTATCCGCCGGAGTCTGGCGATATTGATCATCCGCTGCAGCGCATGGCGGACGAACATGCCGGTATCGCCGCCCGTGCCGCCGCACAACCCGCGCAAACCCGCTACCGTCGGTTGGCGACGGTGGAATTGCCGTATCGGGTGGATCGCTACCCCAGCAGCCGTTATGCCTTGGTCGAACTGGCACCGCTTACCGGTCGCTGGCACCAATTGCGCCGCCATATGAAGCACATCGCGCACCCTATCATTGGTGACGCGACGCACGGCAAGGGGCGGCATAATCGCTTGTTTCAGGAGCTGTTCGGCTACCCGCGTTTGTTGCTGGCGGCAACCGAGATGCGGCTTGCGCATCCGCTCAGCGGGCAGGCTTTGCGCTTGCAGGCCGGGTTGGCCGAAGATTTCGCCGAGGTGATCGGACGGTTGGGGTGGAGCGAGTGGGCCTGCAGGTAATTACTCCATCCGATTGCCCGCTCAACATATCGCCAGCGTCCGCCAAGGGGCGTGAGCATTCCCCGGTCTTGAGTGCAGTGGCCAGACTTGTGATGCCTTCACTGTCCATGGCACAAGTTCAACCATGAGGTTGGCCAGCAGGTCAAAGATGTCCTTCTGGTGGAATATATTGAGGCATCAGAAAAAGTCAGGGGGATAGCCTATGAAGGTCCCCCTGTGGCCAAGGCGGCCAACGAGGCTTTTACGCAGAGGTTCTTTCTTTGATCACTCTCACAGAGAAACGAACTGGCCTAGCGTCCTTCCCAAGGGGCGACCGGGTGCTACAAGTGATCTGCTCATCGCGCCTCGCCGAACTGCTCACGCAGGCTATTCAAGGTTTCCTGCTCGCCGCGGACGCGGAAGAACGCACCCTCTTCGTCGGCGCGCTCCTCCAGCACCTCGCAGCGCGCGAATATTTCCCCGCGCAGTTGCTGTGCCGACCAGGGAAGAAACAGCTCGGCCTCGACAAGATCCCGCTGGAAGAACGCAACGATCGCCTTGTGCAACTTCGCGATGTCGTCAGGGCGGCGCGCGCTCATCACGATGCAATCGGGGTACTTGGCGCGTAGCGCGGCTTCGCGTTCAGCTTGCGCCGCTGCGTCGCCGACGTGATCGATCTTGTTGAAGATGCGGAAGCGCGGCACGTCCTGCGCATCGATCTCTTTCAGGACTTCTTCGGTGGTTTCGATCTGCCGTTCAAAGCCGGGATCGCTTGCATCGATGACATGGAGCAGCAGCGACGCATCAAGCGCCTCTTCGAGCGTCGACTTGAACGACGCGACCAGTCCGTGAGGCAGATTCTTGATGAAGCCGACCGTGTCGCTGACCAGTATGCGTGGGATGCTCTCGGGTTGAAGGGTGCGCACGGTGGTGTCGAGCGTCGCGAAGAGTTTGTTGGCGACCAGCACCTCGCTTCCCGTGAGTGCGCGCATCAGGGTGGACTTGCCCGCATTGGTGTAGCCGACGAGCGCCACGCTGGCGAGCCCCTGGTGCGCTTGCCGCCGTGCACGCTGCGTTTTGCGCTCGACGTCCATCGCAGCGATCTCCTTCTGCAGTTCGGCGATGCGGTCGCGGATCTTGCGCTTGTCCAGTTCGGTGTGCGATTCGCCCGCGCCGCGCCCGCCGACACCGCTGCGTTGCCGCCCTTGCGGCCCCGCGAGCTTCGCCGCTTCGCGCAGGCGCGGCGCCATGTAGCCCAGGCGCGCGATCTCCACCTGCGCGCGTGCAGCGGGAGAGCGCGCGTTGCGGTGGAATATCTCGAGGATGACCATGGTGCGATCCATCACCTGGCAGCCGACCTCGTTTTCGAGGTGGCGCGCCTGCGACGGTGATATCTCGTGGTCGACGAAGACGACGTCGATCGGGTCGGGCGAGACCAGGGCTGCCTCATCACCCATCCCCTCAACGACCGTGGAGAGGCGATACAAGGGGTTCATCGGCTCGTGGTCGGGCTCGGTTTCGTCGCCCGATTCGCCCTTAACAAAGCGGCGAATCTCCTGACGCTTGCCCACGCCCAGATACGCCGTCGAGTCGAAGCCGGACCGTTTTTGCGTAAACGTGCGGGTAACCGTGAACCCCAGTGTTTTGGCCAGCTCGCGCAGCTCAGTCAGCGACGCCTCGAACTCAACGTCGCTCACCCCCGGCAGCTGTACCGCCGCCACGACGGCGTACTGGGGCTTTTCTTTGACTTCTTTTTGCATACGGCGTTTGCTTCTGTGGGGTGGGCGAAACCAGACATTATCCGCCAATGTAATCGGCGCCGGTATTGAGACTGCACAGGACTCCAGGTCCAAACCTGCGGCGGGCCTCGTGATATTTATGATGGAGCATCACGAAGCCGGCGACTTTCCTGAACTCGACCACAATAGTACACATATCCACGCTACCCGAAGCCCGTTATGCCCACCTTGCGCCTGATCACCTGGCCGAGTCTCCGGCACGCTTGGAAAGTGTTGTAGCTGGTTACGATTTGGCTGGTGGGCAGAAAATGAAAAAGCCCCGCATCGCTGCGAGGCTCTTCGAATATGGCTCCCCGACCTGGGCTCGAACCAGGGACCTGCGGATTAACAGTCCGTCGCTCTACCAACTGAGCTATCGGGGAATAGGAGAGGGCGCATTCTAGAGTCGGCGGCCCTATCGGTCAAGCCTCAGCCGTCACTTTCCACCTGCAATTCGGGAACGTGGCTGAATGCGATGCGCATCGGGGCCGCGCCGCGTCCGCTGTGGGCGCCGCCAAAATACAGGGAATTGGGACCGTAGCGCTGGTTGATCTGGTCGAGCACGCTGTTGAGGCCAGCGTGCTGGTCGTCGGGGTCGAACAGGTCGCGTGTGATCTGGCTGTGCTCGGTGAGGTGGAGCAGGGTGACGCCGACCTTGAGGATAGGGGCGGGATCGGGCGGGCGACGCTGCCACAGTTCGGCCAGCACCGGGTTGAACTTGAAGGTGTCAGCATGCGGCGAGAAACGGACCTGATCGGACCAGTGGGCCGGTTCGCTGCCGCGTTGCAGATAGCTCAGGTGCAGGCTCAGCCCGCCCGCGCAGTAGCCGTAGTGGCGCAGCCGCATCGCGGCCTTGTGCAGCAGGCGGTAAAGTACCGCCAGGGCAGAGGCCGGGTCGCGCAGCTCGGGCGCGAGAACGTGCGAATGGCCGACGCTGCCACGCTGCGTGGGGATGGATTCCACCACTTCGCCACGCAGCTTGGCATAAAAGCGTTCGCCTTCGATGCCGCCCCAGGCGTGGCGCAGCGTGTCCTTGCTGGCGGCGCACAGTTGTTCGACGCTGTGGATGCCGAGCCGGTTGAGGCGCGGTTCCATGGCGCGGCCGATGCCGGTGAGGGCGCCGAGCTTGAGGCCGTACAGACGCTGGGGCAGTTCGTTCTGGCGGATCACCGTCAGCCCGTCCGGCTTTTGCATGTTCGACGCGGTTTTGGCGAGAAAGCGGTTGGGCGCGATGCCGACCGAGCTGTGCAGCATTTCGCCGACCTGGTCGTAGATCGCCTGCTTGATCTGCTGACCGAGTTTGACGGCGTTGGCTTCCTCGCGGTCGCTTCCCATCAGGTCGCACGCCATTTCGTCGATCGACAGCACGACGCCGACGGGGGTGCAGGATTCGACCGCGGTGACGATGCGATGGTGGATTTCCACGTAGGTGGCCGGGCGCGCCTGCACGAACACGATGTCCTCGCACAGCTTGCGCGCCTGCCACACCGGGGTTCCGGTACGGACGCCGAAGCGCTTGGCGTCGATGCTGGCGGCGATGCAGCAGGTGGTGTCTGCCATCACCGGCAACACGCCGACCGGCTTGCCGCGCAACTCGGGGCGCAGCTGCTGCTCGACCGACGCGAAGTAGGAATTGAGATCGACGTAAAGTGAATGCAAGGCCATGGCATGCTCCGGATACTTCTCAGACTGCGCAGTTCAGCCCGGGTTCGCCAGATTCATCCGTTCCAGCCGTTGGCACAGGGTGTCGATGATGCGGCGCGACAGCGGGGCGGAATGGCGCATCAGCTCTTCCATGATGTGCGGCGGCAGCGCCAGCACGGTGATCTCGCTGTCGGCCACCACCGAGGCGGTGCGTTTCTCGTTCAGCAGGTAGGCCATTTCGCCGAACAACTGGCCTTCGCTGAGTTCGCCCAGGCGGCGGCTGCTGCCGTCGGTGTGCTTGTACACCGCTGCGCGGCCGGCGTAGAGGAAGTAGGCGGTGCGCGAGTCGTCGCCTTCCTCGATCAGGGTATGGCCTGCGGGGTGGATCTGGCCGTATTTTTCCAGCAGGCGGTGGCTGTCACTGAAGACATAGCCTTCGAGTTTGCTGGCGCCTTCGCCGCTGCCGCCGAGAAACAGCTTTTCCAGTGCGGTGATGTCGGCTTTGCCGTAGGAATACAGCGCCTGCGCCCACAGATACAGAAGCAGAAAGGCGAAATAGGCGCCGATCAGCACGAACACCACGCCGCCCAGCGCGCCGTAGAGGCTGTGGTAGTTCTCCAGCTTGAAAAACTCGCTGAAGAGCATCAGCAGCAATACCAGGCTCACGCTGGCGCCCAGCGCGAACACCGCCGCGACGCGCGCGCGCGGATGCTGCCGCGGAAACCGCCAGTAGGCGGCGAACAGCAGCGCCCACACCATGGCAAAGACGAACAGCGAGTTGAGTGCCTGCAACACCTGCGCGTTGCCCGTGCCGATGAAGTCGTTCTGCGCCAGAAAGCTCAGCGTCACCTGCGCCAGCGCAGCCACCCCCATCAGCAGGAACAGCACCGGCAGGATGATGAGCGGCAATACCCACGACGCCACCAGATTGCGTTTGGTCTGCTCGGGGAAAATGATGCGGAAGGCGCCCTGCATCGTGTTGACCAGCCCGCGCGACGACAGTAGTAAGGTGACCAGGCCGACGCTGCCGGCGGCCAGCTGGGTCTGGCGCGGAATGAACCCGAGCGCGGTGAGACTTTCCAGCTGCAACTGGTTGTAGAGCGCGGCCATCAGGATGGTCGCAGGCACCGAGTTCTCGGCGATAGCGCCCAGCAGTTGCAGGGCGTAGCTCAGCAGCAGCAGCAGCGGGGTGGCGGACAGCAGGAAATAAAACGCCGTCGCCGCGGCATGGTTCTGCAGGCCGTTCTGCTTGAACAGCCCCCAGGTGGTGTAGGCCAGCTGCAGCAGCCAGCTCAGGGTGCCGCGCGCAGGGGGCAGGGCGGCAAGTCGTTGAATCATGGCGCTAGCCTACCCGCGCCGGACGCGCTAGGCCAGCGCGGCGGCGATGCGCTTCAGCGCCTTTTCCAGGTTGGCCTGCGAGGTGGCGAACGACAGGCGGATGTAGCCTTCGGCGCCGAAGGCCGAGCCGGGGACGACGGCGACGTCGGCGGACTCCAGCAGGTATTCGGAGAACGCGATGTCGGTCGGTTCTTCGATGATGTCGCGCGCCAGCAGCTTCATGATCGCGGGGCGCACGTCGGGGAAGGCGTAGAAGGCACCGCCGCTGTCGACGCAGTGGAAGCCGGGGATGGCGTTCAGCGCGTCGACGACATAGCGGTGGCGCGTCTTGAAGGCGTCGAGCATCGGGGTGATGCAGCCCTGGTCGCCGTTGAGCGCCGCTTCGGCGGCGACCTGCGAGATCGAGGTGGGGTTGGAGGTCGACTGCGACTGCACGTTGGTCATCGCGCGCAGGATGGCCTCCGGGCCGGCCGCGTAGCCGATGCGCCAGCCGGTCATCGAATAGGCTTTCGACACGCCGTTCAGCACCAGGGTGCGGTCGTAGAGGTCGGGGCAGACATTGAGAATGTTGACGAAAGGCACGTCGTCCAGGCGGATGTGCTCGTACATGTCGTCGGACGCGATCAGCACCTGCGGATGCTGGCGCAGTACTTCGCCCAATGCGGCAAGCTCGTCGCGGGTGTAGACCGCGCCGGTGGGGTTGGACGGGCTGTTGATCACGAACAGGCGGGTTTTAGGGGTGATCGCCGCTTCCAGCTGCGCCGGGGTGATCTTGAAGCCCTGTTCGATGCCGGCCTCGACGATCACCGGCTTGCCGTCGGCGAGGATCACGATGTCGGGATACGACACCCAGTAAGGCGCGGGGATGATGACTTCGTCACCGGCGTTGATCACGGCCTGCACCAGGTTGAAGAAGCTCTGCTTGCCGCCGCACGACACCAGGACCTGCTTGGGCGTGTAGTCGAGCCCGTTGTCGCGCTTGAACTTGGCGATGATCGCCGCCTTCAGGCTGGGGGTGCCGTCGACCGCCGTGTATTTGGTGAAGCCGGCGTTGATCGCCGCGATCGCCGCGTCCTTGATGTGCTGGGGCGTGTCGAAATCGGGCTCGCCGGCGCCGAGGCCGATAATGTCGCGGCCGGTCGCCTTGAGCGTGGCGGCGCGGGCGGTGACGGCCAGGGTGGGGGAGGGCTTGATGGCCTGTACGCGGCGGGAGAGTTCCACAGGGTTTCCTTCATGCACCCGCCATGGCGGAGTGCTACTATCGACAAGTTTTTAGCCGTGCGATTTTACCTGTGTTCGTCACCTTCCCCAATAGCCCGTTCCGTCTCTTTAAGCCGTTTGAGCCCGCTGGCGACCAGCCGCAGGCCATCGCCAAGCTGATCGAGGGCATCGAAGACGGGCTGGCGTACCAGACCCTGCTGGGAGTGACCGGCTCGGGCAAGACCTTCACCATGGCCAACGTGATTGCGCAGACGGGGCGGCCGGCGCTGATCATGGCGCCCAACAAGACCCTGGCGGCGCAGTTGTACTCGGAAATGCGCGAGTTCTTTCCGGAAAACGCGGTCGAGTATTTCGTCTCGTATTACGACTACTACCAGCCCGAAGCCTATGTGCCGGCGCGCGACCTGTTCATCGAGAAAGACTCCAGCATCAACGAGCACATCGAGCAGATGCGGCTCTCCGCGACCAAGTCGCTGCTGGAGCGGCGCGACACCGTGATCGTCTGCACCGTGTCGGCGATCTATGGTATCGGCGACCCGTCGGATTATCACAGCATGATCCTGCTGCTGCGCGAAAACGAGAAGATGACCCAGCGCGACGTCATCATGCGGCTGACGCAGATGCAGTACGACCGCAACGACATCGAGTTCAAGCGCGGCGTGTTCCGCGTGCGCGGCGACGTCATCGACATCTTCCCGGCGGAACACGCGGAAACCGCGATCCGCATCGAGCTGTTCGACGACGTGGTGGAGTCCCTGCACCTGTTCGACCCGCTCACCGGGCAGGTTTTCTCCAAGGTGGCGCGTTTCACCGTGTTCCCGTCGAGCCATTACGTCACCCCGCGCGCCACGATTCTAAAAGCCATCGAGAAAATCAAGGTCGAACTGCGCGAGCGGCTCGAGTGGTATTACGCCAACGGCAAACTGGTCGAGGCGCAGCGGCTGGAACAGCGCACCCGGTTCGACCTCGAAATGATGGCCGAGTTGGGCTTCTGCAAGGGCATCGAAAACTACTCGCGGCATCTGTCGGGGCGCAAGCCCGGCGAGCCGCCGCCGACGCTGATCGACTATCTGGCGAAGGACGCGCTGATGATCATCGACGAATCGCACGTCACCGTGACCCAGGTCGGCGGCATGTACAAGGGCGATCGTTCGCGCAAGGAAAATCTGGTCGATTACGGCTTCCGCCTGCCGTCGGCGCTCGACAACCGTCCGCTCAAGTTCGAGGAATTCGAGGCGCTGATGCCGCAGACCGTGTTCGTCTCCGCTACCCCGGCCAAGTACGAGGCCGAGCATGCGGGCCAGGTGGTCGAGCAGGTGGTGCGTCCGACCGGCCTGGTTGATCCGCAGATCGAGGTGCGCCCGGCGTCGGCGCAAGTCGATGATTTGATGTCCGAAGCGAGAAAGCGCATCGCCGTCGGCGAGCGCGTGCTGGTGACCACGCTGACCAAGCGCATGTCCGAGGATCTCACCGATTACCTGGCCGAGCATGGCATCAAGGTGCGCTACCTGCACTCCGATATCGACACCGTCGAGCGCGTCGAGATCATCCGCGACTTGCGCCTGGGCGAATTCGACGTGCTGGTCGGCATCAACCTGTTGCGCGAAGGGCTGGACATTCCCGAAGTGTCGCTGGTGGCGATTCTCGATGCCGACAAGGAAGGCTTTCTGCGTTCCGAGCGTGCGCTGATCCAGACCATCGGCCGCGCCGCGCGCCATCTGCACGGCACCGCAATTCTGTATGCCGACAGGATCACCGACTCGATGCGCCGCGCGATGGACGAAACCGACCGCCGCCGCGCCAAGCAGGTCACCTTCAACGCCGAACATGGCATCACCCCGCGCGGGGTGCAGAAGCGCATCAAGGACATCATCGACGGTGTGTATAATGCCGACGCCGCACGCTTGGACCTCAAGGCCGCACAGACCGTGGCCGAATACAAGTTGATGGACGACAAGGCGCTGACCAAAAAGATCAAAAAGCTGGAAAAAGAGATGCTGGATGCGGCGAAGAACCTGGAATTCGAAAAAGCCGCGGAACTTCGCGACCACTTGAAGGAACTCAAGCAGGTGTTATTTGGAGTGGAAGAACACGATTCATGACTAAGGTTCTTTTCGTCTGCATGGGCAATATTTGTCGTTCGCCGATGGCGGAAGGCATGTTCCGCAAGGCTATCGAGGAGGCCGGGCTGGATCGCCAGGTGGCGGCGGACTCGGCCGGCACCCATGCCTACCACGTTGGCGATGCGCCCGATTTGCGCGCGCAGCAGGCGGTGCGCCGACGCGGGGCGGATA
Organism: Thiobacillus sp.; assembly: GCA_030680405.1. GTDB lineage: Bacteria > Pseudomonadota > Gammaproteobacteria > Burkholderiales > Thiobacillaceae > Thiobacillus. The sequence goes on along the minus strand of JAUXVT010000079.1, from coordinate 7,125 downwards.
TCAGCCAGCTGCGCGGGCGCAAGGTGGCGGACGAGGATTTCGAAGCGTTCGACTACATCCTGGTGATGGACGACGACAATTACAGCAAGCTGATCCAGCGCGCGCCGGCGCACCACCACGGCAAGATCCGGCGGCTGCTGTCGTTCAGTCGCAAATATCCCAATCTCGACGTGGTCGATCCGTATTACGGCGGCACCCAGGGATTCGAGGAAAACCTCGACATGATCGAGGATGCGGTACAGGGCCTGATCCGGGAAATCACCGGCGACACCCAAGTGAAAATGCGTTCAGGCAGCTGATCGCTTCCTGCTGTTTGCAGCAAAAACAAGGGCCGCTAGAAGCGGCCCTTGTTTTTTTGTGGCTCAGGCAGCCGTTATTTCTCCTGGGTTTCCACCTGTACCAGCGGTTCCTGCGCTTTGCTCACCTGCGGGCGAGAGCGCCGGCGAGTGGGGTGGGGGGCGGCCGTTTCGCTGACGCTCGTGACGGGCGCAGTGGTTTCCACCTGCATCAGGCTGATGGCCTCGGCTTCGGGTTTGGCCGCGGGACGACGGCGGCGGCGCGGGCGCCCCGCTTCGCTGGTTTCAGTCGTGCTGACCGGCGTGGCCTGGGTTTCCACCTGATTCAGATTGGCCGTGCTGGTCGCCAGATCCGCGAGGATGGCGGCGGGCGAGACGGTGACCGCGGCCGCCGACTCCAGTTGCAAGGCCTGCTGCGCGGGCGCGGCCGGTGCTAGGGCCGCCTTGGGCGCGCCCGCGATTTCGATGACCGCGTGGAAGCGGGCGGGTGCCGAGGTGACCTCGATCCCAGCCTGCGTCGTCCCCTCGCCAGTGCTTGCTTCGGTTTCCGGGCGGGCTTCGCGCGGGCGGCGATTGCCGCGTCCACGGCGGCTGCGCGATTCGCGTTTTTCTTCGCTGCCGGGTTCACGCGGCGCCTCGATCGGCTCGGCGACACGCGGCGCGGCTTCGGCTTCGGGACGCGGTTTGGGTTGGCGCGGTGGGCGCGCAGGCTTGGCCGATTCGCCGCCCCGGGCCTCGCTCACGCGCGGCTCGGCCTGACGCGGCTCGTTCTGGCGTGCCTCGCCACGTCCTTCGCCGCGGCCGCGACGCTGGCCGGGCTTGCGGTCGCGGCGCTCGCTCGGCCGTGCGATGGCGGGAACCGGTTCGGCTGCGAGTGCTGCTGCTGGCGCTTCTTCGCCATGCTTTTTGAACCAGCCGAAAATGCGCTCGAACAGGCCGGACTGCGGCTGGGCCGCAACCGCCGGCCGCGCGGTTGGTGCCGGTTGCGGCGGCGGCGCAATCGATTTGACGGCGGCCACCTGGCGCGCAGGGGCGGCCTCTTGCGCAGTCTGATAGATGGATTCGACTTCCGGCAAGGTCGCCATCTTGTAGCTTGGTTCAGCCGCTTCGCGCAGATTGAGCTCGTCGTGGCGCAGTCGGGTAATGGTGTAGTGCGGGGTTTCCATGTGAATGTTGGGGATCAACACCACATTCACCTTGAGGCGCGATTCGAAGGTGTGAATATCGACGCGTTTCTCGTTGAGCAGGAAGGTGGCGACATCGACCGGCAGCTGCACATGCAACGCGCCGGTGTTTTCCTTCATCGCCTCTTCCTGCAGGATGCGCAGGATGTGCAGCGCCGACGATTCGGTGCCGCGGATGTGGCCGGTGCCGTGGCAGCGCGGGCAGGGGGTGTAGCTGGTTTCGCCGAGCGAGGGCTGCAGTCGCTGACGCGACATTTCCAGCAGGCCGAAGCGCGAGATCTTGCCGGTCTGCACGCGGGCGCGGTCGTGATGCAGGGCATCGCGCAGGCGGTTTTCGACTTCGCGCTGATGCTTGGGCTCTTCCATGTCGATGAAATCGATCACGATCAAGCCGCCGAGGTCGCGCAGGCGCATCTGACGGCCGATTTCGTCGGCCGCTTCGAGGTTGGTGTTGTAGGCGGTCTGTTCGACGTCGCTGCCTTTGGTGGCGCGCGCCGAGTTGACGTCGACCGACACCAGTGCTTCGGTGTGGTCGATCACGATCGCGCCGCCGGAAGGCAGGTTGACCTGGCGCGAATACGCCGATTCGATCTGGTGTTCGATCTGGAAACGCGAGAACAGCGGCACGTCGTCGCGGTAGAGCTTGACCTTGTTGACGTTGTCCGGCATCACGTGCGCCATGAACTGCTGCGCCTGCTCATAGATGTCTTCGGTGTCGATCAGGATCTCGCCGATGTCTGCCGAGAAATAATCACGGATGGCGCGGATGACCAGGCTGCCTTCCTGATAAATCAGAAACGCGCCGGATTGGGTGCTGGAAGCGCCGTCGATGGCTTTCCACAAGCTCAGAAGGTAGTTCAAATCCCACTGGAATTCTTCGGCGGTGCGGCCGATGCCGGCAGTGCGGGCGATCAGGCTCATGCCTTCGGGAATGTCGAGCTGCGCCAGAGTGTCGCGCAGTTCGTTGCGGTCCTCGCCTTCGATGCGGCGCGACACGCCGCCACCGCGCGGGTTGGTCGGCATCAGCACGATATAGCGGCCGGCCAGCGAGACGTAGGTGGTGAGCGCCGCGCCCTTGTTGCCGCGCTCGTCCTTTTCCACCTGGACCAGCAGTTCCTGGCCTTCTTTCAGGTTTTCGGGGACGCGGCCATTACCAGGCAGGCAGGCACGGGAAATTTCCTTGAACGGCAGAAAGCCGTGACGCTCGCAGCCGTAATCGACGAATGCGGCTTCCAGACTGGGCTCGACGCGGGTGATGACACCCTTGTAGATATTGCCCTTGCGTTGTTCCTTGCTGGCGGACTCGATGTCAAGGTCGACGAGCTTCTGTCCGTCGACGATGGCAACCCGGAGTTCTTCCGCCTGGGTTGCGTTGAAAAGCATGCGCTTCATTATTTACTCCCGCGCGCGCGCATACGGGACAGGCCAGACTGCCGCCTAGAGCGGGCGGCTCATGCGATCACGTGTTGAATTAGGTGAAATGGCATGGAATAAAAGGTGTCCTGTTCCTGGAGAGTGTCGCCGGCAAAGCCAGGGCGATCTTTCCGATTCCCGCCGGGTTAAATCCGGGCGGGAATGCTGATTTCGTATGCTTGTTGTCGCGTCATTGATAACATCGCTGCTTTGCCGACTAGCGCGGGGCGGGTGGTTTCGACTGTCCGTGCGAAACGGCAGGAATCCAGACGGGCCGCGCAGGCGGCAGCCGGTGAGCGTTGTAACCGGCGTGGTATTCAATTGGTCAGGCAAAACTCGGCCTGAACCGACGGTAGTGTATATGAAAAAGAATGACTTAGAGAAAGATTCGGTCCGGCGCCTGAAGATCGACGACAGCGCGGATAACCAGCGTCTGGACAACTTTTTGATGGCGCGGCTGAAAGGCGTGCCGAAAAGCCGCATCTACAAGCTGGTGCGCGGCGGCGAGGTGCGGATCAATGGTGGCCGCGTCGCGGTCAGCTATCGGCTGCAGCTGGGCGACGAAGTGCGGATTCCGCCGGTGCGCGTGGCCGCGCCGGCGCAAGCCGCCGAACCCAGGCTGCCGCCCAGCGTCAATCGCCTCTTGCCGCACATCCTGTACCGCGACGACGCGCTGATTGCGCTTAACAAGCCGTCCGGCATGGCGGTGCACGGCGGCAGCGGCATTTCGCGCGGGGTGATCGAGCAGATGCGGCTGGAACTGCCGGAATGCCGCTATATGGAACTGGTGCACCGGCTCGACCGCGAAACCTCGGGGGTGCTGCTGATCGCGCTGAAGCGGCGTGCCCTGGTCGGGCTGCACGCCGCGATGCGCGACGGCAAGATCGAAAAGCGCTACCTGACGCTGGTGGCGGGGCGCTGGCCGAATCCGGTTCAGCATGTGAAACTGCCACTGCACAAGCGCGTCACCGACGACGGCGAAAAGCGCGTCACGGTGCGCGATGAAGGCCAGACCGCATACACCATTTTCCGCCGCCTGCAGAGTTTTGCCGATTTCACCCTGCTGGAAGCGGAACTGAAAACCGGGCGCACCCATCAGATCCGCGTGCACACCTCGCATCTGGGGTTTCCGATTGCCGGAGACGACAAATACGGGGATTTCGAACTGAATAAACGGCTGGCCAAACAAGGGCTGAAGCGCATGTTCCTGCACGCCGCCAAGCTCGTGTTCGATCATCCCATCAGCGGCGAGCGCCTGCAGATCGAGGCGCCGTTGCCTGATGCCCTGGCTAAATTTCTGGAAACCCTTCATGCGCCATGATTAAAATACCCCGCCAATTTGACCTGCTGATTTTTGACTGGGACGGCACCCTGATGGATTCCGCCGGGGTGATCGTCGATTCGATCCAGCGCGCCTGTGAAGACATCGGCCTTGTCGCGCCCAGCGACCGCGCATCGCGCCAGATCATCGGTCTGGGGCTGATCCAGGCGCTGCAAGCCCTGTTGCCGGATTTGCCGGCCGACGACTACCCGCGGCTGGTCGAACGCTATCGCCATCATTATCTGGGACGCGACGAGCAAATTCCACTGTTCGCCGGCGTGGCAAGCGGGATTGGCCAGTTGCACGCCAGCGGCTTCCAGCTCGCCGTGGCCACCGGCAAAAGCCGCCTCGGCCTGTCCCGGGCGCTCGACGCCAGCGGCCTGGGGGCCTGGTTTGCCGCCACCCGCTGCGCCGACCAGACACACTCCAAGCCACACCCGGCAATGGTGCTGGAGCTGATCGACGAACTGGATGCCGACCCTGCCCGCACCCTGGTGATCGGCGACACCAGCCACGATCTCCTGATGGCGTCGAATGCCGGGGTCGCCAGTTTGGGCGTGACCTATGGCGCGCATGTAGCGGGCGACCTGCAGCCACACGCGCCGCTGGCCCTGATGGCCAGTTTTGCCGAGGTGCACGCATGGCTGAACGCGAACGCCTGATCTGTGCTGCAGCCGACCTTGCCGAGCAGGGCCGTGGCGTTCGCTTCGAGCTGATCCGTTTCGGCCAGCCGCAGCCGGCTTTCGTGGTGCGCTTCGACGGCCAGCCGCACGCCTTCCTCAATCAATGCGGCCATGTGCCGGTGGAACTCGACTGGCAGGAAGGCGAATTCTTCGACGACTCGCGGCTATACTTGATCTGCTCCACCCACGGCGCGCGCTACCACCCGGCGAGCGGGCACTGCGTCGGCGGACGCTGCGCCGGGCGCGGCCTGATCCCTGTTCCGGTCGTCGAGCGTGACGGCCATATTTATCTGATGGAAGAACAACAATGAGTGAACCCTCCCCCAACTGGGAACGTGAAGTCCTGGAAAAACTGGCGCTATCCGCCATCCAGGAGCAGCGCCGCAGCCGCCACTGGAGCATCCTGTTCAAGACGCTGGGCTTTTTGTATCTGTTCATCGTGCTGTTTCTGGCCGCAGGCTGGTTCGGCTCGGACGGCGTGTCCATCAAGGCGCATACGGCGCTGGTCGATTTACAGGGTGTCATCGCGGCGGACCAGGCCAGCGCCGACTCGGTGATCAGCAGCCTGCAGGGCGCGTTTGAAGACAAGAAAACCAAGGGGGTGATCCTGCGCATCAACAGCCCCGGCGGCAGCCCGGTACAGGCCGGACAGATTTACGACGAGATCAAACGCCTGCGCGCGCTGTATCCGAAGACCCCGCTTTACGCCGTGGTCGACGACATCTGCGCCTCGGGCGGCTATTACGTCGCCGCCGGCGCCGACAAGATATTTGTCGACAAGGCCAGCATCGTCGGCTCGATCGGCGTGCTGATGGATGGCTTCGGCTTCACCCAGACCATGCAGAAGCTCGGCGTCGAGCGCCGCCTGCTCACCGCGGGCGAAAACAAGGGCTTCCTCGATCCGTTCTCGCCGGTCGACCCCAAGCATGAGGCGTTCGCCAGGCAGATGCTCGAAGAAATTCACGCCCAGTTCATCGGGGTGGTCCGCGAAGGACGCGGCAAGCGCCTGAAGGAGACTCCCGAGATGTTCAGCGGCCTGGTGTGGAGCGGCGAGAAGAGCATCCAGCTTGGCCTCGCCGACGGCCTCGGCAATGTCGAATCGGTCGCGCGCGACGTCATCAAGGCCGAAGACATCGTCGACTACACCCAGCAGGAAGGCCTGGCCGAGCGCCTGGCCGGCCGTCTTGGCGCGACCATGGCCAAGGCCTGGGCACCGTTCGAACAGGCAGGTGTGAAATTGCGGTGAGCGATTACCGGTCGATCGCCTGTTCGGATCACGAGCGGATGGAATTCGCTGCACTCAAGCGGCAATGGCTGGATTTAAACGTCACGACGGGCGATCGGGCCGGGCGTCAGCGCTTAATGCCGCTGGACGTATACACCCGCGACGGCGCCGAATGGCTGCTGGCCGAAACTGAATCCGGCGAGAAGCTGACATTGCGGCTCGACTGGCTGCAATTCTGAGCATTTGGATTCCGGCTCCGAACGCGGTGATTTCAACATTGTCTAATTGTTTGGCCCCGGAAACAGGCCACAAACAGAGTGCATCCCAAGTAAAAGACACCCCATGAAAATCCCGAAAAGACTCGAACCGCTATTCGAAGACGGCCTGATCGATGACGTGATCCGCCAGCTCATGAGCGGCAAGGAGGCGATGGTCTTCGTCGTCCGCTGTGGCGACGAGGTGCGCTGCGCCAAGGTTTACAAGGAAGCCAACAAGCGCAGTTTCCGCCAGGCGGTGGATTACACCGAAAACCGCAAAACCAAAAACAGCCGCCGCGCCCGCGCCATGGAAAAGCGCACGCGTTACGGCCGCAAGGCCCAGGAAGAAGCCTGGCAAAGCGCCGAGGTCGATGCGCTGTACCGTCTCGCCGCCGCCGGCGTGCATTTGCAGGATGGTGATATGGTAGACAGTTTCCCGGTATCGGTAATGCACCTTGAACAACTCCCAATCCGCAGGGAGGCACGGCTCAAAACGCAGCTTGTCTACCTCAAGCCTCAGCCCCAGGAGTGATTCCACGATAAGCCGATACATCCAGCCGGCTGATCCCGTGTACCATGTCCATCCACCACGACCACTGTGCGGCGAGACCGCATATACGTCGGCTGCGACAACGTACGGCTCTACTTTGTAGGTCTCAATTTCCTCGGTCGATCTCCCATGGTTCATTGGGTTGATTATTGTTAGCAGTTCCCACGCGCGCCGGCTGTCGCCCAATGCAGCGAAT
>JAUXVT010000077.1 GCA_030680405.1 Thiobacillus sp. | reverse complement strand
TGCCCAGAATGTGTATCTTTATTGCGCGTCGGCCGGTTTGGCGGTCGTCGTGCGCGGCTTGGTCGATCGCGATGCGTTGGGCGCAGCGTTGGGGCTGGGTCGCCATCAGCGAATCATCCTCGCGCAATCGGTGGGCTATCCAGCCGGCAGTGCGCGATAGCGGACAGGTGCCCGCAAGCGGATGGGGCACCGTATTCATTACGACATAGGAATGCAGCCTTAAACCAACCATGCCCAAGCTCTCACACATCGAATCCGAGGCGGCACGGCTGGTGGGCCGCGTGCCCGAGGCCAAGCGGCGCGTATTCCAGCAGGCGCTGATCGAATTGTGTGATGCGCATTGGCTGGAAATTCGCGGGCCGGAGCCGGCAACCTCGCTGGCGCATGCGCTGTGGTCGGTCGCCCCACCACGCGCCGACCTGTTGGCGGATTTGGTCGCGGCAGGCGATGGGCGGCTGGATGAAGTGCTGCAGGGCCGGAACGCGGCGCAGGGATTTGCGCTACTGGTGCTGGCGGAGATCGAACGCGGCAACGCGGAAGGGATACGGCTCGCCCATGATCCCATGATGTTGTTCGACTCCCCCACGGCGGGAGCACGCTACGCCGAGGGCGTTGCGGCTGCCCTGCGCGGCGAGGGCAAAGCGCTGCAATTGCATCCGCATGCGTCGAAGCCGGCATTATGGAAGGCGCTGGCCTGCATTGCGGCGCATACCGGACGCTGTGATCTCGCCGCGGTGATGCGTGTGATCGGCTTGCTGGTTACCCGGCCCGCTGGTGACCAGGCTGCGGACGAGGCGCTTGAACAGTTGCGCAAGGAACTGGGCGAGGCAGGCGTGCACTTCCTGGGCATCGATGACGACCACGTCTGCTTCGCGCTGCACGGCCATGAGCGCCAACCTGCAGGCGCCAAACAGCTTGGCGAGATGCTGGGCGAAATTCGGCAGGGGTGGTGGGGTTGAGAAACAGCCAGAGGGGCCCATCAAAGGGGGCCGCCTCAAATGGCTCGCCATGCCGGGATGCCTGCGCCTGATTCGACCACCGACATTTTGAATTTAACGGGTGGGCTATTCGTGCGAGGTTTGACACACAGCTTGGTCGGGTTTGGCGTCGCGCTTGCCATGGCGAGCGGGGCCGCTTATGCCGCGAAGGGGAATACGACCATGGAACTGAACTCGAGGGCCTTTGCCCAGCTTGCGGACATCCCGAGCCAGTACACCTGCGAGGGGAGCGATCAGTCTCCGCCGTTGGCGTGGTCGGGTGTGCCGGCCGGGGCAAAAAGCCTGGCACTTATTGTCGATGACCCCGACGCCCCCGATCCGGCGGCACCCAGGATGACTTGGGTGCACTGGGTGCTGTACAACCTCCCGCCCAACACCACAGGGCTCGAGGCCGGCAAGTCCCGCGCGTCAGACCTGCCGGCAGGCACGCGCGATGGCCTCAACGACTGGAAGCGGGAAGGGTACGGCGGCCCCTGCCCGCCCATCGGTCGCCATCGCTATGTTCACAAGCTGTATGCGCTCGACATTGTCCTGCCGGCTCTGCACCCGGCGACCAAAGCCGCCCTGGAAAAGGCGATGCAGGGACATGTCCTGGCTGAGGGCGAGCTGGTGGGGTATTACCAAAAGAAGCGATAAGCAGCAGCGCGTTGTCCGGCTGGGTAGAAACTACCCACGCCACAGCCGGGCATAATGGCCCCCATCAACATCACGAAGCACCGCCATGACCGCCCCCCGCCTGCCTATCCTTTCCCTGCTCGAAACCCGCGTTCTCGGCGTGCTGTGCGAGAAGCTGCACACCGTGCCCGACACCTATCCCTTGAGCCTCAACGCCCTGGTGGCCGGCTGCAACCAGAAGACCAGCCGCCATCCCATCATCGAAGTAAGCGAAGCCGAGGTACTGTCCGCCATCGACAGCCTCAAGGGCCCGGCCCTGGTCGTCGAGTCCAGCGGCGGCCGCGTAACCCGCTACGCCCACAACATGGAGCGGGGCCTGCGCCTGCCTTCGCAGTCCATCGCCCTGCTCACCGCGCTCATGCTGCGCGGCCCGCAGACCGCAGGTGAACTGCGCATCAACAGCGAGCGCCTGCACCGGTTCGCCGACATCTCGGCGGTGGAAGGCTTTCTGCAGGAACTGGCCGAACGCCCCGAAGGCGCCATGGTGGTCGAACTGCCGCGTCAACCCGGCTCCCGCGAGAACCGCTGGGCCCATCTGCTTTCCGGCGCCCCCGCCATCGAGGAAATCCCGGCCGCGGCGTCCTCGGCAACCGTGTCCATCGCCGACATCACCGTTGGAGAGATCGTCGCGCTCAAGGCCAACGTGACGCGGCTGGAGGCAGAGGTCGACGCGCTGAAAGGCCGGGTGGGCAAACTGTGCGCAGAACTCGGGGTATCGGCTGACTGACTTAGCGTCCAACCCGGCTAAAAGCTTCCCTAGGATCAGTTTTACTCGGCCTTCAGCGAAAGATCGTAAATTCTCAGCTGTAGCGGTTTTTTCATTTTCGATTTCGTTGTATTTAGCCAGAAGCTGGTCGGCCTGCTGATATAAATATTCCCCGCGCAGGACTGCACTTGTCTGCGCTGCGACCACTTCATCGTAATTCGCAATCTGCCCGAACAGCTGCGGGCGCATGGGCGTGCCGTATAGCAATGGTGCGCTGCCGCTGCGGCGTAATTCCTGCACCATCTGGAATTGCTGATAGATCGCCTGCTGCTGCTGATTGAGCATATTCAAGGCGCTGTAGAGTTTTTCCAGTTCGGGACCGTTGTCGGCGGCTGCAGTAAAACTCAACTGCAGCAGCAATGCAAAGCTGAGGTAGCGCATGATTCCTCCAGCGGCTGAAGCGAATGCACCCATTATAGAAAGTCACAGTAATTGTGGTGCTCTCTTGCCCCTGTGGGGGTGCTGCAGAGAAACCTGATATCGCCTTTATTCCCAGAATACAGTCGACACCGTACAAGGCTTAGACGGGACAAATGGAAGGGGTTGTTGCGGGTCTTTTGATCGCCTCGCCACGGCCAACAGCGGCCGGCCCAGCATCCGCGGTCGGAGTTGGCTCAAGGTCCGGAACGGGGATTCAGATATGACTTGACCTTGTAATGGTCAATCCGGCAGTTCTCCGGGCAAGCCTCCTGCTGCAGACGCTCCCACCTCTCTTATCCCGCTCCATGAAATCTCGCTTCATTCAGGGTGTCATCGGCCGCCTGCAGAATTCAGTGATGCAGCCGCGCAGCTTGGGTTGCGCAAAATGCATACTAAATTGAGTAAATCAATGTTCACACGCTGCGAAGTTGCGTCTGCCAGACGACCGGCACCCGAAAACTTCGACGCTTCCGACCATGAAAGACGCCCTGAAAATTTTATTGTGCTGCCTTGGGATTGTCGGATACGGCACCTGTCGTGCCGACGTCACCGCGTCCAACGAGGCGGCTTATCGGGCAACCATCGTTGCCGATGGGATGCAGCACGTCAGGATTGAAGGCGGGGCCTATTTCTTCAAGCCGAACCGGGTGATCGTGAAGTCGAATGTGCCGGTCGAGCTGACGGTCAGCGTGAGCCGGAGTCTGATTCCCCACAGCTTCGTCATCCAGGCGCCCGAGGCGGGCATCGCGGTCGATGAAAGCCTGTCGAGCCAGGCCAAAAACATCCGCTTCACCCCCACCGTCGCCGGCAGCTATCCGTTTTATTGCAAAAACAGGCTGCTGTTTTTTGATAGCCACCGCGAGAAAGGCATGGAGGGCATGCTCGTGGTGGAATAGCGATGCTCGCCGCCCTGATGCTGACCGCCGCCCTCACCGCAACACGCCTGGCGCCGCTGGCCAGCGCCATCGAGCATTACCGTACGGTCGAGACCTACCAAGTCACCCTCCGCACCGCCCATGCCGATGGCGAAGACCTTATCCGCTATTACTACAGGAAGCCGGGATTTGTGCGCATGGAGTTCATCCGCCCGCATGCCGGCGCGGTGCTGGTTTACAGCCCGCTCACCCAACGGGTGAGCGTGTGGCCGTTGGGTGCCGGCCGTTTCCCGGAACTCAGCCTGAGCCCGCACAACCCGCTCATCCGCAGCCCGGGTGGTCAGTCCGTGGACAAGTCGGATGTCGGATCGCTGTTCGAAAATGTCCGCGCCCTGCTGGAGCAGGGCACGGCGGAGGTATTGGGCGAGGCGCACCTGGACGGCCGCACCGCCCTGCATCTGGTGGTGACCGGCGCGCCGGGGCAGGCAGTTGCCGGCGTGCACCGCTACGAACTGTGGCTGGACACGGCGACCCAGTTCCCGCTCAAGGTGATCAGCCGCGATCCGGAGGATGCCATCATTGAAACCGTCATGATGGACGCCCTGGAAATCAACGCCCCGCTGGCGGAAACCCTGTTCAATCCTGAAAGGGAATGAAAATGGAATACCGCCTGGTCACTCTCTGGTGCATCGAAGCGCCGCTCGAGACGGTCTGCGAGGCTATCTCCCATTCCCTGAACTGGCCGCAGTGGTGGCGCAACGTGGAACGCGTCGAGGAACTCACTCGCCCCTGGCGATGCCCGCGGCATCGGCAGCGTGCGCCGTTACACGTGGCGGGGGCGCCTGCCCTATCGGCTGACGTTCGATATTCGCGTGGTCCATGCCGAGCGCCTGGCTGTTGTCGAGGGCATCGCGAGCGGAGACGTGGAAGGCCAAGGCCGCTGGACCTTCACGGCCGACGGCCGCGTGACGCGCGTACGCTTCGACTGGCAGGTGCGCACCACGTCGGTCTGGATGAACCTGCTGGCGCCATTGGCGCGCCCCCTGTTCAGGTGGAACCATGACGGCATCATGCGTTGCGGCGGCGAAGCCCTGGCGCGCAGGCTCAATGCCCGCCTCGCAACCGGGGTGGTCAGCTTCGAGTCGTTTTCCGCATCGGGCGGATGGCAGAAATTCATAGGAAATGGAGAACGCAGCCGGCTGCTTTAACGGACCTCTTTAACGACGGGTCTTGGCTGAACGCGCACAGGGATGAACCCATGACAGACCAGGAAATTAGGGCCGCCGTGACGGCCGCCATGCAGAGCTCACAGGTCAGCCAGGCCATCACGGACAGCGTGCAAAAGGCCGTCCAGGAAAACCTGAAGACGACCCTCCCGGACGTGGTGAAAGTCGCGCTGAAGGACGCGAAGCAGGCGGAATTTGATCCCTACCGCACCACCATCTTCTTCCTCGCCGGCCTGATCGCATTCTGCCTCGCGGTGATCGGCGGCATCTTCAACGCGTTCCCCGATCCCCCAGTCGACACCAGCGGCGTGGTCTACAGGATGTTCGGCGGCGTGCTGGCCTGGATATCGATCACCGCACTGGTTGCCACCGTCAGCGCGCTGATCGCTCAGCTTCGGAAATACCTATACCGCGTTAAGCAGAAACGGGGCGAGAGCCCCACAGATCCCTGGAAACTGGAGCTGGCTCTCCTCATGGGAGTCCCCACCCTGTTGGGAGCAATAGCCGTCGCCTATTGCGTTCGTGCCGGCGCGGCAATCCTGAACGGCGATACGGAACTGATCGGCATGGTGGATGCGCTCTGCAAGCTCGGGGGGTTCTGAATAAATTTAACGGCGAAGCGAGCACAGAAACCGATGGCTGCTTCGACCCAAAGCAGCCGGTGAAGATGTGTCCCCGTGCCTGGTAAACCTGGTTTTTTATGGCGATGCGAGAAAATGGAAGCGCTTGTGAATCAGCGAATTGGACAAGCATAATGACCGCGCTGAAAATTGGTTTCAGCGTCGTTCATTTCACCAGGGGGAATAGAAAAATGAAAGCAAACATACTGGCCTTCACATGCTGCGTGGCCGTGGCCAGCCTGTCGGGCTGCGCACTCACCACCGAACAGATCGAGCTCAATTACACCCAGCAGGCAGGTGTTTCCAGAATCGCGGGGGCCGAGAAAGTTGCCGTGAACGTGCAGGTCGCCGATCAGCGGCTGGACAAGAGCAAGGTCAGCAGCAAGAAGAATGGCTACGGCATGGAGATGGCGCCCATCACTGCAGCCGAAGATGTTGCAGTAACCGTCCGCAAGGCCATTGAGCAGGAGCTTCAAGCCCGGGGTTTCCAGCTTGGTTCGGATACGGCGCTCGTAAAAATCGCAGCCGACCTAACCCGTTTTTATAACGATCACAAAACCGGCTTCTTTTCTGGCGATGCCGTGGCCGATCTGAACATGTCGGTCACGGTGAAACCAGGGAATGGGAATCTGCTTTTTTCAAGGCAGATCGTTGCCCAGAGCATGGAGCCGAATACGCAGCTCATGAACGGCAACAACGCGAAGCTCGCACTTGGCCGGGCGCTTGAAAACGGCATGAAAATGCTTTTCGAGGACCAGGCCTTCCTGTCAGCTCTGGTAGCGTCATCAGGAGCGAAATCGGCTTCGAAATAAAGCCCCGGTATCGCGGATCAGACGGAGCCTCAAGGCTCCGTTTTTTTGTCCACTCACTATTACAGGAAGAAAGAATAGGTGGGTGTACGGCTTCATAGTCCGATCACGCGTCCCTCGACTGAGGGGCTCAAACCGGCCATGAAGAGTCACTGGCGGAGAGGGGAAATGCGTTACTGGGCGGCCGGTGTAGGTCAGTAAGCGGTCGAATCACATTCCAATCATGTATCGAGCACGAGGCGGTAACCTACTCCGGATTCAGTGCGAATGTGGCGCGGTTGGGTTGGATTCCCCTCCAGCTTGCGGCGCAGCCCCGTCATGTAGACGCGCAGGTAATGGGTGTCCTCGGCGTGACTGGGGCCCCAGACTTCCCGCAGCAGTTGCCGGTGGGTGAGCACCCGGCCGGCGTTGGTGATGAGCAGGGCAAGCAACCGGTATTCAATGGGGGTGAGGTGAACCTCTGAGCCGCCCCGGGTGACCTGTCGACGGGCCAGATCCACCGTGATTTCACCGAATGTGACCAGCGGCCCTTCGCCGCCGGCCATGCGCGTGCGGCGCAGCAGGGCGCGCACCCGTGCCAGCAATTCCGCCACACCGAAGGGCTTGGTCAGGTAGTCGTCCGCTCCGGCGTCCAGGGCGGCCACCTTGTCGGTCTCGTCGACCCGGGCTGACAGGATGAGGATGGGGACAGCGGACCAGCTGCGCAGGTCCCGCACCACGTCGACGCCGTCCCGGTCCGGCAGACCCAAGTCCAGGATGACCAGGTCGGGCTTGCGCGTGCCGGCCTCCACTAGGCCACGTTCTCCCGTGCCGGCCTCCACCACGTGGCAGCCTTCGGCTTCCAGCGCGGTGCGAACGAAGCGGCGGATCTGGGGCTCGTCCTCGATGACGACCACGGTGGGCGAAGCGGCGCGCAGGGTTTCCATCAGATCTCCGGAAGGACAATGGGCGGCTCGCCGGCAGGCAGGGTGATGA
>JAUXVT010000041.1 GCA_030680405.1 Thiobacillus sp. | reverse complement strand
AAGCGCGCCTTCCGGGGCTTGGCCGCGCTGGGCGCTGTGGCGCTGACGGCAGCAGCCTTCCTGCGCTGGTTTTCCTAAGGCGTTTGATGCGAATTTCGCTATGGGCGAGATTGCAATTCAAGACGGTATCTGACCCCGTTATGTGCGATTAGGTAGGCGGATGTGTTAATGCAAGACCTGACCCCATTGTGATTTGCCGGAGCCACCCGCCCATGCACACCGAAAAAATCCCCGTCCGCATCACCCAAACCGGCCAGACCATGGAAGTGGCGGTGTTCGACAAGCGGGCCGATCACATCACCGTGGTGCTCGGCGAAGGCTTGCACAGCGTGAAGTGCGTCCTCACCCCCACCCGCACCGGCCTGGCCTACGCCGGCTCGGTGATGGGGCGGGAGATGGTCTATGAGTGCAGCCGCACCCAGGTGCAGGCCGACCTTGAGCGCGACAATCCCCCTATGCGGCCAAGCAGGCGGCGCTGATCGCCACATTCGGGGCTTTCTTCGCCATTGATTGGAGGAGTCAGTTAGGCAGATCGATGATTCCCAAACTGGATATTCCGGACGGTCTGAGCAGGGACGCGGCCGAGTCGCTGCAGGGCGCCCTCGCGGCGCAGGTGGTCGTGGAGGACCGGCTCGGCCGGATCGAAACGGTCGCCGGGCTCGATGTCGCCTACGACAGGCAGGGCAAGCGCGCGACGGCTGCGATCGCCGTTCTGCGGGCGGACGACCTGAGCGTGGTCGAGACGAGAACGCTGGACACCGCCATACGCTTTCCCTACATCCCCGGCCTGCTGTCTTTCAGGGAACTGCCTGCGATCTGTGCGCTGCTGCAGCAAGTGACGGTTATCCCCGACCTGCTGATCTGCGACGGGCAGGGCATTGCGCATCCACGCCGCTTCGGGCTGGCCTGCCATCTCGGCGTGATGTTCGACGTGCCGGCGATCGGCTGTGCGAAAACGCCGCTCCTCGGCGCCGTCTGCGAGCCTGGCCTGGCAAGGGGTGATTCCACCACCTTGCTCGACCGTGGCGACATCGTCGGCTGCGCATTGCGCACGCGCAGCGGGGTCAAGCCGGTCTACGTTTCCCCGGGGCACAGGATCTCGGTTGCCAGCGCGTGCGAGTGGGTTCTGAAACTCTCTCCCCGGTTCCGCCTACCAGAGCCGCTGCGCCTGGCCGACCAGGCGGCCCGCACGGCTCAAGCCGACCGGCTTATTCCGCACCCTAAAAAGCCATCCCCGAGATGATCTCGACCCCGTGCCGTCTCGCGGCCACCGTGTCGCTTGGCAATTCGCGCGTCTATGCGCTAAAAAACAAATATGCATGGAATAAGGAGTTCATCATGCCGGCTTACCCCAACTCCCCCTCGGCTCTAACCGCATCCAGCCGCCAGAAAGGCGCACTGGGCATATTCCAGTTGCTGGGTTTGGGCCTGCTGCTGCTGTTTGTGGTGTTCGTGCTGATGGTTGTGATCAGAGGCCTGTTCACCTGACCCCGCAAAATTCTTCTTCGCCGCGCTGCCACTTGTATGTGCACCCAGGCGAAAGCTGAATAGTTTTGCTAAGCGGTTTTGGCATGGAAATCGCACTACCAGGATTTAGATCACTTGGGAGTTGCGCCATGATGCCGGCCAGAAACACGCCACCGCCCGTTGAACAAAGCGATATCGCGGAATCCGAGCTGTTGGACATCCTGCAGGTGCTTATCGACGCGCGCGGCGGACTGTCGGCAATTCATCAACTGCTTGACGGGGCCAAGACAATACCGGAAATACGCGCCCGGTTTGTCCAGTGGCAGACCGAGCAGCGTGAAAGCAATAGGGGATAGCTCAGACACCTTAATCAGCGTAAAGACGGCAGGGTGACTGGCACCCTGCCTGTTTACATCAAGGTTTAACTTCGGCAGTCGGGGCGCTTGCTGCGACTGTGGCAACCGCCCCGGCAGCTGCCTGCGGCTGGGTTTCCTTGGTCTTGTCCGTGGACGGCGGTTCAACCGTGATTTTGTCGCCCATCAACACGGTGATCATGGTGGGATAGTCATACGCGGCGCCAGTGGCAACATCGACCCCGGCACCAATCACACCACCAAAAATGATGTTGCCGAATGCCATGGCCTTGGTGGACGACTTCACGCTGGCCAGACCAGGCTCCTGATTCTCTTTTTCGCAATTGATCAGCAGGTCGTCGTAGCTGCGCCTCACGCTCACCGAGCCAGGGCTGGTCACAAACCAGGTGCCCTTGTTGTTGGTCAGTTTGCAATTCGCGCTCATGACAGCCGGCCCCTGTTTGTTACGCGTTTCTACCGAAACGCTCTAATTATGACCAGAGACGATCGAAGCGCAGCCCGAGCCCAGCATGCTTACAGACGCCAAAACAACCCAATTAATTTTATTCAAGTTATCTTCCCTTTTAGCACCCTTCAAACAAGGGCGGGAAGATTCTAGCTGTTTAATGTCGTTTATGTCTCATGCCTGGGTTAAACGGAATGAGCTCAAGGGGCCTGCCCAGTTACCTTTCCCGGCGGCGGGCGGATCAGCTTTCAAGAGGCAGCCTACCAGCGCGAGCTCCTTCACCGTCCGCTTTGAGCCTGGAAACGGCATCGAGTGCGGTATGCGCCGAGAGGTGGGGTTCGATACGGTAGTCGCCGCCGAAGCGCCGCGTGAGGGCATCGAGCATCGAGGCCAGGGCGGCCGGCTCATCGTCCACGATCAGAATGGTGGGTCTCTCGAGCGTGGCAGTATCACCTTTGTGGGGCGCGTGACCGGCAGTCAGGCGAAAGGCTGCAGGCTAATAACGGCGGTCGCGGTCCCGGCCCCGGTCCCGGCCATCACGGTCCTTGTACCTGATTTCTCTCGGGTAGCGATCCCTAGGTAGATCTCTCCAAGGCCCCGTTCTTGCGCGTGAATAGCCCCAGCGATTATCGTGGTAGTAATAGTGGAAACCGTTGTTATAGTAGTAGGGCTCTACGCCCAATTCCACAACCACGGGCAGCGCGGGGGCCACAACATAATCATCGCCTCGGTCTGTGGGTACCACGTAGCACGCGGTGGGAAGAAGCGCTGCAAATAGTGCGGCATGTAGCGTCCTGTGCATTTTCATTCTCCTGGTTAGGCATCCTGAATACGATGCCGATCTTCCCGCGCTTGCTGGGTGACTTCATCACCGCCATGGCAGCGGTGCAAACATTGAAAACGCGGGTTGTACGGCTGCGCCACGCGGCTGGATGCCACAAAAACGCCGGGATGCAGGATAAAACTTTGCTGTGAAATGAACTCTGAAACTTAGCACTTGGAGACTGAACTTCAAGTGGCTTGGTGTGTTGGGGGGGTGCCATCCCACCTCGGCAAGCCTGCGCTGATGAGACACGCACCCGACCTTCCGCGCAGCGCAGGCGGGGCCCAGGCTCGCACGACAATAGAACGAACAACAGGGCACGGACCACGGTTTCCGAAGGCGCAAAGGGAAGCGCAGTCCAGAATCAGATAGCACCAGCGCTCGCGAAAAACCGGGGCAGCTCAGACACGTTTTCTTCAAAGCCACCGTGCCCCCCGCACGTGCACGGCTTGCCGGCTTGGTGCGGGGGGGTGGACGGATTAGTGCGGTGTGTAGGTCATGCAGTTGACCTCCTGGCCATTGGGGGCGACGCGGATGCTGTCCGTCATGCACTCCAGGTCCTCGTTGAATTTGCAGTCGGTGGACTTGCAGGCGCCGACGCCCGCCGTCCGGGCAGCGGCCTTGGTGTGTCCCGAACCTGAGAAAAAGGTGTCGCAGCCGGCATGCAGGCTGTTGCCCACGGTGATCGCCCTGGCGTGGCAATTCATGTTGACGTTGTAGGCGCATTCGCTCGCCAGGCATTCGGACACGATGGGCATGTCGATGGTTAGGTGTTTCATTGGAACTCTCCTTGAAGCCAAGAGTGGAGGAGTGAATCCAGCGGGCATGCGGCGCGCGGGGCTGGCTGCAGGCTGTCGGCTGGGTACGGTGCTGTATTGGCAGCCGCGCTGCCTTGAGATGCGCCGACCGAGTCCCGGAGCGCCACCTGAGGTCGCTGGCTTTGCGTCGCCGCCTTGCAGCGGTTTTGCCTTTTGACGATACGCAGTTCGTTTTAGACCTTCTCGCGCATGTTGCAAGCCCGACCCTGGCGGCCGGTCCGGAATGATTTTTTTATCAGGCGCTTGGGCCGGATTTCGCAGCCAGTACGTGAGCAGGCTGCCTGGTTGCGGCACGTCCATACCGCCGCATGAAGCCGCCGGCCTATTTGCAATCCTGCCGAGCGGAACTATCAAGAAGGGACCTTTTTGCTTTACGAGGAGAGCCGCCATGACCAGGGTACTTGGGTTTGCGGGCAGTCTCCGCAAGGATTCCTACAATCGGGCGCTGCTGCGTGCGGCGCGCGAGCTTGCGGCCGCGGATGGCATCGAGGTCGAGATTTTCGAGATCAACGGCATTCCGCTTTACAACCAGGACGACCAAGGCGCCATGCCGGCCGTCGTGCGCGATTTCAATAGCAGGATCTAACAGGCGGACGCGCTGCTGCTGGTGACGCTGGAATTCAACTACTCGGTTTCCGGCGTGCTGAAGAACGCCATTGACTGGCCTCGCGGCCCTATGGCGCCAACAGCTTCGAGGAGAAGCCGGTTGCGATCATGGGCGCCACGATAGGCACGCTCGGCACCGCGCGCGCCCAGTATCACCGAGCGTTATCCAGTTCCGCCCGAAGTCGATGCCCTCGGCACCGCGCGCGCCCAGTATCACCTGCGGCAGATGCTGGTTTACGTGAATGCCTATCCGCTCAATCGGCCGGAAGTGATGGTTTCATCTGCAGCCGACAAGTTCAGGGACGGTGAACTTGTCGACGCGCATACCCGGCAGAAGGTGCGCGAGCAACTGGTCGCGCTGGCCGCGTGGGCGAAACGGCCCGGACTGATGCGCCGTTACAGGAGACGCTCGCCAGAGTGAGAGCGGCGGTAGACGCGCCTGCACGGCAAGGTGTACGGCGTGGGCGACGCGGCCTGTGTTGCGGTGCCGCAAAGCGGCCACGCCGTGCCGATGACGGCAAGAAGCGCCATTTCCCAAGCATTGGTCGCGGCGCGCAATGAACGACCGCTTGGGCTGAAGCCTGCTGTCAACAAAAAATGGCGACAGCGATCAGACCGGAGACGCCGCTGCGAAAGTGTTTGATCGCAGGGGAACTAGAGTCCGACCAGCTCCGCATGAACGCCCTGCGCTTGAACCATGTTCAAGACGCTGCCTGAACTGGTGCACGCGGGATTGTAGGTCACCAACAGCATATGGGGATTTTCGTTCGAGCTGCAGGCGCTGATGACGCAGGCATCGGTCCGCACCGCGTCTTCCAACTCATGCATTTTCTCGGCGGGAATCGTCTCGTCCACATGGACAATCATGTCAACAATATCCATTATTTTACCTCCTTGACCCCGAACAGCCGGATCGCAAAATGGCCGGGGAACGCTTTTTACTATAGCAAACGCGCCGCGTTTTTATAGTGGCTTGCGTCTGGCCTAGGGGCGCTTGCTCCGGGTGGCATCGGGTCTACAGTGGTGGATTACTTTTCAACCGCACCACGCCTAGCATCTTGAAAGACCTCATGAGGTGTCCGGTAAGCCACCCTTGGCCGGGTCAGAACCAAAAAGACGTGTCCTTCGTCAGGAACTCGCCGTGCGGCATATAGTGCGAGCCATCGCAGGAAAAGGTCACGCTCACCATGCCGTTGAAAATGTTGATCGAAGCCATGCGCAGGTAGATCGTCGGATCGGTGAGGCGCAAGGACTGCAGGGTATTCAGGATGCGGCCGATTTCGCTTGGCGCGATCGCGGCATCGGGCGGATAGGTGCGCGGCGGATAGATCAGGCAGATGTCCGGATCGCTCAGGGTCTCGTGATCCAGAATGCGATAACGCAACGGATCGTCCAGCGTCCAGATCGTGGCCAGGCTGTTGGAAAAATGGATCTGGCATTGAAACACGCCGCGTTCCGTCAGCAGTTCCTCCAGGATGGACAGCGCCTGTTCCAGATTGCCATCCATCGGACTTTCCACCCGACTTTGCTGAAACACCGTGCCGCGGATCGCCGGGTCGCCCTTCACCTGGCGCCAATCGCCCGGCTCTTCGTAGAGTTCGGACGTCACCGGCAGATTGCGCAAGTCGAAGTCGGCGCCGAGGTAGCCCAAAGTCTGGGAATCCCGGCACACGACCTGGAGCGCCGTGAGCGAAGGCCGGTGTTCACTTAGGCTGATATAAGCATCCGAGAGCAGAAACCCCCAGACTGGTACCGCTTCCTGCATATACGGGCGCCGCGAGCGGTCGCGTCCGAGGTGTTCAGGCACGATCCCTTTCCGGCCGACGTTGTTGCAGATTTGTATCCCGTCCATGCCCACGCAGTACAGGATCGAGCAATGCGGAATGCTGGAGAAGTTCTCCACGAGAACCGCATCCAGCGCATCGCAATCGCCCCATTCCGGCGCGCAACGCTCGGCAAGTTGCCCCAGCGGCTCGCGCAGCATGCGCGCCAGCTCCCCGCGCTGCTGGTGGATGCTGTCTTGCCAAGAACGCTTCATGGCGCTTCCATCATTCCTGCATGAACCAACAGGTTTCTTTTCGATGCGCGCAACGATGTTCCTCCACATAAACGAACGGGCAGCCAGTTTGAAAAGGCAGTTCCTAATAGTTCAAGACACGCAGGACGCGCACGAATCTCGAAACAACAGGGGACAGACCACGGTTTCAAAAAAGCTGCGAATTACTCCGGAAAACCCCGGATAGCTCAGAGCCCGGTAATGAGAAGCGGGCCTATGCCCCGCAACCAAAAAGGCCGATTCCGAATTGGGCGTGTACCCAGGCTCGAAAACCGGCCGCCCACATCCAGGCCCTGGACGCCTCGCGGCGACAGGGCGCTAAAGGTGCTTCAGCGCGTACCCGGGCGTTTAGCTTTTACGGTCGCCTGGCCGGCGGCCTCGAATTCCGCCGTGGTCGATTGCTTCAGCCCGTCGACGTTCGTGCCCATGCGCTCGGCGGCGCGGTCTGCGCCACGGGTCGCCCCGCTCTGCCACTGGGCGTTGCTGTTGGCGCTGCCGGAGGTGCTCATGTGCGCATCCGCACTACCGCCGGCCTGGGCATTGTTGGGCGCCGCGACCTGGGCACCTGCGCTGACATTGGTGTTGACATCGACGCCGACTCCCGCAGCCGTGGCGGCAGTGGCAAAGCCGACGCCGGCCACACCGGCCATGATCACAGTCAAAAGTTTGGTACGGATTTGCTGGGTATTCTGCTTCATTTGCGATACTCCTTTTGTGCATAGAGGTTTGGATGAACGGCTTTCATTTCGACAAGCCACCACCTCTACAGCACGTGCCATGCCAGAGCCGTATTTCCTTTGTTTTTCATTGACTTGAACGAAATGCTTGGCAGTGAACAATCTTCGTTTCGTCGTCTCCAGGCGACACAAAACAGAGCTTCACAAGCAACTCATTGTAAGGAATGAACATTTTCTGTCTTTTAACGGAGACAGGGTTCGCCCGGCAGACGCCCCTTGGCCCTGGCTCCACGTGACCGCTGACGCCTATGCGAGGCAACGATTTGTCCATAGCGCGGCTGCATCACTTATGCTGTCGTCTATTCTGCGCCAAAGCAGAGGGCGTGGCTTCAATAGCACAAGCCATTGAACAGTATTTACCCAGGCAATCCAGGAAAACCTCATGAAGAAATCTGATCTCGACAAAAACGAAGGCCTGAAAATCACTGGCCAGATGAAACAAGCCGGCACGCCGGATCGTTTTGGTAGTGCGGCCGGCGCAGTCGTGTCGCGCCGCGAACAGCGCAAGCTCGAGCAGGCGCAGGGCTTGGTCGCGTTTGCCGTCAAACTCGATGGGGAGTTGGTCAAGCAAATTCATGCCCTCGCAGAAGCGCGCCAGACGGGCATCAATGAAACCGTTGCGGCCTTGCTAATCAAAGGTTTGGCCGATAAAACCTAACAATCATATATGGACTCCCCCCAAATACAAGAAACCTGATCGATAGTTCTGGCTGGTTGGAATTGCGTGCAGTCGTATATCCGGCATCTTGAGCGGGTTCTCTTTGACCCGTGCCGACATGGAATCTGCTCACGGCGCGCCAATCGC
>JAUXVT010000057.1 GCA_030680405.1 Thiobacillus sp. | reverse complement strand
GTCCGTATTGTGCCAGCCAAGGTACTCGGCAATGTTGGCGCGGGCGGCGCTGACGCTGTCGTAGGCCTTCAGATGCACCCGCTCGTACTTCACGTTGCGCCACACGCGCTCGACGAACACGTTGTCCCGCCACGCGCCGCGCCCGTCCATCGACAGCTTGCAGCCTTGAGCCAGTACCGCCTCGGTGAACGTCTCGGCGGTGAACTGGCTGCCCTGATCGGTATTGATGATTTCAGGCGTACCGTAGCGGCAAAGGCCGCATCGACCACCTCTCTGGCGTGGCACGCTTCCAGTGTGATCGCCACCTTCAACAACGCGCAATGACGGAAGGAAAGAATGCGCTGACAGACCGTTCCTCCCGTCCCCTTGTCAGCCCTCTCACTCAACGTTAGCCGACAAACGCCAGCGCATCGTCAGCCTGCGCAAGAGCCATCGCCTGACCTATGCCGTCATCGCCTGTCGTGTAGGCTTCTCGGCCACCAACGTGGGACGCATCTGCGCCCAGGCGGGCGTCGCCAAATTGCCGCCGCTGCAAGCGGCGCCCCCCAAGCACCGCTATGAACGCAAGACGCCGGGCGAACTCCTGCGTCTGGACACCAAGAAGCTGGCGCGTTTTGACAGTCCCGGCCATCGGGTGACGGGAGATGTCACGCAACACAGCCGGAAACCGGGCTATCATGTCCTGCACGTGGCGACCGACGACCATTCCCGGGTGGGATTCAGCCAGATACAGCAGGACGAAACCAACCGGAGCGCGATCACGTTCCTGCTGGCGGCGCTGCGGTATACAAGGCGCTGGGGATGTGTGTCACAGGTGTCATGACGGATAACGGCTCTGCGTACCGTTCGAAGAAATTTGCCAAGCTGTTGCGCCGGCTGAGAATCAAGCACCTGCGCACCCGGCCCTATACGGCGCGCACCAACGGCAAGGCGGAACGCTTCATCCAGACGCTGCTGCGGGAATGGGCGTATGCCTACGGCTATCCCATTCAGACGCCAGAACGGCTGAGTTGCCGTTTTGGATTCAGCATTACAATTTCCACCGCCCTCATTCAGCTGCCGGAATGAACCACCAGCTACCCGGCTCGGCTTCATGCTGAACAACGTGGTGAGAAACCACACTTAGTCACTCCATACCCATTGCAAACCATTTCAAACCGATCGCCCGAGAGCGTTTTCTGTTCGTGCCGAATAGCCTGGGCGCTCACACACTCAAGGCCACCCTAGGTCGGCTTTCCTGCACCTTTTCCTATAATGAAAACTGTACCGGGTCGGGATGGGTACCTTAAGGAGATCGTGATGAACACAAGGTTAAACGACGTGCTGGTGCACATCGACGAAGCCCTCGACGAGGATACCTTGCACAGCCTCGAAGATGGGGTCAGACAGGACGCAGGCGTGATCTCGGTGGGGGGCACAACCCGGAGAAATCCCACATGATCATAGTGGTCTACAATTCGGATTCCAACCGGGCATCCAGCCTGCTCAATAGTTTCCAGGAACGTGGTCTGCATGCGCAGATCGTCGGATTGTGAGGCGGGTCGATCCGTCTTGGCGGTTGTCACGCACCGCTCATCCAGCCAGCCCATGTCGTAGAGCGTGACCGGCGGCGGGAATCCGCCAGCGCAGTATCAAGCTTGCCTGGATGGCGCTGCCTTTACTGCATGAGGACATTTCGCCATGGCTGCCGCGTCCCTCGAACCCTCGATCCAGGCAATCGGCCGCACGCTTTATCGGCGGGCGCGGGCGCATCCACCCGGATTTTACGCCGGGCGCCGCAGCTTGCTGAAACGTGCCATCGCCGACGAAGGCCTGCGCAATGCGCTGTTCCAGTTCATCGACGTATTGCCGCAGCTGCGCGACGCCCACATGATCACCGCGCATTTCCGGGCCTATCTGGGCGGCTTCGAACTGGGCGGGGTGTTCGGGCGGGCGCTCCGGCTGGGGGAGCACGTCTGGATGGCGCCGCTGCTGCAGGGCACGGTGGCGCGCATGGCACGCCTGTTTGTGGTCGAGGAGGACGCTGCGGTTGTGGCCGCGAGCTTGAAGAAAATTGCTGGTCTGCCCGCAGCGGTGAGTCTCGACGCCCTGGGTGAAACGGTGCTGTCCGAAGCCGAGGCCGACGTTTACGCCGCGCGCATGCTAAAGCTGCTCGCCTGGCTCGAGGCGAGCGCCACCCCCCAGCCCGATCTTTCGGTGAAGCTTTCTGCCCTCACGCCGCGCTTCGATCCGATCGACCTTGAGGGCAGCGTGGAGCGGGTGCTCGGTCGCCTGGAACCGATGTGCGATGCAGCGGCGCGAGCCAGCGTCAGCCTTACCCTCGACATGGAAAACCATGACAGCCGGCCGCTGGTACTGGCGGTGTTCCGGCATCTGGCTGAACGGCCCGGCATCCCGCCCGGGCTGGCGCTGCAAGCCTATCGTCCGGGCGCTGAGGCGGATGTGCGCGCCTTGTTGAATCTGCCCTGGACGCCCGAACGGCCGTTGCGCGTGCGCCTGGTCAAGGGCGCCTACTGGGACAGCGAAGTGGCGCTGGCGGCGCAGCGCTTCTGGCCTTGCCCGGTGTATACCGACAAGGCCGCCACCGATGCCCATTTCGAGCAACTCACTGCGCTGCTGTTCATGGCGGGCGAACGCGTCTATCCGATGATCGCCAGCCACAACCTGCGTTCGCTGGCGCACACGCTGGCGCTAGCGCGTGTGCTGGGACGCACGGCCGACAGCTGGGAGGTGCAGATGCTTTACGGCATGGCCGATCCGCTCGCCGCGGCCGTGATCGGGGAGGGCGCGCGCCTGCGGATCTATCTGCCGGTAGGCGATCTCATCGGCGGCATCGCCTATCTCATCCGCAGATTGCTGGAAAACACCGCGTCGACGTCGGTGTTGCGCCAGGCCTATCTGGAGGACGCGCCGCCCGAGAACCTGCTCGCCGCGCCGCTTGCGCGATCACAGGAAACAGTGAGCGAGCCGGGGTTCCGCAATACGCCGCTGGCTGATTTCAGCCAGGCCGACACGCGACAGGCGATGCGCACGGCGCTGGCGCAGGGGACGGCGGAATGGAGGCGCGACTATCCGCTGCATCCGGTCCTGGGTGCAGCCCTGGCGACGCGCTGGCGCGACAGCCGCAACCCGGCCGATCCGGCGCAGATCCTCGGCCGCATCGAGCAGGCCGAGCCCGCGCACGCGCTGCAGGCGATTCGCCATGCCGTCGCCGCTTTTCCCGGCTGGCGCGAGGCAGCAGTGGGCGAACGCGCGCGCCTGTGTCGCGCAGCGGCGCAGATCATGGCTAAACGCCGCTTCGAACTGGCGGCGTGGCAGGTGCTGGAAGTAGGCAAGGCGTGGCGCGAGGCCGACGCCGACGTGGCCGAGGCCATCGACTGCTGGAACTATTATGCGGATGTTGCGGAGCGGCTGCTGGACTGGCACAGCACGCGCGACTTTCCCGGCGAGCGCAACGCCACGCGTTATGAAGCGCTGGGGACGACGGCCGTCATCGCACCCTGGAATTTTCCGCTCGCCATCCTCTCCGGCATGAGCGCGGCGGCGCTGGTATGCGGCAATCCGATCATCATGAAACCGGCCACGCCGGCGCAGATCAACGCCTGCAAGCTGCACGAAATCCTGCTGGAAGCGGGATTTCCGCCCGCGGTGGCGCAGCTGTTGCCGGGTGAGGGCGCCAGCCTCGGCTCACTGCTGGCCAGCCATCCCGACGTCGCCGTGGTTGCCTTCACCGGATCGCGCGAGGTGGGGCTGGCGCTCATCGAACAGGCGCACCGGCGCACCCCGGAGCAGCGGCGCGTCAAGCGCGTGATCTGCGAAATGGGCGGCAAGAACGCCATCATTGTCGACGAGGACGCCGACCTCGACGAAGCGGTAACGCACATTCTGGCGTCCGCATTCGACTACCAGGGGCAGAAGTGTTCCGCTGCTTCGCGCCTGATCACCGTGGGTCGCGTGCATGAACGCCTGCTGGCGCGGCTGGCCGATGCGCTGGCGAGCCAGCCGCTGGGTCCGCCCGCCGATCCGCAATACCGCTTCGGCCCGATGATCAGCAAGCAGGCGCTGGACAAGGCGCAACGCTACTTCGATATCGGCGTGACGGAAGGCAGGCTGATCTATCAGGGCGGCGCGCCGGCAGGCGGGTACTATTTCGCGCCCGCCATTTTTGCTGACATCCAGGCGCATCGCCGGCTGGCGCGCGAGGAAATCTTCGCGCCGATTCTGGCCGTGCTGCATGCGCCGGACTTCGAGGCCGCGCTGACGCTGGCGACCGACAGCGAATACGCCTTGACCGGCGGCGTGTTTTCGCGCCTGCCGCAGCACCTGGCGGCGGCGCAGCAGCATTTCCGGGTCGGCAACCTGTACCTGAATCGCGCGATCACCGGCGCACGCGTCGGCATCCAGCCGTTCGGCGGGACGGCGCTCTCAGGCACCGGCATCCAGGCTGGCAGCGAGGACTATCTCAGGCAGTTCGTGTGGTCGCGCGTGGTGAGCAGCAACCGGCTGCGCCACGGCTATGTGCCCGGAATGGACAACTAGCCTGACGCAGCGGTTCCGGACAGGTTTCAAGCCGCTTTCTGCTGCTTGTACTCGACCCACTTGGCAACCTGCTCGTCCCAGTCGTCGGAGCGGAAGTAGGGGTTGGAGCGCGGCTCCCTGATCATGTTGGGGTCGATCGGGATGTCCATGCTTTCGAGGAAGTTGGCCAGACCGATGCGCTCGATCATTTCGCCGGTACGCTCGTGGTCAAGCGCGTTTTCCGAGAAGAAGTCGAGGACGTTGCGCGCCAGTTCGTTCAGTTTCTCGAAGTCCTCGTCGGTTTCCAGTTTCATGAACGGAATGATCACGGTGCCCATGGTCGCGCCGATCTTCAGCACGCCCTTGCCGCCCACCAGAATGGTGACACCCTTGTCGAGACCAGGACGCAGACCGCCGGGGATGACGTTCAGGCAGTGCATGCAGCGCACGCAGTTCTTGTTGTCGATGCACAGGGCATTGCCGTCGCCCAGGTGGGCAACCGAGATGTGCGGGTTGGCCTGAACCTGGTCGGACGCCACCACCGTGATGGCCTTGGTCGGGCAGAGGCCGACCACGTCGTTGTAGAGGTCATGCATGCCGTGCACCTTGTAGTAATCCTGCACCTGCGCCTCGTTGACGCGGATGTTGTCGCGCCAGGTGCCGATGGTGGCCATGTCGGAACGCTGGATGGCGTTGACGCAGTCGTTCGGGCAACCGGAGAACTTGAACTTGAACTTGTAGGGCAGGGACGGGCGGTGCATGTCGTCCAGGTTGTTGTTGATGACGGTGCGCAGCGCCCGCGCCTCGTCGTAGCAGGACATTTCGCAACGCGCCGAGCCGACACAGGACATCGAAGTGCGCAGCGCGGGGCCGGCGCCGCCGAGGTCGAAGCCCATCTCGTTGAGGCCGTCAAACGCCTTCTGCACGTTCTCGGAACTGATGCCCTGGAACATGATGTCGCCGGATTGGCCGTGGAAGGCGATCAGGCCGGAGCCACCGCTGTCGACCCAGACATCGCACAGTTTGCGCAGCAGGTCGGAGGAGTAGTGCATGCCGGCCGGCGGCTGCACGCGCAGGGTGTGGAATTCGGCCGCTTCGGGGAACAGCGGCTTGCCGTTCTCATCCTTCAGTTCGGTAAAGCGCGGAATGATGCCGCCGCCGTAGCCGAACACGCCAACGGTGCCGCCTTTCCAAAAACCCTTGCGGGTTTCGTATGAGGTTTCCAGCTGGCCCAGCAGGTCAACCATCATATCGTTGTCCTTCGCCAGACGCTTGAGGCCGCTCACGAAACTGGGCCAGGGGCCGCTCTCAAGCTGGTCGAGCAGGGGGGTGTCATGGGGGGTGCGAGTAGACATGGTGGTATCCCTTCAAAAAATGAAAGACATGTCTTAGTTTAGACAATACTTGACTGTTTTTCTCGGGATTACCCAAATGGGTAGGTGGCCATGCGAAGACGTCGCATTTCTCATGCGTGTCGACATTTTTTACAGCAGGCAGGCATTTCCACCATTGGGCAAAATAACTCACTAGAAATACAAGCACTTGGCATGGCGGCATGATTCTCGCTACATATCTGGGTTGGCAGGGCAAGAGCCGTCGTTCTGCCGCTTACCACACTGGACAGGAGGGTGTCATGAAGAATCGATTGCAAGTGCTTATGGCGGTGGCATTGCTTGGCGCGGGTAGTGTTCAAGCCATGCCGATGGTCTACACTGCGAGCCTGACGGGCTCAGCTGAAAATCCCCCCAATGCTTCTCCGGGTACAGGTTTTGCGTACGTGGAATACGACGCACCGACACACCAACTGCGTGTCAAAGTGGATTTCGAAAATCTCATTGGCACCACAACAGCCGCTCATATCCATTGCTGTGTGGATGCTCCCGGCAATATCGGCGTGGCGACAACCACCCCAACATTCTCCGGCTTTCCTGCGGGCGTCACCAGTGGTTCCTACGACCAGACCTTTGACTTGACCTTGCCCGCTAGCTTCAACGCTGCCTTTATTACCGCCAACGGCAGCGTGGCCGGCGCCGAAGCGGCACTCGCAACCGGACTGGATGCAGGCCGCGCCTATTTCAACATCCACACGACTTTTCGTCCCGGGGGCGAGATCCGGGGATTTCTTGCGGCCGTCCCGGAGCCTGCCACCTTGCCTCTATTGGGCCTGGGCGTGGTCTCGCTGCTCGCCGTCAGGCGTAAACGACGCGTCTGAATGCGCCGGCCGATCCTTCGATACAGGGATTGATCGGCAAAATATTCATGTCGGTTGCAACGCGCGAGGCCTATCCCTCACCTAAGACGATAACGCGGACAACCAGATTTCCTGCCGGGTCGGTCGCGGCGGATTGCCGGGCATGCAGGGTGAGGCGGCTGGACGGCGCCTGGAAGCGGAAATCCCCGCCCACGATGGCTGCCGATTGTGCCTCGGGTCCGAACAACTCGCTTAAATCGAATGGGCCGAAACCGGGCGAAGGCAACCCCAGCAGCACGCTGGCCAGGGGCGACATGCCCAGGATCTTCCAGTCTGGATCGGTGATCACCACGGCGCCAGGCAACTGGGGCAGGATGCCACCGCGCGCGCTTTGCACCAGCGCAAGACTGGCCTGGATGCGGGCCAGCAGTTCCTTCCGGTTGAACGGCTTGCTGATGAAATCGGTGGCGCCGGCCTCGATGCCGCGGATGCGCTCTTCGGGCAGCGACAGGGCGGTGACCATGATCACCGGCAGGGTGGCGAATTCAGGATCGCGCCGCACCGCCTGGCACACCTCGTAACCGGTCATGCCGGGCATGCGCACGTCCAGCACCATGGCATCCGGTTTTTCCCGCCGCAGGATGTCCAGGGCTTCAGGGCCGCTGCCGGCTTCCAGGACCCGGTAGCCGGCGTCCTTGAGGATCAGGCGCAGCAGCTTCACGTTCGGCGGGGCGTCATCGACCACCAGGATCGTCGCGCCGACGGTGCCGGGCAGCGCGGCAGAGAAACCCTCTTCAGGCATGGCCCGCCTTTCTGCCTTCCCGGATGAAGCGCTCCACCATCTCCGGCAGCCTTCGGGTATCGATGGGCTTGCTCAGATAAGCGTCGAACCCGGCGGCCAGGAAACGGCTCTCGTCGTCCTTCATGGCCTGGGCCGTGATTGCTAAGGCCGGAACCTGGTCGAACGCCGGATCCGCGCGCACGGCGCGGATCACATCCAGTCCGCTGCCGTCGCCGAGGCGGATGTCGAGCAGCAGCAGGTCGGGTTTGTCGCGCGCGAGCAGGGCCAGGGCCTCTTCCACGCTTACCGCCTCGCTGATGCGGTAGTGCCCGTTGCCCAGGATAACCCGCACCAGTTTGCGGTTGGTGTCGTCGTCCTCGACCAGTAGAATGTGTTTGGCCTGTTCTTGCATGTTTCGCTCAGGTTTTTCCGCCGGCCGGCTCTTCCCGCTTGAACAGCAGGGTGATCGCCGTCAGCAGGCGTTCTTCAACCATTTCGTCCTCCCGGACCAAGACGAATTCGATGCGGCCATGCCTGTGTTCAGGGCCCTGCGGGCCGGCCCGGCTAGTCAGGGCGAGGACCGGGATGTCGGAGGTCTCGGGCGCCGCCCGCAGCCATTCCAGCAGGGCGAAATAGTCCATCCCATCCGCCATAAGGTCGGTCACCACCAGGTCGGGGTGGGTACGCGCCGCAAGTGCAGCCGCCTCCTCGGGGCCGAGGGCCTGGATCACTTCGTAGCTGTCTTGGGCAACAATCATTGCCAGGAGATGTAGTTCGTCGGGGTTGGTGTGCACCACCATCACCTTGCGGCAGATCCGGCCTGCGTTTTCACGCGCAACGCAGCGCTTCAGGGCGTGGAGCAAGGCGCTGCGTTCCACAGGCTTGACCAGATAGTCCGAGGCGCCTAGCCGGTAGCCCAGCGTCTGCTGGTCCAGCACCGAGACGATCACCACCGGGATATCCCGGGTACGGGCCGAGGCCTTGAGCGCGGACAGCACCTCCCAGCCGTCGCGGTCGGGCAGCAGGATGTCTAGGGTGATGGCCTTCGGGTGGCAGCGGTCGGCCAGTTCCAGGGCTACGATGCCGTTGGCGGCGAGCAACACTTCGTAACCGGCCCGGCTGAGGCAAAGCGACAGCAGTTTGGCCGCCTGGGGATTGTCTTCCACAACCAGGATGGTGTTTGCCGGATCATCCGGGCATTGCCTGCGACGCTCAATGATGTTGCCCATTCAAGTTTCCCGGGTTTGGGTGTCTGCCTGCTTTTTTGTGCCGTTTGCCGGCTGCAAGGGAAGCACGACGTGAAAAACGCTGCCTATCCCGAATTGGCTCTCCACCCAGATCCGTCCGCCATGCGTCTCCACCAGCCGCTTGGAGAGTGCGAGGCCGAGCCCGGTTCCTTCATGGCGCCTGGCGTGCGAGGCATCCACCTGACTGAATTCGACGAAAATGCGCTGCATGTCTTCCGACAGTATGCCGATGCCGGTGTCGGCGATGGCGAGGTGCAACTGGCCGTCCTCGATTGCGGCCGAGACGCTCACCCCGCCGTGATCGGTGAATTTCACCGCATTCGACAGCAGATTGAACAGGATCTGTTTGAGTCGGATCTGGTCGGCGGTGATCAGTCCAAGGTCGGGGGGCAGGTTCAACTGAAGCGTAATGCCCTTCTTCTCGGCAGCCCCGCGCAGGGCGGTGACAGCCTCGCGAACGGTCTGGGCAATCGGGAAGGTTTCGTAGAAGAGTTCAAGCCGGCCCGCCTCCACTTTGGCGAGGTCGAGCACGTCGTTAACCAGGCGCAGCAAGAGCTGGCCGGCGTTGTTGACATCACCCAGATACTCCACCTGTTCGGCATTGAGGGGGCCCGGGATCTGGTCCTGCAGCACTTCGGTAAAGCCGATGATGGCGTTGAGCGGGGTGCGGAATTCGTGTGACATGTTGGCCAGGAACTGGCTCTTGGCGGTGCTGGCTGCCTCGATCTGGAGGTTGAGCGCCTGCAGTTTTTCCATGGTGTTCGAGTAATGCACCATGTAGCTCTGGATGCCCAGCTGCATGTCCAGATTCATGATCTTGTCGAGGGCGAGGATATGGTCCACCACGGCCTGTGCGTCGTCGCAATAGCGCTCGAGGATCATCGGATAGAGGATTCGGTGGTAAAGCTGGAAGGCACCGATGAACCAGTGCGGTTCTAGCTGGATGGCGTTGTGGATGAAGCCGATGCGCCAGCGGCGGTCGAAATACGCGGCGTCGTAGGGCCCCTCCACCGCTTGCATCAGGTAGGTTTTTTGCGCCTCCTTGAGACGACTGATCATGCCCTCATCCTTGAACACCGCACGCGTTTCCGCGAACTCCAGCAGATGCTGGTAGAACGCTTCGCTGATCTCGGTCAGCCGCGCCTGGAACAGGTCCACCAGATCCTGCAGCAACGCGGCATCGTGTTCGTTGAATAGCAGGTAGGCCAGCTGGCGGGTGCGCGCAGCTTCGTCGAAAACCGGCGGGATCACTTCACCGTAAGGGGAATCGGCCATGCTGTCATCTCCCGTTCATCTCGGCAATCGAGGCATGTCGCCCGGATTTCACGTCCTTCCTCGGGCCACCCAGCGTCTCCTGCTTCTCAGCGTAGTCCAACATGGCCGCCACCAGCGTGCCGTGGCTCCAGGTGAGGGGGGAGACCGACAGGAACTCCCCGCTTACCGGATGCACTTGCTCGGGCAATACCCCGGAAGGCAAGGCACGCTCGACCGCCCATGCCAGCAGCGGCACGGCCCGTTCCAGCTCCTTGCGGCTGCGGGCCGCCGCGATGCGGTACTGGGCGAGCCACAGGGTGCAGACGATCCAGGGGTTGCCCGGAATCCCTTCGCGTACCAACGCACGCTGGTAACCGTCGTCCTCGTAGCGCGCCAGGCCGCCGCTGCCCGCCTGCACCCACAGGCGCTGCTCCACCGCTTGGGCGGTGCTCACCATGCGCGGGTCGAGCGGGTCGTAATCGCCGAAGATCACCAGCCCCAGCAGGCTCGAATCCACTGTGGAATCCCGCGTCTGCACGCCGTTCTCGAACAGGATGCCACGGGCGTACCGGCCTTCCCGCGCGCAATAGAGGTGCTGGTCGATGGCCTTCTTCATGTCCTGCGCGCCGTTCAGGCAGGCATCGGCCCGCGCCTCGTCCTGGAACAGGGTCGCCAACTCTGCCGCCGCGCGCAGCCCGGCGATGACAGTGGCCGCGGTATAAGTGAACACGCCGCGCCGCTCCTCCCACAGGTCGTAACTGGGCAGCGGCAGGCCGGTTCTGTCGTCGCGAAAACTCAGCAAGAAATCGGCTGCCTGCTCGACGAAGGGACTGTAGAGAGGGCGGATCGCCTCGATGTCGCGGTGAACCGCGTAGTGGTGCCAGATCGCCCAGATCACCAGGGCGGTCTCGTCCTCCTGGATCGGGAACACCATTTCCTCGCCCTCCAGCCAGGGCTGCCAGGAACTGCCCACCGAGCCGTCCGGATTGTATTTGTGCATCAGGAAGCCGGTTTCGGCGAGGATGCTGGCCGAATAACTGTAGCGGGCCGCCTTCTGGGTGCAGAACTCCAGGAACTGCCGGCTCAGGCTGCCGTAACCCGCGCGGTCCAGAGCCTGGGCGACGATGGCGCCGTCGCGCGGCCACACGTAGCTGTAGGTGTCCTGGTTGAACTGGCGGATGTCGGTGTCGTTGGCCGCCAGCACCGCGCCGCCGCGGTCGATCTGGCTGCGCAGGATGAGCAGGCTGCGCTGATAACGCTCGACCAGCAGGTCGGGCAGGCCGGGGAAGGCGCGTGCCCCCGCGGTGATCCAGTGGCGCCAATAGTCGATGTTGCGCGCGATCAGCCGCTCGGGGCCGCTGCGGGTGACGAAGTGGTGCAATTCCTCCACCGCGCGGTAGCTTTTCGCCGCGGCCAGCCAATAATGGCAAACCGCCTCCTGCCCGGAAGGAATCGACAGCGGAATGCCGATCACCGAATCCACCGCCCCCTGCGCGATGGGATTGCCGCTCAACTCGCCGTCCTCGGCGTCGCGCCAGGTCCCTTCCAGTCCCTTGTGGCGCTTGTTGCCGGTGGCAAACAGGCTCACGCCCAGGGCCGCCTCGGTGGCGCAGCTCATCATGAAATAGCGGGGGCCCTTGTAATGCACCAGGCAGGCGTTTCGGGGATCGAAGAAGACCGTGTCGCCGATCTCGTTTTCCAGCGCGTTGATGTCGGTATGGAAAAACAGGCGCGGTTCCAGCGGCCTATCGGAAAGGTTTTGCACCCGCACCTGCCGCAGCAGGATGTTCTTCTCGTAGTCAACCGCGTCGTTGAAGTGAAGCCGCAGCGGCAGGTTGGGATGGGAGGCGGTCACCGCGGTGACCAGGGTGCCCGGCACATAGGCCCGCTCCAGCATCCAGTGGTCGCGGTCGAGCCAGGAGAACGCCCCGTCCAGCCACACGCCGAAGCGCCAAGGATAGCCCAGCGCATGGTTTTCCTTGCCGACCCGGGGGTAATAGAAATCCCGGATCTGGTAGTCCAGATCGAAGCTGGCGAGCAGGGTGCCATTGCCGATGGGCAAATCACGCGGCATGTGTTCTTATCCCCTATCATCTGATTTATAAATCATAGACGAGCGATGTGACAGGCACGCTTTCCACAGGCTGCCGCAATGCACCGGGGTCCATTCCGGGCATAAAGAAAATTTTTCGCAAGGCGTAACCAGAGGCAATCCGCCATCTTGTCTTTTGATTGCGAGGTGCTAAAAAGCGATCTCCACTATCTTTCGAGGGGTGAATGATGCATAAAACGATCATGATATTGCTGCTTACCGGACTGTTTTCAAACACCGCGCTAGCCCTTGACAATGTCGTTACAGTCAAGCTCGAAGCGCAGAACAATTCGGGGCAAAACGGCACCGCAACCCTGCTGCCGGAAGGGAACAAGACCAAGGTTGTGATCGAGATTCCCAACATGCCTGCCGGCGTTGCCCAACCCGCACACATCCATCTGGGAAGCTGCGACAACCTGGACAAGGCGCCGAAGTGGAATCTGGAAGCCGTCAAGGGCGGACGATCCGTCACCATGGTTCCTGTGTCGCTGGATACCATCCTGAAAGACAAGACGGCGATCAACATCCACAAGAGCGCGGCGGAGGCCCAGATTTACGTTTCCTGCGGAAACATCATCGCGGTGATGTAGCAGCCTGGGTGATGCGGGGCGCGGGGGAAGGGCGGCCGCAAGCCTCGTCGCGGCGCGGTGTTCCCGCGTCTGGCCGCCGCCTACCTGCCCACCGCTAGATGATTGATCACCCTGTCCACGGCGAACAGGCACCAGGCGTCTTGTTCGGCCCGGTTTTTTTCCGCTTCGGAGCCGACCTGCCCTTCCAGCGTGACCACGTAACTGCGGGTGAGGATGCGGATCTGCTCGGGATGGGGAATCATTGGGTCCATTTCCAGCACCAGCGAGAGGGCATCACTGACCTCGTCGTCATTGTCCTGCTCCGGCGGCTGAACTTCCAGTGCATTCACCACGTCGCGGCAACCCGGCACCCACCACGCCAGCACACCCGCCATGCGTTTGTGGGAAAGGCTGATGGCCCAGCCGTCCAGCGTCACCACGCCGTCCTTCACCGAAACCAGGAGGTCGCCGCTGGCATCTTCGCCGCCGGCTTCCTGCAAGGTGAGCGTCTCTCCCTTCCTGATCACGCGCAGCGTGCAGTTCTTCAGTTCGCGCGCGCCCAGCAACAAGGCCGTGAGGGAGTCCAGAATCGCGCCGTCACCCCTGGGTTCCGACGGCGCCACGTGCAGCCGATCGACCACCCCGCGCACCGATGGCGTCGCCCCCGCGAGTTCAAGGGCGAGTTTTTTCGCGGCGATGCTCCCGACATCGCCTTCCAGGACCAGAACGCTGTCATCGGTCAGACCGATCTGAACGGGCCAGCGATGCAGGTTGATGCGCGGCTCACGCTCGAGCGCAGCCCAAAGCGATTTGAGGACAGGATTTCCATTTTGCATGTCGGGGCACCTCCCCGTTTAACATAGCATACGCGCCGTACACCCTACCGGCATGCCGGGCACCCTGCCTGGAGGACGGGAGGCGCACCCGCCACGTCGAGCGGTTTTGCCAAATTCACGCAAGCATCACACCCCCGCAATACGCCCTGAGAACAATGCGCAGTGCAGAATCCCCTGCTGCCCCGCCCCATCCATTACAGTCCAGAAGCGTTCTGAATGAAGAAATCCATGCTTGCCCTGACCTTGGTCGCCGCTTTTGCGGCCAATGTTCATGCGGATTCCACCGTGAATGGTCCCATGTCGTTCAA
Organism: Thiobacillus sp.; assembly: GCA_030680405.1. GTDB lineage: Bacteria > Pseudomonadota > Gammaproteobacteria > Burkholderiales > Thiobacillaceae > Thiobacillus. The sequence goes on along the minus strand of JAUXVT010000057.1, from coordinate 58 downwards.
CCCCATCGCCGGCTCCGCCTACGGCTTGGAAAATGATGCCGGCATCACCACCGAGCCC
>JAUXVT010000054.1 GCA_030680405.1 Thiobacillus sp. | reverse complement strand
TTCCGTTACAACGAAGGCTGCTTTATCGACTCGAGCCTGATGCGCTCAGCCGCCGCCTTCCAGGGCGCCAAGCTGATGGAATGGATATTCTCCAAGGGTGCGCCGCCGGTCCTCTACATGCCGGCCGGCAGCTACAAGACGAAGAACGGCTACATCATGGTGAGCGCCATGCGGCCGCATCATTTCCGGCTGCTGTTCGAACTGATCGGCCGCCAGGACATCGCCGACGATCCCGACCTGCAGGGCCACAACGACCGCATCAAGAACGCACCCAGGATCATCAAGGCGCTGAACGAGACGATGCCGACCAGGACCACCGAGGAATGGATCGCCATCCTGCAGCCCAAGGACGTGTTCTGCGAGCGGGTGAACAATTACACCGACTACCTCGACCATCCGCATGTGAAGGAGTCGGGCGCGATCGACTGGATCGAGCAGGACGGTTTTGGCCGCATGCCGGTCGCCAACATTCCCGGGCTGCCACCTGCCTCGACGCACGAACCGCAGCAACACGCCCCGCATATCGGCGAGGACGGGCCGGATATCCTGCGCGAGCTCGGCTACGCCACGGGCGAGGTCGAGGCGATGTTCTCGCGTGGTGGCGTGCGTGCCCCCGCGGCGGCGGCCAAGGCAGCGGAGTGACACGCGCAGCGTAACTTCCTCGCCGAAGCCCCCTCCATATCTACCCCCATGATTTCGGCTCTCCGCACGCCGGAAAGCCAATAACGGTGGGCTTTTCGCCCATTAATTGTGGACGCCTGAATGTAACGCGTGTTGTCCGGAATGGTGTCCATAAATCCGGAATAAGCCTGATTCCATTGGCTTTTAGCCGCTTCCCGGATTCTTCTTCTGCACGAACCCCGGCGCGCCTGTTTCCCAGGCATCTTTAAGTGTCTGTTCCCACGGCGTTATTCGGCGTGTGGTTGAGACGGGGTTGTTCTTGGGACCGTCCACGGGTCAGGACCCGCGGCGGCTGCACCAGGCCCTAAAGGCGACCCGCGGGCATGCCGCGGGAGGTCGTGCCGGAATGAAAAAGGCCGGCGCAGTCCAGGCGCCAGCATACAGGAAATATAGCCCATTTTCTGCTGAATCTGCAACTCACATCTGCGTGATCGGATGCTGGCAGTGACAGCACCCATCCTGCTCTAGATGTGAGCTTTCAATAGGTTGTCCATCCGGGCCTGGCCGAGGAAGCTGATGTTGTCGAGACGTCAACTGATCCTTGGGAGAACCGAATGGACATCCACAAGAATGCCCGCCTGACGCCGCACGGTCGAGAGCGGATG
>JAUXVT010000039.1 GCA_030680405.1 Thiobacillus sp. | reverse complement strand
GCCTGGATCTTGCGGCTGCCGGTCGCGGTCAGCGTCGCCATGGTGCGCCCGTGGAAAGCCTTTTCCATCACGATGATGGTCGGCACCTCGATGCCCTTGCCGTGGCCATACAGGCGCGCCAGCTTGATCGCCGCCTCGTTGGCCTCGCAGCCCGAATTGCAGAAAAAGGCGCGGTCCATGCCGGAAATCGCGCACAGCCGGTCGGCCAGCTCTTCCTGACGCAGCACGCGGTACAGATTGGAGCTGTGGATCAGCGTGGCGGCCTGGTCGGCAATCGCCTTGACCAGCCTGGGGTGGGCATGGCCCAGCCCGTTGACCGCAACCCCGGCGACGGCGTCGAGATAACGCTTGCCGGCCTCGTCCCACAGGTAAGCGCCTTCGCCGCGCACAAAGGCAAGCGGCTGGCGCGCATAGGTATTCATCAAATGTGTCGTCATGGCAGTTCTCTGCAGGCAGATACGCGTGCGCCCAAAATAGAAAACGGCGGCCTAAGCCGCCGTGCTTGTCATGCAGCGCCTTGAATTATAGGCCGAAAAGCGCCCGGTGCGACCACCCGCCAGCCATGAAGAACAGCATGGGAATCGACAGCATGGTGTTGGTGCGCGATGCCAGGAAGGCTACGCGACGCGCCCTGTTCTTCTCGTCGTCGGAAGCCGGCGTCATGCCCAGAATCTTCTTCTGGTTCGGCCAGATCAGCACCCAGACGTTGAACAGCATGATGGTGCCGAGCCAGGCGCCGATGCCGATGGAGCCCATGCCGTTGCGCAGCAGGAAGGCATCAACGAACAGCGGCCCCAACAGCGCGGCGCCGGCAAGCCAGGTCACCAACGCGGACCAGCGGAAGAACAGCAAGGCGCGCGGAGCGACGTGCTTGGTGATGCCGGCGGCAGTGCCGTCGGCGCCGGCATTTTTCAGTGCCGCCACCTGCACGAAATTGAAGTAATACAGCAGGCCAATCCACATCACGCCTGCCATGAAATGAATCCAGCGGGACAGCGCGACAACTAGATCGATGTTTTCCATTGCTTATCCCCTTAACTCAAAAAGTTTCTGGCAAAGACATACAACACAGCGGTGAGCACAACGCCGGAGATGACGGTGCCCCATAGCGAATCCAGCGGGTTTTTCATGGTTCTCTTCTCCTTTGAATTGTTGACCATTTTGGTCGGGTAAACCGGCGCCAGTATCTTCAAAATCTCACGATCGCGCAAGCGACACCTCCAATTCACCCCTCTAGCTGCGTGCTAAAATCCGCAACCCCTTACAGCCGCCTGCCCACTCATGGATGACGCTTCCGCCAACGCCCCCTTCATCATTCGCGGCATCACCACCAAGGGCACCCGGTTTCGGCCGAGCGACTGGGCCGATCGCCTGGCGGGTGCGTTCGCGGTGATCGACCCCAACAACCGCACCAATTATTCACCGTACGTGCAACCCACCACGCTGGACGGCATCCCCTGCGTGGTGGTGGACAAGAAGCTCAAGGCGTCCAACCCCACCGCCTACCGTTTTTTGCAGACCTTTGCCGAGAGCAACGAATTGCTGACCGAAAACGCTGACTGAACCCTCGGTACCCAGGCACGGAAAATAAAAACGCCGCATTTGCGGCGTTTTTTATTGTGCTGCGCTAGTTTTAATAACCGCTAGTTTTAATAACTTAGTGCTGCGCTGCGGCGCCAGGCGCTCAGGCCATGCTTTTGACCGCCAGAGACAGGCGGCTCTTGTAGCGTGAAGCCTTGTTCTTGTGAACGATTTTCTTGTCAGCGATGCTGTCGATCAGGCTCATGGAAGTCTGAAAAACCTGCTGCGCCGCGGCCTTGTCGCCAGCTTCGATCGCTTTGCGCACTTTCTTGATAGCAGTGCGCAATTCAGAACGTTGGCTCATGTTGCTGTCGCGCTGGGCGCTGGCTTGACGTGCGCGCTTGCGCGCCTGGGCGGAGTTCGCCATATATTCTGCTCCTGTAAACCCTGCACAATGGGCAGGGAAAATTAATCTTAGGCACCCTGCCCTTCAGGCAAGGTAAACTAAATCTTGAATCTGAAGCGCCCTGTTTGCCACGGGGCAGATTCACCAAAGGCCGCGATTGTACGGGAAACCCCTGCCACAAATCAAGTGGCTTTTGCATGTGGTTGCAGTTGGCGCGCCCGGCCCGCACAATGCGCGCAAAACGCCGCTATCCATGAACCTCCTCAAAGCTCTCGCTGCGGTCAGCAGCATGACCCTGCTCTCCCGCATCCTGGGATTTGTGCGCGACGCCATCATCGCCCGCGTGTTCGGCGCCGGCATGCTGACCGACGCGTTCTTCGTCGCCTTCAAGATCCCCAACCTGCTGCGGCGCCTGTTTGCCGAAGGCGCGTTCTCGCAGGCTTTCGTGCCCATCCTCGCAGAGTACAAGAACCGCCGTGGGCATGACGCCACCCAGACCCTGGTCAACCAGGTCGGCACCGCGCTGACGCTGGCGCTGGTCGTGGTCGCCCTGCTGGGCGTGGTGGGCGCGCCGTGGGTGGCCTATGTCAGTGCGCCCGGGTTCCGCGCCGACCCGGACAAATTCGAGCTCACGGTCACCCTGCTGCGCATCACCTTTCCCTACATCATTTTCATTTCGCTGGTGGCGCTGGCGGCGGGCATTCTCAACACCCACAGCAAGTTCTCGGTGCCGGCGTTCGCACCGGTGCTGCTCAACGTCGCCATGATCGCCGCCACGCTGTGGCTGGCGCCCTATTTCGACCCACCGGTGCTGGCACTGGGCTGGGGCGTGGCGCTGGGCGGGGTGCTGCAACTGGCCTGGATGCTGCCACACCTGCTGAAGATCGGCATGCTGCCGCGCCCCACCCGGCGCTTCGACGATCCCGGCCTCAAGCGCGTTCTGAAGCTGATGGCCCCCGCCACGCTGGGCGTCTCGGTCGCCCAGATCAGCCTCTTGATCAACACCATCTTCGCGTCCTTCCTCGCCAGCGGCAGCGTGTCGTGGCTGTATTACGCCGACCGCCTGATGGAGTTTCCCGCCGGCATGCTGGGGGTGGCGCTGGGCACCATTTTGTTGCCCAGCCTGGCCAAGCATTATGCCGACGACAACCCGGGCGACTATTCGAAACTGCTCGACTGGGGCCTGCGCCTGACCCTGCTGCTGGCCCTGCCCTCCGCTGCTGCATTGGCGGTGCTGGCAGTGCCGCTCATCACCACGCTGTTTCATTACGGCGCCTTCACCGCGATCGACGTGACCATGACCCAGCGGGCACTGGTCGCCTACAGCCTGGGGCTGGTCGGACTGATCCTGGTCAAGGTGCTGGCGCCCGGGTTCTATGCCCGGCAAAACATCCGCACCCCGGTCAAGGTCGCCCTCTTCACTCTCTTCGCCACCCAGATGATGAACCTCGCCTTCATCCTCCCGCTGGGTCATGCCGGGCTGGCGCTGTCCATCGGTCTGGCTGCCTGCCTCAACGCCGGCTTGCTGCTGCATCTGCTGAAAAAGCAGCAGATCTACCAGCCGCAACCGGGCTGGACCGGCTATTTCCTGCGCGTGCTGCTGGCCGCCGCGCTGATGGCGGCAATGCTTTTTTACACCATGGGCGAGGAACAATGGTGGCTCGCGGCCGGCTTTCTCGACCGCATGACGCGGCTGGCGCTGCTGGTTGGCGGCGGCATCGCGCTGTATTTCGCCGCGCTCGGCGTGATGGGCTTCCGCCCGCGGCAGTTCGCCCGCCGCGCGGCCGAATAAGGCCCTGAATCGGCTAGAATAAGCGCTTTTCGGCGCCTCGCCGCCCTACGCATCAGCCCCATGCGCATCACCCACGGTTTTCGTCCACTCGGCACGCCCCACGCGGTCACCATCGGCAATTTCGACGGCCTGCATCTCGGGCACCAGGCCATGCTCGCGCGTCTGCAGGACGTGGCGCGGTCGCGCGGCCTGCCGAGCTGCGTGCTGAGCTTCGAGCCGCACCCGCGCGAATTCTTCACCCCCGATCAGGCACCTGCGCGCCTGTCCAGCCTGCGCGAAAAAGCCGAGTGCCTGCGCCGCATCGGCATCGATCGGCTACACGTATTCCATTTCGACCGCGCGTTCTCGGCACTCACCGCCGAGGCCTTCATCGAGCAAGTGCTGGGCCGCACCCTGCAGGCGCGCTATGTGCTGGTGGGCGACGATTTTCGCTATGGCGCCAAACGCGCGGGCGACTTCGCGCTGCTCGAAAGCCTTGGCCAATCGCTCGGCTTCGACGCCGAATCCCTGCCCATGGTCGAAGTCGCCGGCGAGCGCGCCTCATCCACCGCGGTGCGCAGTGCGCTGGCCGCGGGTGAGCTTAAACACGCCGCGCGCCTGCTGGGCCGCCCTTACAGCATTTCGGGGCGCGTGGTGCATGGCGACAAGCTGGGACGCGACATCGGCTTCCCCACCGCCAACATCCAGCTCAAGCACAACCGGCCGCCGCTGCTGGGGATTTTTGCAGTTGAACTCTACGGTCTCAACAGCGCCCCGCTGCCGGGCGTGGCCAGCCTCGGCAAGCGGCCGACGGTGAAAAAACCCGACGCCGCGCCGGTGCTCGAAGTGCATCTGTTCGATTTCAACGCGGACATTTACGGCCGCCGTGTGCGGGTGGACTTTCTGCACAAGCTGCGCGACGAAGAAAAGTATCCCGACCTCGACAGCCTGGCCGCGCAGATCAAGCGCGATGTGGACAACGCCAAACATTATCTGGCCAAGATTAAACCGAAACCAAGCCGTCATGCCTGACTACAAAAGCACGCTCAACCTGCCCGACACCCCCTTCCCGATGCGCGGCGACCTCGCCAAGCGCGAGCCGGGCTGGGTCAAAAGCTGGCAGGAGAAAAAGCGCTACGAAGCCATCCGCACGGCCGCCGCTGGCCGCCCCAAGTTCATCCTGCACGACGGCCCGCCCTACGCCAACGGCGACATCCACATCGGCCACGCAGTCAACAAGATCCTCAAGGACATCATCGTCAAGGCCCGGACGCTGTCGGGTTTTGACGCACCCTATGTGCCGGGCTGGGACTGTCACGGCCTGCCGATCGAATTGCAAGTGGAAAAAACCCACGGCAAGGCCATCCCCCCGGCCAGGTTCCGCGAACTGTGCCGCGCTTACGCCGCCGAGCAGATCGAACGGCAGAAGGCCGACTTCATTCGCCTCGGCGTGCTGGGCGACTGGGACCGTCCCTACCGCACCATGGATTTCCAGTTCGAGGCCGACACCCTGCGCGTGCTGGGGCAGATCCAGGCAGCGGGCTACCTTTATCAGGGCGCCAAGCCGGTGCACTGGTGCGTGGACTGCGGCTCCGCGCTGGCCGAAGCCGAAGTCGAATACGAGGACAAAACCTCGCCCGCGATCGACGTCGGTTTTGCCGTGGCCGACCGCGCCGATCTCGCGCATCGATTTGGCCTGAGCACCATCGACGAACCCGTCCAGATTGTCATCTGGACCACCACGCCGTGGACGCTGCCCGCCAACCAGGCAGTGGCGTTACACCCCGATTTTCAGTATGCGCTGGTGCGCACTGCCAAGGGCCTGCTGATTCTGGCCGACAGCCTGCGTGAAGCGGCGCTGACGCGTTATGGCCTGAGTGACGGTGCCGAGGTCATTGCGCACTCCACCGGCCAGGCGCTCGAAGGCGTGCTGCTGTGGCACCCGTTCCAGGAACGTCAGGTGCCGGTCATCGTGGGCGATCACGTCACTGCAGATGCCGGCACCGGCGCGGTGCACACCGCCCCCGGCCACGGCCTGGACGACTATGTCATCGGCAGCCGCTACGGCCTGAAAGTCGACAACCCGGTGGGCGACGACGGGCGTTTTTACGCCAACGTGCCGCTGGTCGGCGGCATGAGCATCTGGCAGGCCAACCCGCTGATTCTGGAAACGCTGCAAGCCAGCGGCAACCTGCTGGCGCACGAAAAACTGCTGCACAGCTACCCGCACTGCTGGCGCCACAAGACGCCGATCATTTTCCGCGCAACGCGGCAGTGGTTCATCGGCATGGACGCGAAGGGTGAGGCATCAGGGGTGAGGGGTGAGGGAACGCTGCGCGAGCAAGCGATGGCGGCGGTGGACACCACGCAATTTTTCCCCACGTGGGGACGCACACGGCTGGAGGCGATGATCAGAAACCGCCCCGACTGGTGCGTCTCGCGCCAGCGCAACTGGGGCGTGCCGATGCCCTTCTTCACCCACAAGGAAACCGGCGAACTGCACCCGCGCACTGCCGAACTGCTGGAGATCGTCGCCCAGCGCGTCGAACAGGCCGGCATCGAGGCCTGGTTCGCGCTTGACCCGGCCGAGCTGCTGGGCGCCGACGCCGCACATTACAACAAGACCGGCCACACGCTCGACGTCTGGTTCGATTCGGGCGTCACCCACGCCTGCGTGCTGAAGCGCCGTCCCGAGCTTGCCCACCCCGCCGACCTGTACCTGGAAGGCTCGGACCAGCATCGCGGCTGGTTCCAGTCAAGCCTGCTCACCGGCTGCGCCACCGACGGCCGCGCGCCCTACCAGGCCTTGCTCACCCACGGCTTCGTGGTCGACGGCCGTGGCCACAAGATGAGCAAGTCGAAGGGCAACGTCGTCTCGCCGCAGAAGGTGATGGACCAGTACGGCGCCGACATCCTGCGGCTGTGGGTAGCAACCACCGACTATTCCGGCGAACTCACCATCTCGGACGAAATCCTCAAACGCGTGGTGGAAGGCTACCGGCGGATTCGCAACACGCTGAAATTCCTGCTCGCCAACCTGTCGGACTTCGACCCCGAGGCACACGCGCTGCCGGTCGAAGACTGGCTGGAAATCGACCGCTATGTGCTGGCGATGACGCGCCAGCTGCAAAACGACACACAGGCGCATTACGACGCCTACGAATTCCACTTCATCGTGCAGAAGCTGCAAAGCTTCTGTTCCGAAGACCTCGGCGGCTTCTACCTCGACATCCTCAAAGACCGACTCTATACCAGCGGTGCCGACAGCCGCGCCCGGCGTGCTGCGCAGAACGCGCTGCATCATCTGACGCATGCACTGGTGCGCTGGATGGCGCCGATCCTGTCGTTCACCGGCGAGGAGGTGTGGACGCAACTGGCCGGCGAGAACAGCTCGGTATTCCTGCATACCTGGCATGCACTGCCCGCGCAGGCCGACGAAGCCAGCCTGCTCGACCGCTGGACCCGCATTCGCGCCATCCGTGCCGACGTGCAGAAAGAGCTGGAGATCGTGCGCGTTGCCGGCGACATCGGCTCGTCGCTGCAGGCCGAAGTCACGCTGCACGCCAGCCCCGACACCCAAGCCCTGCTGGCGCCGCTGGGCGACGACCTGCGCTTCGTGCTGATCACCTCGCAGGCGAGCGTGGTGGCCGCCGACGCCGACCGCATCGTCGTCACCCCCAGCACGGCGAAAAAATGCGAGCGCTGCTGGCATTACCGCGACGACGTCGACGCGCATGCCGACCACCCCGGCCTGTGCGGGCGCTGCGTCAGCAATTTGCACGGCGAAGGCGAGACGCGCAGTCATGCTTGAATCACGACCGCCCGTTATTGCCCGCGAAGCCAATGAAGCAGTTAATAACCCAAGCTTCGTCATTGCGAGAGAATCGAAGCAATCCAGAATTCTCGCGGAATCAACCAGCGTTTCCCCAAGGAAGCACTCAATAAACCCCCGACCCAGGTCGGATTATTTTTCGCCATGAAATACTTCGTTGATCCCATAATGCGCAAATGGCTGGGCATCGCCCTCGCCGTCATCATCGTCGACCACCTCACCAAATGGTGGGTGTCATCCACGCTCGACTATCAGGAATTCATCCCAGTGCTGCCGTTTTTTTCGCTGGTGCGGGTGCACAACGCCGGCGCGGCGTTCAGCTTCCTGGCCGACGCCGGCGGCTGGCAGCGCTGGTTCTTCATCACGGTGGGCGTCATCGCCACCGTGATCATCGCGCGCCTCTTAAAACGCCACGTCGACGAGCCGCGACTGGCTTTTCCGCTGGCGCTGGTGCTCGGCGGCGCGCTTGGCAACGTCATCGACCGCGTGGTGCTGGGCCATGTGGTGGACTTTTTGTATTTCCACTACCACGGCTTTGCCTGGCCGGCATTCAACGTGGCGGATTCCGCCATCACCGTCGGCGCGGCCCTGCTGATCTGGGACAGCCTGTTCGGCAAACCCACCGCGCAAAAAAACGCATCATGAACGAGCGTGCCGTCGCTACGGGCGACACCCTCCTGCTCCGCTACGCGCTGCGCCCGCGCGGTGGCGAGGACGTCATCTCCAACTTCGACGACCCCGAGCCGGACACCGTGACGCTCGGCGACGGCACTCTGGCGCCGATGCTGGAGCAGTGGTTGATCGATCTGCACCCCGGCGAGCGCCATGTATTCCTGCTCGACCCCTGGCAAGCCTTTGGCGCAACCCAGCCCGAGCTAATCCAGACCCTGCCCAAAACCGACCTGCCGGCCGACATGACATTCGAGGTCGATCAGCTGTTCGAATTTGCCATGCCCAACGGCCAGACCCTGGCCGGCCGGATTCTGGAAATCGGCGACGAGGCGGTAAAGATCGACTTCAACCATCCGCTCGCCGATCTGTGTATCGAATTCGAAGTGGAAATCGTGCGAGTCCTGTGACACCGGATAACACCTATCCGCGAGAACCCAGCGCCTGTTGCCATGACTGAAACAGGTCAGGCCTGAGGCGCTGACTTATGCTAAGGTAATACTTGTACATACCACTGGAGTGCGCCATGAATGCGACATCCATTCGCCCCGTAGCGATCAAAATCGACGAAGACACACGAGAGCGCGTCAAGCGCCTTGCTGAAGCACGTCACCGCAGTTCGCACTGGATGATGCTGGAGGCCATCCGCCAGTACGTCGAGAGAGAAGAAAAGCGTGAAGCCTTCCGACAGGATGGTATCCGGGCCTGGAACGAATACCAGGCCACCGGCCTGCACGTAACGTTGGAAGAAGCGGATGCCTGGCTTGCCCAGCTTGAGGCGGGTAAAGACGTGGAACCGCCTGAATGCCACGTCTGATTTGGTCGCCGTCCGCACTGCTTGATGTCCAGCGCGCCTACCGTTTTCTGGCAGGCAAGAATATGGATGCAGCCAGGCAAGCCGTGAAAGCGATTCGCGCCAGCGTGAAGATCATCGCACGACACCCGGAGATCGGGCGACCAGCCGAAGAACTGGAGCCGGAGTGCCGGGAGTGGCCGATCAGCTTTGGCGACAGCGGCTACGTCGTGCTGTACCGCCATGACGGCGAACTCGTCACTGTGTTGGCACTGCGGCACCAGAAAGAGGTTGCTTATTAAATTCCCACTATGATCCCCACCATTCTTCTCGCCAACCCGCGCGGTTTCTGTGCCGGCGTCGATCGCGCCATCGCCATCGTCGAGCGCGCGCTGGAAAAATTCGGCGCGCCGATTTACGTGCGCCACGAAGTCGTCCACAACACCTTCGTCGTCAACGACCTCAAGGCCAAGGGCGCGATTTTTGTCGACGAGTTGGCAGATGTCCCCGCGGGCGCCACCGTTATTTTCAGCGCCCACGGCGTATCGCAGGCGATTCGCCTGGAAGCCGAGGCGCGCGGGCTGAACGTGTTCGACGCCACCTGCCCGCTGGTCACCAAGGTGCATGTCGAAGTCAGCAAGATGCGCGACAAGGGATTCGAGATCGTCATGATCGGCCACAAGGGGCACCCCGAAGTCGAAGGCACCCTGGGCCAAGCCGAGGGCGGCATGTATCTGGTCGAAACGCCAGAAGACGTCGCCAGCCTGCAGGTGTCCGACCCCGACAAACTCGCCTACGTCACCCAGACCACGCTGTCGGTCGACGACGCCGCGCGCGTGGTCAATTCCCTGCGCGCGCGCTTCCCCAGCATCACCGGACCGAAAAAGGACGACATCTGCTACGCCACGCAAAACCGCCAGGACGCCGTCAAGGCGATGGCGCCGAAATGCGACGTGGTCATCGTGGTCGGCTCGCCGACCAGTTCCAACTCCAACCGGTTGAGGGAAGTCGCCGAGAATCTGGGGGTGCCGGCCTATATGGTGGACAACGCGAGTGAAATCAGTCCCGAGTGGGTGGCAGGCAAAAACCGGGTCGGCCTCACCGCCGGCGCCTCGGCACCGGAAATTCTGGTGCGCGCCGTGATCGAACGGCTGAATCAGCTGGGCATCGGCACGGTGACGAACCTCGACGGCACGCAGGAGAAGGTTGCGTTCGCCCTGCCGAAAGGCCTGGCTTGAACGCCTGAACCATCCGGCCGAACAGCGCTAGTGCAGCGCTTTACATTCAGGACTTCCTTGATGGCTCCTTCTCCGGGCTCAGGTCCCCACCATCAGCTTGAGCTTGCGGTTCTCATCTTCAAACTCCCGCAGGCGCTTGATGCCGGAGGCTTCCGATTTTAAAGAAGGGTTACATTTTGAGGGACCCTCCGGTACATCGCTGGCATAAGTCCGTCGGTTTTCTTTACACTTCAGACAGGTCGCACAACCAAAGAAATAATGCAGCTTGCCACACCAACTACAACCAATTGTTATTAAACGGTTTTTTATATTAGATTAGACAGGCCCGAATTATGCTTAATAAATGGCAGGCCAAATGAGATTAAAAATAATCGCATGGCTTTGATTAGGTTTTTTAACTCAAGTTTATAAACAAAGGGGCGATCATGCGCAAAATATTAGGGATTATTCTTGCCACAACTGCATTTCCGGTTTTCTCTGCCACTGTTGCCGCTGTACCGACCATCCCAGAACCGGGTGCTCTTTCACTTCTGGGCATAGGTGCTGTTGCGGGTTTTGTTGTCTGGGCAAAAAAGCGCAACAAAAAGAAATAAGTTAACTTCTCTCAGGCATTACTGGCTCCGGATACGGAGCCAGTTTAGTTTCGCGAGTAATCCCTAAACGACCTGTTCCCGATTCGATTCTTGCTCCTGTCTGACTAGCGCTCAACGCTCCACATAGTGGTGCAGGGATGTGCTCGATGCTTGCTTATATGACAGACAACGCCAGCGAAATCAATCCAATAGCTAAGTGATGAGAAACGGATCGGCGTGACCGCAGGCGCGTCAGCGATGGAAATTCTGGCACACGCAGTAATTGACCGACCGAATCAGACGGGTATCGGCTCGGTGGCCGATTTAGATGGGGTGCAGAAGAAAGCCTGGTTTGCACTGCCCACAGGACTGGGGTGACTTTGAGCTAGCTTCACCGCGCAACCGAATCATTCTGGAATCACCAGCACCCGGCTGTAGTCGGCGTTTGCGCCCCGGTATTCGACAGGGTCAAGGTTCCGCAGCTGTCGCTGGCCTGCCCCCCTGCAGGCACAGCCTGCAAGGTAAAGGCTGTCAGCGTTGGCGCCACGGAAAAACTGATGTTGTATTTGATCGCGCTCCCGGTCGCCCCCTTGGGTGAAACCGCCGAAACGGACGATACTGCCCCACCAACATAGGTGCCGTTGGTGGTGAAATGGCGCTCCATGAACTGCGCCGTTTCCGTCAAAATAGCCTTCGCCTCCGAGCGATTCGCTCGCAACACATATTGTGTGTAGCTCGGATACGCAATGGCCGCGAGGATGCCGATGATGGCCACGGTGATCATCAACTCGATCAGGGTGAAACCCAAATGGGATTTGAGATCATGCTTCGGGTTCATCATGACTATCTCCTGAGCCATCATCTCTGCACGTGAATCGTCGTCAACAATGCCGCCTTGTTCGCGCCTTGTGGTGCAGCCTGAAACTGAACGACTTCACCCCTGCGCACATCACTGATCGTGGCACGCTTTCCATTCACTGTGACTGCTGTACTCAAAGGGTTATACGCGTAGGTCACGCCGCCAATCACAATTTTGCTGGCGCCTGCATGAATGGCATCGACCTTGCCGCTTTGCTGAACTTGACTCGTGGTCGTTGTCGCAGCGCCGCTTCCAGCGTTGGATTTTTCAACCGTAGTCATTGCATACGCCTGACTACAGGAGAAAATGGCCGTCAAAAATATCGTAGAAAACAGTTTCATCATCACTCCTTATTGGAAAATCTGCCGCCAGCTCGAACGGTTCTGTGTGGACGGCATTGAGTTCAAATCAACGTCAAGCGCGGCTGCAACAGGGGCGGTTGGGTCATTCTTGCTCAAACTAATTGGCTTGAGCAATGTCCCATTACCTGGTCCGCCCGGATTTTTCTGCAAACGCACCGCGCTGGGAATGGAGGTTTTCTTGACGCCGGAAGCATAGTCTCCAGCCGTGCCGAGATGATCAGATTCATTGACCTCCCCATCCTCATTCACATCAAAAGTAGGTCCGCCTAAAGCTGCACCAGCCACCGCATCCATCTCCATCAACCAACCCGTTCCGCCACCGCACACCCCGCTAGCCGCAATCAATGTGGTGAACAGAACGCGGTTGGCGAACAATGCAGGTTCACTCACCACACGCTCGCCTACTGTGGGCAAATCCATAAACCAGCCGCGCTTATCCCCTGCTGTCAGACCATCCCAGGCTACAGCGTTGCTGCTCGTCCTACGATATTCCTTGCCGGACACGGTGGTGGTCGTGGTAATCGTCTGCTCCTGCAAATCACTACGCCCGGAGATTTCAGACGGCGACAGGGCCTTGTCCCACAGCGAATAAAAAGTTTGTTGCCCGGTTGCGGCGATATCCGTACTTTCGAGATATTTCCCCGTTCCAAAATACAGTTGGTAGCCATCCCCACTGAAATGCCGGGTAACCTCGATCGCACTGGTGATTGGCTGAGGGTTGTTGCTCGAATCTCTGGCGACAAACAGCGGTGTTCCACTAAATGCCACGTTCCAGCCTGTCGCCGTTGATGCGCAGCCGCTGCCGCCAGCATTACACAAGTCAAATTTCCAGACATTCCCCTGCAAATCACCCGCGTAGGCGTAATCCACATCGCCATCGCCATCAATGTCGATCAGAGTGGGCGTAGCCAGTGCGTTGGGCGTAGCGTCCGATCCAATATTTGTCGAAATTTTCTTGATGAGCGCCCCCGTTGCGATATCCACAATGTAAAGATAGGCGTAACCCGTTTCGCTGGGGCTTCCATCCGCCTCGCTATTGTTGTAGCCATTGCTGAATACTGCGGCCCACGCACCGGTGTTGAGCTTCACAATGCTGGGTTGGCCATTCACATAACCCAGGTCCGCATCGCTGTATTCCCATTTCACAATCGAACTCGCATTGGCTTCGCTGAATGTACCCGGATTGGTCACATCCAGTGCAAACAACCCTTGACCGCCAGCGCCCAGGCTGGCAACCAGCATGGTGTGCCAGGCCCCCGAGTAAAAAGCATCGACAACCGTCGGGGAGCCATCGACATAGTAACGATGGGCATAGGACGGCGATGTCAGCTGGGACAGATTCGGGTAAACCTTGCTGGGCACATAGGCCAGTTTTTCCAGACCCGTTGCCGCATCAAACCCATGCAGCATGCCGTCGTTGGCGCCCACATAAAGCATGGGCGTGCGGCTTGACTGGGTGGATCGGAACGAGTTGTAGCTCGCCGCCTCCAGATCATCCGGATAGTTGAAAGCCGGTGCGCCCACATAGGCCGGCGCCGAGTTCACCAGGTCACCCAGCACACTGATGAGGCGCGCACGAAAGCCGGCAATGCCGGTTTGCCCTCGCAGGAAATTCAACCGGTTCGCCCCGGTATCATTCACATTGGTGAGATCGAGATTGGGGTTGGTAGTCAGCGCAGTCACCTGGCTGGCGTCCAGCTCGGTTGCGGCTGGATCCGCTGGGTCTGCTGGCCACCGGAATGGAATGCCGGCAGCGGTACTAGATTTATAGGTGAGAATCTTCCGCCCGGTGTCGTAGTTCTGGGTATTCAGCTCCGTCCCCGCATTCCATGCAACGCCGGTGATTGCGCCCGTTGTCGGGTTGGTATTGTAGGCAACCAGATCACCCGACCAATCGGATGAGTTGAATTGTCCCTGGTAGATTTTTCCGCCCGCAACGACCGAGCCGGATGTCAAGGCAACCGCAGCTGCAGATCCAGACTGCGCAAGAATGTCACTGAAGATCGTATCGAATGCGCTGTTAAGTGTGGTGGTATCGCTTGCTTCAATTGCTGTTCCCGTGCCCCCTGCGGTTGCAATCGTGTCGAGGATTCCGGGCGTGGTGCCATAGGGCAACGCAAACCCTACGATGTAGCTTTTCACAGGTCGAGTTGCCGTATACAAATTACCCGCCTCCGCGGCTGCGGCAGCAACGGCTGTTGTCGGATTCGTCAATGCAGTGCCCGTTGCGCTAATCGAAGGCAGGCCGTCAGTCATGAACACGACGAAGTCCTTTCCGCAGCCATTGGGCGGAGCGGGTTGCGAACCACCTTGTGCCGTGGCAGTCAGGTTGCCAGCAAAATAATCCTTGGCTGTAAGAAAAGTACCTTCAATGGGCGTCAGACCAGCATTTTGCAAAGGCAAGGTCGCATTGATTGGGCCATTGGTCACAAACTGGCTGGTGCCCAGCTTGGTGTTGATGGCCGTTGCCTTGGCAGCATCCAGGTTGCCGACCGGAACATGCAGATAGCCGCGCCCGGGGTTGCTGTTCGAGAACCAGGTTGGCCCTATATGACTCCATGTGAGAAAACGTCCGAAATCGAGTATCCCCTGTGCGAGATCACTGTCTGTTGGCGAGAGTTGGCCATTATAAAAGTTGCCGGTATAACCCTGCGCTGCCGCTGCTGTGTCGTTTGCCGCCGGTAAAGTATCGGAAGTCCCCGTCTTCGTGTTGTAGCACCTGTAGCTATCCCAAGGGCCACCGGGGTAAGTCTCGCTGCCATTATCGAAATTGGCCGTTTGGGTGTAGCAAAAACCATTGCCCTGATTAGATCCTGCGTAAAACGGCAGCGCCACGTTGTAATGGATGTAATTCCCTGCACTGGTGGGGTTGGGAATACGATAACGCTTGGTCAGGCTATCGCGCGATCCTGTGTAATCCTCGTTCCAGTTGGCAGGATCGTAACTCACGTCATAAGGCGAATTATGCAACTGCTTGAGGCTGACCGCGTTACCGCCCGAAGTGTATTGCTGATAGGCCATCAGCCCCAGGTTGATCTTGCCGGTGTAATCGGTGACGATCGATTTGGCGGCGTTCCGGGCGATTTCAGATTTGCTGAGCGGGCTGGCGCTGCCGCACAGCGTGCTGACGCAGGGCGCCGCCGCCCCAGAGGCATCTTCATCCATGCTGTTCGAGTTGTCGAGAATCAACAGCACGTTGGCTTTTTGTGCTGTGGTGACGAACAAGGGAATCTGGCTCAGGCTGAGCAATGCACCGCTAGCCATTCCGTAGTAGCCCACGGAAAAAGCGGCCAATAGCGCCAGTGACAAGGGTTTGCGGTTGAAGGTAGTCATTAAATGCTCCCTGCGCGTCAATAATTAATAGCGGCTTGCACGGTTGCCTGGGCTTGTTTAGTCACCCCCCAGCCACGTGCGGTAATGCGGAATGGGATCACCTGCCCACCCGAGTTGACGCCCTTGCCGGTGGACATGCCGAACCCGGGAGGCGGTAGACCCGAAGGAATCAATTCGATGATGTAACGTGGCTGTGCAGACACCTGCGTGAGTCCTGAGTAAGCTTTCGTTTTGGTCGTTTCCCAATCATTGTTGGTGGTAATCGTGGTCCAGACCGGTGTGGTGGCGTTGTTCAAGCACAGCCCTGCCGTGCACCCAGCCGTAAAACCCGAAAATGCCGTACCTTGAAAGTTAGAGATAGCGACGTATTGCATGGCATCGCGGATGCCGGCCTCCGCTGCCTGGAATGCGACATCCTGATCACGCGCATTACCGGCCATGCGTTCTTCGAGCGAGGTGGACTTGATTGCGGACAGGGAAATCAGGGTCAGCACGACAAGAAAAATCAGCCCGGTAATGAGCGCCGCGCCGTTCTGGGAAGTGGGATTAGGGGTATGCATGGTATTTATGCCCTTCAGGGTATCCATCGCTCACATTGCCGGCAGACGGTTGCGCACGCCCACGGTTGCCGAAAACACCTGATAAAGCCTGCGGTCGGGCGCGGCAAAGGTGCCGTTGTTGAAGGTGACGGACTGTGTTGCCGTTGAAATATTGTTATCGGGGCTGCGCATCAGCAGGTTCAGCGTGACGCTCGCAACTTGTGTCCAGTTTCCCGGTGTGTTGCTATAGCTATCCACCCTGCCATCGGCATTGGTATCGAGGCCATAGCGCATTTGCATGTCATGCACATGCTCGACCAGCTCTTCGGCCTGGGCGTCCAACCCTACACGGTATAGGGCTCGATTACCTGCGGTGTTAGTCCCGATGAAATACGTGTACTGATCCATGCGCATGACAAAGGCATCCTTGCCATAGGTGCCCACGCGGTTGCCCGTGTTGCCGCTATTGGCGTGGGAGAGCGTCGTCGTGCCTGAAGCATTCGAGACTGTGGTTGCCTTGAACACATCTGCTTCGGCGCAATTGGTGACTATAAGCACGTCGTCCTGCTTGAAACCATCCGGATTGCCATTGACCTGCACGTTGGCATTTGAGGGAATCAGGTTGCCGGTCAAGTTGACGCCATTACCAAATGCGCCCATGACCGACAACACATCGCCGGCCGGCCGCACGATGCTGGTTGGGTTGGTCCAGCCCGTGCCATTGTCGTAGCCAATCAATGCGTTGCCAGCCGTCATAGGCGGAACGGGCGGTTTGGCGATGGTTTTAACGGACATGGAGGCGAGGTTTCCGCAGCCGACATAACCTGCCATGCGGATGTCGCGGCTCATCAGATCCAGGGCGTAACGCGCGTTTTCCTGAATACGCGAAAGGTTGTCGGTGGTGCGAAATGCGCTGCGGCTTCCGATATACACGTAGCCAATACCCCCCAGCAGCACCAGGCCCAGCGTCATGGCGATCATGAGTTCGATCAGACCGAAACCCGTCTGCGCACGAGGAGGCATAAACATCGGTTTCATAATTGCGTTTCCACGGTGAAGGTCTGGTTTGCGAGACCCTGGCTGCCCCGGCTGTCATTCCACTGAATCACGATAGTTGCTGCCCGCGTACCCGCATTAACCGCTATCGAACCGTTGCCAGCGGGAAGCGCGCAGGCAAGCTGGTTTTTCCACGCTGTGATGTCCTGCGCCGGGACCGTCCCGGTGGGTACGGCCGTTGTGCAGGCGGCGGCAGCGCCCATCGCGGTGGCATAATTTCCGTCAATCGCGCCTGCGCGGTTGGCGCGCATGCGGTCGATGACGTCGTAGGCCATCCAGGTGGCCTGGGTGCGGTGGCTGGCACTGAGGTTGTTGCGCATGCTGGATGCCATCAATCCCGCCAGGCCTAGCAGGCCGATCGACAGCACCAACATGGCGACCAACACTTCGAGAAGGGTAAATCCTGACTGTTTCATGGGTGTTCTCATGGGCATGCGACACCGGCAACACTAGGTCGCCCGGTTCGTTCGATTTGAATGGCACGCCCCTGGACGCTAGCGGGGCTGGGACAGAGCTTGAGGGTGGTGCTCGCAACGGTGGCTGCAGTCGGAATGGTCGTGCGACCACTTGAGGTGAAGGTAATCGAGCTGGCCACATTCGTTCCGCCAGTCAAAGTGCTGGCCCCCACCAAAGCCTGTTGCACCCGGATGGGCGTGCCTGCTGCATCCCGCACGATCCAACCCTGCGCCCAGCCACCCGTGCAGCTTGTGCCATTGCTGCTGGCACACACGGTCACATTGGCCGCGCGTTTGACGGCCTCGCTGCGAGCCAAAGTGATCGCGGTGATCAGATCATTCGCCTGCGATGCCATACGGTTGTTCAGCACAAACGTCTGAAAGCTCGGAACGGCAATGGTGACCAGAATCGCCGCCACAGCCAGCGTGATCAGCAATTCGATCAGAGTAAAACCGCGCTTTGAGGCCGGGACGTCATCCATGGTATTCAAGTTCTCGCATTTCACACTGCCACATTAAAAAAGGGGACGAGTGATGTCCAGCGTTACTGGACGAATGGCGGAATTGGGTTTATGAACGGCCAAGCCCCACCCGATTGCGTTTCAAAAATGCACCCTGTTTAACGTCATGAATGAGGCCAACTTGAGCCTGCATCGACGATCAACAGGTGCTGGCGCTGAGCCGTGGGCGGCCGGTGGAGTTGATGATGATGTCGCGTCGATTGCCTGCCACGCAAACGTGCAGGGCACCATTGGCCAGCCCATTTGGCCCCTGGCTGACGCCACTGGGCAGGTAGCTGACAAAGCTGCTGTAATTGCTGGTCGTGATGGTTGCCTCGGCAGAAACACGGTCTTGCACCCGCAACAGGGTGTCGCCTGAATCAATCCCCCCTCGTGTTCCGCCATCGACAAATACCAGCCAGCCTTGTTGCCAACTGGCTGTGGTGTCGCAGGCCGGCGTCACCGCCATGGCATTGCTGGTTTTGCATACCGTGACGCGCGTGCCCCGCTTGACCGCTTCGGATCGTGCCAGGTGCAGAACGGTAACCAGATCATTGGTCAAGGCTGTCAGCCTGCTGGCGTTCATGAAAAAGGCATAGCCGGGAATAGCAATCGTCAATAAAATTGCCCCCACCGCAAGCACAACCAATAACTCCACCAGTGTGAATCCACGCCCATTCATTTCCTCCCCCTTCGTCTTTTTATTCAGGGCTGTCAGCTTGCCACTCTGTTGGAGGCGTATCTATACAACTTTAGTTGTAGGTGCAGCCTATGCGTGAGCGGGGCACACCGGGGCTGAAGGCGTCCACCCTCATCCTGGGCGCCGGGGTTTCTGGCCTGAGCACGGCGCTGGCGTTGCTCAAGCATGGCTATTACGTCACGCTTCTGGATCGTGGCGCGGTGGGTGGCGAATCCTCGTGGGCGGGGGGCGGCATTTTGTCGCCGCTGCTGCCGTGGGATTACCCGGAGCCGCTGTCCAGACTGGCGCTGCATTCGATGGCGGCGTATGCAAACTGGGTTGCGGATATCGAAGTGCGGTCTGGACGCATTGCTGAATACTGGCAGTGCGGGATGCGCGTACTGGGAGCAACCCAGCCCGATACGTCACTTGCCTGGTGCAAGGCACACGGCCTGACGGCACAACTCATGCACACGAATACCGGCGACAGCCTCTGGCTGCCGGATATCGCGCAGGTGCGCAACCCGTGCTTGGTGGCAGCATTGCGCGCGGCGGTGGTACAGCTGGGCGGACTGATACATGAGCATTGCCCGGCCGCCGGGGTGCTGACGCAGGGCGGACGGGTGACGGCGGTGCAGACGTCAGCGGACACTTTTCCGGCGGACAGCGTGGTACTGGCGACCGGGGCGTGGTCCGGGCTGGGGCTGGCCGGACTGGCGGCCACGCCGCAAATCCGCCCGATTCGCGGCCAGATGCTGCTGTTCAAGCTGGAGCCGGACGTGCTGGATACGATTCTGTATCGCAACGGGCTGTATCTGATTCCGCGCCGCGACGGCCATGTGCTGGTGGGCAGTACGCTGGAGGACGTCGGCTTCGACAAATCGACCGACGCTGCCACGCGCCAGCGACTGCACAGCGACGCCGCTGAATTGCTGCCTGCACTCGCTGCAGTTCAACCGGTACAGCACTGGGCCGGGCTGCGCCCCGGCTCACCCGACAATATCCCGATCATCGACCGGCATCCTGATTTCGACAACGTGTTCGTCAACACGGGGCATTACCGCTACGGGGTCACGCTGGCGCCCGCCTCGGCGGAACTGCTGGTCGACGTGATGGAAGGCAAGGCACCGGCGCTGGACGCCACGCCGTATCGCTGGCAGGCCGCGCTCGGGCGCAGGTGGACCCAAGCGCTGTAGCACAATACAACCATGCGCCCGGCTCTCGGCGCGGCATGCATGCATGATGGTTTACACTTTGCGCCACCCCAGCCCCGCAACCTCTGTCATGCCCCTCGCTGTCGCCCATGTGTCACTCGATGAAAACGACGCCTGGCTCGGGCAGACAGGCCCGCTCAATGGACGGTTGGCGCTGACAGGGGATAACCGACACAAGGATGCGGGGCTGCCCGTTGGCTGAATCTTCCGGCATGCATCCGCCGCTGGTCGTCTGGATCGTCAGCGACGGCAAGCCGGGACACCTGAACCAGTCGCTGGGACTGGCCGAGGCGCTGGCGCGCGCAGCCCCCACCGAGATTGTCACCACCCCCGCTCTGCCGGCCTGGCGCGCCTGGCTGGCACTGCTGCTGAAACGCTTTCCCGACAACACGCTCCCCAAACCCGATCTGATCGTGAGCGCAGGGCACGCCACGCACCTGACGCTGCTGGCGGCGCGGCGCGCGCGCGGCGGGCGTGCCGTGGTGCTGATGAAGCCGAGCCTGCCGCGCCGCGGGTTCGATCTGTGCATTGTTCCCCAGCACGATGACATTGTGGCAGACGCGCATACGCTGGTGACCGAAGGCGCGCTGAACCGCATCCGCCCGGCGTCGCTGTCCCAATTTGAACGCAGCGATGCGCGCCACGGATTATTGCTGATCGGCGGCACCTCGCCGCATTTCGAATGGGACAGCGACGCCATTCAGGTTCAGATCAGGAGCATTCTCGCGCGCACGCCGGAAACGCACTGGACGCTGACCACCTCGCGCCGCACGCCGGCGGATTTTTTGGCGCAGCTGCCGCAATCTCCCAACCTGACTGTTACCCCGCACACGGCCACGTCGCCCGACTGGCTGCCCACCCAGCTTGCACGATGCGGCACGGTGTGGGTAACGCCCGACAGCGCATCGATGGTGTTCGAGGCGCTTTCGGCGGGCGCGGATGTCGGCGTGTTCGATCTGCCGGTCAACCCGAAAAGCCGCGTCGGCCGGGCGATCGCGCATCTCGTCGACGCAAAGCGCATCACCCGCTTCGTGAATTGGTGCGCGAGCGGTTTACTGCACCCCAACCTGCACCCGCTGGCTGAGGCCGACCGCTGTGCTGAATGGATACTTGGATGGCTGAAGAAAACAGATGGCTGAAGAAAAAAAACTGACTGTCCTGCAACTGCTGCCGGCGCTGGAATCCGGCGGGGTGGAACGCGGCACGCTCGAAGTGGCCCAGGCACTGGTCGAGCACGGCCACCGTGCGCTGGTGATATCGGCAGGCGGGCGGCTGGTCGCGCCGCTCGTTGCATCGGGCGCCGAGCATTTCGCCTGGCCGATTGGCGAAAAAAAAATCAAAACGCTGCTGCTCGTCGGCAAGCTGCGCAAGTTTTTGCGGGAACAAAAGGTGGAGATCATCCACGCGCGTTCGCGCGTGCCGGCCTGGATCGCCTGGCTGGCCTGGCGCGGGATGAACCCGGCCACGCGCCCGTATTTTGTCACCACCGTGCATGGCATGTATGGCGTCAATCGCTACAGCCGCATCATGACGCAGGGCGAGCGGGTGATTGCGGTGTCCGACACCGTACGCGACTACATCCTGCGCGAATACCCCGACACGCCGCCGTGGCGCATTCAGGTCATCCATCGCGGCGTGGATGGCCAGGCCTATCCGCGCGGCTGGAAGCCCGACCCGGTCTGGCAGCAGGCATTCTTCGCGCAGTTTCCGCACGCCGTGGGCAAGCAACTAGTCACCCTGCCGGGACGCATCACCCGGCTCAAGGGGCATGAAGACTTTATCGAGTTGATTGCGCGGCTGAAACGACGCGGGCTGCCCGTGCATGGCCTGATCGTCGGCGGCGCGTCGTCCTCCAAGCAGCGCTATTTGCAAAAGCTGCGCTACCGCGTGCGCAGCATGGGGCAGGAAGCCGACATCAGTTTCACCGGCCAGCGCGATGACCTGAAAAACATCCTGGCAATTTCGAATCTGGTGTTGTCGCTCTCCACCCATCCAGAATCGTTTGGCCGCACCACGCTGGAGGCGCTGCGGCTGGGCGTACCGACGGCAGGCTACGACCACGGTGGCGTGGGTGAAATCCTGCGTACTGTCTATCCTGCCGGGCTGTTGCCGCTGGGAAATCTCGGCGCAGCAACACAACGCATCTCCACCCTATTGCAGCAGCCCAGCCCCGTGCCTGACGAAGATTTTTATCCGCTGCGCAGCATGCTGTCGCAAACCCTGGATTTGTATGAGCAACTTGCACGGGCGCCGCGCAGACAGGGCAATCAATAATAGATCGTCATAAAGAATGGGAACCGGCTCGCCAGCGCGGGGACAGACTATTCATTCACTTGATTTGAAGGAAAAACGTAATGGCCAACACAACAAAAGGCTCGCTGATGATCGAGGTGGGTGCGGGTGAACTGATCGACAAAATCACCATACTAAAGATCAAGGCGGTTCGCATGACCGCCCCGGCCAAGCTCAGAAATGTGAAACATGAACTGGATGTGCTAAGCCGGGCCCGCGCTGAGAACCTCGATCAGTCTGATGAACTTGACCGGCTGGAAGAAGCGTTGCGCATGGTCAACGAGACGCTGTGGGTTATCGAGGACGACATCCGCGCTTGTGAGGCGGCGCGTGATTTCGGACCAAAATTCATCGAACTGGCCCGCTCTGTATACATCCAGAATGACAAGCGTGCGGCGATCAAGAAATCGATCAACGAACGCTGCGGTTCCAGTATCGTCGAGGAAAAGTCTTACACCGAATTTTCCTGAGCAGGTGGCAGCTTGGGCATGACCGCCTCAAGCACGGTCTCGGCTGAGAGGCCGGCAAGGTCTGGCACCTCGATCGCGCGAAATTCTCCACGGCAGATACCGGTGCGCGCCGCCGTTGTGTGCGCCCCAAAAAGCGCCAGGCCGGGCCTGCCGAGGCAGGATGCAACATGGCTCGGGCCGGTGTCATTGCCAACGACGTAACAGGCGTCCTTAAGTACGCCGGCAAGCTCAAACCAGTTCAGGAAGCCGTTGGGGCCCAGCAGGGTGTGCCCCGGTATGCTCCTGGCCAGTTCGATTTCGTCTGGCCCAGGCGCGGTAACAACTTCATAACCCCGCTCGATCAAGGCCGCAGCCAACTGCGCATAGTATGGCCAGCGCTTGTGTGGATGGCGCGCAGAGCACCCCGGAATGAGTGCGACATAGGGCTTGCGGACCCCTTCCTGTTGGAGAAACACGCTCATATCGTCCGCCATCCAGGAAACATCCGGCATCAAGCAATGTTTGGGGGGGATTCCGGCGTTTTCCAGCTGGAAAACGAATCCCTCCAGCGCAGATTGCGGTCGTGGACCCGGTTGTCTGCCGCTCCATGAGACATTGCGAAAGAACAGTTTTCGATACAGCTCAGTGCGGTCCTGTTTCTGCAGGTCATACACCATTGCGAACTGCTCGCTCCGCAACATTCGTGCAAGCCTGGCCCATTCTCCGATCTTCCAGAATGGCGCTCGAGAATCCGTAAGCACACGGTCGACATGTGGACATCGGCTCATCAGCTTGCGAAACGGCGGTGTCGTCAGCAGGGTGATTTCGGCGTCATGGTGAAAAGCACGGATATCGCGCAAGGCGCCATCGGCCTGGACGACATCGCCAAATGCGCCAAGCTTGATGACGAGGACTTTTTCGGCGGTGCTGGTCATGTCGAGCAGCCCCAAAGTCAAGGAACAAGCTTTCTGGAAAGCGAACGACCGCGAACGTACAGCTTTTCAAGCAGGTGCGCGATTCCACCAATTTTGTGCTGTTCTCGCCAGGCGTGCCGGCTAAGGATGAATCCATTGCGCTCGTGTGAGTAGGTTTTGCTTGATACGCTGCATGAAATGATCCTGCACAAAACCGCGAAGATGTGTTGTTCTTCCAGGATGCGACGGCGCGCTTCCTCGATTGCCGGCAGGCGCTTCGCCCAGGCGTCTTCAAGCATGGCTTTGCGGATGACCTCTGCCGCGGCGACCGGATCGCGAATATCGATGGGGATAAAGCTATCGTGAGGGAAGTAATCCGCCGCGTTCGGCGCCCCGGCATAGAACGGCAGGCATCGCCCAAGGAAGGCGTCAGTGAGCTTCTCGGTGATGTGATGCAGACCGATGTGGTTTTCCACCGCGAGATGGTAGCGAAAGGACGCGAGCGCTTCTGCCTTGTCATCCATCGGCGTGGCGCCGCGTCCAAAAACGGCCATTTCTGGCAATAGCCTGCGCATGGCCTCGATGAACTTGAAACGCTGGGCATGCAGGGTGTGCCACTGGCGCTTCGGGGAATAGACAACGGAAATCGCTTGCGTTTTGTCCTCAAGAGAAGGACCCCGAACGAGATCAGCGCGACTCATCCAACGCCCATTCCCGCTGCCGAAGAACCAGTGGTTCACCGCCTGCTGATAATGCCGGCTGGGGTGCGGCAAGGCCCAAGCCGGCTGGCTGGTGAGAACATGGCCGAACTGAGCGGCGAACCCGCGACCGTACGTCTTGATCGATGAGGGCTCTGTCGTAACCAGGAGCGTATTTTCGCGGGGACAGGCGAATTCCTCGCCGGCGGAGTTGCGGGATTGACCGATTGCCGCCGGGATATCGTCGTACACGACCAGCCAGTCATAGTCACGGGCGTCGCGGTCGAAAAGGAATTCGCAATCTGCCCATAGGCCATCCTCGCGCGGGAAATAGCGCAGCCATTCACGCGGATCGAGGCGACTGAGAAATTTGACCCGCGTCGGACGCAAAGCCGATGTGGTCACGTAAGCTTGCCTTTGGTGTCACCCACCATTTCAACCGGTCCCCCATCATCGGCAGGGTCAGCGGTCATCCATTTATCATCACCAGCCCACCGATCGAGTCGACGATGGCCAAATAGGCCTGGTTTTGCAATGAGGAGTTTGAAATTGTTCCCTCGCCACCCGGATTTATTCTTTTTTGAGTTTATTCGGAGCTCCAGGTCCGGGTGGCCATTAACCGTTCTCGACGTGGGATGCGATTCGGAAAATGGGATGAGGGTATTGAGAGAAAAAGACTTTTTGGCAAAAACCGCAAGATTTTCCCATTTGCCGTATTTGGAAAAAGTTTGATAAACACCATTTCCAATATCAATAAGGTATCCAGAGCTCATTCCTGGGGCAATGTCAAAATGAAGTGGGTCTGCCGCCATGCTATTCGCTGCCCCATACCTCAGGTAACCCATCATGCGTCTGCGTGGACGTCCATTTGACAAGCGCCAATATCGACGGAAGGTTTTCTTCTGGCTTTCCGGCAGATATCGAAGCTTGGCAAACTCGGCCCTGCCTTCCGCTAGCGCGTTGCCGATAGCAGTCAATATGTTTTTTGCCCTGTCTCGGCTTTCCTTTAGCACGAGGTCATTTTCGAGAAACAACACAAGCTCGTTACTGCAGGACTCAAACGCCAACTTCATGCCGTGTTGAATTCCAACGTTTGTCTCGAGTGCAACCGCCTTGAAGCCATACTGCTGAGCAAGTGCAATCTCTTCCGGATCACTTTCCTGACAGACGATGGTTTTTTCGTCGAAGAAATCGAGGATCGGTTCGAGGTTTTGCAATGCGTGCTGAAGCGTCTTTGGCGCTTTCCAGGTCAGCATTGCGAGAGAAGTCTTGTGCATTCGGCCTTGTCCTGGCAGTTCTGTGAAGGGTGGCTGGCCTGATTCACGTTTGATTTGCGCGGTGGTGAGCGGCGACGGCGAATGCCAGGATAACAAGCATCAAAAGCAATGATGCAGGCCTGGGGGCGTAGAAGCTCCAGTGCGCGTTGAGCGGGAACATGATCGATACTGCCGCAAGCCAGACCGGGAGCGTGGGCTGATCCAACTTGATAGACTGTACCAACTTGAAACACAGGTAGAAAAAAGCGGCCATAAAGGCGACGAATCCGATAATGCCTGTGCTTAAAAGCACATCAAGCCCGTAAAGATGGGTGTGGCCATACTTTGCACTGGTGTAGCCCCGCTCGAAAACAACCGGGTCATAGGCGTGGGCTCCGACACCGGTTATGGGGGATTCCTTGTACAACAACCATGCACCTTTCCAGACTTCGAGCCGATGTGCACCCCCGGCATTGGCCGCTTCCCAAGTACCGCTGAAGGCATGCATCGTCGTCTGGACACGTTGCTCCAAACCTGGCGAAATGGCGACACTTGCACCAATAGCCACCACGAATGCGACAATTCCAACCAGGGCATGGCGCATTTTGATGTCGCCATGACGAATTAGCCATATCAGGTAAATTGATGACACAAGGCCCAATGTTATCCAAGCTGCCCGCCGGCCTGAAAGCATAACCACCATAACGAACGGTATGGCCAGCAGCCAGACCCATTTGCGCCCCGGCTTGACCGCCCATCTGCGCAGGGATTCGAAAAAGAAAGGTGCCAGATGCGCGAAAGTGTAACCAATCCAAACATTGCGGTTATAAATTCCAGTAATGCCCTCGCTTTGCACGGGCCAGCCAAAAAGGTTGGCGCCACGAAAATATTGCAGGAGCGCATCGGCCGTCCAAAACAACAGGATTCCCGCAATTCCATAAAGCATCAGCTTGATGTCCATCTGCTCGCGAAAGCGCCTGATCACATAAACACCCGCGAATGAATACAGTGTGAAGATCAGTGCTGTAAGCAGGGTTTTAGTAATTTCGTAGGCGCCTATGGCGGATAAAAGCAGGGGCACAACCAATGCAACGGCGATCCATACAAAAAATCTTGAGTCGTCACCGATATGCAATCCGGTACGACGCATGTTTTGAATACCCAAAAGAACAAGCATCACAACCGGCAAGTGACTGGCTTCACCAAATGGCAGCGACAATATAAAGAGCAGGATGAGCAATTCGACCCTACGTTGGCTAAACCAGTCCGTCCAGGAAAAAGAAAGCCTTGAGTTCAAATCGTCCAAAATTTATTCTCTCGCCTGCCTGTCATAGCTCAATCAGTATATTTCTTTCGGTATCCGTGAACCTTGGCCTCTTCGCATCAATAGTTACCATTATCTTGAGGAAGTTTTGGTGGCGAAGATGCGGCGGATATAGCTTGTAGGTCCGGTCAGATGATTTTTGGCGTTTGTTTGGGCTGAATTTGCCGAATCCGATTCACCCTTTAACAGGCTCAGGGCGCATGGCATTAATACGCTCCCATGCCGGAATAATTGATTGCGCAGTGTTCACGACGTTAACGATCCCGGCTGGTATTCCGGCACCCAGGTCTTCAGCTGGCGTTTGACCGTCGCCTCATCGTAGGTGTCTGGGTGTGCCAGCCAAGCCAGACATTCGGCGTACCAACCGGCATCGGCGGCACGCGCTTTCGCCACCCGCAGCTTGGGGTGCGGAGTGGGCAGCGTGGACTCGTCATCGGCGAGCAGTTCCTCGTAGAGTTTCTCGCCGGGGCGCAGGCCGGTGTATTCAATGCGGATGCGCTCTTCATCGGCGCCCGACAGACGAATCATGAGTTTGGCCAGCTCGGCGATTTTGACTGGCTCGCCCATATCCAGCACGAAAATTTCGCCGCCCTCGCCCATCAGGCCCGCCTGCAGAACCAGTTGCGCGGCTTCAGAGATCGACATGAAAAAGCGCGTGATGTCAGGATGCGTCACTGTCACCGGCCCGCCCGCTTCGATCTGTTTCTGGAACTTGGGAATTACGCTGCCAGAAGAGCCCAGAACATTGCCAAACCGCACCGAGACGAAGCGCGTGCCAGTCGGTTGCTGCATCGCCTGGCAGGTCATCTCGGCGAGCCGCTTGGTCGCGCCCATGACATTGGTCGGGTTGACCGCCTTGTCGGTGGAGATCATCACAAACTTGCCCACCCCATGCGCCTGCGCGGCCGCCGCAACAACCTGCGTGCCCAGCACATTGTTGCGCACTGCCTCCCAGGCATTGCCGCCCTCCATCAAGGGAACGTGCTTGTAAGCCGCCGAGTGGAACACCACGGCAGGCCGATGCTCGGCCATCACCTGATTCACCCAGACAGCGTCCTTCACGTCACCGATCACCGGTGCAATCTGCAACCCGGGGAAACGCTGCGGCAATTCCTCCTCCATCGCATACAGCGCCAGTTCGGACTGCTCGAACAACACCAGCTTGGCAGGCGCAAAATGCGCAATCTGGCGGCACAGCTCCGAACCGATCGAGCCCCCCGCGCCGGTCACCATCACTACCTGGCCGGTCAGCAGCTGGTGCAAGCCGCTGTCGTCGAGTTCCACCGGGTCACGCCCTAGCAAGTCGTCAAGTTCGATAGGACGCAAGCTTGATACTGACACCCGGCCTGCCACCAGGTCTTCGAGCGAAGGTACGGTCAGAACATTCAGCCCGGCTTCGGTGCAGATCTGGGTGATGCGCTTGCGCACCTCGTGCGCGGTCGACGGCAGCGCCAGCACCACATCGTCAACCTCCATTCTTTGCGCATAGGCTGCGACATCATCCAGCGCTCCCAGCACCGGAATGCCCTGCACCAGCCGCCCCTGCTTGTCGCGGCTGTCGTCCAGCAAACCCACCACATGAAACCCTGATGGATTGCGCGCCAGTTCGCGCAGCAAAAAATCCGCCGCCGAGCCCGCCCCCGCCACCAGCACCGGCTTGCTGTGCGGGTGCAGCACCCTAGCCAGCCGATGCTCCTTCCAGGCGCGGTAGGCCAGGCGGCTGCCGCCCATCAGGATCACCAGCAGCATCGGATCGAGAATCAGCACCGAACGTGGCACCGCTGTACTGATGTGGAACAGGACCAGCACCAGCGGAATCAGCAGCGCCGCCAGCCCAACCGCCAGCACGATGCGCTTGAGATCGGGCAGGCTGGCAAAGCGCCAGATGCCGCGATACAAACCAAAACGCCAGAACACCAGCGCCTGCAGCGGTACCACCCAAGCCAGGGTAGACAAGGCCGCAGCCAGGAACTCCGCGGGAATCTCCAGATTGAAACGCAGCCAGTGCGCGCCCAGCCAGGCGACGGTTGCCGCCAGAATGTCGTGCAGGATGATGGTGACGGTGCGGGGATTAATGTTCATTGCGAGGTCGATTCCAGCGCCGGTCGATGGTCAGAAAAATCAGCAGATACGTTGCCGCCCACAGTGTAAGCAGCCATGCAGTGTGCTGCGGCAGAGCCCGCAATGTGAATGCCAGCGCGGCACCTGCGAGCATCAGCGTATAGATGGCCCATGCAAGCTGACGACGCGACGCGCCCAGCAACACCACACGCTGATAATAATGCGAACGATGCGCCTGCCAGATTTTTTCGCCACGCAAGCCACGTCGTGCGAGCGTCACGCTGGCATCGACAATGAAAGGCGAGAACACCAGCAGCGGAAACAGCCACGGCCACACGTTTTGTCGCGCCCCCAGGATGCCGAGCGCGGCTGCCAGAAACCCCAGCGGAATCGATCCCGCATCGCCCATGAACACCCGCGCGGGCGGGAAGTTGAAGCGCAGGAACGCCAGGGCCGCCGCCGTAATGGCCGCGCAAAACGCGGCCAGCTCCGGCGCATCACCAAGCCACGCAGCCAGCGCCAGCGCGCCAAAACCGATTGCAGCCATGCCGCCCGCCAGCCCATCCGAACCGTCCATGAAGTTATATAAATTGGTCATCCAGACGATGGCCAGCGTACCCGCAAGCAACGCCCAGCCGGTCAGCCCAAACGCCACCAGGCACGCCACTGCCGCAACGAAATGCGCCAGAAAGCGCAACGCCACCGGCAGCCCCCTCACATCGTCCAGCAGCGACACCGCAGCTAGCGCAAATGCCGCCAGAACCACCGGCAGCAAACCTGCATCGGCCAGCCACACACTAGCCACACCCACACCGGCCATCATCCCCAGCCCGCCGATGCGCGGCGTTGGCGTCGCATGCAGCGAGCGGGCATTGGGGTGATCCATTGGCAAGCGGTCACGCCGCAGCAGCCAGGACAGCGTCAGCCAGCACGCCGGAAAAGCAGCAAGCGGGGCCATCCATTCAGCAGGCGCCATCACAACACCCCTGCCGGCACGGCCGTTGCCGTGCGGCTCAACGGAAGCAATGCTGGCACCATACAGATGACCGCGCCAGGCTCCACCGGAACCCCAAGACGTTCAAGCGCACTTGCCCCGGCCAGCGCCTCGCGTGAGGGAGATGCCGATTTTTTGCATTCCACCGGGTAAAACCGGCCATTACGTTCGATCAACACATCGATCTCACGCTGATCCTTGTTGCGAAAATAGTAAAAGGGCGCCTGCTTGCCGTTATGCCAATAGCTTTTCAGCAGTTCGGTTATCACCCAGGTCTCGAATATCGCCCCTGACATGGCGCCCGCCTCCAGCGTTTCGGGGCTGGACCACTGCGTCAGGTAGGCGCACAAGCCGGTATCCAGAAAATAGAGCTTGGGTGTTTTCACCAGACGCTTGGTCACATTGCTATGCCAAGGCTGAAGCAGGTATACCAAGCCAGACGCCTCCAGAATCGACAACCAGCTTTTAGCGGTATTGGGCGCCACGTCCGCATCACTGGCGAGATCAGCCACATTCAGCATCTGCCCGGTGCGTGCCGCCACCGCCTGCAGAAAACGTATAAAAGCCATTTCATCGTTAACCCGCGCCAAATCGCGCACATCCCGCTGCACATAGGTTTGCAGATAAGACGCATAAAAGAGATCACGATTCATCTGCGGATTGGCCGCCATCGCAGGAAACGATCCACGCCAGATCAGTGCATACAAGCTCCGAACATCCAACGGCACGGCGGACGATAGCAGGGCTTCGAGAACCTGTTGCGTCGGCAAGAACGGGGGCACGGCTTCATTGCCGTGCCCCAGCGCTTCGCGGCGGGAAAAACCCAGCATCTGCACCACCGCAACCCGCCCCGCCAGCGACTCGGTCACGTCCTGCATCAGGGGAAACGGTTGCGATCCCGCCAACCAGAACATGCCGGGACGGCGCGCCTGATCTACCGCCATCTTGATATGGGGCAGCAATTCCGGCGCATACTGAACCTCGTCTATCAGCACCGGCGGCGCAAAACGCTGCAAAAACAACGCCGGGTCTTCCCGTGCCATTTGCAGCACCAAGGGATCATCCAGCGTGACATAGGTTCGCCCTGAACCGCACAACGACCGTAGCAAGACGGTCTTGCCGACCTGCCTGGCGCCGGTCACCAGCAGAACCGGAAACTGCGCAGCCACCTGCTGGACATGCGCGGATAGCGCACGAGGAAAATCCATCAATTAATCGTCCAAGATTCAATTTGATTGCATTTTAGACGAAGCAACCGAACAAAGGCCACCATTGCCCGAATCATTCTTCAGGGCGAGAAATCATCCTTGCAGATTGAATCACTGCATATTGATTTACAAGGGTAAAAGCCCGGCCCCGTCCGGTCATCGACCATCCAGGTAGCGCTGCCAGCCCGCAACCGTCGCAGCCAGGCCCTGCTGCAGGGTATATGGCGGCACCCAACCCAAACGCGAGCGTATGGCCGAACTATCCACAAAAAGCGAACCGGTGAGCCGCGCCACCGCTGCACGCTTGCCCAGCAGCACGCCCGCCAGTTCAAGCACGCCCACCGGCACCGCCAGCAAGTGCGTGGAACGACCCATGGCACGCGCTACCGCTCGAATTAGTTCGGGCGTCGAAACCGGCACGCCATCGTCCAGCAAAAAGGTCTGCCCTGCAGCGGCAGGATGTTCAACACACAGCCGAATCGCATCGACAAAATTGCCCAGATACAGCAGGCTGCGGCGGTTGCGAATTGCCCCCAGCGGCAGCGGCCAGCCACGCTCGACAGTACGCATCAGCCGCAAGAAATTCGCTTTCACCCCCGGCCCATACGCCAGCGGCGGACGCAGGATGGCGACTTCCAGGCCGGTCTCCTGCGCAATCCGCTGCAAGCCCTGTTCGGCTTCCCATTTGGAAATCGCATACGCATTCTCGGGGGCTGCTGCATCGGTTTCACGATAAGGCGTATCGCGCCCCTCGCCGTTGACCTTGATGGTGCTGATGAAAACGAAGCGCTTCACTCCGGCTTCGGCCGCCTGACGGGCAAGATTGAGCGTGCCCTCGGTGTTGGTTGCCCGGACCAGCGCCAGCGGATTCTGTGTCGTGTCGTCCATCCCATGGACCCGCGCAGCCAGATGCACGACCGCATCGCAGCCTACAAGCGCCGTCTGCCAATCCGTCGATGGCCCGATTTCGCCGATTACCAGTTCATTCCTCAAACCCGATGCACGCCGCACAGTCGGAACAAGGACATGCCCCGCTACGGTCAATTGGTCGCATAAGACACGGCCGACAAAACCGGCAGCACCGGTTACCAATACTTTCATTTATGAAGGTATTCCAAAAGCTTGGCTGGATATTTGGAAAGAATCTTCAGCATGCTGGTTGGAATACCATTTTCCCGGCAGGCTCGCAGCACTTCCCGATTCAGAACCAGGGTGTTGCGCCAACCGCCAGTACTGATACCCCCTGTACGCATGCGCACCAGCACTTCGGGCAGGTGACGATAGCGCAGAGGCTGGCGCCAAAAAGCACGGGCGATAAACTCGAAATCGCCAGCAATACGGTAATCCGTGCGGAAGGGCCCGACTCTCTGGAACACCTCGTGCCGTAAAAACAGCGCCGGGTGAGCCGGCATCCAGCCCCATGCAATGCGCTCCGGCCGGAAGCGGGCTGAAGTATAACGGCGGACCGCTAGCGCCGGATTCTCCGGGTGGAAAAACTCCACGTCGCCAAATAAAGCATCCAGGTGATCCTGCCTCATATGTTTGGCGACATCGTCAAGCACATTAGCGTGGGCGTAAACATCGTCTGCATTGAGAAAACCGATTACATCACCAGTCGCGGCACGCACCCCCTTATTCATCGCGTCATAGATGCCACGATCTGGTTCGGAGATCACCTTGGATAGCGATTGACGATAGTGTTCGATGATAGCCAGCGTGCCATCTGTTGATCCTCCATCAACGAGGATATGTTCAATTTCCGGCCAGGTTTGGGCAGCGACCGAACGCAGGGTGCCTTCGATGGATTGCGCGCTGTTGTAGCAAACCGTGACTATGGAAAATTTCATGATGTTTGAGGATTTCCGGCTCAGGTGCGGATTCATGACTCATTGGGCTAGTGCCTTTTCAAAGAATAATGAAGGATATGCAGAAGCAGATTTTTGACCAGGCGCCAGCGCCAAACAAGCTTTTGCACACCAGGCGCACCAACGGATGGACTTAAGTTGTTTCCATGGCGGCGATAAGCGATGAGTGGCTGGTTGATGAAATGCGTCTTGCCGTAAATATCATTGACCAAGCCGAACCACATATCGTGCATAGGCACATCTTTTGGAATTGGGAGAAAATGGTCCAGCATTGAGCTCCGGAAAGCCAAGGTGCAGCCGAGATACTTGCTTTTAAGCAGGTTGTGCAAAACACCAGCCGCAAAACGCCCGCGTTGCGCAAAAAAAGAATCGGCCACGACGAAACCCGACTCGTCAATTATCTGGGCATCGCTGGCCACAAGTGTTATTTCCGGATTTAACGAAAATGCTTCGATGATTTTGTCAGCTTTTCCCGGAAGCCAAAGGTCATCTTGATCGCTCAGAAACAGGATGTCGCCCTGCGCCAGCCTCATGGCCTTTTCAAACGATGCCAGCACTCCCAGGTTTCGCTCATTGCGATACACGCGCACCCTTGCATCCGAGAGATTGCGCAACAATTCTGCCGAATTGTCTTGCGAGGCGTCATCCACGACCACGACTTCATCAGTTGCCTGCAATTGCGCCAAAATAGAGCGCATCTGGGGCTGAAGATAGGCCGCGCCATTGTAGACGGCCATGCAGACGGATATTTTCACCTCCATCGCTTAGGCTCCTTCAGCAATGAAAAGGCCGAATCGAGTCTGAAAAACATAAAGCTCAAAAAACTCATCTCTTCTCCGCCTCCAAAGCAAGCGGACGCAGCGTTGGTTCCAATAGATCCGCGCTGCTTGAGTGGCAAATTACCCTAACAGCAACCTTTGCGATCATTACGACTGACATGCCAAGGGGGTTGGTCAGGAACGGGTGGTGAAACTCACAACATACACAAAAGCGACCAGCATGAAATAAGGCATGGCCAGAGCCCGAAGCCCTGAATCAGTGATATTACGCAAACTTGGGATTGACCTGATAGGCTCCCACCCCCGCCATCACCGCGACAAGCGCAATGGGACCCAGCAATTTCACGGTGTGAAAGCCCAGCCACCGTGCGTACGCCCATCCCAACAGCACAGTGGCTATGGCAAAGACGATCCAGCTTTCGCAGTTACTGGCGAGCAGAACGACGGCTGCGGTGCCGAGCCAGGCCAGCGCAAGCTGCCATTTTGCACCGTGGCGTGAAACGTATTCCCACACGATGGGGGACAGCATGGCAAGCGTGTGGCCGAGCTTCCATCTGTGCGGGCCGAACAAGCCGTGCAGACGTTCTGGGTAAGCGTAACCGAGCAGGTCATAGCCGATCACGGCCTGAACCAGGGCGTCAAACACCCAGAACAGCAGCAGCCAAGCAGTCAACTTGAGCAGGCGCTGGCGCGCGAGGTCTTCACGCAGCAGCCAGATCAGGTAGATGCCTGCCAGATAGATGCGCGGATAAGTGAGCGCGGTGCTGAGCGATTTTTTGAATCACAGCGAATCGGGGACAGACAGCGCAATGGGCACCCAGTTACACAGGAACAGCAGGCGGAAGGTTTTGGCGCCGCCTTTCCACACAGCCTGTTTGCCATGCTTCCAGATCAGCCCCCACCCGGGATGGCCATGATGAGCATGGGCAGTTCGGACGAACGGCCGAACGGCAACAACAGCAAAAATGACCAGGCGAGGACAACTGGCGCCCACGAGGCGGGGTTGAACACTGCCGGCACGGTTACGCCGTGACACGTGTGCCGACTGCCGCCGAAAACGCGTCGATCACCGGCTGGATCAGGCTGCGCTTGAGTTTGAGTGCGGCCTGATTCACCACCAGGCGCGAGCTGATGTCGCTGATGTGTTCGACGGCGACCAGGTCGTTGGCCTTGAGGGTGCCGCCGGTGGAAACGAGGTCAACGATGACATCGGACAGCCCGACCAGCGGTGCCAGTTCCATCGATCCATACAGCTTGATGAGGTCGATGTGCACGCCTTTGCTGGCGAAGTGGTCGCGCGCCGTGTTGACGTATTTGGTGGCGACGCGAATGCGCGCGCCCTGCTTCACCTGGCCGGCATAGTCGTAACCTTCGCGCACGGCCACCATCATGCGGCAGCGCGCAATCTGCAGGTCGAGCGGCTGATACAGGCCGTTGCCGCCATGTTCGTTCAGCACGTCCTTGCCGGCGATGCCGAGGTCGGCGGCGCCGTATTGCACGTAGGTCGGCACATCGCTGGCGCGCACGATGATAAGCCGCACGTCGGCGCGGTTGGTGCCGATGATGAGCTTGCGCGAGGACTCGGGATTTTCGGACGGCGTGATGCCCGCCGCCGCCAGCAGCGGCAGGGTTTCTACAAAGATGCGGCCTTTGGACAAGGCCAGCGTGATGCCAGAGTAGCTCATGTTCAATGTATGTGTTCAATGTACGCGCTTGATGCGCGCGCCCAGCTGGGTGAGCTTTTCCTCGATGCGTTCGTAACCGCGGTCGAGGTGGTAGATGCGCTCGATGGTGGTCTCGCCCGCCGCCACCAGGCCTGCCAGAACCAGGCAGGCCGACGCGCGCAGGTCGGTGGCCATCACGATGGCGCCGTCCAGCCGGGGCACGCCACGCACCAGCGCGGTGTGGCCGGAGACTTCGATGTTGGCGCCCATACGCCGCAGTTCCTGCACGTGCATGAAGCGGTTCTCAAAAATGGTTTCGGTGACGCTGGCCGCGCCCGCCGCGATGGTGTTCATCGCCATGAACTGCGCCTGCATGTCGGTGGGAAACGCCGGATGCGGCGCGGTGCGCACATCCACTGCTTGCAACTTGCCGTCGGATTCGATTTCGATCCAGTCGCTGCCCACCTCGACCTTCGCCCCCGCATCGCGCAGCTTGCTCATCACCGCATCCAGCGTATCGGGCTGCGCATGTGTGGTGCGCACGCGCCCGCCGGTCATGGCAGCGGCGACCAGGAAGGTGCCGGTCTCGATGCGGTCGGCCATCACGGAATATTCCGCACCGTGGAGCGTGTCGACACCGTGAATGGTGATGATGTCAGTGCCCGCGCCTTCGATTCTGGCGCCCATCGCAATCAGGCAGCGCGCCAGGTCGACCACTTCGGGTTCGCGCGCGGCGTTTTCCAGAATGGTCGTGCCTTCGGCCAGCGCGGCGGCCATCATCAGGTTTTCGGTGCCGGTCACAGTCACCATGTCCATCACGATGCGCGCGCCGTGCAGACGCTTGCAGCGCGCGTGGATGTAGCCGTGTTCGATCTGGATGTCGGCGCCCATCGCCTGCAAGCCCTTGACGTGCAGGTCGACCGGACGCGAGCCGATGGCGCAGCCGCCCGGCAGGGAGACGCGCGCCTCACCGAAGCGCGCCAGCGTCGGCCCCAGCACCAGGATCGCGGCGCGCATGGTTTTCACCATTTCGTAGGGGGCTTCCTTGTGCGGGATGGATTCGCCGCACAGGGTGACGTGGTTCTGGTCGTCCAGCGTGACACGCTCGCCCATATGGCCGAGCAGGGCCAGCATGGTGCTGATGTCCTTGAGATGCGGCACATTGCCGAGCCGCAAGGGCTCGGCGCTGAGCAGGCTGGCGGTCAGGATCGGCAACGCGGCGTTTTTGGCACCGGAAATGCGCACCTCGCCGGCAAGCGGGTTGCCGCCATGGATCAGCAGGGCGTCCATTCAGCGGTTGGCCCAGTCTTCGGGGGTATAGGTCTTCATCGACAACGCATGGATCTGCGCGTGCATGCGCGCGCCAAGGGCATCGTAAACCAGCCGGTGCTGCTGGATCATGTTCTTGCCGCTGAACGCCGGGCTGACGATCACCGCCTGAAAATGCTGGCCGTCGCCATCCAGTTCGATGTGGTCGCAGGGCAGTTTCTCGGTGATCCAACCTTTGATGTCGTCGGGGGTAACCATGCGTGTCTTGCCTCTTCAGTATCTGAGTTTGTAGCCGCTCTTGAGCAGCGCCAGGGTGAGCGCGGATATTGCCACAAAGCAGGCACTGGCGACCAGCAAGCCGAGCCATGGATCGGTGTCGGACTGGCCGACAAACGCATAGCGAAAGCCGTCGATCAGGTAAAACACCGGGTTGGCGTGCGAAATGGCCTGCCAGAAAGGCGGCAGCGAATGGATCGAGTAGAACACGCCGGACAGGAAGGTGAGCGGCAGGATGAGGAAGTTCTGGAACGCCGCCAGCTGGTCGTATTTTTCCGCCCAGATGCCGGCCACGATCCCGAGCGCGCCCATGATGGCGCAGGCAAGCAGCGCATAGGCCAGCAGCCAGCCCGGGTGCGGCATCTGCCACGGGGCGAACCATAGGGTCACCGCCCACACGCCGAGTCCGACGATCAGCCCGCGCAGGATCGACGCGCCCAGATAGGCCAGAAAAAACTCCAGGTACGACAGCGGCGGCAGCAGCACGAACACGATATTGCCGGTCATCTTCGACTGGATGAGGCTGGACGAACTGTTGGAAAACGCGTTTTGCAGCATGCTCATCATCACCAGCCCCGGCACCAGGAAGCTGGTGTAGGACACGCCGGGATAGACCTCGACATGCGCTTCCAGCACATGCGAAAAGATCAGCAGATAAAGCAAGGCCGTCACCACCGGGGCAACCACGGTCTGCACCACCACTTTCCAGAAGCGCAGCAATTCCTTGTAGAACAGTGCTGGAAGTCCAGTCATCATGTGCGTTTCATGATGTCGGTAAAGACATCCTCCAGATCGGGCTCCTGCAGGCGCATTTCGAGCACACGCACGTCGGCGCTGCGCAGGTCGGCGAGCAGGGTTTCGAGTTCGAGATACTCGCTGAAATTGATGCGCCAGCACCCGTCCGCATCGCGCAGCAGGCGAGTCTGCCAGGCGGCCGGCACGGCTTCGGCATCCAGCCGCAACTGCGCGCAATGTTCGTTGGTGAGCTGCAGCAGATTGCGCGTGGTGTCGCAGGCGACGATGCGCCCGCTTTTCAGCATGGCAATGCGGCCGCACAGCGCCTCGGCCTCTTCCAAGTAATGCGTGGTCAGCAGGATGGTGTGCCCCTCGCGGTTGAGGCGGCTGATGAATTCCCACAGCGAGCGGCGCAGGTCGACGTCCACCCCGGCGGTCGGCTCGTCGAGCACGATGACCGGCGGCTTGTGCACCAGCGCCTGCGCCACCAGCAGGCGGCGCTTCATGCCGCCCGACAGGCTTTGCGTGTTCTTGTCGGCGTGCGGGACGAGATCGAGGTGATGCATGATCTCGTCGATCCAGCCATCGTTGTGCCTGAGGCCAAAGTAGCCGGACTGGATGCGCAGGGTTTCGCGCACATTGAAAAAGGGATCGTAGACCAGTTCCTGCGGCACCACGCCCAGCGCGCGGCGTGCCTGGCGATAGTCGCGCACCACATCGTGGCCCATGATGGCGGCGTGGCCGGAATCGGCGCGGGCAAGCCCGGCCAGAATCGAAATCAGCGTGGTCTTGCCGGCGCCGTTGGGGCCGAGCAGGCCGAAAAACTCGCCCGGCTGGATGTCGAGCGAAACGCCGTCGAGCGCCTGGGTGGTGCGAAAGCGCTTGCGCAAGTCGCTGACGTGGATTGCGGGGCTTGCCAGGCTCATGCGGGCAGCAGCTCGGACACCCCGTACAGCTCGGCCAGCGTGGTGAAACTGGCCGGCAGACCGGTGCAGGCGAGCGTACGCCCGGCTTGCCGGGCCTGCCGCATGGCGCTGAAGATGAACGCGAGCGCAGCCGAATCGGCGGTTTCGACCCCGCTGAAATCCAGCGTGTCGACACCCTTGGCAAGCTGCGGCTGCAATTCGTGCAGCAGGCTGCCGACGCTGTCGACGGTCACCGCACCATTGATGCGACAGCCATTGCCCTCACATACAATCACGAGCCGTTGCGCGAGGCTGGCGTGGCCGCACCGCGTGCTGACTGGGCAGCCAAGGTTTTGATCAGCCCGTCTATCCCGCTTTGACGGATGGTGCTGGCAAAGGAGGCCCGGTAATTGGTCACCAGGCTGACGCCGTCGATCGTCACATCGTAGACTTTCCAGCCGAAGGCCGTTTTGTACATGCTGTAGTTGATGGGAATCGGTTGCCCGCCCGGCTGGCGAATTTCGGAGCGCACGGTCACATCGGTGTCGTCCGGCTTCATAGTCAGCGGTTTGAATTCGATTGTCTGGTCGGTGAACGCCGTGAGCGAACTGGAATAGGTGCGCACCAGCAGGTTGCGGAACTCGGTCACCAGTTCCTGTTTCTGCTTGGCGGTGGCACGCGGCCAGTGCTTGCCGAGGGCCAGCTGGGTCATGCGGTTGAAGTCGAAGTTGGGCAGGATTTTGGCCTCGACCAGCTGATACACCTTGGCCAGGTTGCCGCTCCGAAGCTCCTTGTCCTGTTTCAGGATGGTGATGACTTCCTGCGTGGTGGTGCGTGCCAGCACGTCGGGCAGCGTGTCGAGCGGCGTGTCTGAGGCCAACACCGGGCCGGTATTGAACCCCAGCATCAATATCATAAGCATAAAAAATGTGCGCAACATATTCAAGGCAATCCTGTTCGAAAAAAATCGGGGCTGTACGTGCAGCCGGGTAATGGGTAGACGCCCGCTGCCTACCTGAGTTCACCCGTCAGGCGCGCCAGCTGCGCCACGTTCATGTTGTAGTCGTTGACCGTACGCAAATACTCGGTCTGCGCCAAGGCGTAGTTCCTGATCGCGTCGGCCACCTTGTCGGCGCTTTCGAGCCCGGCCGAGAAATCGGCCAGCGACGCCACCATCCAGCGTCGCGCCGCCGCCGCGCCTTCGGCCAGATCGCGCTGTGCATCATGGTTGGCCCGGGCGTTGGCATAGGCCTCGCCCACTTCAAACGGAATGCCCGCCACCGCAAAGGCCTTCTTGTGGTTGAGTGCTTCCAGTTCGGCCTGCGCCTGATTGACGCGGGCACTGGCGACACCGAACACGCTGTCCCATTTCACGCCCACCACCGGTGTGAGGCCGCCGCCATTGAAGGGGTCGTTGAGGTGGGGGTTGTCCAACCGATCACGCTGCGAAGCATAATTGAACTGCCCGATCACGCCGGCGTAGACGTCCGGCATGCGGTCGGCCTTTTTGGCGGCCACCAGGGCACGGCGGGTTCGCAGTCCCGCTTCGAGTTGCTGCATTTCGGGGCGCTCCTGCAGGGCGCGCGACTGGAATTCAGCCAGATCGATCTGCGGGAAGGCAACCGGCTCGATGCGTTCGTCGGCCACCACGAGGTCGGCCTTCAAGCCGACGCCGGTCAGCACCTTCAAGCCATCGAGGCTGATTTTTTCGACCGCGCGCGACTGGTGCACATACTTGGCAAGCATGCCTTTTGCGGTTTGCAGCGCATATAGGTCGGTTTGCCTGGATTCGCCGGTTTCTTCCTTGAGATTGCGCTCGACCGAGGTGATGGCCTGATTCAGCCGCCCCTGCATGTCTTCCAGGAAAATCCGGATATCGCGCGCGGTCAGATAGCCAAAGTAGGCGCGCTTGGTGTCGTATACCGTATCGCCGCGCGTCTGCTTGAGTTCGCCGCGCTTGAGGTCGATATTGCCCTGCGCGGCCTCGCCGTAACGTTCGATCTTGCCGAAGGTATAGAGCGGCTTGGTCAGCGCGAAGTCCAGATGTGTCCAGTCGGAAATGCCGTTGATCCTGTCGCCGTCGGAACGCGGGGTGCACGGGAAAGCGGTGCACGACTGGGCGCCGCCCTGATAGAAGCCGCCCTCGACTTCCGGCGCCAGCCCGATAAAGGCGTTGGCGCTGACCCGCCAGCCGGCGTTGCCCTGTGCTTCCTGCAGCAGGCCGCGCGCGGCTTCGACCACCTGTTCACGTTCCTTGATGCGCGGGTCGGCGGCCAGGCTCATTTCCACCGCCTGTTGCAGGTTGATGGTCTCCGCCTGTCCGGGCAGGGCGGCCAGCAGTATGCCGGCTGCCAGGAGGGTGCGGGTGAGTGTGTTGAGTTTCATTGTGGCGCTCCTTCTTGAGCTTGGCCGTATATAAACCGTCCGATCAGATTCTCCAGCACCACGGCTGACTGGGTGATGAGAATCCGGTCCTGATCCTTCAATGTCTGGCTGTCGCCGCCCGCTTCCAGCCCGATATATTGTTCGCCCAGCAAACCCGAGGTCATGATGGCGGCAGAGGTGTCCTTGGGGAAAGCATAGCGCTTGTCCAGTCGAAGGGTAACGGCGGCATCGAATGTTTCATTGTCAAAGCGAATATCCGCCACCCGGCCCACCACCACCCCGGCGCTTTTAACCGGCGCACGCGGCTTGAGCCCTCCGATGTTGTCGAAGCGGGCGACGATTTCGTAGCTATTCGACGCGCTTACGGCACTCGTGCTGCCGACCTTGAGCGCCAGAAACAGCAGCGCGGCGATGCCTGCGATGACAAATAATCCAACCCAGAGATCGAGTACGGTCTTGTTCATTTAACTAAGTCCCCGGAACATGAATGCGGTCAAAACAAAATCCAGCGCCAGCACAACCAGGCTGGAGGTCACCACGGTGCGCGTGGTGGCGCCCGACACGCCTTCGGCGGTCGGCGGTGCGTCGTAGCCTTCGAACAGCGCGATGGTGGTGATGGCTATGCCGAACACCACGCTCTTGATGACGCCGTTGAGAATGTCCTGCTCGAAATCGACCGCGCTCCTCATCTGTGACCAGAACGCCCCTTCGTCCACTCCGATCAGCTGCACGCCGACCAGATAGCCGCCGAAAATCCCCATGGCCGAGAACAGCGCGGCCAGCAACGGCATCGAAATCACGCCTGCCCAGAAGCGCGGCGCCACCACGCGGGCGATCGGATCCACCGCCATCATTTCCATCGCCGAGAGTTGTTCGGTCGCCTTCATCAGGCCGATCTCCGCGGTGATGGCCGATCCGGCGCGGCTGGCGAACAGCAGGGCGGCCACCACCGGCCCCAGTTCGCGCACCAGCGACAGCGCCACCAGGATGCCCAGCGCCTCTTCCGAGCCGTAGGTTTGCAGCGTTTCGTAGCCCTGCAAACCGAGCACCATGCCGACAAACAGCCCCGACACCAGAATGATGATGAGCGAGAGCACGCCCGTGAAGTACATCTCGCGGATGGTCAGGCCGAAGCGGCGAAATGCCGTCCCCGAGTGCAGCAACATCGCCACAAAGAAGCGGGCCGCAAAGCCGATGCGCCACACGCCCTGTATCGTGCGATTCCCGAGGTTTTCAATCGATCGCTTAAGCACTCTGCCCTCCCAGTCGCAAGTCGTCGGCATAGGACGGCGCCGGATAATGGAACGGCACCGGGCCGTCGGCCTCGCCATGCACGAACTGGTGCACATAGGGCAGCCCGGAAGCCCGAATCTCTGCTGCCGTGCCCTCGGCAACAATCACGCCTTCCGAGACGAAATAGACGTAATCGACGATCTTCAGCGACTCCTGCACGTCGTGGGTCACCACCAGCGAGGTCAGCCCCAGCGTATCGGTCAGGCGACGGATCAGGTTGCCGGTCACGCCCAGCGAAATGGGATCGAGGCCGGCAAACGGCTCGTCGTACATCACCAGCATGGGATCGAGCGCAATCGCGCGCGCCAGCGCCACCCGCCGCGCCATCCCGCCGGACAGTTCAGCCGGCATCAACTGCGCGGCGCCGCGCAGGCCCACAGCATGCAACTTCATCAGCACCAGGTCGCGGATGGCGTCTTCCGGCAGATCGGTGTGTTCGCGCAACTGGAACGCCACATTGTCGAACACCGAGATGTCGGTGAACAGCGCGCCGAACTGGAACAGCATGCCCATCTTGCGGCGCAGGCGGTACAGGCCGGCCGAATCGAGTTCGCCCAGCGACTCGCCCGCCACGCGCACCTTCCCTTGGCCGGGCTTGATCTGCCCGCCAATCAGACGCAAAAGGGTGGTTTTGCCGCAACCGCTGCTGCCCATGATGGCGATGACCTGCCCGCGCCGGGCGGTCAGGTTGATGCCCTTCAAAACCGGCCGGTCACCATAGCCAAATTCGACATCTTCGATTTCGACCAGATTATCGTTTTGCAAAAAATCCAGCCTGTGTTTTTGTTGAGGGCTGCTATTTTACCGAAGCACGCTAGCGCCACAGCAATAATGCAGGCGTTTTTAACCCGATATTCAGTAGCCCATCACCTGCTTCAAGGTGTTGGCCTGTTCCAGCAAACCGACATCGCCGCTGCGACTGAATACAAACAGGGGCTCACCCGTCGCCGCCTGCTGCGTGATGCGTTGCGCCAGCGCGCGCAGGTCCGGCGCCTCATCCAGCCACCAGACATGCCCTGCTTCCCATGCCGGAGTGGCCAGCAGCACCCGCTCCGAAGCGGGTTTCACCGACGCCGCATCACCCGCCTCCAGCACGAAATAGAA
Organism: Thiobacillus sp.; assembly: GCA_030680405.1. GTDB lineage: Bacteria > Pseudomonadota > Gammaproteobacteria > Burkholderiales > Thiobacillaceae > Thiobacillus. Next base: position 5,330 of record JAUXVT010000039.1, on the reverse strand, counting down.
CCCGTCCTGGGTATCGTGCAGCCATTGCGCCCAGGTCGCTTCGGATGCGGCCTGCCAGACAGCTGCCGGCAAATGGACCGCCTGAAATTGCGTGTTGTAATAAGGCAACAGCCAGTCATCCGGCAGGTCCTCGGGATAAAACCCTCCCTGCCACGCAGGATGCTGCCAGCCGCTGGCGCCGACCAAAACCAAGGGGTTGGATGTCATGTTGAGGCGAGACGCTTCAGGCGCGGCGCCATGTGGTGCCGCCTGCACCGTCTTCCAGCACGATGCCGGCCGCCGTCAGGGTGTCGCGGAGGCGGTCGGAGGCGGCGAAGTCCTTCCCCTTGCGTGCCGCCTGGCGCGCTGCGATCAGGGTCTCGATTTCAACTTCGGACAGGCCGCCGGGGGCTGTCCCCGCCTGCAGGAAATCGGCCGCCTCGCGCTGCAGCAGACCGAGTACGCCGCCGAGGCTGCGCAGCGTCTGCGCGGCGGCGGCATCGCCCCGGTTGACCTCGCTGGCTAGATCGAACAGTACCGCGAGGGCTTCCGGGGTGTTGAAGTCGTCATCCATCGCCGCGCGGAAGCGCTGCGCCGCAGGCTGGCTCCAGTCGAGCGCAGCCGCCGCCAAGGGCGCGTGCCTCAGCGCGGTATACAGGCGCGTCAGCGCGCCCCTGGCGTCGTCGAGGTGGGCATCCGAATAGTTCAGCGGGCTGCGGTAGTGCGCGCGCAGGATGAAGAAGCGCACCACTTCGGCGTCGTATTGCTCCAGCACCTCGCGGATGGTGAAGAAGTTGCCCAGCGACTTGGACATCTTTTCGTTATCCACCCGCACGAAGCCGTTGTGCATCCAGTAATTGACGAACTTGCAGCCATTCGCACCTTCGGACTGGGCGATCTCGTTTTCGTGATGCGGAAACTGCAAGTCCTGGCCGCCGCCGTGGATGTCGAAATGCTTGCCGAGCAAGTCGGCGCTCATCGCCGAGCATTCGATGTGCCAGCCGGGGCGCCCCAGCCCCCAGGGCGAGTCCCATGCGGGTTCGCCCGGTTTGGCGGCTTTCCACAGCACGAAATCCATCGGGTCACGCTTGCTGGGATCGACCCCCACGCGCTCGCCCGCGCGCAGTTCGTCGAGGCTTTTGCCGGACAGGCGGCCGTATTCGGGGAACGCCCGCACGCTGTAATAGACATCGCCATTCGGCGCCGGGTAAGCCAGGCCGTTCTTGACCAGTTGCTCGATCAGCGCCAGCATCTGCGCCACATATTCGGTGGCGCGCGGCTCGTGGTCGGGCGGCAGCACGCCGAGCGCGCGTTCGTCCTCGTGCATCGCGGCAATAAAGCGCCCAGTCAGCGCAGCGGGGGTTTCGCCGTTTTCCTGCGCGCGCTTGATGATCTTGTCGTCGATGTCCGTGATGTTTCTCACGTACTCGACCCGATAGCCGCTCGCGCGCAGCCAGCGCGTCACCATGTCGAACACCACAAATACCCGCGCGTGCCCCAGATGGCACAGGTCGTACACGGTCATGCCGCAGACGTACATGCGGACCTGGCCGGGGGCGAGCGGAACGAATTCTTCCTTGGTGCGCGTGAGGGAGTTGGTGATGTGCAGCATGGTGCGAATTCAGGCCAAAGGCAAAATGACAGGGAACGGAATGAAGCGGCGTGTCGATTGATGAAATATCCGGGCTAAAATGCCAGCTTATCCAAGATGATCCGAGCATATCACATGGCTTTGTCACGTTTTTTCGCCGCCGTTGTCGCCTGCGCCATCCTCGTCAGCACACCTGTATTGGCCAATGAAATCCCGGAAATCAACCAGCAGTTCCGCAAGGGCGACCTGACAGGTGCACTCGACCGCGCCAACCGCTTTCTGTCCAAAAATCCGCAGGATGCGCAGGCGCGCTTTTTGAAAGGCCTGATCCTCGCCGACCAGGGCAAGACCAACGATGCCATCGCCGTGTTTACCGGGCTGACCGAGGACCACCCCGAGCTGCCCGAGCCCTACAACAACCTGGCCGTGCTCTACGCCTCGCAAAGCAAGTACGAAGCAGCCAGGAACGCCCTGGAAATGGCGATCCGCGCCCATCCCAGCTACGCCACCGCGCACGAAAATCTCGGCGACATCTATGCCAAAATGGCGTCGATTGCGTATGACAAGGCACAGGCGCTGGACAGCACGGACATGACTGCGAAAACCAAGCTCACGCTGATCCAGAACATGCTCGGGGAACAGCCACGCAAGTCGGCAACGGCCAAGTCCCTGCCAGACTCCAGGCAGCCCGCACAGGCCAAATAAAGCCATGCATCCGCCCCGGTGCCGCAAAAACGGCCACCGGAATATCTTTCACGTTACCTTCCTTTAGGACACACATGGTCAAGCTGCACACCAATCACGGCATCATCACCCTCGAACTCGACGCCGAGAAAGCGCCGAAAACGGTGGAAAATTTCCTGCAATACGTGCGCGACGAGTTTTTCGATGGCACGATTTTCCATCGCGTGATCGACGGCTTCATGATCCAGGGTGGCGGCTTCGAGCCCGGTATGACGCAAAAGCCCACCCGTGACCCGATCGAGAACGAAGCCGCCAATGGCCTGAAAAACGAGACCTACACCATCGCCATGGCGCGCACCTCCAACCCCGGTTCGGCCACCGCGCAATTTTTCATCAACATCGCCAACAACAGCTTCCTCAACTTCACCGCGCCCACGCCGCAGGGCTACGGCTACGCCGTGTTCGGCCGCGTGATCGAAGGCACGGACGTGATCGACAAGATCAGGAAGGTGAAAACCGGCAACCGCGCCGGGCACCAGGACGTGCCGCTGGAAGACGTGGTCATCACGAAGGCGGAAATCGTCTGAAGACGTCGGCGAGCCAGCCCTCGTCGGGAACAACAGGTCGCGCCTTCTTTGTTGCCGACCTGCATCTAACCGACGAACGCCCGGTCGCCACCGGGCGTTTTTTTCACTTTCTGCAAGAAGAAGTTGCCGGTGCGGATGCGCTCTACATCCTCGGCGACCTGTTCGATGCCTGGGTCGGCGACGACCACGACGCGCAGGTGGCGCACGACACCGCCCGCCAGCTCAAATCCCTCGTTGATGCAGGCACGCCGGTGTATTTCATGCACGGCAACCGCGACTTCATGCTGGCCGCGCGCTACGCCGCGCAGTCCGGCATGACGCTGCTGGCCGACCCCACCCGGATTGATCTGTATGGCGTGCCGACGCTGCTGATGCACGGCGATACGCTGTGCACCGACGACACCGCGTACCAGATCTTTCGCCGCCGGGTGAGGCACCCGCTGACGCTGGCGCTGCTGAGCCGCTTGCCGCTGGCGCTGCGCCACCGCATGGCACGTCAGGCACGGGCGGGCAGCGAATCGGCCAAGGCCGGCAAGCCGGCCGAGATCATGGATGTGAATGCCGATGAAGTGGAGCGCGTGCTGCGCGAGCAACAGGTCTGCCGCCTGATCCACGGTCATACCCATCGCCCGGCGCGGCATCTCCATGCGGTCGATGGGCAGAATTGCGAGCGCTGGGTGGTGCCGGACTGGTATGCCCGCTGGGGGTATGTGGCGTGCGACGCCGCCGGCTGCGCACTCAGGATTGAAAATCTATCCTGAAGTCTTCACCGCAGAGACACAGAGGAAAACAGGATATTGCGGCACGCTGCGCGATCACCCCTCGGGTGAAAGCCTGATCGAGTGACACACGGGTTCAAAGGGCTTCTCTGTGCCTCTGTGGTTCAATTGCTTTCCGGGTTCATGACGAGGCGTTGATCGCCGTCATGCCGTCTGGCACGCGGAACAGTTCGGGCTGCATGGGTTGTTTCGATTCGCTTTCAAGCTGCCGCGTCCGTCCGGTGAACTCGCGTTCCTTCAGCGGCAGGCCGAGTTTGAGCGTGGCGCCAGATTCCCAGACAAGATTCGCCAAATCGCAGTCGTGCTGCAGTTCGCGCGGCGAAGCCTTCCACACGCGGTACTGCATGGCGGCCAGAACGGATTTCAGCTCGGCCATCGCGTGTGCCGCATCCGGCGCGGCAGCACGGGCGGCCACGCCTTCGCTGCACACCACGTCCTTCAACGCAAGACTGAAACGCTGCGTGCCTGGCGCGGCCGGGTGCGCGTCGAGACGTGGTTTCCAGCCAGCGGGTTTGGGCGGCAACGTGCCGGGAGTGAACACCATCGCCAGCTTGTTGTCGCGCGTGACGTTGGTGACCTGACGCTGGCGCCGGTCCAGCAGGACGAAGTCGCCGTCGTCCTCGCCGCCGTCCATGCGCATGAAATCCGGGGTGACCAGGATGCGCGTCAGAGCGGGTGGATCGCCCGGATCCTGATCGACATAGCGCAGCGTGATCATGGTTTGGCGCAGTGCGATCATGTCGGCGGCGTGGGCTGCGCCCATGCCAAGCAGCCACAGCGCCAGCCACTTCATCATGCTGCCAGCCCCCGTTCCAGGTCCGCCTGGATGTCGGCCACCGATTCCAGTCCTACCGCGATTCGCACCAGTCCGTCGCCGATGCCGGCCGCCGTGCGCTGTTCCGGCGACATGCGGCTGTGCGTGGTGGTGGCCGGGTGGGTGATGGTGGACTTGGTGTCGCCGAGGTTGGCAGTGATCGACAGCAGCCGGGTCGCATCGATCAGCTTCCATGCCGCCGCCTGGCCGCCCTTCAGTTCGAACGCGACGATGCCGCCGCCGGTCTTCTGCTGCCTCATCGCGAGTGCGTGCTGCGGATGCGACGGCAGGCCGGGATAGAGAACGCGCGCAACCTGGGGCTGCGCTTCCAGCCATTGCGCCAGCGCCAGCGCGCCTTTCGAATGCGCCTCCATCCGCAGCGACAGCGTTTCCAGTCCTTTCAGGATCACCCAGGCGTTGAAGGCCGACAGCGTTGGCCCGGCGGTGCGCAAGAAGGTGTAGACGCCTTCCATCAGCGCCTGGCTGCCCAGCACCGCGCCGCCGAGCACCCTGCCCTGGCCGTCGAGATACTTGGTCGCGGAATGGATAATGATGTCGTCGCCGAACTCGAGCGGCTTTTGCAGCGCCGGCGAACAGAAGCAGTTGTCGACCGCGAGCCAGGCGCCGGCTTCGTGCGCGATGTCCGCCAGCGCGCGGATGTCGCTCACCTCGGTCAGCGGGTTCGACGGCGACTCGACGAAAAACAATTTGGTATTCGGCTTCACCGCCGCGCGCCATTCTTCCGGATCGGTCGGCGACACGTAGGTGGTCTCGACGCCGAAACGGCCGAGAATGTTGGAGAACAACTGCACGGTGGAACCGAAGATCGAGCGCGAGGCGATCACATGCTCGCCCGTCTTCATCAGGCCCATCACCGTGGCCAGGATCGCCGCCAT
>JAUXVT010000036.1 GCA_030680405.1 Thiobacillus sp. | reverse complement strand
AAGATCAATGCAGTTCCCGGAGGAAGTAAAAAACTGTTCTGCTGAATCACGAAAAACGAGCAAATGCGCCTGGAAAAATATCCGTGCGCGCTAATGCAATGATTTATATGAGAGATTTGTTGGGGTTGTTAAACATGGGTTACGCAACACCCCCGGGCGGGTGCATGAACTGCACGGAAAGGCGCATGCCCATGGCCTTGAGGATGGCAGAAAAGCTGCTCAATGCCGGATTGCCCTCGGGCGACAGGGTGCGATAGAGCTGTGTCGGATTCAGATGTGACTGCGCGGCGACGGCCGGTACGCCACCAAAGGCTTTGGCCATTTGCCGCAGGGCGATCAACAGCTCGCCCTGGTCGCCATCTTCCAGGATGCTGTTGAGCAGTTGCATGGCATAGGCAGGGTCTTCCCGGTAGACCTCGGCCATGGCTTCGTCGTGTGTTCTATCTTTCATCATCCGCTCTCCTTTGCCAGTCTTGCCAATAGTTGCACGCGCGGTCGATGTCGACATCCTGCGCCCGTTTGTCGCCGCCACCCAGCAGCAACACGATGGCCCGATCGGCGATGGCGTAATACACCCGATAGCCAGCGCCGACATCAATGCGTAGCTCCCACACGCCATCACGACAATATTTGTGGTCGCCGAAGTTGCCTTGCTCAACACGGTTCACCCGCCGATCCACCGCAATCCGTGCCGTGGTGTCGCGCTGCTTGCGCAACCAGTCGAGGTAAACATCTTTATCGTCGGCGGTCAGGTAGTGGCGAATTTCGTACATAGTGAATCTTCGTTTATAAACGAATCAATGTCAAGGTCAAGACTAGTAGATCGTTCCAGCAAAACCGTTACCGTTGCAAAAGTCGGCGCTGGCGGGACGGCGAGAAGGGCACGCTGCCCAGATTTACCGGGCGGCGTGCCCGTGGTCGGCAAGGGCGGAGGCGTCCAGAATAAACGAGGGTTTTAACCAGACGCATCAGCACGGGTTCAACTGGTTTAATTCGTGCTTATCCGGTTAGCTCCCAAGGCTACTAGATGTAGTAGTGGGCCGTGATTTTTTGGCATAAAGTTCAGCATAGGTCGGCGCAGTGACGTCGCCAGCAATGCCGAGCATGGAGCGGAAAGCGTTGAATGGGTAGAAACGGCGATTGAAGCGGAACGTGAATTCGTTGAGATAGGCTTGCAGGTGTTGCGGGCTGACGCCGTGGTGAATGCCACGTAGCCATGTTTTGAGATTGGAGAACACGAGGTGAATGATGGGCAGGAAAGTCTCGGCAACTTGCATGTCGCCACGTTCCGCAACGGTGCTATGAAGATACCCTCGCTTTTCAAGCGTCGCGTAGCCGCTCCAGTCATCGGTAATGATTGTAGCGCCTGGCGTAACGACGCGCTCGATGAAGCCACCCAACGATTTTGCACTTCAGTCTGGAACCACCGCGAGCCGAACACGTCCGGCGTACCGCCCAGTCCTGCGCTTGTTGAGGCTGCCGCTGTGCTTGCGCTGTTTAACCTCGACGGCGCCAGCGACGAGAGCCATGTCGTGAACGCCTCTGCCCTTGCCGCGAGCATGACCGCCGACGTAGGTTTCATCGGCCTCGACATGCTCTGCGGGGTTGCCGCCAATCCGATCCTGGTCGGGGCGCACCATGCCGACCCGCAGTTTGTGAAGAATCTGGAAAGCGGTCTCGTAACGCGACAGTCCGAGTTGCCGCTGGAACTGGACGGCCGACATGCCGGGCGTCTGGCTGGCAACCAAGTAGGCTGCCCAGAACCACACCGAGAGCGGTGTGTGGGTGCGTTCCATGACGGTGCCCGCAGTGAGGCTCGTGTCGCGGTTGCAATGACGGCATCGACAAACGCCGGGGCGATTGGCGAAGCGATAAGGCTCTCCGGGCGTGCCGCAATGGTCACAAACGAACCCGTCGCTCCATCGGGCGCGTTCAAGGTAGGCCGCGCAAGCCGCTTCGTTCGGGAACAGTCGCTGAAACTCAGGAAGCGAGCGCGGGAACGGTAAATCGTCTCGCTCAAGCACGTCGATAACCATAGCCACCTCAGGTTGG
>JAUXVT010000032.1 GCA_030680405.1 Thiobacillus sp. | reverse complement strand
CGCTGACCCGCACCATGTTCACCATGGGTGCGAAGGAGATGTTTTCACCGGCCACCCGCGCCCAGCTCAAGAAGTCCCTTGAGGTTGCAGAGCAACTTGGCGGTGGCGTGGATGAACTCGACAGCGCGATCGAGGTGTGCCTGCAGCAAGGGACGGACTGGAAGAAGGTGGCGCGAGAAGCGGTGGCCAACATCGGCTACCCGCCTACCGGCACGGTCCGGCCCACGGCCGTTGCACAGCGCGTGGCGTTCGACAACGCCAGCATTCGCAACTATGCGCAGGCGGAGGACGCGTTGCAGAGGGTCATCAACCAAGTCGCTGCAAGCGAGTCGCCTGGCGTCGTGGGCTGGCTCAAGTGGCAATTGGCCGAGTACGTGCAGTTCACCGACGCCGTGCGAGCACAGCAGGTACTCAAGGGGGCGTTGCTGCTGAATCGACGCCTCACGAAACCGATCGATGGGCTGGACTACGAGAAGCTCGATGCCAAGGACATGCAGCAGGCCAACAACGTCGTGTGGGCCTTCAAACCCTACGCCGGCAAGAAGACCGACCTGCTTGTGCGGTTGAACGGTGTCCTCGACGACCTGGCTTTCTTGCCGGACAACGCGAATGAATTCGAGGCGGCCATGCAGGAAGTTGCTGCGTTCCTGGGCTTCAAGGCGCAGCGGCCGGAACTGGAGTTCAAGCGAGGACCGGATGTGCTGTGGGCCGTAGGCAATCTGCGCTACTTTGTCATCGAGTGCAAGAGCGGTGCCGTGGCGCAAAAGATCACCAAGCACTACGCCAACCAGCTCAGCGGATCGATGGATTGGTTCGGACAGCGCTACGACCACACTTGCAAGGCCACGCCGATGATGGTCCACCCGTACCGTGTTCTCGAAGCCGCTGCCTCGGGTCACGCCGATGCGCGCGTTCTAACGACTGGACGGCTCGCCGCCCTGAAAGACTCGATCCGAGCATTCTGTACAGCGGCGGCCAGCTCGTTGGAAACTCTCGACGCGGCCAAGGTTCAGAAGCTCCTCGAACATCACAAATTGACGGCGGAGCGCCTGCTGGAGACCTACACAGAGGCTCCGATGCATGGGTAACTGGCGCCAGCGCCACCATGGCGTCCTGACGATGCCGGCAGACCGCAGCAAAGCCTCGCATGAGCTTCAATACCGGAGCGTCTACGCCGAATGCTGATGGCGATTGCCGCGAATATTGGGTGTGCGGCTTTGGCAGGGGTTGCAAACAGTGAGCCAGCGAGTACGCTGCGCAGCGGAGGCTTGTGTGCTGTGCGAAAAACTGTCTTTCTCACACTTGTCGTGATTGGAGCGGCGGTCGGCTTGGTTTCGGCGACAGGCGATGATTGGGGTGTGAAGATCGTCATGTTGACCGTCGGTGCCGTCGCAGGCGCAGCGATCGGCGGTGCCGTGTCAGGCATCGCGGCCAGCGGCAGGAAGCGGTTGAGCCGTGAAGCCGATCTAGAGACTGGCCTCGGGATGCAGCCGAATGACCTGATGGACAACTACTGGCGCGACAAAGGGCGCCCGCCGTTGGTCAGTGCGCTCGAACCTGAGCACGGTCGCCATCAGTTCGACCCGGACAAGCTGTAGGCGCGACGCGCTACTTCTTGCGGATCAGGTCCTTGACCAGGTCGCCAGCGTTGT
>JAUXVT010000027.1 GCA_030680405.1 Thiobacillus sp. | reverse complement strand
AGGGTATCCCCCTTCTGCCAGCGGTCCCACATCAAGGCCTTCTGGCTCTCAGAGTAGTAGATCCGTGTCCTTTGTTTCATCTGCAACACTCCTTCTTCTTACGTAGAATTTAGTGTGTTGCACCCACCAATTGAATCCGCAACTGAAAGTGGATGCTCATTAGCCGATCCTATCCGGCGCCTTTGAGCACATTCCGGCCTTCGCCTGATCGCCGCTGACGTGCCATTTCCAGTCATTCTGGCGGGTAGGCTTCAACAAGTAGAGACGCGTAAGTGGGGCGTGGCGTCAATCGGCGCGCAAACTGCAAGTTGTTGCGATTTGCCGCGCTTGAGTCGCCGGTATAAGGTGTTGCGGCTGATTCCGAGACGCCGGGCGGCTTCCGACATGTTTCCTCCCGACGATCTGACAGCCTGGACGATCATCGAGTTGGACAAAACCCGCAGGTTCTCCGTGGTTGGCGTTTCCAGCAAGCATGGGCGAGGCGTTTGACTCCGTAGCTCCTCGATCAGATCGTCGGGCAGATGGCGCCATGTGATTATCGTTTCGCCTTCGTCGAGCAGCGCGCAAGCCGTGCGGATGACGTTGCAAAGTTGACGCAGATTGCCGGGCCATGGGTGGTCGGCGAAGTGAGGCGCCAGCGAGGCGTCCAACGCGAGCCCCCTCCCCGGATCCTCCTCCTCGATCAGCCGGGCAACGAGGACGGAGAAATCGCCGCGCTCGCGCAGGGCGGGCAGCGCCAGCGTCAAGCCATTGATCCGGTAGTAGAGGTCGGGGCGGAATCGGCCGGCTTCCATTTCGGTCTTCAAGTTTCTATGTGTCGCGCAAATCAGCGCGAAGTCCACCGCTATCGGCTGGCCGCCGCCGAGCGGCGTGACCTTTCGCTCATGCAATACGCACAGCAGGCGTGCCTGCATCGCCAGCGGCATGTCACCGATTTCATCGAGGAACAATGTGCCGCCGTTGGCCTCGCGGATGCGACCGGGCGATCCCTCGCGGCGGGCACCGGTAAACGCGCCGGGGGCATAGCCGAAGAGTTCGGTCTCGATCAGTGTTTCCGGCAGGGCGGCGCAATTCACCGTGACGAATGGCTTGCCGTGGCGCGGCCCCGATTCGTGCATGGCGCGGACGAACAATCCCTTGCCGACGCCCGATTCGCCGAGCAGCAGCAGCGGGATCGGCTTGCCCAACACTTTGCTTGCCCGCTCGATGGCGGCCCGCATGCGCGCATCGCCCGTGTCGAGCATGGCGAGCTTGTCTGGAATTGGGCTGTGGCGCGTCGGCGGCGACGTGACGGCCCGCGGGCGTCGCGCGGATTCGATGCGCACGAATAGCCTCCCACTCCGCTGGTGATTGACCAGTCGCGGTTGGCAGGGATGTTGGCGGCCCCAGTCGATCAGGTCGGCCAGACGCATGTCGAGCACATGATCGAACGGGGTTGCGCCGAGATCGGCGGTAGTCAAGCCAAGCAGAGCCAGCCCCGCCTGATTGGCGCCGACGATCCAGCCATCTTCCGAAAGCGCCACAACACCTTCCGCCACGGTGCCGATGCCCTCGGCGAGCGTGTGGAAGCGAAGCCGAACACTGTCGCCGTGACGGGCGTCGAATAGCCGGTTCTCGACCATTTGCGCCGCTGCGCGCACCAGGCCGAGGGTATGGGGATGGCGATTGCGCTGCTCACCCGATATGTCGAGCACGCCGAGCAGCCGTCCATCCGGCGCGACCACTGGCGCGGCCGCGCAGGTGAGGAAGGCATTGCGTTCGAGATAGTGCTCGGCGCCATGGATGACGACCGGCACACCCTCGGCCAGCGCCGTGCCGATGGCATTGGTGCCGCGATAACGTTCGAGCCAGGAGGCGCCTGGCATCAGCGCCACGCGTTCCGCGCGCGACAGGAAGTCGATGTCTCCAAGTGCCTGTAGCAGCACGCCGCGTTCGTCCGCCAGGATCGCCATGCAGCCCGAACCGCGTATCTGCCCGTGCAGATATTCCATCACCGGTCGGGCGTGGGCGATGAGCTCCTGCTGGCGTTCGGCGGTGCGTTCAAGCTCGATAGCAGAAAGATGCGGCGTTTCGCCGATCAGGCCGCTCGGCGCCAGTCCGGTGTCGAAGCTACGACGCCACGAGCGCGCCACAAGATCGCCGACCAGGCCGCTCGGCAGTTCGCCGCGTTCGAGTAGCATGCGTCGGGCATGATGCAGGGCCGCAGTTCCAGTTCCTCCAGGTGCCATGGGTTTTCCTTGGGTATTCGGCGCCATCGGGCGGCGTCCTGTATTCGGACAATATAGGGATTCACCTACGCGGCGCAAGACAAAGTCGGGACAAATGAAAAAGCTGTGTCATTTCGTGACAGTGCCACGTATTGGCGCAGGTCATGGCGTGACACCCAGCACCATGGGGGCTACACAAATTCGCTATATTTCATATGGTTGGCATCATCGCCAGAGTGGGCACGTATTCTGCTGAGTGATTGATCGGTCTGGCCCGATGGGCTTTTGACAATTTATTCACAATATCGAGGAGATATTCATGATTTATGCCGCACCCGGTACCGCCGGCGCCAAAGTTCAGTTCAAGGCCCAATACGACAACTTCATCGGCGGCAAGTGGGTGCCGCCGGTCAAGGGCGAGTACTTTGACGTCATCACGCCGATCTCCGGCAAGGTTTTCACGAAGGCCGCCCGTTCGGGCGCCGAAGACATCGAGCTGGCGCTGGATGCCGCCCATGCTGCCGCTGACCAGTGGGGGCGTACCGCCCCCGCCGATCGCGCGAACGTCCTTCTCAGGATCGCCGATCGTCTGGAACAGAATCTGGAACTGCTGGCTTATGCCGAAACCGTCGACAACGGCAAGCCGATCCGCGAAACGCTGAACGCCGATATTCCGCTGACCATCGACCATTTCCGCTACTTCGCCGGCTGCATGCGCGCCCAGGAAGGTGCGCTCAGCGATCTCGACGAAAACACCGTCGCCTATCACTTCCATGAACCGCTGGGCGTGGTCGGCCAGATTATTCCGTGGAACTTCCCGATCCTGATGGCGGCCTGGAAACTGGCCCCGGCGATTGTCGCCGGCAACTGCGTGGTCCTGAAGCCCGCCGAATCGACCCCGATCAGCATCCTGATCCTGGCCGACCTGATCGCCGATCTGCTGCCCCCCGGCGTACTCAACATCGTCAACGGCTTTGGCCGCGAAGCCGGCATGCCGCTCGCCACCAGCAAGCGCATCGCCAAGATCGCCTTTACCGGCTCCACCTCCACCGGCCGGGTGATCGCCCAGGCCGCTGCCAACAACCTGATTCCGGCGACGCTGGAACTGGGCGGCAAGTCGCCCAACATCTTCTTTGCCGATATCGCTGATGCCGACGACGACTTCTTCGATAAGGCCATCGAAGGTCTGGTGCTCTTCGCCTTCAACCAGGGCGAAGTGTGCACCTGCCCGTCGCGTGCGCTGATCCACGAATCCATTTACGACAAGTTCATGGCGCGCGTCCTCGAGCGCGTCAAGGCTATCAAGCAGAGCAACCCGCTCGATATCGACACCATGGTGGGCGCCCAGGCCTCCAAAGAACAGATGACCAAGATCATGACCTATCTCGATCTTGGCAAGCAGGAAGGCGCCGAGTTGCTGATCGGCGGCGAGCGTGCGCTTCTGGAAGGCGATCTGGCCGACGGCTATTACATCCAGCCGACCCTGTTCAAGGGCCACAACAAGATGCGTATTTTCCAGGAAGAAATCTTCGGGCCGGTGCTCGCCGTGACCACCTTCAAGACCGAAGCGGAAGCCCTCGAAATCGCCAACGACTCGCTCTATGGTCTGGGTGCCGGCGTCTGGACGCGCGATGGCAATACTGCCTACCGCATGGGCCGCGCCATCAAGGCTGGCCGCGTGTGGACCAACTGTTACCACGCCTATCCGGCACACGCCACCTTCGGCGGCTACAAGGAATCCGGGATCGGCCGTGAAACGCACAAGGTGATGCTCGACCACTATCAGCAGACCAAGAACCTGCTGGTTAGCTACAGCCCGAAGAAGCTGGGCTTCTTTTAACCTAGAAGTTCCTCGCTCTCTTGCTGTGAGTATTTCAGGGGCGGGCAACCGCCCCTTTTTATGGGAGAAAACCATGGTTGAAAAAGTCATTGCCACGGATGCAGCCCTGGCGTTGATCGAACAGCTGAAGAAAAAACACGGTCCGCTGATGTTTCATCAATCCGGCGGGTGCTGCGACAACAGCGCGGCCAACTGTTTTCTACCGGGCGAGATCACCACCGGTGCCGGTGACGTGCTGCTCGGCGAAATCGGCGGCTGCCCGTTCTATATCGGAAAGTCGCAATACGAGTACTGGAAACACACGCAACTGATCATCGACGTGATAGAAGGCCGCGGCGGCACGTTCTCGCTGGAAGGGCCGGAAGGCAAGGCCTTCCACACCCGCTCGCGTGTTTTTACCGATGCCGAGTCCGCTGAATTGGCCGCACTGGAAGCGCGCACAAGCCAGGCGCCACTGCAGAATGAATGATGAATCCGGCGCTGGCAGCGCACACAGCCAGCGGGATTGACGACAAGGCGTTGACCGCGGCTAGCCCCCGATTTTGCGTGGCGTAGGGTAAGGTAGCTCATACATGTAACACGCAGAAATAAAGAGAGGTTGACCGCTCTTGGCGGAACTGAACGGTCGATCCACGTTGGTCTGTATGACCGCAATGGGCACGGATGTGTCGGCCACGCAGCTGTATGGGCATGACTGCTTCCTTTGCTTCGCGGACTGTTGAGCAGCAAGCAGTGACAGGCTGGATAAGATCACACTCGGCCATTCACCAAAAAAAAATGGAGCCACCTGGCTCCGTTTTTCATTCAAGCAAAACCTGCTTGCCCGCAAGGGGCAGGCCGTGGTTGCCCCCGCAAGGAGGAGGCCGTGGTTGTATTGCCGATGAATCGGCAATACAACCACGCTCTAAAGACGCTGAAGCGTCAACAACCACGCTCTACTTGTTCTTGTTCGCGATCATGTCCTGGATGATCGGCGCCAGGATCAGCTCCATGGCGAAACCCATCTTGCCGCCAGGGACCACGATGGTGTTGCGGCGCGACATGAAGGAGTTGCAGATCATGTTCAGCAGGTAGGGGAAGTCGACGCCATCGGGTTCGCGGAAGCGGATCACGATGAAGCTTTCATCCGGCGTGGGGATATCGCGCGAGATGAAGGGGTTGGACGTGTCGACGGTGGACACGCGCTGGAAGTTGATGTCGGTGCGCGAGAACTGCGGGGTGATGTAGTTCACGTAGTCCGGCATGCGGCGCAGGATGGTGTCGACGAGGACCTCGGCGGAATAGCCGCGCTCGGCGCCGACGCGGTGGATTTTCTGGATCCATTCGAGGTTGACGATGGGCACCACGCCAATGCCGAGGTCGACGTGTTTGGACACGTCGACGTCATCGGTTTTCACCAGGCCGTGCAGGCCTTCGTAAAACAGCACGTCGGAGCTGGCGGGCACGTTTTCCCACGGGGTGAACTCGCCGGGGTTGAGGCTGGTGTTGAGGCGCGTGTTGTGCTCGGCGGCTTCTTCGTCGCTGTGGATGTAGTAGCGCTTCTTACCGCTGCCGGTTTCGCCGTAGGTCTTGAACAGTTCGGCCAGCTTGTCGAAGTGGTTGGCCTGCGGGCCGAAGTGGCTGAAGTGCACGTTGCCTTCGCCTTCGGCTTTCTTCACGGCTTCCTTGAAGTCGACCCGCGACAGGCTGTGGAAGCTGTCGCCCTCGATCACGGCGGCGTTGATTTTTTCGCGGAAGAAGATGTGCTCGAACGCGCGCTTGACGGTGGTGGTGCCGGCGCCGGATGAACCCGTGACCGCAATGACGGGATGCTTCTTGGACATGTGTTGGGACTCCCTGAAGGATGGGTGAAAATTAAGCGCAAACGCCGCATTTTACCCGCAAGGGGTAGGCCGTGGTAGTAGAGGCGCTAAAGCGCCAACAACCACGCACTACCCGCGCGGGGGTTGGCTTGTCACCCGCGCGCGGAAGCCCCGGTTAGTCGGCCTTACATGGCGAATTCGAGCCGCTCCTCCACCTTTTTCAGCGCCGCGGCGGCGCAGGCGGCGTCCTTCTCGCCGCCGGGGGCGCCTGATACCCCCACGGCGCCGATTAGGCTGCCGGCGGCGCGGATCGGCAATGCGCCGTCCATCACGATGAGGCCGTCGATGTGGTTGAGCTCGGGGCGAATGTCGCCGCGCGCGGCGCGGAATTCGCCGGAGTCGTTGCCGGACATGATGCTCATGCCAGCCTTGCGCGCGGCGATTTCCAGCGTGTGACGCGCCGCCAGGCTGTCGCGCAGCGCGGCCTGCACGTTGCCGGCG
Source organism: Thiobacillus sp. (assembly GCA_030680405.1). Taxonomy (GTDB): domain Bacteria; phylum Pseudomonadota; class Gammaproteobacteria; order Burkholderiales; family Thiobacillaceae; genus Thiobacillus. The sequence goes on along the minus strand of JAUXVT010000027.1, from coordinate 10,297 downwards.
CGGTCTAGCACCACGGCGGAGACGTTGTAGCCGTCCTTGCGGCAGGCTTCGACCGAGGCCATGGCGATGTCGCGGGCGAGTTCCAGGCTGATCTGCTTGACCGGCAGCAGGTCGGGCTGGGCTGCCATGGCAGGCAGGGAGGTGGCAAGCAGGGTGAGCAGAAGCAGCGTTTTCATGAGGTCTCCTTTGGGTGGTTGAAAGCGAACCAGCCGGCCACTGCGGGAAGGGCACCCGGGGATGATAAATGCCCATTGCAACGGGCACCAGATGGCACGGCCCGACGCGTGCGTTCAGGCGATGCGGTCGGTCGGGCGGGTATAATCGCCGCCTTGATTATGTGCGGTTATTGCAATGCAAGAAAAATACCTCCCATCGGAAATCGAACACGCCGCGCAGGTGCAGTGGACGGCCAGCCAGACCTACCGTGCCCGCGACGACTCCGATCGCCCCAAATACTATTGCCTGTCGATGTTCCCCTACCCTTCGGGCAGGCTGCACATGGGCCACGTGCGCAACTACACCATCGGCGACGTGCTGGCGCGCTACCACGCCATGCGCGGCTTCAACGTGATGCAGCCGATGGGCTGGGACGCCTTCGGCCTGCCGGCGGAAAACGCAGCGATCGCCAACAACGTGCCGCCCGCCGCCTGGACCTACGCCAACATCGACCATATGCGCACGCAGCTGCAGGCGCTGGGCTTTGCCATCGACTGGTCGCGCGAGCTCGCCACCTGCAAGCCGGACTACTACCGCTGGGAACAGTGGCTGTTCACCCGCCTGTTCGAAAAGGGCGTGATCTACAAGAAGATGGCGATGGTCAACTGGGACCCGGTCGATGCGACCGTGCTCGCCAACGAGCAGGTGATCGACGGCCGCGGCTGGCGCTCCGGCGCGCTGGTCGAAAAGCGCGACATCCCGATGTATTTCTTCCGCATCACCCAGTATGCCGACGAACTGCTGAGCGGACTCGACAGCCTGCCGGGCTGGCCGGAGCGGGTGAAGACCATGCAGGCTAACTGGATCGGAAAGAGCGTCGGCGTGCGGCTGGCCTTTCCGCTTGAATTCGACGGCAAGCAGGACAAGCTGTGGGTGTTCACCACTCGCGCCGACACCCTCATGGGCGTGACCTTCGTCGCCGTCGCCGCCGAGCATCCGCTCGCCACCCGCGCGGCCCGGGACAATCCCGCACTCGCCGCCTTCATCGCCGAATGCAAGCAGGGCAGCGTGGCCGAAGCCGACATGGCGACGATGGAAAAGAAGGGCATGGACACCGGCCTGAAAGTCACCCATCCGCTCACCGGCGAATCGATCCCGGTGTGGGTCGGCAACTATGTGTTGATGAGCTACGGTGAGGGTGCGGTGATGGCGGTGCCAGCGCACGACGAGCGCGATTTCGGCTTTGCGCAGAAATATGACCTGCCGATCAAGCAGGTGATTGAGGCTGGTGATATAAGGGAAGCTAAGAAAGCAATCAAAGCGGGTGGCCTCACAGAAAAGGGGCTCGCTCAGTGTGAGCAAGTGCTTTCGGGTAGCCAATTCACTCCCGAGCGTTGGCAGGTTTGGTACGAAGAAAAAAATGGCGTGTGCGTGAAGTCGGGCAAGTACGACGGGCTCGATTACACCGCAGCTGTCGACGCCATCGCTGCCGACCTCGCCGCGCTGAACCTGGGCGAAAAGAAAATCCAGTTCCGCCTGCGCGACTGGGGTATCTCAAGACAAAGATATTGGGGCTGCCCGATCCCGATCATCTACTGCGACAGCTGCGGCGACGTGCCGGTGCCGGCCGAGCAATTGCCGGTGGTGCTGCCCGAAGACGTGGTGCCGGACGGTGCAGGCAATCCGCTCAACAAGCGCGCCGACTTCGTCGACTGCAGCTGCCCGAAGTGCGGCGCGCCGGCGCGCCGCGAGACCGACACCATGGATACCTTCGTAGAGTCGTCCTGGTACTACGCGCGCTACGCATGCCCCAATTTCGACGGCGGCATGCTCGACGCGCGCGCCAACAAATGGCTGCCGGTCGACCAGTACATCGGCGGCATCGAGCATGCGATCCTGCACCTGCTGTACGCGCGCTTCTTCCACAAGCTGATGCGCGACGAAGGCCTGGTGGCGGGGGATGAGCCTTTCGTCAACCTGCTGACGCAGGGCATGGTGATCGCCGACACGTTTTACCGCGAAGCGCCTGACGGCAAGAAAATCTGGTTCAACCCGGCTGACGTGGTGGTCGATGAAAGCGGCGCGCGGCTGAAATCCGACGGCCAGCCGGTGATCGTCGGCGGCACCGAAAAGATGTCGAAGTCGAAGAACAACGGCGTCGACCCGCAGGCGCTGATTGACCAGTACGGCGCCGACACCGCGCGGTTGTTCACCATGTTCGCCGCCCCGCCGGAACAAAGCCTGGAATGGTCGGACGCCGGCGTCGAGGGCGCGCACCGCTTTCTGAAGCGGCTGTGGAAGATGGCGTACGAGCACGTGCAGGGCGGCGCGGTCGCGGCGTTTGCCGGCGGCGAGCTGCCGGAAGCGGCTAAAACCCTGCGCCGCCAGCTGCACCAGACGATCCAGAAGGTCAGCGACGACATCGAGCGCCGCAAGCAGTTCAACACCGCGATCGCTGCGGTGATGGAACTGATGAACGCGCTGGCCAGGCTGGACGGCGACGACGCCACCACCCGCAGCGTGCGGCAGGAAGCGCTCGAAGCGGCGGTCGCGCTGCTCGCGCCCATGGTGCCGCACATCAGCGAGGCGCTCTATGCCGAACTCAAGCCGGGCGCCGCAATGGCCTGGCCGGCGGTGGACGAGGCCGCGCTGGTGCAGGACGAGATCGAGTTCATGCTGCAGGTCAACGGCAAGCTGCGCGGGCAGATCCGCGTTGCGGCGACGGCGACGCGCGAGGCGATCGAGGCGGCCGCGCTGGCAAGCGAGGCGGCGCAGAAATATCTGGAGGGCAAGCCGCCGAAAAAAGTGGTGGTGGTGCCGGGGCGTTTGGTTAATATCGTCGTATGAACCGTCGTCTCTTCCTCGCCGCCTTTCCTGCGGCGCTCGCTGCGGGGTGCGGCTTCCAGTTGCGCCGTCTGGAGGGCATCCCGTTTGCCAGCCTGTATATCGACGCGCCGCCCGGCAGCGTGGTGGCGCAGCGCATCCGCAATACCCTGATCGCGAACAAGCACACCCGCCTGGCCGCGAGCGCTGGCGAAGCCGAGGCTGTGCTGCAACTCGGCCAGGAAGCGCGCAGCAAGACCATCCTCTCGCTGTCCGGCGCCGGGCGCGTCACCGAATACCGGCTCGGTTTGCGGCTGACCTACAGCATCAGCGGCAAGGACGGGCGCACGCTGGCGGCGGCCGAGGTCATCGAATTCAACCGCGACATGACGTACGACGACTCGCAGCTGTTGGCCAAGTCGGCCGAAGAGCAGCTGCTGTATCGCGACATGGAAGACAGCGCGGCGCTGCGGATCATGCGCCGTCTGCAAAGCCTGCGCCCTGGAAACGGCACCTCTTGAACATCCCGGCCGAACGTTTACCCGACCAGCTTGCGCGCGGCCTGGCCGCGCTCTACGTGGTTGTGGGCGAGGAGCCTCTGGCGGCGCAGGAAGCGGGCGATGCTATTCGCGCGGCGGCGCGCGCGGCAGCGCACAGCGAACGCACGATTTTTACCGTGCAGGGGCGCTACAATTGGCAGGGCATTTTTGCCAGCAGTGACAATTTGTCGCTGTTCGCCGAGCGCCGCCTGACCGAAATCCGCATCCCGTCCGGCAAGCCCGGCGTCGATGGCGCCAAGGCGCTGGAGACCTATGCCGCCAGGCTGCCCGCCGACACGCTCACCCTCATCAGCTTGCCGGGGCTGGACTGGAAGGCCATGAAAAGTCGCTGGTTTTCCGCCCTGGCGGCGGCGGGCGTGGTGGTCGAGGCGCGGCCGATCGACCGTGCCCAGCTGCCCGCCTGGATCGACCGGCGGCTCGTCAAACAGGGCTTGCGCGCCGACCGCGCCGCGCTGGAATTTCTGGCCGATCAGGTCGAGGGGAACCTGCTCGCCGCCCAGCAGGAAATCGACAAGCTCGCGCTGCTGCTGCCACCAGGTGCAGTGACGCTGGCCGACGTCGAGCATGCGGTGGTCGACGTCAGTCGCCTGGAGGCCGACGCCCTGCAGGACGCGCTGTATGCGGGCGACGGCGCACGCTTTGCGCAGGTGGTGACCGATCTCAAGGATGCCGGCGAAGCGGTGCCCGCCATCCTGTGGCAGGTGTCGTCGGCGGTACAACTGCTGCTCAGGCTAAAATTGGCGGTGGCGCAAGGCGACAGCCTGTCCGGCGTGATGCGGACCCTGTGGGGGCGCGACAAGCAGCGCGCGCCGCAGATCGAACGGGCGGTGAAACGCCTGAGTCTGGGGCGGGTCGAATCTGCACTGGCCGACCTGGCGCTGATCGACCGCCAGGCCAAGGGGCTGGAGCGCGTGGGCGATCCCTGGGACACGCTGTTGCGCATGGGGCTGACTTTGGCCATTCCGCAGCCGAGCAATGGAAAAATATGATGGACGTTAAAAGCTACATGCAGACGGTGGGCAAACAGGCGCGCGAAGCTTCGCGCGCAATTGCCCGCGCCGACACCAACCAGAAAAATCGTGCCTTGCTGGCGATGGCGGCAGCGATCCGGCGCGATGCCGCCAAGCTGCTGGAAGCGAATGCGCGCGACATGGAGCACGCACGCGCCAGCGGGCTCGACGCCGCGCTGCTCGACCGGCTGCAGATCAATGAAAAAGCGGTAGCGGGGATGGCCGAAGGGCTGGAGCAGATTGCTGCGCTGCCCGATCCGGTCGGCGAGATCGACGGTCTGAAATTCCGCCCCTCGGGCATCCAGGTCGGCAAGATGCGGGTGCCGCTCGGCGTCATCGGCATCATCTACGAGGCGCGCCCCAACGTGACCGCGGACGCCGCCGGGCTGTGCCTGAAATCGGGCAACGCGGCAATCCTGCGCGGCGGCTCCGAGGCGCTGCATTCCAACCAGGCCATCGCCGCCTGCGTGCGCGAGGGGCTGGAAGTCGCCGGGTTGCCCGCCAGCGTGGTGCAGGTGATCGAGACCACCGACCGCGCCGCGGTGGGCGAACTCATCACCATGAAGGATTATGTGGATGTCATCGTGCCGCGCGGCGGCAAGGGGCTGATCGAGCGCATCACCGGCGAGGCGCGGGTGCCGGTGATCAAGCACCTGCACGGCAACTGCCACGTGTATGTGGACGACCGCGCCGATCTCGCGAAGGCAGTGAAGATCGTCGAAAACGCCAAGACCCAGCGCTACGGCACCTGCAACACCACCGAGTCGCTGCTGGTTGCGCGCGGCGTGGCCGCCGTCGCGTTGCCGGAGATCGGCCACATGCTGGCCGGCAAGGGCGTCGAAATGCGCTGCTGCCCAGAAGCGCTGGCGATCCTGCAGGGCGCAGGCATTGCGGCGGACAAGCTGAAAGCCGCGGTGGAAGCCGACTGGACCGAGGAATATCTCGGCCCCATCATCGCGGTCAAGGTGGTCGACGACATCGACGCCGCCATGATCCACATCAACACCCACGGCTCGCAGCACACCGACGCCATCGTCACCGAGGACTACGGCCGCGCGCGCCGCTTCCTGCGCGAGGTCGATTCGGCCAGCGTCGTGGTCAACGCCTCCACCCGCTTTGCCGACGGCTTCGAATATGGTCTCGGCGCCGAGATCGGCATTTCCACCGACAAGATCCACGCTCGCGGTCCGGTCGGCTTGGAGGGCCTCACCAGCCAGAAATGGGTGGTGCTGGGGGATGGCCACGTACGCGGATAAGCGATGCAGCCCATTGGCATTTTCGGCGGCACCTTTGACCCCATCCACTTCGGCCATCTACGGCTGGCCGAGGAAATGGCGGAAGGGATCGGCTTGAGCCGGGTCGTGTTCATCCCCGCCGGGCAGCCGCCGCACCGCGGGGCACCGCGCACTGCGGCCACCCACCGGCTGGAGATGGTGCGCCGTGCGATTGCCGGCAACCCGCGCTTTGCCGTGGATGCGCGCGAAGTGCAGAGCCCGCGCCCGAGCTACACGGTCGACACGCTGGCCACCTTGCGCGCCGAGCTGGGCGACGAACCGCCACTGTGGCTGCTGCTGGGGGCGGATGCGTTTCTGGGTCTGCCGAGCTGGCACGAATGGCGGCAGCTGTTCGAACTGGCGCATCTCGCGGTAGCCGCGCGTCCCGGTGCGCAGCTGATGCAGTCCGACGCCATGCCGGAAGTTTTGAAAAACGAAGTATCGCAACGGCAGGTGGCCGCCGGCTCGGCCGGCTCGGTGCTGTTGCGGCAGATGACGCCGCTGGATATTTCAGCCACCGCCATCCGCGACACCCTGGCACGGCACGGCAGCGCACGTTATCTGCTGCCTGACGTCGTGCTCGACTATATTCACGAACACCAACTTTACCTACACACATGAACATTGAAGACAAAATCAAACTGATCGTCGACGCCCTCGAGGACGTCAAGGCGCAAGACATCACCGTGATCGATACCGGCAAGCTCACCTCGCTGTTCGAGCGCATGGTGATCGCCAGTGGCACGTCCAACCGCCAAACGCGCGCACTCGCCGACAATGTGCGCGTCAAGATGAAAGAAGCGGATGAATACGTGGGTAACACGGAAGGTGAAGAAACCGGTGACTGGGTGCTGCTCGACCTCGGCGACGTGATCGTCCATGCGATGCTGCCCGCCGTGCGCACGCATTACAATCTGGAAGAGCTGTGGGGCGCGGCCGAAGCTGCACGCGCGCGGAACAAGCCCGCATAAACCCCGGGTGAAGCTGTACCTGATTGCCGTCGGCCACAAGATGCCGGGCTGGATCAACTTGGGCTGCGACGACTATGCGCGCCGCATGCCCCCCGACCTGCCGCTGCTGCTGACCGAGATCAAGCCGGGGCATCGCGTGGCCGGGGAGGACGGCGCGCGGGCGCGGCAGTTGGAAGCCGAGCGCATCCTGGCCGTGCTGCCTGCCGGCTGCGTGCCGGTGGTGCTCGACGAGCGCGGCACGCAGGTGACCACGCGCGAGTTGGCAACGTGGCTGCAAGGCTGGATGGCCGAGGGAGTGTCTCCGGCGTTCGTGATCGGCGGGGCGGATGGCCTCGACGACAGCGTAAAAGCGCGCGCCGGCAAGCAGATGGGACTGTCGAAACTGACGTTGCCGCATGCGCTGGCGCGAGTGATGCTGGTCGAGCAGTTATATCGTGCCGTATGCATTATCAAGGGGCATCCCTACCATCGGGATTGAGGGAACATAACGAGATGCTGGTTGATAAACGAATCTATCTGGCTTCGCAATCGTCACGGCGGCGCGAACTCCTGAAGCAGATCGGGGTCGCCTTCGACGTGCTGCCGCTGCGTGCCGTGCGTGGCCGCATGGACGTCATCGAAATCCCGCGCGCCGGCGAGGCCGCGCTCGATTTCGTGCAGCGCATGGCGACCGCAAAGGCCGCCTGCGGCTGGCGCGCGGTGGAGTTGCGCCACCTGCTGCGCTTTCCGGTGCTGGGTGCGGATACGGTGATCGAACTGGATGGGGCCATCCTCGGCAAGCCGGCCGTCCGCACCGAGGCCGAAGCCATGCTGACGCGCCTGTCCGGTCGCCAGCATCAGGTGCATACCGCGGTGGCGGTGCAGCATGAAGACCGGCTGGAACTGCGCCTGTCGTCCAGCCATGTCAGGCTTGTTGCGCTCGACGCCGCCACCATCGCGCGCTATCTGGAAACCGGCGAATACCTCGGCAAGGCCGGTGCCTACGCCATCCAGGGGCGCGCCGGTGCGTTTATCGAACATATTGACGGCAGCCACAGCGGCATCATGGGTTTGCCGTTATATGACACTGCTGTCCTATTGAGAGCCTTCGGCCTCGCCGTCTAAGCGCACCGACCATCCCACCATGAGCGAAGAAATCCTCGTCAACGTCACCCCGCAGGAAACCCGCGTCGCCGTGCTGCACCTGGGCGCGGTGCAGGAACTGCACATCGAGCGCGCGCAATGCCGCGGGCTGGTAAGCAACATCTACATGGGGCGCGTGGTGCGCGTGCTGCCGGGGATGCAGTCGGCCTTCATCGACATCGGCCTGGAACGCGCGGCCTTTCTGCACGTAGCCGACATCTGGGAAGAGCGCCACGGCAGCGAACCCGAGCGTCCAATCGAGCAGATCCTGCACGAAGGCCAGTCGCTCATGGTGCAGGTGATCAAGGACCCGATCGGCACCAAGGGTGCGCGGCTCTCGACGCAGATCAGCTTTGCCGGACGCTATCTGGTGTATCTGCCGCAGGAAACCCATATCGGAATTTCGCAGAAAATCGAAGGCGAGGAAGAGCGCGAACTGCTGCGCCAGAAGCTGCACCAGCTGATGCCGGCGGACGCCACCGGCGGCTTCATCGTGCGCCCCATGGCCGAGACCGCGGAAGACGCCGAAATGCAGGCCGACATCGACTACCTGCGGCGGCTGTGGAGCAGCATCCAGTCGCGCGTCAACTGCGTCGTGCCGTGCCTGCTGTATCAGGACCTTGACCTGTCGCTGCGTGTGCTGCGCGACTTCGTCAACCGCGACACCAGCCGCATCCTCATCGACTCGCGTGAAACTTATCAGCGCATGGCCGAGTTCGCGCAGAACTACACGTCTGCCGTGCTCGACAAACTGCAGCATTTCGGCGCCGACCGGCCGCTGTTCGATCTGCACGCCATCGAGGATGAAATCGCCAAGGCGCTGGGGCGCCGCGTCGACCTGAAATCGGGCGGCTACCTCATCATCGACCAGACCGAGGCACTGACCACGGTCGACGTCAACACCGGCGGCTTCGTCGGCACGCGCAACTTCGACGACACCATATTCAAGACCAATCTCGAAGCCGCGCAGGCCATCGCGCGGCAGCTGCGCCTGCGCAACCTCGGCGGTATCATCATCATCGACTTCATCGACATGGACAACGCCGAGCACCAGGAAGCGGTGTTGACCGAACTGAAGAAAACGCTGGCGCGCGACCCCACCCGCAGCACCGTCAGCGGCTTCTCCGCGCTGGGGCTGGTCGAGATGACCCGCAAGCGCACGCGGGAGTCTTTGGCGCACGTACTGTGCGAGCCCTGCCCCACCTGCGCCGGACGCGGCGAAATCAAGACCGCGCAGACCGTGTGCTACGACGTGCTGCGCGAAATCCTGCGCGAGGCGCGCCAGTTCGATGCGCGCGAATACCGCATCGTCGCCTCGCAAAGCGTGATCGACCTGTTCCTCGACGAGGAGTCCGGCAGCCTCGCCCAGCTCATCGACTTCATTGGCAAGCCGGTGTCGATGCAGGTCGAGACCACCTACCCGCAGGAACAATACGACATCATCCTGTTGTGATGCGGAAAGACCTTGTCCGCGAAGGACGCGAAGGAAAAAACCTGGTGTTCCCCTGGGTTTTCTTCGTGTTTCTTCGCGTCCTTCGCGGATAAATGATTTTTCGTGAGAACCCGCCCGCCTCCATACTGGCAAACCGCCTGCGCTGAACTCACCGCTGCCGACCCGGTGATGGCCGCGCTGATTGCGCGTTATCCCGATTGCGTGCTCGGCAATCGCGGCGACCCGTTCCAGACCCTCGCCCGCGCCATTGTCGGCCAGCAGATATCGGTCAAGGCGGCCGGCAGCGTGTGGGTGCGCTTCGCCGCTTACGCAGAGACCATCAGCCCCGAACATGTCGCCACGCTGGAACTGGACGCGCTTGCCGCCTGCGGCCTGTCGCGCCGCAAGGCGGAATACCTGCGCGACCTCGCCAGGCATTTCACCGATGGCCGCGTCGAACCAACGCGCTGGAAAAAAATGGAAGATGAAGCGGTGATCGCCGAACTCATCGACGTGCGCGGCATCGGCCGCTGGACCGCCGAGATGTTCCTCATCTTCAACCTGCGCCGCCCCGACGTCTGGCCTGTCGACGACATCGGCCTGCAAAAGGCCGTCGCCCTGCATTATCTGGGCGGCGAACGTCCCACTCCAAAAAGCCTGCGCCAGCACGGCGAACGCCACGCGCCCTGGCGCACCGTCGCCACCTGGTATTTGTGGCGCAGCCTTGATCCGGCGGTGGTGCAATATTAATTGCTGCTTCTTGCTGTTGCGTGATGTGAAGGAATGGGCGAAGCGGGAAAGACCGGGTTTGATCTTCCCTACGTTTGATGGACACACCGGAAAGAGCAATACTTGCTCTGTGATGAGTGTTACATGCAACGGAAACCGTACACAAGGTATAGCCGAGAATTCAAGCTTGAGGCGGTTCGCCAAGCGGCTTTGGGCGAGA
>JAUXVT010000020.1 GCA_030680405.1 Thiobacillus sp. | reverse complement strand
CCGCTGCGCACGCTGCGTGGCCGGCCCAAATCGGACAACAAGAAACTGCTGGTTTCGGTTCGCTACAGTCCCGAAGTCGTGGCGTATTTCAAGTCCACGGGTGAGGGCTGGCAATCGCGCATGGACGAAGCATTGCGCGAGTACGTGGAACAACACCGCGCGGCGTAGTCTTCGTCGGCGGCTCAGAGTCAATAACGCATACGCAGCAAGTGTCGGCCATGGCCGATGCCAGTTGGCAAGTCCGAGCCTGACGTAAACTGAACTGACTAAAACCGCCTATTCCCTGCCCATACCAATGAATTCCTCCACGGTCAAAACCTACCTGCCCTGGGTCGTGGCCGTGGCGCTGTTCATGGAGGGGCTCGATACCACCATCGTCAACACGGCGGTGCCGGCGATAGCGGACGGTCTCCAGGTGACGCCGTTGAGCTTGAAGGCGGTGGTGACCAGCTACATCCTGAGCCTGGCGGTGTGCATCCCGGTGAGCGGCTGGATGGCGGACCGCTACGGCACGCGCCGCGTGTTCGGCATCGCGGTCGCCGTGTTCACCTTTGCCTCGATTCTGTGCGGCCTGGCGCAGAACGCGCCGATGCTGGTGGCGGGGCGCATTCTGCAGGGCGTGGGCGCGGCGATGATGATGCCGGTGGGGCGGCTGGCGATCATCCGCACCTTTCCCAAAGCAGAACTGTTGCGGGCGATGAACTTCGTCATCATCCCGGCGCTGATCGGGCCGATGCTCGGGCCCACGGTCGGCGGCCTGATCGTGCACTGGCTTTCGTGGCACTACATCTTCTTCATCAACGTGCCGGTGGGACTGGTGGCGCTGTGGCTGGCGCATCGCTACATGCCGGATTACCGAAGCGATACGCGGCGCCCGCTGGATGTCGTCGGTCTGGTCCTGTTCGGCAGCGGCGCAGCGCTGTTGTCCTGGCTGCTGGAAATCTTCGGCGAGCATCAGGTCGACGCGATCTCGGGCGCGCTTCTGCTGGCACTCAGCCTAGGCCTGCTGGCCGCGTATGTCTGGCATGCCAGCCAAACGCCGCATCCGCTGCTGCGGCTGGCGCTGTTCCGGGTGCGCACATTTCGCGTGTCGGTGATGGGCGGCTTCATCACGCGTCTGGGGGTGGGTGGCATGCCCTTTCTGCTGCCGCTGCTCTATCAGCTCGGCCTCGGCATGCCCGCCTGGCAGTCGGGCCTGCTGATGATGCCGACCGCAGCGGCGGCAATATTCATGAAGTTCATCTCTTCGCGGGTGCTGGCACGCTTTGGCTACCGGCGCATCCTGATCGTGAATACGGTGATGATCGGGATCGTCGTCTGCCTCTTTTCGCTGGTGACCCCGGCTGCTCCGATTGGGCTGATCGTGCTGCTGGGCCTGGCCATGGGCTTTTTCAATTCGCTGCAATACACGAGCATGAATTCGATGGCCTTTGCCGACATCAATACGCCCGATTCGAGCATGGCCAGCACCATCTCCAGTTCGATGCAGCAGATGTCGATGAGCTTCGGACTGGCCGTCGGCTCGCTGATCGCCGGCTGGTATCTGGGCGACCTGCCGCAGACCGACCGCGCGGCGGTGACGACCGCGCTGCACTACGCCTTTCTGACGCTGGGCGGCTTGACCATGCTGTCATCGCTGTCGTTCTGGTCGCTGCGTCCCGGGGACGGGGAGAGCGTCAGCCGGGGGAAGGTGCGTGTAACGGCATAAGCGCCCCCAACGTGATGTCGCAGCGGTCGTGCCGCATGTCGCCATCTGACGACGCACTCAATTCCGCCTATCTTTTTGTTTTAACGAATCATTCTCCAAACCAGCCGGATTCGGCGTCGCCAATGAGCGACGTTTTGCCCTGTTTTTTGCCCTGAGCAAGCCGGCCAGATTCCCTATCCGCCTGTTTATCAACCGGTTTTGACTGCTGGCCCGTCTGTTGCTCTTAGTCGGTGCGCCCAATTCCGGGCGCAACCACACCAGGCGTTTCACCCACGTTCCAACCAGTTGCCAAGAGAGACCAACCCATGCTCAAAAACTTCATGCAACCCGGCAATACCAGCAATTCAAGAACCGATTCAAACAGGACGAGCCATTCGGCGCTCGAATCCGCCAAACCGGCCGCGGCTCCCGCGCCGGTCGAGGCCCCCAAGGCGGAGTATCTGGAGGCCAAAAAATCCGAGCCGGTCGAAGATGGCAACAAGCTCATCGTCGGACCGAACATCAAGCTGAAGGGCTCTGAAATCACCGATTGCGAAATTCTGGTGGTGGAAGGCCGCGTGGAAGCGTCGATGAACAGCCGTGATATCCGCATCGCCGAAGGCGGCGTGTTTTCGGGCAAGGCCGAAATCGACGTGGCGGAAGTGCGCGGCACCTTCGAAGGCGAGCTGACCGCCCGCAAACGGCTGGTGATTTACGCCACCGGCAGGGTCTCCGGCGTGATCCGCTATGGGGCGATGATGATCGAGGAAGGCGGCACCATTTCCGGTGACGTGGCGACGCTTTCCGGTGGCGCCAGTGTGGCCAAACTACCGGAAGTCACCGCGCAAACCACGACGACTGAACCGGTTCAAGAGAAGGCATCGGGACTGGAACAGATCCATTTCGGCTCCACCCTGGCGCGCAACGCAGCAGGAAAACGTCAGGGCTGATCGAAGCCTGATGAGTCCGCTGTCGGTGATCTGCGACAGCGCTCACTCCATGGTGGGCATCGCGTGAACGGATGAAACGTCGCAGGCGAAAGCCGTGCTGACGCGTCATCAAAGTTTCGCGCTGCGCCCGCCGTCCACCGCCAGAATCTGCCCCGTCACGTAGTGCGTGTCCATCGCGAAGAAGCGCACCGCCAGCGCGATGTCACTGGGATCGCCGGCGCGTTTCAGCATGGTGTGCGAGACGATGCGCTGGCGCGAGACCTCGTCGAAATTCGAGTCGCCTTCGGGCCACATGATCGGCCCCGGCGCGATGCCGTTGACGCGCACTTCGGGTGCGAGCTCGCGCGCCATCGACTTGGTCAGCCCCACCAGGCCGGCCTTGGCGACGGAATAGACGACATAGCTTTTCATCGGCCGGTCGGCGTGGATGTCGGTGATGTTGATGATGCAGCCGTGGCGTTTCTTGAGTTCGGGGGCGGCGGCCTGCGACAGGAACATGGGCGCCTTGAGATTGGTGCCCATGAGGTCGATCCAGTCCTTTTCGGTGATATCGCCGACCGGCGTGGGATAGAAGCTCGAGGCGTTGTTGAGCAGCACGTCGAGCCCGCCGAAGGTGGCGACGGTCTGGTGGACCAGGCCGGGCAGGCCGCCGGTGTCGTGCAGGTCGGCCTGGATCAGCGCCACCGAATCGGGGCGGATGAGATTCAATTCATCCTGCAGCGCCCGCGCATCGGTCGCCGAGCTCCGGTAGTGGATCATCAGGTTGGCGCCTGCCGCTTGCAGCAGGCGCGCCGATGCAGCGCCCACGCGCTTGGCCCCGCCGGTTATCAACACCACTTTGCCATGCATCGGGGTTCGCCCTTATAGTCCCTGGATTCCGCATTATCCATGAAGTCATCCGCATGTTGCCCGCCCCCACCCCTGACGCCCTTGCGCACAGCCAGCGCGTGGCCGCGCATCTGCGCGCACTGATCGCCGAGGCGGGCGGCTGGATCCCCTTCTCGCGTTACATGGAAGCGGCGCTGTACGCGCCCGGCCTCGGCTACTACGCCGCCGGCGCGATGAAGTTCGGCGCGGCGGGCGACTTCGTCACCGCGCCGGAAATGACGCCGCTGTTCGGCCGCACGCTGGCGCACGCCATTGCGCCGGTGCTGGCGGAACCCCCTGTCGGGGACAAGACCGGCGGCGAGGTGCTGGAGCTGGGCGCGGGCAGCGGACGGCTGGCGGTGGATATGCTGGGCGAACTGGAACGGCTCGGTGCATTGCCGGCGCGTTATTGCATCCTCGAAGTAAGTGCCGACCTGCGTCAACGCCAGCAGGAAACGCTGGCGCGAGAGCTGCCGCAGCTCGCCGACCGGGTGCAGTGGCTGGACGCGCTGCCCGTGCACTTCAGCGGCGTTATCCTCGGCAACGAGGTGCTCGACGCGCTGCCGGTGGAACTGGTGCACTGGACGAGCACCACGCCGCTTGCACGTGGCGTGGTGCTCGAAGGCGATGCGTTCGCGTGGCAGGACCGCCCTATCGCCGACCCCCTGCTGCGCGCCCGCGCCGACGCGCTGAATCTCGCGCCCGGCTATTTCTCCGAAATCAACCTGGCGGCCGACGCGCTGATCACCTCGCTCGCTCAATGCCTGGATCGCGGCCTGATCCTGATGATCGACTATGGTTTTGGACAGAGCGAGTACTACCACCCGCAGCGCCACATGGGCACGCTGCGCGCGCATTACCGCCACCGCGCGCTGGACGATCCGTTTTATCTGCCGGGATTGTGCGACCTGACCGCGCACGTCGATTTCAGCGCGGTGACGCGGGCGGGAATGGCTGCCGGACTGGAACTCGTGGGCTACACCAGCCAGGCGAGTTTTCTGTTGAACAGCGGCCTCACCGAGCTGCTGATGCAGACCCCGCCCGCCGATGCGGCGGCGTATCTGCCGCAGGCCAATGCGGTGCAGCGGCTGGTGTCGCCCGCCGAGATGGGCGAGTTGTTCAAGGTAATCGGGTTAGCCAAGGGCGGCGTTGCGCCGCTGGCGGGATTGGTACGGGGCGACCGTAGACATTCTCTTTAAGCGAGACGCTGAATAGTCCGCTTATTGTCATTGCGAGCGGAGCGAAGCAATCCAGACGCCAGCGGAATCAACGAACGCTGGATCGCCACGGCCCCAAGGGGCCTCGCGATGACAAACCGATCTAAACCAGCGGCAGTTGCGCGTCCTCTTC
Source organism: Thiobacillus sp. (assembly GCA_030680405.1). Taxonomy (GTDB): domain Bacteria; phylum Pseudomonadota; class Gammaproteobacteria; order Burkholderiales; family Thiobacillaceae; genus Thiobacillus. The sequence goes on along the minus strand of JAUXVT010000020.1, from coordinate 43,231 downwards.
CGGCGGCAGGCGGGTCACGCGCACCGCGTGCAGGCGGCGGCTGTCGGCGCGCAATATGCTGAACAGGAAACCGTCGAATTTGACCGACTCGCCGCGCTTGGGCAGGTGACCGAAGCGGGAGACGACGAGACCGCCGACGGTGTCGAATTCCTCATCGGAGAAATGCGCGCCGAGCGTCTGGTTGAAATCGTCAATTTCGGTGGCCGCCTTGACGCGGAACACGCCCTCGTTCTCGCGGATGATGTTGTCTTCGGTTTCGTCGAAGTCGTATTCGTCCTCGATGTCGCCGACGATCTGCTCGAGCACGTCCTCGATCGTCACCAGCCCGGCCACGCCGCCGTATTCGTCGACGACGATGGCGATGTGGTTGCGATTGGAACGGAATTCCTTCAGCAGCACATTGAGCCGCTTGGATTCGGGAATGAACACGGTCGGGCGCAGCATGCCGCGGATATCGCTGTCGGACTCGGCGTAATGCCGCAGCAGGTCCTTGGCCAGCAGAATCCCGATGACGTCGTCGCGGTCCTTGTCGATGACCGGGAAGCGCGAGTGCGCGGTTTCGATGACATGCGGAATGAAAACTTCGGGCGCATCGTTGATGTCGATGACGTCCATCTGCGCGCGCGGAATCATGATCTCGCCGACACGCATTTCGGACACCTGCAGCACGCCTTCGATCATCGCCAGCGCATCGGCATCCATCAGATTGTTTTCGTAGGCGCCGTGCAGCAATTCGATCAGCTGCTCACGGTCTTCGGGTTCGCGCATCAGCCAGTGGGAGATGCGCTCGAGCAAGCTCGGTTTGGGACTACTGTCGGACTCCATGGGGTAACGGTCAGGAAAAATAGGGATTAGGGAGATGGAACTGCTTCAGTATAGCGACTTCGCGTGATTCCATGATTTCGGCCTCCGCCGGGTCGATATGATCGTAGCCCTGCAGGTGCAGCACGCCGTGGATGGTCATGTGGGCGTAATGCGCCTTGAGCGGCTTGCCCTGTTCGCGCGCCTCGCGTTCGACCACCGGGGCGCAGATCATGACGTCGCCGCCGAGCACGCCGGGCGCGATCTCGCCGTATTCGAAGGTCAGCACATTGGGCACGTAGTCGCGGTCGCGGTAGTCCTGGTTGAGCGCCTGCGCTTCCTCGGCGTCGACGACACGCACGGTGATCTCGGCGGCGTGTTCCAGCGCGGCGGCGACCCAGCGGCGAATTTGCGCGCGGCTCGGCAGGTCATCCGCCTCGCTCGCAAACTGCACGGACAGGCTGAATTCAGGACTTGCCACGCGCTTCCGTTTCCGCGCGGCGCGCGGCATAGGCATCGACGATGCGGCCAACCAGCGGATGGCGCACCACGTCTTCGGACAGGAAATGGGTGAAGGCGATCCCGCGCACATCGCCCAGCACCTCGACGGCATCCATCAGCCCGGACTTCACGTGCTTGGGCAAGTCGATCTGCGTCGGGTCGCCCGTCACCACCGCGCGCGCGCCGAAGCCGATGCGGGTCAGGAACATCTGCATCTGCTCGGCCGTGGTGTTCTGCGCCTCGTCGAGAATGATGAAGGCGTGGTTGAGCGTGCGCCCGCGCATGAAGGCGAGCGGCGCCACTTCAATCGCGTGGCGCTCGATCAGCCGCGTCACCTTGTCGAAGCCCATCAGGTCGTACAGCGCGTCGTAGAGCGGGCGCAAATACGGGTCGACCTTCTGCGTGAGGTCGCCCGGCAGAAAGCCCAGCCGCTCGCCGGCTTCCACCGCCGGGCGCGTCAACACCAGGCGCTTGACCTGCTCGCGTTCCAGCGCATCGACTGCGCAGGCGACGGCCAGATAGGTCTTGCCGGTGCCGGCCGGGCCCACGCCGAAGGTGATGTCATGGCTGCGGATCTGCTCGATGTACTCGCCCTGGCGCGGGGTGCGCGCGCGCAGGTCGGCGCGGCGGGTGCGTAGCGCCGGGCCTTCCTCGTCGGCGCGGCCGCGCGTGATTTCGACCAGGCCGAGCTGGATGTCGTCAAGACTCAACTCATCGTGCGCGCGGTTGTAAAAATGCTCGATCGCCTGTGCGCCCTTTTCCGCCCGCGCCGCATCGCCGCTGAAGCGGAAGCTGGCGCCGCGGCGGCCGATGGTGACGTCGAATGCCGCCTCGATCTGGCGCAGGTTCTCGTCCATCGGCCCGCACAGGTTGGCCAGCCGCCGGTTGTCTTCCGGGGCCAGCCGCAGTTCAACGATGTCGGTTTTCAAGAGTGGGCGCTTTCGAGGATGATGGCTTCGCCGCGCAGGCTGTGCGGCAGGGCCTGGGTGATGGTGACGTCGACGAACTGCCCGATCAGGCACGGCTGCCCGGCGAAGTTGACGATGCGGTTGTTGTCGGTGCGGCCGGCGAGTTCTTCGGCATTTTTCCGGGCGTGGCCTTCGACCAAAACTTTTTGCCGGGTGCCGACCATGGCGCGATTCACCACCTGCGCCTGCGCCTCGATCTGCGCCTGCAGCCTCATCAGCCGCTGCGTTTTCAACTCGGCCGCGACGTCGTCCGGGTAATCCGACGCCGGCGTGCCGGGGCGCTTGCTGTAGATGAAGGAGAAGCTGGCGTCGAAGTCGAGTTCCTCGATGAGCTTCATCGTCGCCTCGAAATCGGCCTCGGTCTCGCCCGGAAAGCCGACGATGAAGTCAGACGACAGACAGAGGTCTGGGCGCTGTTCGCGCAGCTTGCGCACTATCGATTTGAATTCGAGCACGCTGTGGCCGCGCTTCATCGCCGCCAGGATGCGGTCGGAACCAGCCTGCACCGGCAGATGCAGATGCGACACCAGTTTCGGCAGCTTGCCGTACGCCTCGATCAGCCGCTGCGTCATTTCGCGCGGATGGCTGGTGGTGTAGCGGATGCGCTCGATGCCGGGGATCTCGTGCACCATCTCCAGCAGGAAGGCGAGGTCGGCGGTGCCGCCCTCGTCCAGCGCGCCCTGGTAGGCGTTGACGTTCTGCCCCAGCAGCGTGACTTCCTTCACTCCGCGCCCGGCGAGGTCGGCTACTTCGGCGATGACGTCGTCGAACGGGCGCGAGACTTCCTCGCCGCGGGTGTAGGGCACCACGCAGAAGGTGCAGTATTTGGAGCAGCCTTCCATGATCGACACAAAGGCCGACGCGCCTTCGACGCGCGCGGGCGGCAGGTGGTCGAACTTCTCGATTTCGGGAAAGCTGATGTCGACCTGGGCGCGCCCGGTCGCGCGCTTTTTCGCGATCAGTTCCGGCAACCGATGCAGCGTTTGCGGGCCGAACACCACGTCGACGAAGGGCGCACGCGCGACGATCGCCGCGCCTTCCTGCGACGCCACGCAGCCGCCGACGCCGATGATCAGATTGGGGTTGGCGGCTTTCAGGTGGCGCACCCGCCCGAGGTCGTGGAACACCTTTTCCTGTGCCTTTTCGCGCACCGAACAGGTGTTGAACAGGATCACGTCGGCATCGTCCGGCGTGTCGGTCAGGATCAGGCCTTCGGCCGCATTGAGCACGTCGGCCATCTTGTCCGAGTCGTACTCGTTCATCTGACAACCGAAGGTTTTGATGTAGATTTTTTTCATGATCCTAGCAACCGTGGTCGGACGCACCCGATGGAGCGTTTGGGCGGGTGTCTGCCGCGAAGCAACGACGCAGCCTACCGGGGTAGGCAAGGAGGCGCGACAAAGGCAGGCGCGCGACCGGACGTGCCAGCGGGTGCGTAGCGTTGCCCGCTTCCAGCGGAGTGCCCGGGAGACTCGTAACTCCGCATTCGTGCGGGCTTGATCGAGGTAGAAAGCGGTCGACTACGGTTGCTGGGATCATATGCCGGGACAGTGAATAGACTGGGGGCAGGGATTTCGGCGCGCGCTGCCTTTGATTAACTGCGGCGACGAAAAGGAAACTGGTGGTGATGGGTGGACTTGAACCACCGACCCCCGGATTATGAATCCGATGCTCTAACCGACTGAGCTACATCACCTTACGGATTGCTTTTCCGGCAGAGGACTGCCGAAAAGCCGCGAATTTTAGCTGATAGGCGCGCGCGCTGTCAAAGCGACCCGCATGCCTGCATCGTGGCGATGTCCAAGCCTGGCGAGATTACTGCGGGCGCAGCTTGGCCAGTTCGTCGAGCAGGCTGATCAGCAGCTCGCGTCCCAGCGGCCCCATCCCGGCGACCAGCTGGTCGGTATCGCGCTCGCCGTTGACCAGTCGGCGCATGCGCCCACCCAGGAGCGCCATGTCGCCGCCCGCCTTCATCATCTGTTCGGCCATGTTGGCGAGCACTGACATCGCCTGCGCGTCGCCACGCGCCGAAGCATCGATCAGCGCGGCCAAGCCCGGGGCAGCGCTGCTGCCGTCCGGCTGGACGTCAAGCGCCGGAAGGGTGGCGGGGTTGTCGAGGCCGCGCAGGATGGCGTCGAGCAGGATGCTGTCTTCCTCGTCCAGCCCCAGCTTGATCGACGGATCGCGGCGGCCGTCGATGACGTGGCGCAGCGCGCCGACCAGCCGCGCCCAGCCGGCCTGCTCGGCGGCGTCGAGCTGCTTCCTCAGGTCGGGCAGCTGGCTGCGGTCGCGCAGCGCATTGACGACGGTATGGATGAAGGCCGCGTGTACGTGCAGGACTTGTTCGACGGCGGAGGGAAGTTGGGCCATGGCAGGGGTCAGGGGTCAGGGGTCAGGGGTCAGACAATTTTCTGGTGCGCCGGCAGGATTGGCAATCGCTGCCTGCGTCGGCACGTTTTCGATTTTCCAGTGCGCGCTCGCCCACGCCAGCAGTTCGGCTGGTTCGGCGCACATCAGTTCAACTGGGGGCGGCTGGCCAAGCGCGGCGAGCGCCTGCGTCAGCACGGCCCCTCGCCCGCAATCTGGCAAGGCAGGCGCGTGGGTCTGCTTGGACAGCTTTTGTCCGGCAACGTTGGTGATGAGCGGCACATGGGCGTAGACCGGCGTTGGCAATCCCAGCAGGCTTTGCAGGTAAATCTGGCGCGGGGTGTTCCATAGCAGGTCGGCGCCGCGCACGACGTGGGTGATGCCCTGGAACACATCGTCCACCACCACCGCGAGCTGGTAGGCGAACAGGCCATCGGCGCGCTTGACGATGAAGTCTCCGACCTCATGGGCCAGGTTCTGCTGCATGTCGCCGTGGATGCGGTCGTGAAAGTGGGTGCTCACATCCGGCACGCGCACGCGCCAGGCGCGTGTGATCGAACCGGCCGGCAAGCCGTTGCGGCAGGTGCCGGGGTAAATGATTTCGCCCTCATGGTTGCGCGGCGCCTGGGTGAGTTGGCTACGGGTGCAGGCGCAGGGATAGAGCGCGCCAAGCTCTTCCAGCGTGGCGAGTGCCTCGGCATAGGCACCGTCGCGCTGCGACTGGACCAGCACCGCGCCGTCCCAGTGCAAACCATAGGCTTCCAGCTGGCGCAGGATGGCGTCGGCCGCGCTGGGCTCGCAGCGGGGCCAGTCGAGGTCTTCCATGCGCAGCAGCCAGCGCCCACCCACCGCGCGGGCGTCGAGGCAACTCGCCACCGCAGCGACGAGCGAGCCAAAGTGCAGGGGACCGGTGGGGGACGGCGCAAAGCGCCCGACATAGGGTGCGGAGTTCACCCGGCAATTATGCCGCGCGCAACCTCTGTTCCGGATACCGGCTTGGGGTGCAGGGTGTGATAGAGCGCGAGAATGGCTTCGCACATGCGCGCTTCGCTCCAGCCCGCGGCGTAAGCCTTGCCCGCCGCGCCGAGCGCCTGCGCCGCCACGCGATCGGCCAGCAGCGGGATCAGCACCTGGGCAAAGCCTGCGACATCGTCCGGCGCGATGCGGCAGCCGGCGCCTTCCTGCAGCACATCCTTCGTCCCCATTTCGGCCAGGCCCACCACCGGCACACCGAGCGCCATCGCCTCCATCAGCACCAGCCCCTGGGTTTCGGTTTTGGAGGCGAACACGAACGCATCGGCCGCGCAGTAGCACGCCGGCAGTTCCGTCCTGCGTTCGAGGTAGCCGACAAAGCGCACGTTGTTGGTGAGCTGCCGTTTAGCCACAGCACGTTCGAGCGACGCACGCGCAGGCCCTTCGCCGGCGATCACCAGCAGCACGTCGGGCAGGTTGTGCCGCACCCGCTCGGTCACCAGCAGCAGGAAATCCAGATTCTTCTCGAACGCCACCCGCCCCACGTAGGCCATCACCGGGCGCGCCGGCGCGATGCCGTGGCGGGCGCGAAACGCGGGGCCATCGCAGTTGGCGAAGTCGGCGAGATTGAGGCCGGTGGGGATGATGTGGACGGGGCTGCTGACGCCATACGCCAGCAGCGTGTTCCTCATCGCCGAAGACGGCGCGATCACCGCGGTGACGCCGTCGCATTCCTTGCGCGAAATCATTCGCGCGGCGGCCGCGAGCCACGCCTTCGGCAGAAACGGCAGGTAGTGGTGGAAGTATTCCTCGAACAGCGTGTGGTAGGTCTCGACGCACGGCAGGCCATGCTTGCGCGCCCAGCGCACCCCGGCGCGGTGCGCCAGGAACGGCGTGTGGATGTGGACGAGGTCGAAGTTGGCCGGGTTGAACTGATCCAGCGCGGCGGCCAGCGCGCGCGGGTGCATCAGGCGGTCTTCCGGGTCGCGCGGGATCGGCCAGCCCGGCACCCGGACGATATCGGCCTCCGCTACGTTAATCTTGGCCTGCGGCAGCGTGGCCGGATAATCCGGCGCCACCAGCACACTGGCATGTCCCGCTTCGGCCAGCGCCTGGCGCAAGGTTTGAATGGACGTGGACACACCGTTGACGCGCGGAAAGTACACGTCGGACACCATCAGGATACGCACGGCAGACTCCGCCTGGGGCAAAGCCTGCGTTGTATGGCATGGGGGTTACAGGATGATGACGTTGCGCTTAGAGATCGATCCCCGGCTGCGCCTTGACCCCGGCGCGGAACGCGTGTTTTTCGTCGGCGATGACCGACACCGTGTCCGCCAGCTCGATCAGCGCGTCGGACGCGGCACGCCCGGTGACGATCACGTGCTGCATCGGCGGCCGCTGCGCCAGCGCATCCAGCACGACATCGCTGTCGAGGTAGCCGTAGCTCAGCAGATAGGTCAGCTCGTCCAGCACCACCAGCTGGTACGCCGGATCGGCCAGCATGCGCGCGGCAATCGCCCAGCCGCGCTCGGCGGTGGCGATGTCCTGCTCGCGGTTCTGCGTGTCCCAGGTGAAGCCGTCGCCGGTGACGTGCCATTCGACGCCGGGCTGCCTGCCGAGGAAGGCTTCCTCGCCGGTGTCGGTGCGGCTCTTGATGAACTGCACCACGCCGACCTTCATGCCGTGGCCGAGCGCGCGCGCCACCGTGCCGAAGGCCGACGTGCTCTTGCCCTTGCCGTTGCCGGTGATGACGATGAGCAGCCCGCGCGCGTCGGTGGCGGCGCTGATTGCGGCGTCGATCAGCGCTTTCTTGCGCGCCATGCGGGCGGCGTGGCGCGCATTTCTGGATTGATCGTGGGGGGCTTTGTGGTCCGGGGTTTCAGTGTTCATGTGCGATTCGTCCTGAAATGCGGAATGATTTTCCCAGACCCGGCTGGCTCCGCGTGCAACAGGGCGGATGGCCCTGTTGCACGCTTGCGGGAAAAGCCTTACTTCGGCGCGTAAGCCAGTTCAATGAAGGCGCCGCGACCCTGCGTGTTGTAACCGTGTACCAGCGCGTAGTCCTTGTCCAGCAGGTTGACCAGTTTGCCACTGAGTTTCCAGTCGCGCACCGGTTTCCAGCCCAGGTTCAGGTTGAGCACGGCATAGCCGGGCACATCGACACGGGAATAAGTCGTGGCATGGACGTCGGGATGCGGACCGGATGCCAGCAGTTCAGCGCGCCAGTCGAATGCGCCGGCTTGCCGACCTAGCGACAGGCTGCCAAACCGGTCGGCACGGCGCAACAAGCCGAGGCCAGTCGCTTTGTCTTCGGGATGCTGGAAGGTCAGTGCGCTGCGCGCGTCCAGCCCGGCAAGCCTGCCGCTCCACGAGAGTTCGATCCCCCGGTTTTCCGCCCGATCGACGTTGGTCGCAGTCCAGGTTGGCGGGACAAAGTTGATGAGATCGCGGGTGCGGGTGACAAATGCAGTGGCACGCGCCAGGCCATACGCACCGTTGTAGGTCAGGCCAACTTCTGCGCTGCGTGCGCGTTCGGGGTCGAGCGCGGGATTGCTGCCAAACGGTCCGTAGAGTTCGTTGAACGTGGGTGCACGGAATGCATTTGACACGGTTGCCGACACGCGCAGTATCGGGCTTAGCCGATAGCCATATCCCAACAGGCCGGTGGTGGCGCCACCAAAATCGCTGTAGTCATCGTGCCGCACGTTCAATTGCAGCTCATGCGCGCCGTTAGCGATCATGTAGCCCGCAGTAAGGCTGGTCACCCTGCGCGCATCGTCGCTGTAGGCCGCATCGGTATCGAGTTGCTGCCACAAGCCCTCCACCCCCAAACGAACGACGCCCTGCCCCACGCCCAGCTGATTATTCCAGCCCAACTGGCGATTGCGGGTTTTGAAGCGGCCGGTCGCCACGCCATCCAGATCCGACGCCAGATCGTCGCTGCCCTGTGAATACTGGATGCGGCTTTGCCAATCCGGCAACAAGCGGTTTTCGCTGTATAGCCCGAGCGCCCTCAGGGTCTGGTCGCTGTGATTCTGGGAGGCGCCATCGAATTCGATGTCGCCGCGAGACTGGAAAGCAGTCAGGCCCATTTCATGCCCGGCCTGGATACGATGCGACAGCGCCAGATTCAGCGTGGTGTTGCGGTAACCGTCGTCATCGATATCCGCCGGGGCGAACGTAAACGGCGTCGGGACGAATTCGCTGCGCACACTCGAAAACCCGTCTGTTCGCGTGCGTGCCACGCCGAAACGCACACGCGTATCCCCCAGTTCGCCACCGATAGCCAGGGCAAGCTTGCGATAGTTGTCTGCCCCCAGTGCCGCGCTACCCGAGACCTTCATGTCGCCCTGGCCGCGCCGGGTGAAAATCTGCACCACCCCGCCAATCGCTTCGGAGCCATAGACGCTCGACACGTTGCCGCGCACGATTTCGATACGCTCGATTTCGTCGAGCAGGATCTGGTCGATGGCCGTCGCGCCGGTGGTCACCGAGTTGACGCGCACGCCATCGATCAGCACCAGCACATGGTCGGATTCCGATCCGCGAATACGGATCGCGGTTTGTGCGCCCAGGCCGCCGGTCGGCGCGATTTCCACCCCGGATTCCTGACGCAGCAGGGTAGACAGATCGGAAGCAGTGGACGATTCGATGTCCGTCCGCGTGATGACGCTGGTGTGCTGCAGCGGTGCAGCCAGTTTTTGCGAAGCGCGCGTCGGCGTGACGACAATGGTTTCGCCGATGTATTCCGGCAGGGTTTCCGCGTGTGCGGACGAAATGAAAACAGCGCCCAGGGCAAGCGAGAGAGTGGTTTGACGCATGATGATTTTCCAAGTTGGGCGCCTGATTCCCCGCAGGCGCGTTGCACGATCCGCTGCCTGACTTTCGTCATGCAGGGCTCAGGCCGGTATCCGGGCTCGCGCTTGAAGTGCATCGCCTTCCCGGGCGAACCCAGTGGCTGTGTGATGGACCGTTTAGCGCTTACCGTTGCGGGGGCAGCACAGGCATGGCAGCGAATCGCCGCGCACCTGTTTCCCGTTTACCCTCGGCGGCGGAAAGCCGCGTCGGCACCTGAAGGCCCGCATTATAAGGGTCTGATTGACCGTCCGCACATCGCCCCCTATAGTCCCGCCATGCACGCCGAACTCGATTCCCTTGAAGCCAAGATCCGCCAAGTGGCCGAGTTGTGCCACACGCTGCGGCAGGAAAATACCGCCCTGCGCCAGCAGTTGCTTGCCGCGCAGCAGGATAACAAGCAGCTGACGAGCCGGCTGGATGCCGCAAAAACGCGCCTGCAGGCGCTGCTCGACACCTTGCCGGAGGACGTGTGATGGCCGGCCCCCGCTCCATCGAAATCAATATTCTCGGCCGCGCCTACAAGGTGGCCTGCTCGCGCGAGGAGGAATCGGCGCTGATTGCAGCGGCCGATTATCTGGACGAAAAAATGCGCGCGATCCGCGAAACCAGCAAAGTGATCGGCGCCGAGCGCATCGCCATCATGGCGGGACTCAACCTCGCGCACGAATTATTGACCCAGGGCGGGGGCGGCCAGATCGAGGCAGCACGTACCCGGCTGACGCATTGCAACGCCTTGCTCGATTCAGTGCTGGAAGATCAGGACGAACTCTTCTAAACTAGTGCTGCTCCCTGCGGTGTTCGAGGCTGGTTGCTATTTCTCTGAACCAATGCATACGTGCAAGGCTGCGATCTATTCCGATGCTGGCGTGCGCGTGACACGTTTCATGTGCCCAAAGCGTCTTTGAACGCGGCCGTCTTGGACCCAGGTTCAAGAGTCTGCGGCCAGTCACGGCACAGGCGGGGAGCACACCCTCAATGAAGATTCCGTAGCACCGATTCACGGCTCATGGTGCGCACGGCGCACCCTACTGTGTTTTTCGGCTGCGAGCCGATCACTTCACCCCTTTAATGAACAAACCCGCCCTCAGACGCCAACTCAAAGCCGCGCGCAACGCGCTTAAACCAGCCGTCCGCCGTCAGGCCGCGCGCGCCTCCCTGCGGCTGGCGCTGCGCCACGGACTTCTGCTGCGTGCACAACGCATCGGCTTTTATCTGCCACAAGGCGGCGAATTCGACGCGCACCCCCTGCTCAACCAAGCCCTGTGCATGCAGCGTGAGTGTTACCTGCCGGTGCTGCCGCGCCGGGGGCGGGTGATGCGATTCGGGCGGGTGGGCCGCAACACGCGCATGAAGGCTAACCGCTACGGCATCCCCGAACCGCTGGATGCGCGGCCTTTGCGCGCGCGCCAGCTCGATCTGCTGCTGATGCCGCTGGTGGGGTTCGACCACCAAGGTTATCGGCTGGGGATGGGCGGCGGTTACTACGACGCGACGCTGGCGTACATGCAGCATCGGCGGTCCTGGAGAAAGCCGCGCCTGGTGGGGATTGCCTACGAATGCCAGCGGGTGGAAACCCTGCCGCACGACCCTTGGGACATGCCGCTCGATGCGGTGCTGACCGAGCGCCAGCTGTGCCGCTTCAACGCAAACCACCCTGGCGTTTATTCGCCCAGGTAGGCGTGACGTACGGCGGGATTGGCTGCGAGTTCGGCAGCGTTTCCACTCAGCGTGATGACCCCGTTTTCCAGCACATAACCGCGCGCGCAGGTTTTCAGCGCCAGATGGGCATTCTGCTCGATCAACAGCACTGCCACGCCACCTGCCGCGATCTGGCGGATGATGTCGAACACCGCCCGTACCATCAGGGGTGCCAGCCCCATGCTCGGTTCGTCCAGCAACAGCAGGCGCGGGCGCGCCATCATCGCGCGCCCCAACACCAGCATCTGCTGTTCGCCGCCGGACAACAGCCCGGCAGGCTGCGTGCGACGCTCGGTCAAACGCGGCAGCAGCGTGTACACCTGGTCGAGGTCGCGGGCGATCGCCGCACGATCGCGCCGGGTGTAGGCACCCATCATCAGGTTTTCGGCAACCGACATGCGCGGGAACACGCCGCGCCCCTCCGGCACCAGGGCGAGTCCGCGCCGCGCCACTTCGTGCGCGGGCAGACGGGTGAGCGCCTGTCCGTCGAAATGCACGCTGCCCGCCTGCGGCGCAATCAGTCCGCACACGGCCTTGAGGGTGGTGGTCTTGCCGGCGCCGTTGGCGCCGATGAGGCAGACCATTTCGCCCGGCGCAACCTCCAGGCTGAGATCGCGCACCGCCTGGATCCCGCCGTACGCCACCGACAACTGGCTGACCGCCAGCAGCGGTGTCAATTCTGCATCGAGCTTGCTCGATGGCAGATTGCCTAGCTTGGGTACGCTCATATTGCCTCGTCCCCCAGGTAGGCCGCGATGACCTTGGGGTCGCGACTGACCACGTCGGGGGTGCCCTCGGCGATCTTCACGCCGTAGTCGAGCACCGCCAGCCGGGTGCACAGCCCCATCACCAGTTTCACGTCGTGTTCGATCAAGAGCAGCGTCAGCCCGTCGGCCTGCAGCTGCAGCAGCAGTTCGCGCAGCGCCGCGCGTTCGACCTTGTTCATCCCGGCGGCAGGTTCGTCGAGCGCCAGCAGGCTGGGTTCGGTCGCCAGCGCGCGGGCAATTTCGAGCCGCCTCTGGTCGCCGTAGGGCAGGTTTTTGGCGAGGCGGTCGGCGTGCTGTGCGATGCCCACGCGGCGCAGCAAGGCATGGGCGCGCTCGTGCGAGTCGGCCTCTTCGCGGCGCGTGCCGGGCAGGCGCAGCACCGCGCCAACGACACCGCTGGTGGTGCGCGCGTGGCGCCCGACCAGCACGTTTTCGAGCGCGGTCATCTCGGCAAACAGGCGGATGTTCTGAAAGGTGCGCGCCAGCCCCGCCTGCAATACCTGATGCGGCGGCCGCCCGTCGAGGCGGGCGTCGTTGAGGCGAATCTCGCCGCGGTCGATCGAGTAGAGGCCGGTGAGCGCATTGAACAGCGTCGTTTTGCCCGCGCCGTTGGGGCCGATGAGGCCGAAAATTTCGCCCGCGTGAACCTGCAGCGAAATGTCGGACAGCGCCTGCAAGCCGCCAAACGCCTTGCTCACGGCGGAAACGGTCAGCAGCGGTGTCAACTCTGCATCGAGCTTGCTCGATAGGAGATTGCCTACCTTTGGTGCGCTCATCCCTTGGCGTCGGCGAATTCCTGGCGGCGGCGCGCCGAGGGGATCAGCCCGGCGGGGCGATACAGCATCACCGCAACCAGCGCCAGGCCGAACAGCAGCATGCGCAAATCAGCCGGGTCGACGTAGATCTGGCCGAACAGGTTGCGCTGCCAGTCGCCGGTGTAGCGCAGCGCCTCGGGCAGCAGGGTCAGCAGCAGCGCGCCGAAAATCACCCCGGGGATATGCCCCATGCCGCCGAGCACGATCATGCACAGGATCATGATCGATTCCATGAGATTGAACGATTCGGGGCTGATGAAGCCCTGAAAGCTGGCGAACAGGCCGCCAGCCAGCCCGCCGAAGGTGGCGCCCATGGCGAACGCCAGCAGCTTGAGATTGCGCGTGTTGATGCCGGTCGCGGCGGCAGCGATTTCGTCCTCGCGGATGGCGACCCAGGCACGCCCGATGCGCGAATTTTCCAGCCGCATCGAAATGAAAATCACCGCCAGCGTCAACAGCAGAAACAGGTAATAGGTGAGATGGACGCCGCTGAAGGTGAAGCCGAAGAGCGTGTGCGGCTGGCTCAGGCTGACGCCACCCAGGCGCACCGGGTCGATCAGGTTGATGCCCTGCGGGCCGTTGGTGAGGTTGACCGGCGTATTCAGGTTGTTCATGAAAATGCGGACGATTTCGCCGAAGCCGAGCGTGACGATGGCGAGGTAATCGCCGCGCAGCCGCAGGGTGGGCGTCCCCAGCAACACGCCGAACAGCCCGGCGAGTCCCGCGCCCAGCGGCAGGATCGCCCAGAACGGCAGGTGCAGGCCGAAATGCGGGCTGGCAAGCCAGGCGTAGACATACGCCCCGAGGGCATAAAACGCGACGTAACCCAGATCGAGCAGGCCGGCGTAGCCGACGACGATGTTCAGCCCCAGCGCCAGCATCACGTACAGCAGCGCCAGGTCGAGCAGCCGCACCCACGAGCGCCCCAGCCCGGCGTCGACCAGAAACGGCAGCAGCGCCAGACCGAGCGCCAGCAATCCGAAGACGAGCCAGTGCGGCTGTGTTTTATTCAAGCTAAGCACGCTCGACAACGCGCGCTCCCAGGAGGCCCGACGGGCGGAACACCAGCACCGCGATCAGCACGAAAAACGCGAACACGTCCTGGTAATGGCTGCCGAGGAAACCGCCGGTCAGGTCGCCGATATAACCCGCGCCGAACGACTCGATCAGCCCCAGCAGCAGGCCGCCCAGCATCGCCCCGCCCAGGTTGCCGATACCGCCCAGCACCGCCGCCGAGAACGCCTTGAGGCCGAGCAGGAAGCCCATGTAATAGTGCGCCAGGCCGTAATACGCGCTGACCATGACCCCGGCCACCGCCGCCAGCGCCGAGCCGATCACGAAGGTGGACGCGATCACCCGGTTCACATCCACCCCCATCAGGCTCGCCACCTGCCGCGATTGCGCGGTGGCGCGCATGGCGCGGCCGAGCCGGGTTTTCTGCACCACCAGGATCAGCATCAGCATGATGCTCATGGTCAGCAGCAGGATGGCGATCTGCACATCGGTGATCGCCGCGCCGAGCACTTCATGCCGCCCCTGCGGCAACACGTCGGGAAAGGGAATGTACTGCTTGCCCCAGATCAGCATGGCGATGTTCTGCAGGATGATCGACACGCCAATGGCGGTGATGAGCGGCGCCAGGCGCGGCGCGTGACGCAGGGGCCGGTAGGCGACGCGCTCGATCAGCAGGCCCAGCGCCATGCACACCGGAATCGCCACCACCAAGCCCGCTCCCAGCACCAGCACGCCCGGTAGGCCGGGCGCCGCCAGCGCCAGCGCACCAATCACCGCCAGCGCCACCATCGCCCCCATCATGGTGATTTCGCCATGGGCGAAATTGATGAGTTCAAGGATGCCGTACACCATGGTGTAGCCCAGCGCCACCAGCGCGTAGACGCTGCCCAGCACCAGGCCGTTGATGAGTTGTTGCAGGAAGATGTCCATCTTTGTCCGGGTGCTCCCGGCTCAGCTTATCTGGCGTTTTGCACGGTTTCGAGCGTCTGCCATTTGCCGTCCTTCACCTGATACAGCGTGACCGCGCCGCCGGTGATGTCGCCCTTGGCGTCGAAACGGATGCGCCCGGTCACCCCCGGGTAATCGGTCTTGGGCAGTTCGGCCAGATACTTGGCAGGGTCGCTGGAATCGGCGCGTTTCATGGCGTCGATCAGCACATGCATGGCGTCGTAGGCGTAGGGGGAATAGTTCTGGATCTTGCCGTATTTGGCCTCGAACTTGGTCTTGAACACGCTGCCGCCCGGCATCGCGTCGAGCGGCAAACCGGGGTTGGATGCCAGCGCGCCTTCGGCGTCGGCGCCGGCCAGTTCGATGAACTTGGGCGTCTGCGCGCCGTCACCGCCGAGGAACTTCGCCTGCAGCCCGAGCTGTTTCATCTGCCTGATCATGGGCGCGGCCTGCGGATCCATGCCGCCGAAGAACACCAGGTCGGGTGCCTTGCCCTTGATGGAAGTGAGAATCGCCATGAAGTCGGTCGAGCGGTCCGACGTGTATTCGCGCGCCACCACTTCGCCGCCCGCGGCCTTGGCCGCCTTCTCCACTTCGTCGGCCAGCCCTTGCCCGTAGGCAGTGCGGTCGTCGATGATGGCGATTTTCTTCGCGCCCAAC
Organism: Thiobacillus sp.; assembly: GCA_030680405.1. Lineage (GTDB taxonomy): Bacteria > Pseudomonadota > Gammaproteobacteria > Burkholderiales > Thiobacillaceae > Thiobacillus. Next base: position 27,859 of record JAUXVT010000020.1, on the reverse strand, counting down.
TGGGTCACCGCGTAATTGCCGAGCACGGTGCCCTGCTGCGCGTCGTTGGTCATCACGCGATACGCCGTCTTGAAGCCGGATGCGGTGTAGGCCACCGCGGTGGCCGAGGGTGAAATCTGCGGAATGCCGTTGTCGGAATAGATCTTGGAGGCCGGGATCGTGGAACCCGAATTGAGATGGCCGATGACGCCCGCCACCCCTTCGTCCACCAGCTTGGTTGCCACCGTGGTGGCGGTTTTGGGGTCGGCCGCGTCGTCTTCGCTCTTCAATTCGAGCACGATTTTCTTGCCGCCCAGCGTGAGCCCGGCAGCGTTGATCTCATCCAGCGCCAGACGTGCACCGTTTTCGTTGTCCTTGCCCAGATGCGCCTGCGGGCCGGTGAGCGGAGAAACCTGGCCGATCAACACCACCTGATTGTCGCCATTCTGCTGCGGTTTGTCGCCGCATCCCGCAACCAGCGCCGCTACTGCTACTGCCACCCAACGTAGAGTGTGACCCGTCATCTCGGTCTTCCCCGCAATCAAACTGAAACGCGGGATTTATACCACAAAGCCTGCCGTGGCCGGCTTTCCTGGAAGCCGGAAAACACAAGGCCGACGTAAACGTCGGCCTTGTGTTTGGCGCAGTGGCGAATTTATTTCAGGCTCAGCACCCATTCAACGATCTTCTCCGCATCTTCCTGCTTGACGCCCGGATTCGGCGGCATCGGAATCTGGCCCCACACGCCTTTGCCGCCGGCTTTCACCTTGGCTACCAGCCGGGCTTTCGCGGTTTTATCCCCGGCGTATTTCTTGGCCACTTCCTTGTAAGCGGGTCCAACGATCTTTTTGTCCACGCCGTGGCAGGACATGCAGGCGTTCTTCTGAGCCAGAGCCAGGGCATCGTCGGCAGAAGCCGCGCCGGACAGCAGCAACAGCGCAGCGGATGCTGCAGTCATCATCAACTTGTTCATCATTACAGTCTCCGTGGGGGTCGGGTTGGGCGCACTCGCGACATCATCGCGCTTGCAATATTAAGGCAAATCACCTTCCACGCAAGATGGGGGCTTGGTTTTTTGCTACCAAGCCCCGTGACACATTGTTATTCCCGCTCGATCAGTTCACGGTAGGCATGCCAGCTGGCGTGTCCCAGCCAAGGGAAGATTACGGCCATGGCGATGAAGTCGGTCGCCATGCCGACCGCAATCAAAGCGGCAATCAGCGCGCCCCACAGCAGCATCACCGGAAAATTGAGCCTCGTCGCCATGAAGCTGGTCACCAATGCGGTGGCGAAATCGACCTTGCGGTGCAGCAGCATGGGCAGCGACACCACCGAGAGGCTGAACATCATCAGCGCCAGCACGCCGCCAAACGCCAGGTAGGCCAGAACAAAGTCGGTGTGCTGCTGCACCGCGCCCAGACTCAGCAGATCGGAGAGGCTGGCGATGCCCGAACCGCCGAGAAACAGCCCGACCAGAATCGCCGAAATGCGCTCCCACACGGAAAGCACGAACACCAGCATCAGGGCGAACAGCCCCAGCGAGGCGGGGTTGGCGCGCCACGACAACAAGGGGACAAAAAGAGAGGGCAGCTTGTGGTGATGCTCCAGCCGGTGGCTCACGCAATAAAACACGGTGGCCAACAGCGGTGCGGCGAACAGGAAACCGGAGGTGAGCGCCATCGCCAGATGCGGCTTTGCCCACGCGCCATGCACCAGGCCATAGCCCAGCAGCGCAAACACGACGCCATAGAACAGGCTCAGCGGCCACGCCTTGACCATGTCCTGTGCGCCGGCGCGCAGCCAGTGCAGGGGTCGATCGATCGTCACGTTGCGGATGCCCGGCAGATCCATGCGTGCGGCCTGCGGATGGAAGACTGCAGGTTCAGTATGTGTGCTCATGATTGTTCCTGATAACAAACAGACTCCTTGTTTGATAGCAGGCGCCGCCGCGGGTTCCAAATAGCAAATGCTGATAAGCCGCCTGCCGTGATACGGCAGCCAGCATTGGGGCGCGAGAGCCAACCCTTGTAGGGTGCGCTCTGCGCACTCTTGTTCGAAACACCGCGTGCGCAGGGCGCACCCTACAACGACCCCAGCACGGCGGCCAATTCGGTCAGCGGGGCCTGGCACGCCGTGCCGCTGCAGATCCAGGCGGTCGGGTGGTCCGATTCGGGTTTCGCCAAGCCGGCAGGCAAGCTCCATCCGTTGGGCAAAACCAGCAACAGGTCGCGCGCGCCAAGCTTCGAGTTTAGTGCCGCCGCCCACTCGCGCAGCGCCACCGCCGGGCCGCGCAGCAGGATCACCCGCGGCGGCGCCAGCACCTCGTCCAGCACGGCAAGCAGCGTGGGGTAGGCGATCGGCTGCTGGGTCAGGTGGCCCTGGAACAGGCGCAGACAGCGCGCGCTGGCATCGAGGTAACGCGTCTCGCCCAGCAGATGGCCCAACCGCTGCAGGGTGAATGCCGCAACGCCGTTGCCGGATGGCGTGGCGTTGTCATACCCGGGCTTGGGGCGGGAAATGAGGGCTTCGTGGTCGTGGCTGGTGAAAAAGAAGCCGCCCGCATCCGGATCCTCGAAATGCGCCAGCAGCGCGTCGGCGAGTTCGCGCGCCCACGCCATGTCTGCCGCGCGGTAGCCGGCCTGCATGGCCTCCAGGAGCGCATCGAGCAAAAATGCATAGTCGTCGAGGTAGGCGTTGAGCCGCGCTTCGCCGTGCTTGAAGCTGGCGAAGAGCCGACCGTCGCGCCACAGATTCCGGTGCAGGAAATCGAGCGCGGCGTGCGCCTCGGCGACCCAGTCGGGGCGGCTCATCACCCGCCCGGCGTGCGCCAGCCCGGCAATCATCAGCGCGTTCCAGCTGGTGAGCTGCTTGTCGTCGCGCCCCGGCCGCACGCGGGTTTCGCGCGCGGCAAAGAGCTTCTGGCGCGCGCGCGCCAGCCGTGCCGCCGCTTCGTCTTCGGCCAGCCCCAGTTCGGCCGCGACCTCATTCAATGAGCGCGCAAGGATGGGATTCCAGTGGCTGTTTTCGAAATTCGGCGGCAGGTCAAAGCCATACACCGGCGCGGCCACCGCGTCTTCCTCGGCACTCAGCAACGCGCGCACTTCGTCGAGTGTCCATACGTAGAACTTGCCTTCGTGGCCTTCGCTGTCGGCGTCGAGCGCGGAATAAAAGCCGCCGTCCGGCGCGCGCATCTCGCGCAGCAGCCACTCGACGACGCCCTCGGCGGCGTCCTTGAACAGCGCCTCGCCGGTCAGCGTCCAGGCGTCGGCATACAGATGCAGCAGCGGGCCGTTGTCGTAGAGCATTTTTTCGAAGTGCGGAATCGCCCACTGCTCATCGACCGAGTAGCGGCAGAAGCCGCCGCCCAGCTGGTCGCGCACCCCACCGGACGCCATCCTGCGCAGGGAAAACAGCGCCATGTCGCGCGCCTGCGCATTGCCGCTGCGCTGCATCTCGCGCAGGAGAAAAAACAATTCGCCCGGACGCGGAAACTTGGGCGCGCGCGAAAACCCACCCCACACTGGGTCGAAGGCCTGCGCGAGATCGCGCACGGCTTCGGCCAGCGGCACGTCGCTCAAAGCCTGCTGCACGCTCGGCGCGGGCTGCTGGCGTGCCAGCGCGTCGCGCACCGCTTCTTTTTGCGCCAGCACTTCGCCGCGCCGCTCGTGCCAGGCGCGGGCGATGTTTTCCATCAGGTCGATGAAGCCCGGCAGCTGGTAGCGCGGCGTCTTGGGAAAATAGGTGCCGGCGAAGAACGGCGTCTGGTCCGGCGTCAGGAACACCGTGAGCGGCCAGCCGCCGCCGCGCTGGGTTAAAAGCTGGTGCGCCGCCTGATAGATCTGGTCGAGGTCGGGGCGCTCCTCGCGGTCGACTTTGATGTTGACGAACAGACGGTTCATCACCGCCGCCACCTCGGCATCCTCGAAGCAGTCGTGCGCCATCACGTGGCACCAGTGACAGGCCGAATAGCCGATCGACAGCAGGATGGGCTTGTCCTCGCGGCGCGCTTTTTCCAGGGCTTCTTCGCCCCAGGGGTACCAGTCGACCGGGTTGTCGGCGTGCTGCAGCAGATAGGGGCTGGGTTCGGTGGATAGACGATTCGGCATGATGTGTAGCGCGGCGGCTAATAGTTGATTAAATCAGTCAACAATTGTACGCTTGCCGCACTCTCATACAAATGCAGGAGCGCAACATGTCCCAGGAATTATTCGCTGCCGCCCAGTCGGACGATGCCGCTCAAATCAAGAATCTGCTTGAGGCCGGTGCGGCCCACGGCGCCACCGATGAAGCCGGCGAAACCGCGCTGATGTATGCCGCCCGCGGCGGCCATGTTGCGGCGGTGCAGGTGCTGATTGCAGCCGGTGCCGACGTCAACGCCAAGGCGCCGCAGGGCTGGACGGCGCTCGCCAAGGCCGCCTACAACGGCGAGACCGAGCGCGGCTATGTCGAAGTTATCGAAGTGCTGCACCAGGCGGGTGCCTCGCTCGACGAGCGCATCTTCTTCGGCATCACCCCGCTGATGCTGGCGGCCGGCGGCGGCGACGCCCCGGTGGTGGAATGGCTGATCAACAACGGCGCCGACGTGCTCGCCGCCAACGAAGGCGGCCGCACCGCGCGCATGATGGCGAACGACAAGTTCTATGTGGACGTGATCAACCTGCTGAACGAAGCCGAGCGCCAGCTCGGCGTCTCCGAAGACGGCTCATGCTCGTCGACCAAGAGAGTGGTCAAGCCGCAGGTGGCTAACCTGATGAAGCCGACCGCGCACTGAGGGTGTTTCTATAAATTCGTCATGCCGGGCTTGACCCGGCATCCAGTTGCTTGTTTTGACTGGGCCCCGGCCTCCGCCGGGGTGACGCAGTCATTCAGCGTTCCAGCCAGTCGATCAAACCCTGCCACTGCTCGATATCGCGCTCGACGACATGGTGCGGCAGGTCGAACAGGCTCTTGCCCTCGAACGCGGCGTTGACGTAATGCTGGGTGTTGCGCAGATACGCCAGCACCGGCAGATCCTGCTGTCCCATGAACTGCTCCAGGGTCACCCCGGCGCGGGTGCGCACGTCGACGCGCATGCCGACCACGGCGACGAAGGCATGGCCCTTGCGCACCGCTTTTTCGGCATGCAGCGCGGCCAAAAAATCCTGGCTGGCGCGAATATCGAACAGCGAGGGCGCGATCGGCACCACCACCTTGTGCGCCAGTTTCAGCGCACGTTCGAGGTTCTTGCCGTGCAGCCCGGCGGGTGAGTCGATCACCAGCCAGTCGCTGTCGTCCTTCTGCCCTTCACGCAGCAACTCGATGTCCGGCAGCGCCATGTCGCGCATCGCCAGCCAGTGGGTGGCGGATTTCTGCCGGTCCAGGTCCAAAATCGCCACGCGCTTGCTCAGCGACGCCAGATAGCCGGCCAGATTGGTCGACAACGTCGTCTTGCCGCTGCCACCCTTGGGATTGGCCACCAAAATCACGCGCATGATTGTTCCTTGTTAAAAAATTCCTTGTCCGCGAAGGACGCGAAGTGGCGCGAAGAAATTCTTCAGGAACAGAAGGCCCAACCAGTTATTTAGTATTGGGGTTCCTTCGCGTCCTTGCGGATAAAAAAACTACAGCGCTTCCACGCTATACGTCACCGCCAGCGTATGCGTCTCGCCCGGCGCCACGGTGACGACGTTGTCCATCGCGTTGGCCGATTCGACGCAGACCATTTCGCGCCAGCCGGCGCCGGACTTGCCTTTGCCCATGTCGCCCATCTTGTCGGCCTTTTCCGTCCACGGCGTCCAGACGATGGTGGACAGCGAACCGGTCTTGGCGATACGGATGCGTCGCTTGAGACCGGCGTCCTCGATCACGCAGTCGGCAGGCGTGTTGACGTAGACCCGGTCGACCTCGCCCTTGAATGCGATCGCGTCACGCTGTTTCTTGCGCGCAAAGTTGTCGACCTTGTCGTGGTAGCTGCTGCCTTCGAGTCCGCTGACGTTCACCGCGCCGATGTCGCTGATGTGCAGATAAGTGTGCAACGCCTCGCCGATCTGCACCGGCGCATCGCCCAGATTGGTGGTGGCCAGCCGCATCTCCAGCTTGTCGCCCACCACCACGGTCAGCGTCAGCCGCGTGGGATGCGGCCATTGCGCGCGGGTCTGCGGGGTGTCGACCAGTTGCAGCGTGATCTCGGTCTTGGCATCGTTGCGCTTGCGGCTGGCGGTCACTTCCCAGTCCACGGTGCGCGCGAAACCGTGCGCGGGGTAGCTCGCCTCAGAGGCGTGTGCGCCGAACCACGGCCAGCATACCGGTGCGCCGCCGCGGATGGATTTGCCCGGCGCGAACTTGGCGGCGTCGGAGACCCACACCACCGGCTCCTGCTGCGATTTGGGACGGAAGCTCACCACGTGCGCACCCTGCAAACAGATCGTCGCGCGGCCGCCATGGTTATCGATGTCGACATAGGTCAGGCCGCCGGCGCCGGTGCGGAAGCCCAGCTGGCCGGGGATAGCGAAGCGCGCCAGCGGATCGGCGTGCGCCTGCGCCGCGGTCGGGTGTTCGACCTGCGACACATCGCGCACCGCGCCGAACGCTGCCGAAGTCGTCATCGCGGCGTAGGCGCGCAGCGCGGCCGACACCTCGCGCACGCGGTTGACCGGCTTCCAGGCCTGCGCGCCTTTCGCGTCCATCGCCGCGCGGCGGCGCGTGAGTTCAGCGTCGCTCACTGCAACATTGATGCTGCGATTCGGGATGTCGATCTCGATCGTGTCGCCTTCCTCGACCAGGCCGATGTTGCCGCCTTCGGCCGCTTCCGGCGAGGCGTGGCCGATGCTCAACCCGGACGTGCCGCCGGAGAAACGGCCGTCGGTCACCAGCGCGCAGGCCTTGCCCAGGCCCTTGGACTTGATGTAGCTGGTCGGGTAGAGCATTTCCTGCATGCCGGGGCCGCCGCGCGGGCCTTCGTAACGAATCACCACGACGTCGCCGGCGACGATCCTGTCGCCGAGGATGGCTTCGACCGCGGCATCCTGCGATTCGAACACGCGCGCCGGGCCGGAGAATTTGAGGATGTGCTCATCGACGCCGGCGGTCTTGACGATGCAGCCGTCCTGGGCAAGGTTGCCGTACAGCACGGCCAGCCCGCCGTCCTTCGAGTAGGCATGCTCGAGGTCGTGGATGCAGCCGTTGACGCGGTCGTCGTCCAGCTTGGCGAAACGGCGGTCCTGCGAGAACGCGGTCTGCGTCGGCACGCCGCCAGGTGCGGCGCGGAAGTAGTCCTTGACGTCCTTGTCGGTGGTGCGGCGGATGTCGTAGAGGTCGATCTGCTCGCCCAGCGTTTTGCACAGCACAGTCGGCAGATCGCGGTGGATCAGGCCGCCGCGTTCGAGTTCACCCAGAATCGCCATCACGCCGCCGGCGCGATGCACGTCTTCCATGTGATAGGTCTGGATCGACGGCGCCACCTTCGACAGGTGCGGCACGCGGCGGCTCATGCGGTCGATGTCCTTCATCGTGAAATCGACCCCGGCTTCATGCGCGGCGGCCAGCAGATGCAGCACGGTATTGGTCGAGCCGCCCATGGCGATGTCGAGCGCGATGGCGTTCTCGAACGCGTCGAAGCTGGCAATCGCGCGCGGCAGCACGCTGGTGTCGCCGTCGTCGTAGTAGCGCCGCGCGTTTCGCACGATCAGGCGGCCGGCGGCGAGGAACAGGTTCCTGCGGTCGGCGTGGGTCGCCAGCAGCGAGCCGTTGCCGGGCAAGCTTAAGCCCAGCGCCTCGGTCAGGCAGTTCATCGAGTTGGCGGTGAACATGCCCGAGCACGAGCCGCAGGTCGGGCAGGCCGAACGTTCCAGCTGTTCGACCTTCTCGTCGCTGAACTTGTCATCCGCCGCCGACACCATGGCGTCGACCAGGTCGAGCTTGATGACCTTGGATTCCCACACCACCTTGCCCGCTTCCATCGGCCCGCCGGAGACGAACACCGTCGGGATGTTCAGCCGCAGCGCGGCGTTCACCATCCCCGGCGTGATCTTGTCGCAGTTGGAAATGCACACCAGCGCGTCGGCACAGTGCGCATTGACCATGTATTCGACCGAGTCGGCGATGAGGTCGCGCGAAGGCAGCGAATACAGCATGCCGCCGTGCCCCATGGCAATGCCGTCGTCCACCGCGATAGTGTTGAATTCCTTCGCCACGCCGCCCGCTGCCTCGATCTCGCGCGCCACCAACTGGCCCATGTCCTTCAGGTGCACATGGCCCGGCACGAACTGGGTGAACGAGTTGGCGATCGCGATGATGGGCTTGTTGAAGTCGCCATCCTTCATGCCGGTGGCGCGCCACAGCGCGCGGGCACCGGCCATGTTGCGGCCGCGGGTGGTGGTCCAGGAACGGTAGTCAGGCATGATGGTCACTCGGGCAATCTATAATCAGTCAGCCATTTTACCCGCGCTTTGACCTCCCTGAATCCTGATCCCTGAATCCTGACCCCATGCTCGTTCATCCGCAATTCGACCCCGTCGCCCTGCAGCTCGGCCCTGTCGCCATACACTGGTACGGCCTCATGTACCTGCTCGCCTTTCTGCAGGTCTTTCTGCTCGGCCGCTGGTGCATCGCCCACCGGCCGTGGTCCGGCTGGACCGTGAAAATGCTCGACGACGCGCTGTTCTATGGCGTGCTCGGCGTCATCCTCGGCGGCCGGCTCGGCTATGTGCTGTTCTACAAGCCGATGGAATACCTGGCCCATCCGCTCGACCTCCTCAAGCTGTGGGAAGGCGGCATGAGCTTCCACGGCGGCTTTCTCGGCGTCATCATCGCCATGGCGCTGTTCGCGCACCGCCACAAGCTGCGCTGGCTATCCGTCACCGACTTCATCGCCCCGCTGGTGCCGCTGGGGCTCGCCGCCGGACGGCTCGGCAACTTCATCAACGGCGAACTATGGGGCCGCGCCACCGACCTGCCCTGGGGCATGGTGTTCCCGCAGACGGGCGACGGCATTGCGCGCCACCCCTCGCAGCTCTACCAGTTGGCCGGCGAAGGCCTGCTGCTGTTCGTCATCCTGTGGTGGTTTGCGAAGAAGCCGCGCCCGGTCGGCGCCGTCTCCGGCGTGTTCCTCATCGGCTATGGCAGCTTCCGCTTCCTCGCCGAATTCGCCCGCGAACCCGACAGCTTCCTCGGCCTGCTGGGGCTGGGCCTCTCCATGGGGCAATGGCTGTCGCTGCCGATGGTCATCGCCGGCGTCATCATGCTGCGCTGGGCGCAGCGCCGGGCATGATCGACCCTGACGTCAACTTGATCCGGCGTGCCGGCAGTGCCGGCGTCATACCGGCGGACGCCGGTATCCAGTGGCACGCAAAGCGCGCCGTTGCTGGCATTTCGCTGGATTCCGGGTCAAGCCCGGAATGACGAGGCTTGCGTTGAACCGCCTCTGGCGCCGTGTCAACGTGGCGCGCCTGTGGCGCGCGGGCGGCTGGCTCGGCGTCGCCGTCACCCTGGTGGTTTCGCTGATGCCGCCCGCACTCAACGAGAGCGGCGGCCACACCGACAAACTCATCCACCTGGCCGGTTATGCGCTATTGATGTTCTGGTGGGCGCAGCTCGTTACCCGGCAACGCTGGAAACTCGCGATCGCCGTGGTGCTGTTCGGCGTCATCATCGAACTGCTGCAAGGCCTCACCCCCAACCGCCTGCCCGACCCGCTCGACGCCCTGGCCAACAGCGGAGGCGTCCTGCTCGGCTGGCTCGCCGCACGCCTCCTGCCCAACTTGCCCGAACGTCTCGCCGCGCGCCGCACAATACTTCCCGCACCGCATCGCTAAAGCTATAATTCGTCCCGTCGGGGAGGTAGCTCAGCTGGGAGAGCGCCGCGTTCGCAATGCGGAGGTCGGGAGTTCGATCCTCCTCCTCTCCACCACAGACACAAAAAAACAATGTTGGGCCAAGCCCAACGCACCTTCACACTGGACAGAGGCCTATACGCGGCATGAGCCAAGAAGGGCAACTGGTCGATAAAAAATCCCTGCGCGCCATCACAGGCAAAAACCCCGACTGGAACGCACTCGCCAAAGACTGCGTCGCCTTCGCCAATGCCCAAGGCGGACGTTTGCTCATCGGCATTGAAGACAACGCTGACACCCCCGAGCCCGACCAACGTATCGATCCCGCGCTAGTTGACGTCCTGCGGCGCAAAATCAGCGAGCGCACCGTAAATGTCACCTCCCTGCCCGACATTCGCCGTGCCGACAACGGCGGCGAATTCCTCGAATTGGGCATCCCGCGCGCAATGTCAGTCGCCTCCACCACGGATGGCCGCTATTTTTTGCGTATCTCCGACGTAAACAAGCCAGTTGTCGGTGACGATGTCATGCGGCTTGCCTCCGAACGTTCAGCCCTGCCATGGGAAACCCAAACCTCGCTGCATGTTCCACGAACCCGGCTTGATGAGCTGAAGCTGACTGCTCTAGTGGCTGCCATTCGTGCCTCCGACCGTGTCAAGGACTCAGTCAAGGAAAAATCGGGGCACGAACTGCTCGACCATTACCTGCTCGCACAAGACGACTGGCTCACTCATCTTGGCGTGCTGTGCATCGGCAAACGCGAAGACCGGGCGAACCTGGGCACTGCACCAGTCATTCAGTTCATCAAGTACGACGAACTTGGTCAAAAGGTCAACAAGCTCACATGGGACGACTTCAGCCTGAACCCGATGGAGCTCATCGAAGCGATATGGCGGGAAGTACCGGATTTCCGTGAGCGTTACGAACTGCCGGATGGCCTTTACCGCCAGAACGTGCCCGCCTACGACGAGATCGTCGTGCGCGAACTGCTCGTCAATGCACTGGTGCATCGCCCCTACACGCAACGGGGCGACATTTTTCTGAACCTGCATCCGGATCGCCTGGAGGTGGTTAACCCTGGTTTGCTGCCGCTGGGCGTAACACCGGCCAACATTCTCCACACCACCGTTCGGCGCAACGAACACCTGGCCCGCCTGTTCCACGATCTCAAACTGATGGAGCGCGAGGGCAGCGGCTTCGACAAAATTTACGAAGTGCTGCTTTCGCAGGGGCGCCCTGCCCCCGAACTGGTTGAAGAACACGACCGTGTCCAGGTCACGGTGCGCCGGCGCATCCTCAAGCCCGAGGTGATCGACTTCATCGCCAAGGCCGATCAGACCTACCAGCTCACACAACGCGAGCGCATCGCTTTGGGCTGCTGGCACAACATGATGCGCTGACCGCACGCGAGTTGACTGCCGCCTTGGAACTGCCCGCGGTGGAGGCATTACAGCCCTGGCTGTCCCGGCTGCTGGACTGGCACATCGTTCAGAGTACCGGCCGCACCCAGGCCACCCGCTACTTCGTCGATCCAAGCCTGCTGCGAAACCTGAACTTCGCCGGCGGCACCACCCTCAAGCGGATCGAACCGCACCGACTCGCCGCCTTGATCCTGGAAGATCTGGGCCGCTATCCGCAGTCTGCCATCGGCGAAATCCGTCAGCGCATCGGCGGAGAAATCCACCCCAAACAAGTCAAGCGCGCACTGGACGCCCTCATCGACAAAAACGAGGTGCGCTTCGAAGGGGACAGGCGCTGGCGGCGTTACCGGTTGGCACAATAAGGCAGCTATCGGACATGAAGCACGTTATCGGAGCCAACCGAGCAATAGACCCGGGGCGATACGCCCTGCCACCCGCGAAGAATCAAAGACTTATATCGACCTGTTTCCATCGAACAGGGGCGATAGCCATGACAAACCCGGACATTGAATCCACATGCCTACCTTGAACTGGATCGGCAAAGAAGCCGTCGTCAAACACCACAAGGAGGTGCCGTTCCGCCTGCTGGAGCCGGTGCCGGAACTGTCCTGCTCCCCTCTCCCGCAAGCGGGAGAGGGGAAGCGGCAACCTCATCGTGCAGGGCGACAACCTGCATGCGCTCAAGGCGCTGTTGCCGCGCTACGCATGGAAGCTCAGGCAGCTGCGGCCCGAAGCCGAGCGGGTGCGCGCCTATGTCCTGACCGAGAGCTGGTCGAGCCTGCTCAACCTGGTCTTGAGTAACGCAAGCCATAGCACAAGCTAAATCAGGCCGCGCGCGCACCATGCCATGCAAAAACAACAAGTTAATAAATGTTTTGCATTACTTAGCACAAGCCGAGGACTGAGGATAAGCACGATTTCAGAACGGGATCGGCAACAAGCCACGCCAAAGCGTGCATTTCGCCTCTCCACCATGCGCTGTCCAGCCGCCCGGTGACCACCATCCCCGCCATCTGCGCCACCACCGGCCAGAGCCCATACACAGTCAACAAGATGCTCGGCGCGATGATTGAACAGGGGCTGATGCGCGAGCTGACCGGGATGAAGCGTAACCGGATTTATGAGTGCACCGCTTACCTCGAACTGCTGAGCCGGGAAGGTGAGTAATTGAGCACTTTACGCCAAAACGTTGTCTCCCTTGTGCCACAAGCCAACGATAGCCATCGCCCTCATTTGTTTTGTATTGAACCCGACCCCATTTTCCCTCAACTCAACACGTTCGGAATTTGCTGAAATTTAAGCGGGCGCAGCACTGCAAGGATGCCAGCGTTATCTGAGTTTCACCCGCAACGAGAACAACTCACTCAGAAACGCTTCGCCTGTCAGCCGCCATGGGTAGCCGTGATTGCGAACCCGTCCTTCCTTTTCAGACATCAGAAATTCGAACACGATTCGTTTCGACCGAACAAGGTCGTTGAAGCGCTGAATCGACGGCCGCTCGCAGTAAAGGCGCAAGGTTGTATAAGGTTAAATTGCCGAGCAATGTGCTGCCATCGCTCTTTCAAGTTTGCGCATCTGTCTCGTTAGCCCAAGCGGCGTTAGAAACCTTGGTCGGTGCGGTATTAAAAAATCAACATTCAGCCAGTTATGTGGCTTTTCTGTGACGAGGTAACAAGACCGATTGACATAGTGAAAGCCCGGAGTGATCCATTGATTTGGGTTGTCAAAGCAATCGATTACCGTCCATAAATAGGCTTCATCAAGGCTACGAACAAGCTGAAGGTCTTTTCCGAATGTCTCCAGCCCATGCCCTCCCCAAATATCGAATTTCGATTTAGGGTGACGATAAGGCACGAAGAATTCGTAAAAAGTATCTTCATGCAAAACAAGAGGTTTTATCGGTAATGGTTTTGACATTCAGGCTATCACCGATTATCAACAAACAAGTCCGCTCTGTGGCGTGAGATGAACTCAATGCTAGGCATGAAACGTTCAGGTAACTCGATTGGCGTTCCATTCAACGGCAACAACACTTCTTTCACGAAAGCATCCTCGCGGCGATTTAGCTCTTCTGAAACCACAACTCTAAAATCATCGGTAAGCGTGATAAGCCCCTTATCGAAAGCTCTATCGTGAATTGCCGAGAGGCACAAACCGTTGCTCGGGTTCAGGCGGTTTGCCTTATCTATGCTCCACGGCACAATGTGACTGGCAATCAACAGGCGCGGCTCTGAAAGACCTGACATGCAGCAACGTCCACGGTAGCTGCTTAATACAGCACGGCGAAAAAAATGCTGCTTGATTCTCTGTGTTGTTAGAACTTGCCGAGTTTCCCCGGTGAAATCTTCTGGCAATAGCTCATCATTTTCCGGCTCCAAATCCTCCACGGAATTCTTATCTAGTTCCTGCCGGAGTAGTTGGCATTCCACGGCCAGCCTTTCCCAATCCGAGTGGAATTCGTCCCATACTTCGCGATCCAATGCCGATGCATTTCCCAAGCCTACTCGCCCCGTACTCGTAATCGCTGGATCAATGCTTGCGATGTTAAGCATCTTCATAGCAACCGCATCAGGGGTGCGGCCGATAACTTTTGCCAATGCAATTATTTCCGGGTTGCGCCCGTGAATTCGTCCATATGGAAGCTGGCAATACAAGTGAAAAGCTAGCTTTATTTGCTCTTTCGTCCAAAGCCCTGTTGCCATAATGTCTTTCGGCGAGGCCACGGTGGCAACCATGCCTGCCGACTCCTTGGGAGAAATTAAAGAAGTCATGAGCCTAGCAGTTGCTTCTATCATCGGCACAACAGCAGCTTGGGAAAATTGCTTGTAGGCTTGCGTATCCGAGACTGGAATCCTGAACGTATCCGGAAAACCCATCAACCGCGCGCATTCGCGTGGCGTCAGACGCCTTGGATTGGTGGCCTCCCCCTGATTGACGAGGATTTCGGAACCGTCCTTGTAGTAACGCGCAGACAGGGTGCGGGTGACACTGTCGGGTGTGACCAGTCCGAAACCAAAGCCGTTGCCCTTGGCACGGTGCTTCGCCGCATAACCTTGCAAATAGGCCCATAACTTGTCGGTGAGCGTGTATTTGGCGTCAACCGTGTGTGCTGCGTGGTTGAAAAAACGATCCCCGTCCCACGGCAAACGAGGCTCGCTGCCGTTTGTCTTGTGCAGAATTTCACGCAAGGTGTGTCCGCCTTTCACGGGCAATGGCAGTGCGTCGAAATCAAAGTTCGTGGGTTCGCGAAAACCGACGATGAGGATCCGCTCGCGATGCTGCGGCACGAAGTGGGCACCGTCGATCACGCGGTAATGGATGTGATAACCCAGTTCATTTTTCAGTGTCTGGCAAATAACGTCGAAGGTTCGCCCCTTGTCGTGCGAGATGAGGTTCTTGACGTTCTCCAGCAGAAAAGCACGTGGCCGTTTCGCTTCAATAATGCGAGCAACGTCGAAGAACAGTGTGCCTTGCGTTTCGCAAGCGAAGCCATGCGCGCGACCGAGAGCGTTCTTTTTGGAGACACCCGCTATCGAAAAAGGTTGGCACGGGAAACCCGCCAGCAAGACATCGTGATCCGGGATGTCCGTTGCGGCCACTTGCGTGATATCCCCGTTGATCTGGTGGCCGCCGGGGTAATTGTCGGCATAGGTTTTCTGAGCGTAGCTGTCCCACTCGCTGGTGAACACGCAATGACCACCCAGACCCTCGAACGCCATGCGGATGCCGCCAATGCCGGCAAAGAGGTCGATGAAGGTGAACGGGGCATCGACGGCAAGCGGAAGATCCAGCGGCAGAAGACGTTGCAGACCGAATGCGTAATGCGCCGGCACTGACTGTTCAACCACCCAGCGCCGGACGGTACGGGCACCTACACCCAAGTGGCGGGCAATCTCTGCTTGTTTATGGGTTTTGAGCGCAGCTGTGAGGTAGCTCGTCGCCATATCACGGTCGGGGCCGGTGTGGAGGATTGTAGCCATCGCGAACTCCATATCTGGGAATATTTGCGGACATTATGTCCGTAATTTTCCCTTTGTGCAGCCCGCTTTAAAAAATAGCTGACGTGCGAATCATCGACTTCGTGGATGCCGGCCACCCGGCGCTGCTGCGGATGTGGGACAAACGCCAGCGCGGATACCGGGCAATGGGCTACAGAATCAAGGGTTGATGTGAAGACTGCCGCACTTGTTCATGTGATCGTACAGACCCTCCTATTAGCGCCTGCTCGATTCAGTTATTACAATTGGGTGTGAATGGGTCATGTTTTGAGTTTCGCCGTGTGAATGGGTGTTAATGGGCGTATTATTGGGTGCCATGATTCAGTCCAACACCATTCAGATCACCCCGGAGATTCTGTCGCTGATCGCGGGGATCGATGAATTCAAGGGGGCGTGGCGTGCCCTGGGCACCCTTGCGCCCGACCGGTTGTTGGCATTGCGGCGCGTCGCCACGATCGAGAGTATCGGGTCGTCCACCCGTATCGAGGGCAGCAAACTCTCCGACCGTGAGGTGGAGCGCCTGCTCGCCAATTTGCAGATCAAGTCATTTTCCACCCGTGACGAGCAGGCGGTTGCTGGTTACGCCGAGGTGATGGACCTGGTGTTTGCCTCGTGGCAGGACATTGCCCTGACCGAAAATCATATCAAGCAGTTGCACCGTGATCTGCTTGCCTACAGCGAAAAGGATGCGTGGCACCGGGGCGACTACAAGTCCGGTTCCAACAGCGTCGCCGCCTTCGACGAGAACGGGGCGCAGATCGGCGTGGTGTTCGAGACGGCCACCCCCTTTGATACACCCCGCTTGATGGCGGAATTGGTGACCTGGTATCGGAATGAACATGACACCGGCCGGCTGCACCCACTGTTGCTCATTGGCCTGTGGGTGGTGGTGTTGCTCGAAATTCACCCGTTCCAGGATGGCAACGGTCGCCTGAGCCGGGTGCTGACTACGCTTTTGCTGATGCAGGCGGGCTATGCCTATGTGCCGTACAGCTCGCTGGAGAGCGTGATCCAGCAAAACAAGGAGGCCTATTATCTGGCGTTGCGGCAGACTCAGGGGACCATCCGCACCGAGGCCCCGAACTGGCAACCCTGGCTACTGTTTTTCCTGCGCGCGATGGCCGAGCAGGTACGTCGCCTCAACACAAAAGTCGAGCGCGAAAAGCGGGTGCTGGCTACCTTGCCCGAACTGTCGCTTCGGATCGTGGAGCTTGCGCGCGATCATGGTCGCATCACGATGGGTGATGCCATCAAGTTAACCGGCGTGAGCCGCAACACACTCAAGCAGCATTTCCGGGCATTGGTCGAACAGGGCCATCTCAATCAACAGGGAAGCGGGCGCGGGGTTTGGTACGAATTGAAGTAGCGAACATGGCGTTGATGGTTGTCCGCTTGCGCGGGAGAATTTTATTCCGCTGGATTCCGGCCTTCGCCGGAATGATGGGCTAATGGATTATTTGGGATCAAGCAAACTCGACCCACACCGGCTGATGATCCGAGGCTTCGGTCGCGGCATCGATGCCATGCGCCTTGAGGCGGCCCGCCAGCCCTTCGGTGACAAAGACGAAATCGAAGCATTCGGGCTGCTTGACGAAAACGACCGGGTGAATGCCGACCGTGGGGGCGTGGGGTTCGCCGGGATGGAGCACGGACCAAGCATCGCGAAAGCCTGGTTCGCCACCAGCAAACGGCGCGAGAATTTGCGATCGCTCGGGCGCCGAGGCGGGGAAGTTCATGTCGCCGCATAGCAGCGCCTGCTCGGGCCGGGGAAACACCTCGAAGGCGCCGCCCCGCTCTTCAATGAGCGGCGCACGCCCCGCCATGGCGCAGGCCTCGGCATGCAGGCGGCGGATGGCGTCGATCTGGATTTCACGTTGGCGTTGCGAGTAATGCTCGAGGTGGGTGGTCATTACGCGCAGCGGGCCGACGTCGGCCGTCACCACGGCTTCAACCAGCACCCGCTGCATGCTGGGCGTGTCGGGTTCGGCCGGCCAGGACAAGAGGTACCGCCACACCTGGCCGACGGGCAGGCGGGAGAAGATGGCGTTGCCGAACTGACTGCGGCCGCCGCGGCCGTCGGGCACGTCGGTTGCCGCGCCGTAGATGACGGTGTAGCCGGGCAGGCCGGCTGAGAGTTCGGCGACCTGGTCCTCGCTGCGACTGCCGGGCAGGCCGGGAAAGTTGACCGCGACTTCCTGCAGGCAGATGACGTCGAAATCGCCCAGTTGATGAATGGCTCCAAGGATACGCGCGAGGTCGACCCGGCCGTCCAGGCCACGGCCCCATTGGATGTTCCAGCTCAATAGCTTCATGGCCTGTTTCCTTCGGTGCGCGCTCTCGACGAGGCGCCGAATCTGTCGTCACCCCGGCAGAAGCCGGGGTCCAGTTGTCTGATTAACTGGATTCCGGCTTTCGCCGGAATGACCAAGGTGGTTTGTTCAGCGCCCCCTTTAACAGGATAGGCAAACCGGGCTTTCATTTGGAACGCCTGGAATTTCCGCAGGCGATCCGACTCCTACGCTTAACCCCGGCCTGCGCGGAAACCCTTGCCGCGGCAAGGCCTTGGCGGAGGCAATCATTGCCGCACGCGGCCCGAGGGATTAAAATGCCGCACTTTTCGCTTAAATTTTTGTTTTGCGGCTTGCCCCATGGGCAAGCCGCTGTTGCCTGAGCATACGGAACCATGGAACGACAACGCTGGCTGGACGGGACGCTGTATTCGCCCGATTTCGAACAGGATAGCTGCGGCTTCGGCCTGATTGCGCAGATGGACAATCAGCCCAGCCACACGCTGGTGCAGAACGCGATCGGCTCGCTGGCGTGCATGACGCACCGCGGCGCGATTGCGGCGGACGGGCTGTCGGGCGACGGCTGCGGCCTGTTGTTCAAGAAGCCGGATGCCTTCCTGCGCGCAGTGGCGAGTGAAGCCGGCTTTGCGCTGGGCGAGCTGTATGCCGCCGGGCTGCTGTTCCTGTCGCGCGACGCGGCGCCGCAGGCGCATGCACGTTCGACGTTAAAAGCCGAGCTCGAGGCGCAGGGCCTGACGGTTGCCGGTTTCCGCCGGGTGCCGACCAATGCTTCCGTCTGCGGCGAATCGGCGCTGGAATCGCTGCCGCATATTGAGCAGGTGTTCGTCAATGCGCCCATAGGCATGAGCGAGGACGACTTCGAGCGCAAGCTCTACATCGCACGCCGCCTGGCCGAAAAGGCGCTGGAGCCGAGCGACCCGGTGTTCTACCTGCCGACGCTGTCGTGCCGCGTCATCAGCTACAAGGGCCTCGTGATGCCGGACAAGCTGCCGGTGTTCTACCCCGATCTGAACGACGCGCGCTTTGCTTCCAGCCTGGTCGTCTTCCACCAGCGCTTCTCCACCAACACCTGGCCGCAGTGGCGGCTGGCGCAGCCGTTCCGCTACCTGGCGCACAACGGCGAGATCAACACGGTGCAGGGCAACCGCAACTGGAGCCGCGCCCGCGAACAGAAATTCGTCACCCCGCTGATCCCGAACATGGACGACGTCCGTCCCATCGTCGGCACCAAGGGCTCGGACTCGATGAGCCTCGACAACATGGTCGAAGGGCTGGTAATGGGCGGCGCGGGCTTGTTCCGTGCGCTGCGCCTGGTGATCCCGCCGGCGTGGCAGAACGTCGAATCGATGGACGCCGACATCCGCGCGTTCTACGAATACAACTCGATGCACATGGAGCCGTGGGACGGCCCTGCCGGCATCGTGCTGACCGACGGCCGCTACGCCGTCTGCACGCTCGACCGCAACGGCCTCAGGCCCGCACGCTGGGTGCTGACCAAGGACCGCATCCTCACCATCGCGTCCGAAGTGGGCGTGTGGCAGATCGACCCGGCGAACGTTGAGCGCAAGGGCCGCGTCAGGCCCGGCCAGATGATCGCCGCCGACCTCGACACCGGCCGCCTCTTGATGCCGGAAGACATCGACAACGAATTGAAGGGCGCGCAACCCTACCGCGAATGGCTGAAGTCCAGCGCGGTCAAGCTCGATCTGTCGATCAACCAGGACGTCGACCTGCCGGTGATGGACGCGGCGAGCCTGTTGACCCACCAAAAGCTGTTCAACGTGAGCTTCGAGGAGCGAGACCAGATCATCCGCGTGCTGGCAGAGGACGGCAGCGAGGCGATCGGCTCGATGGGCGACGACACGCCGATGGCCGTATTGAGCCAGAAAGTGCGTTCGCCGTTCGATTACCTGCGCCAGCAGTTCGCCCAGGTCACCAACCCACCGATCGACCCGATCCGCGAGGCGATCGTGATGTCGCTCAACACCAGCTTCGGCCCTGAGCGCAACCTGTTCAACGAAACGCCGGCGCACGCGCATCGGGTAGAGGTACGCACCCCGCTGCTGTCGAAGGAAGCGTTCGACAAGCTGATGGACCTGAAGGATCCGGCATTTGCCGCGGCCCTCCTCGACCTGCAGTACGACCCGGCGGCAACCACGCTGGACGCCGCGATCCGCGCCCTGACTGCACGCGCAGTCGACGCGGTGCGCGCCAGCAAAGTGATTCTTGTATTGTCCGACCGCAACATTGCCAAGGACCGCCTGCCGATCCCTGCCCTGTTCGCCACCGGCGCGGTGCACCATGCGCTGATCGCCGCCGGCCTGCGCTGCAACGCCAACATCGTGGTGGAAACCGGCAGCGTGCGCGACCCGCACCACTACGCCTGCCTGATCGGCTACGGCGCGACCGCCGTGTATCCGTATCTGGCCTACCAGGTCATCGGCGAATTCGTCAAAACCGGCGAGATCAAGCCCAACCTCGACAAGGCGCTGTCCAACTTCCGCAAGGGCATGGACAAGGGCCTGTACAAGGTGCTGTCGAAGATGGGCATTTCGCTGGTGGCGAGCTACCGCGGCGCGCAGCTGTTCGAGGGCGTAGGCCTGCATGAGGAGGTGGTCGAGTTGTGCCTGAAGGGCACGGTGTCGCGCATTTCCGGCGCCAATTTCGACGACTTCGAGTCCGACCAGAAGCTGCTACACAAGACGGCGTTCAACCCGCTGCGCCCGCTGTCGGCCGGCGGCCTGCTGAAGTTCATATTCGGCGAGGAATTCCACGCCTACAACCCGGACGTGGTGCAGCAGCTGCAGAAGGCGGTGAAGTCGGGCGACTACGCCGAATACAAGCAGTATTCCGAGACCGTCAACAGCCGCCCGGTGGCGATGCTGCGCGACCTGATGACGCTGAAGACCGGCAGCGCACCGATCCCACTGGAAGAAGTCGAGCCGCTGGAAGCCATTCTCAAGCGCTTCGACTCCGCCGGCATGTCGCTCGGCGCCCTGTCACCGGAAGCGCACGAGGCGCTCGCCGAAGCCATGAACCGCATCGGCGGCCGTTCCAACTCGGGCGAAGGCGGCGAAGACCCGAAGCGCTACGGCACGGCCAAGACCTCCAAGATCAAGCAGGTCGCCTCCGGCCGCTTCGGCGTGACGGCAACCTATCTGGTCAACGCCGAAGTGCTGCAGATCAAGATCGCGCAGGGCGCCAAGCCCGGCGAGGGCGGCCAGCTGCCGGGCGACAAGGTGTCGCCGATGATCGCGTCCCTGCGCCACTGCAAGCCCGGCACCCCGCTGATCTCGCCGCCGCCGCACCACGACATCTATTCGATCGAGGATCTGGCGCAGCTGATTTTCGACCTCAAGCAGGTCAACCCCGACGCGCTGGTGTCGGTGAAGCTGGTCGCCGAACCCGGTGTCGGCACCATTGCGGCCGGCGTGGCCAAGGCCTACGCCGACCTCATCACCATTTCCGGCTATGACGGCGGCACCGGCGCATCGCCGCTGGCTTCAGTCAAGTACGCGGGTTCGCCGTGGGAACTGGGTCTCTCCGAGGCGCAGCAAGTGCTGCGTGCCAACGGCCTGCGCGGCCGGGTGCGCGTGCAGACCGACGGCGGCCTGAAGACCGGCCTCGATGTCATCAAGGCGGCGATCCTCGGCGCGGAATCCTTCGGCTTCGGCACCGGCCCGATGGTCGCGCTGGGCTGCAAGTACCTGCGCATCTGCCATCTGAACAACTGCGCCACCGGCATCGCCACGCAGAACGAAAAGCTGCGCCGTGACCACTTCATCGGCCTGCCCGACATGGTGGTGAACTACTTCAAGTTCGTCGCCGAGGAAACGCGCGAGCTGATGGCCAGCCTCGGCATCCGCCAGCTGACCGACCTGATCGGCCGCACCGACCTGCTGGATCTGTCGGCCGGCGACACGCCGCGCCAGGGCCGCTTGAAGCTCGACGTGCTGCTGAGCCAGGGCGACATCCCCGCCGACGCGCCGCGTTTCGCGCAGCAGGAACGCAACCCCTCGTTCGACAAGGGCGAGCTGGCTGAGCAGATGGTGGCCGACGCGCTGGCCGCAATCAAGGCCGGCTCCTCGATTGAGCTGAGCTACCCCGTGCGCAACGTCAACCGCTCGATCGGCGCGCGCCTGTCGGGCGAAATTGCCAAGGCGCACGGCGGCCGTGGTCTGCCGGACGACACCCTGCGCATCAACCTGACCGGCTCGGCCGGTCAGAGCCTCGGCGTGTGGAACCACAGGGGCCTGACGATCACGCTGGAAGGCGACGCCAACGACTACGTCGGCAAGGGCATGGGCGGCGGACGGCTGGTGATCTATCCGCCGCGCGTCGCTACTTTCGACGCGCACCGCAACACGCTGATCGGCAACACCTGCCTGTACGGCGCCACCGACGGCGAGCTCTACGCCGCGGGTATGGGTGGCGAGCGTTTCGGCGTGCGCAACTCCGGCGCGCTGGCGGTGGTGGAAGGCATCGGCGACCACGGCTGCGAATACATGACCGGCGGCACCGTCATCGTGCTGGGCGACACCGGGCTCAACTTCGGCGCCGGCATGAGCGGTGGCATGGCCTTCGTGGTGGACGACGCGGGCGACTTCATGGCCAAGACCAACAAGGAAATGGTCGAACTGACGCGCCTCGCCAACGACGAAACCGAGCCCTTCCGCGTCTTCCTCAAGGCGCAGATCGAACGCCATCTGGCGCTCACCAGCAGCGCCCGTGCCCGCGTTCTGCTGGCCGATTTCGACGCCACGCTGGCGAAGGTCTGGCTGGTCAAGCCGAAGCGGATTTCGATTGAAGATCTGGTCGAGGATATTCCCGGCCAGACACGTGAAGCAGTGAGTGCATAAAGATGGCTGACGTATTCCAGTTTTTGAAGCAGCCACGGCGCGACGGCAAGAAGACCGAGGCGGCGGTGCGCAAGCACGAGTTCCGCGAAATCTACGCCAAGATGGACACGGCGCATGCGCAGGAACAATCCGAACGCTGCCTGGAGTGCGGCAATCCGTATTGCGAGTGGAAGTGTCCGGTGCACAACTACATTCCCAACTGGCTCAAGCTGGTGACCGAAGGCCGCCTGTTCGAGGCGGCGGAACTGTCGCACCAGACCAACTCGCTGCCCGAAGTGTGCGGCCGCGTCTGTCCGCAAGACCGGTTGTGCGAGGGCGCCTGCACCCTCAACAGCGATGGCTTTGGCGAGACGGTGGGCGGTTTCGGTGCGGTGACTATCGGCCAGATCGAAAAATACATTTCCGAGGAAGCCTTCAAGGCCGGCTGGCGTCCCGACATGTCGAACGTGGTGCCGACCGGCAAGAAGGTCGCCGTGATCGGCGCCGGCCCCGCCGGCCTGGGCTGCGCCGACGTGCTGGCGCGCAGCGGGGTGAAGCCGGTGGTGTTCGACCGCTACGACGCGATCGGCGGCCTGCTCACCTTCGGCATCCCCGAATTCAAGATGGAAAAGACGGTGATGACGCGCCGCCGCGAAGTGTTCGAGGGGATGGGCGTCGAGTTCCGCCTCAACACCGACATCGGCCGCGACGTGTCGATGCAGAGCCTGCTCGACGAATACGACGCCGTGTTCATGGGCATGGGCACCTACACCTACATGAAGGGCGGCTTCCCCGGCGAAGACCTGCCCGGCGTGCTGGAAGCGCTGCCCTTCCTGATTTCCAACGTGCGAAAGTGTCTCGACCTGGCCAAGCCGGACGAGGTCTACCAGGACACGAAAGGCCTGCGCGTGGTGGTGCTGGGCGGCGGCGACACCGCGATGGACTGCAACCGCACCAGCATCCGCCAGGGCGCGGCCTCGGTCACCTGCGCTTACCGCCGTGACGAGAAGAACATGCCCGGCTCCAAGCGCGAAGTCGGCAACGCCAAGGAAGAAGGCGTGCAATTCCTGTGGAACCGCCAGCCGGTGGAAATCGTCGGTGAAGGCAAGGTCGAAGGCGTCAAGCTCGTCACCACCGAACTCGGCCCCCCCGACGCGCGTGGTCGCCGCACCCCGGTGGTGATTCCCGGCTCGGAAGAAATCGTTCCCGCCGACCGCGTGATCGTGGCCTTCGGTTTCCGCCCCAATCCGCAGCCGTGGTTTGCCGATCACAACATTGCGATTGACCAGGGTGGCCGCGTGATTGCCAAGGGCCAGCAGCACGCCTTCCAGACCGCCAACCCGAAGGTCTTCGCCGGCGGCGACATGGTGCGCGGCTCCGACCTGGTGGTGACCGCGGTGTGGGAAGGCCGCGAGGCGGCCAAGGGCATCCTCGCCTACCTCGATCTGCTATAAACGCGCCGTATGCGCGATGGCGGCCCCCCGCCATCGCGCCCACCCAATCGGGGTATGCTGCGACATTGCCACCAACCCCCATCCGGATGCTTTCTGTCCCTTACTATCCCCGCTCGTTCACTATCCTGGTCATCGTCGCCATGGGCGTGCTGATCGTGCCACTGGCCAGTGGCCTGATCAATGCGGTGCACGTGTTGCAAGGCGTGGCCGACACCCAGCGCCAGTTCACCCGCAACAGCCTCGCGATCACGCGTGACGTACGGCAGATCGTCGAATCGGTCAGCCAGCTGCAGCGCGCTGCCGGGCAATACCATCTGCTGCAAGACGCCGAATTCGGTCCCGCCCTACGCACGCGCTTCGACGAGCTGCAAACCCAGTTGACGCGGCTCGACGGCCAGCTCGCAGATGCCCCGTCGCACGCCACGCTGGCCGCACTGCAGGCGCGCAGCCGTACGCTGTATCGCCAGCTGCAGCCCGGCGCGTTTATCGACAGTGACCGTTTCCATGCGCTCGACCCCGCATTCGATGCGCTGCATGCCGCCGTGCGCACCTTGCTCGTCCAGGCCGATGCCGCGGTGCAAAACGAATTGGAGACGCTGGAAGCGACCGTGCAAGCCACCCGTCAGCGGCTGATCGTGCTGGCGCTGGCGCTGATTCCACTGACGCTGCTGCTGGCCGCGGTGTTTTCCTGGATGATCAACCGCCCGATCAAGCAGCTCAAGACCTCGATCCAGCAGCTCGGCCGGGCCGACCTGGGCCCGCTGCCGGTGATCAGCGGACCGCAGGACATCGTCGAACTGGGGCGCGAAATCGACTGGCTGCGCCAGCGCCTGCAGGCGCTGGAAGAGCAGAAACTGCGCTTCCTGCGCCACGTATCGCACGAACTCAAAACCCCGCTCGCCTCGCTGCGCGAAGGGGTGGCGCTGCTGGGCGACGAACTGGCGGGCAGCCTCAACGCGCGTCAGCACAGCATCGTCGCCATCATGGACAGCGCCAGCCGCGACCTGCAAAAGCGCATCGAAGACCTGATCCGTTACGGCGGCATGGTGCGCGACGCCACGCGGCCGCACGCCGCGACGCAAGTGCTGGCCGACGTGCTCGCCGGTGTGCTGGCACGGCAACGGCTGGCGCTCGACGCACGCCGCATCCAGGTCGAGACGCAACTGGCCGCCGCCACCGTGCACGCCGAGTGCAGCCAGCTGGAAACCGTACTCGACAATCTGCTGTCCAATGCGATCAAATTCAGTCCGGAGGGGGGGCGCATCCTGATAAAGAGCGGGCCTGTCGACGACGCGGTCGCGGTGTGGGTATGCGATCAGGGCAGCGGCATTCCGGAGGCCGAGCGTAGCCGCGTGTTCGAACCGTTTTTTCAGGGCGCGCGCCAGCCCGCCAGCGCGGTCAAGGGCAGCGGACTGGGCCTGTCGATCGTGCGCGAATCCCTGCTGGCGGTCGGTGGCCGCATCGAGGTCATCGATTGCCCGCCCTGGTCGACCTGTTTCCGTTTAACCTGGCCTCTGCCGCAATGACCATCAAATCAGTTCTTCTTGCCGCGTTCATGCTGATGCTGGGCGCCTGTGCCGCCCCGCCCGAACGCCCGGCTTTCCCCGCCCCGCAAACCGGACTGGGCGCGTCAGCGCTGTTGAGCGAGTTGACACGGGTGGCGGCGCTGTCACCCGACCAGCGGCGGCGCGAACTGGCCGGGCTGGAAGGCGAGCGCCGCCTCGACGACGCCCGGCGCTTTCAGCTGGCCGCCCTGTTGGAGCGCGAGGACAGCGTGGAGGCGCTTGAACGTGGCCTCAAAAGCCTGGGTGCAATCGACGAGATCGATTCCCGCGCGCGGCCGCTGCTCGAACTGATGAAAAAATCGCTCAAGGCGCGCATCGAGCTCAAGCAGCAGACTGCGCACGCGCAGGAATTGCAGGACAAGCTCGATCAGATCAAGGTGCTGGAAAAATCGCTGCAACAGCGCAACACCCCGGACAGGACGCCATGAAAAAACCGTGCATTCTGGTGGTCGACGACGACGCTGCGCTGCGCGAGCTGATCACCCTGCGGCTGGAGGCCAATGGCTTCAGGGTCGCCGCGGTCGACAGCGGCGAGGCGGCGCTGGCGAAGCTGGCGCTGGCGCGCCCCGACGCCGTGCTGACCGACATGCAGATGGACGGCATGGACGGCATGGCGCTGTTTCGCGCCATTCATGCGCGCGACCCGGCGCTGCCGGTGATCGTGCTGACTGCGCACGGCACCATCCCGGACGCGGTGGCGGCCACCCATCAGGGGCTGTTCGGCTACCTGACCAAGCCCTACGACGCGCCCACGCTGATCGATCTGCTGAAACGCGCCACCCGGCTGGCTGGCAGCAGCCCTGATACCAACGACGACAGCTGGCGCAGCGAAATCATCACTGCCAGCCCGGCGATGGGCGCGCTGCTGGCCGAAGCCCGGCTGGCCGCGCAAAGCGACGCGTCGGTCCTGATCCAGGGCGAATCGGGCACTGGCAAGGAGCTGCTGGCGCGCGCGATCCACCGCGCCAGCCCGCGCCACACCATGCCCTTCGTCGCGATCAACTGCGGTGCGATTCCGGCCGAACTGCTCGAATCGGAACTGTTCGGCCACGTCAAAGGCGCGTTCACCGGGGCGGGGCGCGACCACCCCGGCCTGTTCCTCAGCGCGCAGGGGGGCACCGTGTTCCTCGACGAGATCGGCGACATGCCCGCGCCGCTGCAGGTCAAGCTGTTACGCGTGCTGCAGGAGGGCGAGGTGCGGCCGGTCGGCGCGACCGAAACGCGTGCGGTCGATGTGCGCATCCTGTCGGCCACCCATCGCAACCTCGACGAGGCGATCGCCAGCGGCGAATTTCGCGAAGACCTGTATTACCGCCTGCACGTGGTCAACCTGACGCTGCCGCCGCTGCGCGAACGGCGCGAGGACATTCCGCTGCTGGCGCAGCATTTCCTGACCGCGCTGACCGAAAAATACCGCCGCCGCATTCACGGTTTTGCCCCCGACGCGCTGGACATGCTGACGGCGGCCGACTGGCCGGGCAACATCCGCCAGCTGCACAATGTGCTGGAGCAGTGCTGCGCGCTGTGCACCACGTCCACCATCCCGGCCAGCCTGGTGGCGCGCGCCCTGCGCGACAAACCGGCCGACATCCAGCCGCTGACGGAAGCGCGTGCGGCGTTCGAGCGCGATTACCTGATCACGCTGCTGAAACTGACGCGCGGCCAGGTCAGCGAAGTGGCGCGGCTGGCAGGACGCAACCGCACCGAGGTGTACCGGCTGCTGGAACGCCACGGCCTGACCCCTGCCCTGTTCAAGGACCGCGACGAAACCGGCTGAATGTCGGGTGCGGACGACGCCTGCGCCTTGCCGGGCGCGGCCTGTTCATCACCCGGCAGGCTAGCTGCCTGATTCAAAAGCGAATTGTTGCCTGGCACATCCCCTGCAATGGAGGGAGAACGCCATCGTGCGTTTATCCATGCTGAAAGGGGAACGCCATGTTTGGATGGGCCGTTACATTTCTGATTGTCGCCATCGTCGGCGGTACGTTTGGCTTTGCCGCCGCAGCAGGCACGACAGCCTGGATTGCCAAAACGCTGTTTGTCGTCGGGGTGGTGGCCTTGCTGGGCTTGCTGGCCATGAGCCGGCGCCCGCCTACGGTTTGAAGCCGCGTTCGTTTCGTTTCCAGGGAGCCAGGCTCCCTTTTTTTGCGCGTGTTGAGTGTGACTGGACGGGTTGTCGCCAACAGCAGACAGAAAATCCATGTAAAAACAACTGCATGGCAAGTTCCGCCTGTAACTGTCTCTGACAGGCGACAAATTGGTTTGCCAAGCGCGGCGCGAGCGTGCCACATTCGCCGCACAAGACTAGCATCTGATTGATTTTATTCGACAAAACAGTCCTGGCATGAACATCGCTCTATCCCCCAGCGAGTGCATCCGCATTCGAATCAATTTAACGAAGGAGATAGACGACATGAACACTTTTGACACGCATATCCGGAATGCAACCATTGCCACCCTGCTGTGTGCTTTTGCCGCGGCTCAGG
>JAUXVT010000011.1 GCA_030680405.1 Thiobacillus sp. | reverse complement strand
ACTGATCTCTCGGTCTACTCCCAGGCCAAGCTCAATGTAGTGGCCCGGCGATTGAATGAACGTCCGAGAAAAACACTAAACTATGAAACACCGGCCGAACGATTTGCCCAATCTGTTGCGTCGATCGGTTGAACCCGCAGTATTGTCCGGGCAGCTGACTACGACAGCACGACCGGCAGGTCATGGCCGACTCGGCCTGTTAAACCACCGCGAACCCCACCAGCGCAATCTCGTCGCCATCCTTGATCGGCGCGGATTTTTCGGCGAACTGCTTGTTCACCGTGACATTGAGCTTGGGATTGCCGAGCAGCATTTTTTTCCACATCTCGCCGCGCTTTGACAGCACGAACAGCAGGCGCTCGACGTCGGTCACGTCGGGCGGCAGGCTGATTTCGTCGGAGGCCATGCCGAGGGTTTCGACCAGGTCGCCGAAAAACAGGATCTTCACCATGGGGAGCCCTTTATAATTAGCAATTGATCGCCCGATTTTACCCCCGTATGTCCGCCCATCTGCTGGAAAACCTCAACCCCGAACAGCGCGCCGCCGTGACGCTTCCGCACGAGTCTGCGCTGATTCTGGCGGGGGCCGGCTCGGGCAAGACGCGCGTGCTGACCACCCGCATGGTGTGGCTGATCCAGACCGGGCAGGTGTCGCCGCATGGGGTGCTGGCGGTGACCTTCACCAACAAGGCGGCGAAGGAGATGATGACGCGCATCTCGGCGATGCTGCCGATCAACACGCGCGGCATGTGGGTCGGCACTTTCCATGGCCTCGCCAACCGTCTGCTGCGCACGCATTACCGCGAGGCCGGATTGCCGCAGTCGTTCCAGATCCTGGATTCCCAGGACCAACTGTCGGCGATCAAGCGGCTGATGAAGGCGATGAACGTCGACACCGAGAAATACGAGCCGAAGAAGGTGCAGCGGTTCATCAACGGCCACAAGGAGGCCGGACGGCGCGCGCGCGACGCCGAGGCGTTCGACGAATACTCGATGCGAATGGCCGAGCTGTACGAGGCCTACGACGCGCAATGCCAGCGCGAGGGCGTGGCGGATTTTCCCGAGCTGCTGCTGCGGTCCTACGAACTGCTGTATCGCAACGAGCCGCTGCGGCAGCATTACCAGGACCGCTTCCGCCACATCCTGATCGACGAATTCCAGGACACCAACACGCTGCAGTACCGTTGGCTGAAGCTGTTTGCCGGCCCGCACACGGCGCTGTTCGCGGTGGGCGACGACGACCAGTCGATCTACGCCTTCCGCGGCGCCAACACCGCCAACATGGCCGAGTTCGAGCGCGAGTTCGCGCACGGCAACGTGATCAAGCTGGAGCAGAACTACCGCAGCCACGGCCACATCCTCACCGCCGCCAACACGCTGATTTCACAAAACGCGCACCGCCTGGGCAAAAACCTGTGGACGGCGGAAGGCGTCGGCGAGCCGATCCGCGTGTTCGAGGCCTACTCCGACCAGGACGAGGCGAGTTTCGTGGTGGACGAGGTGCGCGCGCTCAACCGCGAGGGGATGAGCCTGTCCGACATGGCGCTGCTGTATCGCTCCAACGCACAGTCGCGGGTGCTGGAACACGCGCTGTTTTCAGCCAGCGTGCCGTATCGCGTGTATGGCGGGCTGCGCTTCTTCGAACGCCAGGAAATCAAGCACGCGCTGGCCTACCTGCGCCTGCTGACCAACCCCGAGGACGACGGCGCGTTTTTGCGGGTGGTGAATTTCCCCGCCCGCGGCATCGGCGCACGCACCCTGGAACAACTGGCCGTCAGCGCCGTGCGCTCGGGCACGAGCCTGTGGCAGGCGGCATGTACTGGCGGCGGCAAGATGGCCGGCTTCGCCAAGCTGATCGAGGACATCAAGCAGGCCACGCGCGACCTGCCGCTTGCGGAGGCGATCGACCATGTGGTCGAAGCCAGCGGGCTGGCGGACTATTACCGGGCCGACAAGGACGGTGCCGACCGCCTGGAGAACCTCAATGAACTGGTCAACGCCGCAACGCTGTTTGCCGAGGAATCGGAGGAAGGAACGCTCGATGCCTTCCTCGCCCACGCCGCACTGGAGGCGGGCGAGCACCAGGCCGGCGCCGGTCACGACGCGCTGCAGCTGATGACGGTGCACGCCGCCAAGGGGCTGGAGTTTCACGCCGTGTTCATCACCGGGCTGGAGGAAGGCCTGTTTCCGCACGAGCAAAGCGCGAACGAGGAAAACGGCCTGGAGGAGGAACGGCGGCTGATGTACGTGGCGATCACCCGCGCGCGGCGCCGCCTGTATCTGTCGCACGCGCAGTCGCGCATGCTGCACGGACAGATCCGCTACAGCCTGCCGTCGCGCTTCATGGACGAGCTGCCGGAGCAGGTGCTGCTCAACCTCAACCGCCGCAGCGAGCCCGCCTACCCGTCAAGCACCCTGAGGGGCACAAGCGGCTACAGCGCGCCCGCGCCGGCTCCGCGCAGCCAGAGTCAACACGGCAATGACACCGGTTACCGCGTGGGGCAGAGCGTCGCCCACGCCAAGTTCGGCACCGGCATCATCATCGACTTTGAAGGACGCGGCAGCGATGCGCGGGTGCAGGTGAAGTTTCGCGAAGCCGGGACGAAGTGGCTGGCGCTGGCTTACGCCAAGTTGTCGCCTGCCTGAGCCGGCGCGGCCTCATCCGCCCACACCGCAAAAATCGCCTGATACGAGGCATACAGCGAACCGAACAGCACCGGCATCGCCACCAGCAGGCCGAGCAGCAGCGGCACCAGCGCGGCGAGGAACAGCAGCAGGCCGAGCGCGATACTGTTCACCAGCATCGCCGCCCAGTTTTTGGCGACCGCTTTCAGGCTCACGCCCAGCGCGGTGACCGGGCGCGCGCCGCCGAACAGAATCAGCGCGGGCGCAAACCAGGTGGCCATGATCAGCGGGGTAAATAACGCCAGCCCGGTGAGCACCGCGGGCATGGCCTGATTCATCATCGCCTGCATTTCCGCCGGCGAGGCTTTTCCGCCCTGCGCGGCGGCCATCACCGCCTGCGGGTCGAAGCCCATGCCGAGCATGATCTTGCCGATCAGCAGAGTGCCAAGCAGCTGCACTGCACCCACGGCCATCAGCGGAATCACCGGCCCCTGCACCCCGGCCAGAAACTGCGGCAGTTCGAGTTCGCGGCCCTCGTCGAGCGCGCGATACGCCGCCAGGAAACCAGCCACCATCAGGGGCGAAGCCAGTTCCGACAGCGAGCCGCCCACCACGGGAATCAGGCTGAGCGCCATCACCACGCCGAACAGCAGGCCGAACGCGGCAGACAGCAACAGGGGATTTTTACGATACAGGCGAAAGCCCGCGACCACCCACTGAAAACCCTGGCTGGCCGCGACCTTGCGCGGAACGTCTTGATTGGATGCGGTATTCATGCGGCGGATTTTAACCGACGCGCATGCAAAGGCTCAGAACTCCTTGATCACCCACATCGGCGGCCGCATGCCGGAATCGAGGCTCTCCTGCCGCGCAAACTGGCCGTCGCCTTTCTGGTCAACCAGGTAATACGGCTTACCGAACTTGGGGGTGACTTTCAGCATGTAGAGCCTGCCGTTGGCGCGGTATTCGACGACGCGTCCCGGGCTGCTCGGTTTGATCGTCACCGGCGGGGCGTCGTCGAGACCCGGCGCGCCATCGGGAACCGGTTTCAGTCCGGGCGGACGGTCGGACGGCGCGACGGCAACGGCCAGGCCGCTCAACAACAGGGTCAACAGCAAAACGGGATAACGCATGGCAAGCTCCAGAAGGCGAATGTTTTCAACTTGGACACAGGGGGCCGGCAACTTACAGATTGAGCTGGATTTCGCGCTCGGCCAGCGACGGCATAAAGCCGCGTTTTTCATAATGGCTGAAGATGGCATCGACCACGTCTTCGGGTTTGTCGATGACATGCATGAGGTCGACGTCCCCTGGCGAAATCATGCCTTCATCCACCATCCTGGTTTTCACCCAGTCGGCCAGCCCCGCCCAGAAGGCCGAGCCAACCAGAATGATGGGAATGGGCGCGATTTTCCCGGTCTGCACCAGGGTCAGCGCCTCGAACAGCTCGTCCAGCGTGCCGAAGCCGCCGGGCATGACGACATAGGCCGCGGCAAATTTGACGAACATGACCTTGCGCGCAAAGAAATGCTGGAAGGTCTGGCTGATGTCCTGATACGCATTGGCGCTCTGTTCGTGCGGCAGCTGGATGTTGAGGCCGACGCTGGGCGACTTACCGAAGTAGGCGCCCTTGTTGGCCGCTTCCATGATACCGGGGCCGCCGCCGGAAACGACCGAGAACCCCGCGTCGGACAGCTTGCGCGCGATATCTTCGGTGAGCATGTAGTTCGCATGGTCGGGCGGCGTGCGCGCGCTGCCGAAGATCGACACGGCCGGACGGATGGACGCCAGCCGTTCGGTTGCCTCGACGAACTCTGCCATAATCCCCAGCATCCGCCACGACTCGCGTGCCGAATAATTAATCTCGGCGGTGCGCCCGGGGTCAGCTGCGGCGGGCAATTTTTCAAAGTGCATTTTCGAGCGCCTCGTGAACGATTCCAGAAAAACCCTGTTGTTGGTGGACGGCTCGTCCTATCTTTATCGCGCGTTTCATGCGCTGCCCGACCTGCGTAACACGGCAGGCGAACCGACCAATGCAATCAAGGGCGTGCTCTCCATGCTGCACCGGCTGCGGAAGGACCATGCGGCCGATTATATCGCCTGCGTGTTCGACGCGAAGGGCAAAACCTTCCGCGATGACCTCTATCCCGCATACAAGGAACACCGCCCCCCGATGCCGGACGACCTGCGCAGCCAGATCGAACCGCTGCACGAGCTGATCCGCGCCGAGGGCTGGCCACTCGTCATTATCGACGGCGTCGAGGCCGATGACGTGATCGGCACCCTGGTTCAGCATGCCACGCAGCAGTGCATCCGCAGCATTGTCTCCACCGGAGACAAGGACATGGCGCAACTGGTCAACGACCACGTGACGCTGGTCAACACCATGAGCGCGGAGACGCTCGACGAGGCGGGTGTGGCCACCAAGTTCGGCGTGCCGCCCGAGCGCATCATCGATTACCTCACCCTGGTGGGCGATGCGGTGGACAACGTGCCCGGCGTCGCCAAGGTGGGGCCGAAAACCGCGGTGAAATGGCTGACTGAATACGGCACCCTCGACAACTTGATGATGCACGTGGAAGAGATCAAGGGCGTGGTCGGCGACAACCTGCGAGCTGCCCGCGACTGGCTGCCGCAGGCGCGTGCGCTGCTCACCATCAAGACCGATGTGGCGCTGCCGTTCGAATTCGATTCCCTGACCCTGAAACCACGCAATACGGAAGCGCTGCGCGCGCTGTTCGAACGCTACGAGTTACGCACCTGGCTGCGCGAACTCGACGCGGCCGCGACGGCGAGTCCCGAGGTACCGGAACAGGACACCAGCGGCGACCATCGCGTCCACTACGAAACCATCCTGACCGAGGCCGCGCTCGACGCCTGGATCGCCAAACTCGAAGCGGCGCCGGCGTTTGCGCTCGACACCGAAACCACCAGCCTCAACGCCATGCAGGCCGAACTGGTCGGGATTTCGTTTGCCATCCGCCACGGCGAGGCGGCCTACCTGCCGCTGGCGCATCACTATGCCGGCGCGCCCGAGCAGCTCGATCGCGACGCGGTGCTGGCGAAGCTGAAGCCGCTGCTGGAATGCTGCGAACCCAAGATCGTCGGCCAGCACCTCAAATACGACCGCCATATCTTTGCCAACTACGGCATCACGCTCGGCGGCGTAGTTGACGACACGCTGCTGCAGTCCTATGTGCTCGAAGCCCATCAGTCGCACGAACTCGGCAACCTGGCATCGCGCCACCTGGGGCTGGCCACGATCAGCTACGACGACGTCACCGGCAAGGGCGCATCGCGCATCGGCTTCGAGCAGGTGGCGGTCGAGCGCGCCAGCGAATATGCTGCGGAGGATGCCGATGTCACGCTGCGCGTGCGCGATGCGCTGGCACCGCAGATTGCGGCCTCCGACAAGCTCGATTACGTGTATCGTCAAATCGAACTGCCGGTGGCGGAAATCCTCTTTCGCATGGAGCGCGCGGGCGTGCTGCTCGACCGGAATTTGCTCGCAGTGCAAAGCGGCGAACTCGGCCGCAAGATGCTGGAGCTGGAACAGCGCGCCTATCAGGAAGCCGGGCAGCCGTTCAACCTCGGCTCGCCCAAGCAGATCGGCGACATCCTCTTTACGCAAAAGGGCCTGCCGGTGGTCAAGAAAACGCCCGGCGGCGCGCCGTCCACCGACGAGGAAACGCTGGCGCTGCTGGCGTTCGACCACCCCATTGCGCGCGCGATTCTCGACTACCGCGGGATGGCCAAGCTGAAGTCGACCTACACCGACAAGCTGCCGCAGATGGTTCATCCGCAAACCGGGCGCCTGCATACCAGCTATTCTCAGGCCACCGCGGTGACCGGACGGCTGTCGAGCGCCGAACCCAACCTGCAGAACATCCCCGCGCGCACCGCCGAGGGCCGCCGCATCCGCGAGGCGTTCATCGCGCCGCCCGGGCATGTGCTGGTGTCGGCCGACTATTCACAGATCGAACTGCGCATCATGGCCCACCTGTCGGACGATGCCGGCCTCTTGAAAGCCTTTGCCGAGGACCGCGACATCCACACCGCCACCGCGTCCGAGGTATTCGGCGTGCCGCTCGACGAGGTGAATAACGATCAGCGGCGCATGGCCAAGGTCATCAACTTCGGTCTGATCTACGGCATGTCGGCTTTCGGCCTGGCGGCGCAGCTCAATCTCGAGCGCGCCGCCGCACAGGCTTACATTGACCGCTACTTTGCGCGCTACCCCGGCGTGGCCGACTACATGCAGCGCACGCGCGAGGCTGCGCGTAGCCAGGGCTACGTCGAGACCGTGTTCGGCCGGCGTTTGTATCTACCCGAAATCAACGCCAGAAATCCGCAGCGCCGCCAGAGCGCCGAGCGCGCCGCCATCAATGCGCCGATGCAGGGCACCGCCGCCGACCTCATCAAGCTGGCGATGATCGCGGTGCAACGCTGGCTGGATGACGAAAAGCTGGCCAGCCGCCTGCTGCTGCAGGTGCACGACGAACTGATCCTCGAAGTGCCCGAGCGGGAACTCGACCACGTACGTGCCGAACTGCCCGCGCACATGTGCAACGTCGCCGCGCTCAAGGTGCCGTTGCGGGTGGGCGTGGGGGCTGGCAGCAACTGGGAAGCGGCGCACTGAATCGGACAGAAACGCACGCAGCAGGCAAAAAAACGGGTGCCGAGGCGCCCGTCTTTTGCGGCCCCCGATTCCGGATTACTGCTGCAGAATCAGTTCCACACGGCGGTTCTTGAAGCGGCCTTCTGTGGTGCCGTTGTCCCCCCCACCCAGTATCGCCCGGCCTATGGGTGAATTCACTTCCGGGTTGCGCCTGTGCAACGGGTTGCAAACCCTTATTTTTTCAGACTATCGCGGATTTCGCGCAACAGCACGACGTCTTCCGGCGGTGCAGCGGGGGCGGCAGGCGGCGTTTGTCGCTTGATCCGGTTGAGCTGCTTGACGATGGCAAAGACGATGAACGCCAGAATGATGAAATTGAGCAGGACGGTCAGGAAGCTGCCGTAGGCGAACACCGGCACCCCCGCTTTCTTGACTTCGGCCAGCGTCATCGCCACCCCTTCCGGCACGCTGCCGAGCGCGATGAACAGATTGGAAAAGTCAAAGCCGCCGAACACCGCACCGACGATCGGCATGATGAGATCATTGACGATCGATTCGACGATCTTGCCGAAGGCAGCGCCGATGATGACGCCGACCGCCAGGTCCATGGCATTGCCCTTGACCACGAATTCCTTGAATTCCGATACAAAACTCATGCTTTCCCCCTTTTATTGACGACGTATTGGTTTATAGACAATAGTCAATACGGTGGCGCACCTTTTGTACCAAGTGTAAATTCGGTCCGGCTTGGTTGGGGCCCGCGAGGAGGGTAAAATGCCACCCCTTATGCGCATCGGCAACCACCACCTCAAGAACCGCCTGATCGTCGCCCCCATGGCCGGAGTGACCGACCGGCCTTTCCGCCAGCTTTGCAAGAAGCTGGGCGCGGGCATGGCGGTGTCCGAGATGGTGACGTCGAACTCGCTGCTGTACGGCTCGGCCAAGACCGCGCGCCGTGCCAACCACGAGGGCGAGGTTGACCCGATCAGCGTGCAGATCGCCGGTGCCGACCCGGCGATGATGGCCGAAGCCGCACGCCACAATGTGGCCCGCGGCGCACAGATCATCGACATCAACATGGGCTGCCCGGCCAAGAAGGTGTGCAACGTGATGGCGGGCTCGGCCCTGCTGCAGGACGAGGCGCTGGTCAGGCGGATTCTCGACGCCGTGGTGAAGGCGGTGCCGGAGGTGCCGGTAACGCTGAAAATCCGCACCGGCTGGGATCGCGAGCACCGCAATGCGCTGAACATCCTCACAATTGCCGAAAACGCCGGCGTGCAGGCGCTGGCGATGCACGGCCGCACCCGCGCCTGCGGCTATTCGGGCGACGCCGAATACGACACCCTGCGCGCGGTGAAGGCGCAAGCGCGCATTCCCGTCATCGCCAACGGCGACATCACCACCCCCGAAAAGGCCCAATACGTCCTTGAATACACCGGCGCCGACGCCGTGATGATCGGCCGCGCCGCGCAGGGCCGACCGTGGATTTTTCGCGAGATCGGGCATTATCTGGCCACCGGCGAGCACCTGCCGCAACCGGAAGTCGCCGAAATCCACACCGTGCTGCTCGAGCACATCCACGACCTATACTCGTTTTATGGCGACGTCACCGGGGTGCGCGTGGCGCGCAAGCACATCTCCTGGTACACCCGCGGCCTGATCGGCAGCAGCGCTTTCCGCCACACCATGAACCAGTTCGACTCGGTGGCCGAACAGCTTGCCGTCGTCAACGATTACTTTGCCCAGGCGGCGCGCGCCGACAATCGCCTGCGCTATGAAACCAGCCACCAAAACAATAACGCGGAAGACATGCCACCGGCTTCACGGCTCGCGGCATAAAGGGGAACTTCAAAATGATCGAAGAAAACGAAATCG
The DNA here is from genome assembly GCA_030680405.1 of Thiobacillus sp. GTDB lineage: Bacteria > Pseudomonadota > Gammaproteobacteria > Burkholderiales > Thiobacillaceae > Thiobacillus. The sequence continues at coordinate 111,077 of JAUXVT010000011.1, read as the reverse complement.
CCGCCTGCATGCGGCGATCGCTCAATCGCTATTTCAAGGACCTCGACGGCGAAACGCCGAGCGAGATCTACAACATGGTGGTGAGCGCAGTGGAAAAGCCGCTGCTGGCCTACATCCTCGACCGCGCCGAAGGCAACCAGACGCGTGCTGCCGACATGCTCGGCATCAACCGCAACACCCTGCGCAAGAAAATGCGCGAACACGGCCTTTCTGACTAATCCATCATGACCATCCAACGTGCCCTGCTTTCCGTGTCGGATAAAACCGGCCTCATCGACTTCGCCCGCGCGCTTGCCACAGCGGACGTCGAACTGCTGTCCACCGGCGGCACCGCCAAGGCGCTGCGTGACGCCGGCCTCACGGTGATCGACGTCAGCGAATACACTGGTTTCCCCGAAATGCTCGACGGCCGCGTCAAGACGCTGCATCCCAGGGTGCACGCCGGCATCCTGGCGCGGCGCGATTTGCCCGAGCACGTTGCCACCATGGCTTCGCACAACATGTCTTACATCGACCTGGTGTGCGTCAATTTGTATCCCTTCGTCGCCACGGTATCGAAGCCGCACACGCTGGACGACGCGATCGAGAACATCGACATCGGCGGCCCGGCGATGGTGCGCTCGTCGGCCAAGAACTATCGCCACGTCGCCATCGTCACCGACCCTGCCGACTACTCGGTGCTGGTGGCCGAAATGCAGGCCAACGGCGGCGCGCTGACCGACGCCACCCGCTTCAATCTGGCGAAAAAAGCCTTCACCCACACTGCGCAGTACGACGGCCACATCAGCAACTACCTCACCGCCTTGAACGAAAACGGCGAGCGTGTAGCCTTCGGCGAACAGCTGACCCTGCAGTTTTCCCGCGCGCAGACCTGCCGCTATGGCGAAAACCCGCACCAGGCCGGCGCATTCTACGTCGAAGCCAACGCCCCGGTCGGCACCATCGCCACGGCACGGCAGATCCAGGGCAAGGAACTGTCCTACAACAACATCGCCGACACCGACGCCGCGCTCGAATGCGTCAAGCTGTTCGGCGCCGCGCCCGCCTGCGTCATCGTCAAGCACGCCAACCCCTGCGGTGTGGCCTACGGCGCCACCCTGCTCGAAGCCTACAACCGCGCCTACCAGACCGATCCCGAATCGGCCTTCGGCGGCATCATCGCCTTCAACGGCCGGCTCGACGGCGAGACCGCACAGGCCATCGTCGAGCGTCAGTTCGTCGAGGTCATCATTGCGCCCGAAGTCAGCCCCGAAGCCTCCGCCGCCGTCGCCGCCAAGAAGAACGTGCGCCTGCTTGAATGCGGCATCTGGTCGGGCAGCGTGGCCCAGCTCGACATGAAGCGCGTGGCCGGCGGCCTGCTGGTGCAGGACGCCGACGTGCTGCTGCACGGCGAGCTGAAGACCGTCACCCAGCGCGCGCCGACCGCGCAGGAAATGGACGACCTGCTGTTTGCCTGGCGCGTCGCCAAGTTCGTCAAGTCCAACGCGATTGTCTACGCCAAGGATCGCATGACCATTGGCGTCGGCGCCGGCCAGATGAGCCGCATCAACTCCGCGCGCATCGCCGCCATCAAGGCCGAGCACGCCGGCCTGCCGGTGCCCGGCTCGGTGATGGCGAGCGACGCCTTCTTCCCCTTCCGCGACGGCATCGACCAGGCCGCAGCAGCGGGCATCAAGGCGGTGATCCAGCCTGGCGGTTCGATGCGCGACGACGAAGTCATCGCCGCCGCCAACGAGCACGGCATCGCGATGGTGTTTACCGGCACCCGGCATTTCCGTCACTAGGGGTCGGGGTTCAGGGATCAGGGAATGAGCGGCTAAAGCCGCGATTTCTAAAAACCTGACCCCTAAACCCCCCACCCTACCCCACCCCTGAATCCTGACCCCCTGAATCCTGGCCTCTAGCATGAAACTCCTCGTCATCGGCTCCGGCGGACGCGAACACGCACTGGCGTGGAAACTCGCGCAATCCCCTCGTGTCTCGCAAGTTTTTGTCGCGCCCGGCAACGGCGGCACGGCGACCGAGGACGGCCTCATCAACCTGCCGCTGACCGCGATTCCGTCACTGGTTGAATTTGTCCGCCGTGAAGAAAACATTGCGTTCACCGTGGTCGGCCCGGAAGCACCGCTGGCAGCCGGCGTGGTCGATGCTTTCCGCGCCGCCGGGCTGAAGATTTTCGGCCCGACGCAGGCCGCCGCCCAGCTCGAAAGCTCGAAGGATTTCGCCAAGCAGTTCATGGCGCACCACGGCATTCCCACCGCCGCCTTCGGCACCTTCACCGATGCCGCCGAGGCGCACGCCTACATCAACGCGCACGGCGCGCCCATCGTGGTGAAGGCCGACGGGCTGGCTGCCGGCAAGGGCGTGGTTGTCGCGACGACCACCGAAGAGGCTCACGCCGCCGTGGATGCCATGCTCGCCGGCAACAGCATGGGCGAAGCCGGCCACCGCGTGGTGATCGAGGAATGTCTGCTGGGCGAGGAAGCCAGCTTCATCGTCATGGTCGACGGTGAACACGTGCTGGCGCTGGCGTCCAGCCAGGACCACAAGCGCCTGCAGGACGGCGACCAGGGCCCCAACACCGGCGGCATGGGCGCATATTCGCCGGCGCCGGTGGTGACCCCCGAACTGCACGCACGCATCATGCGCGAGGTGATCCACCCCACCGTCGAAGGCATGGCGGCCGACGGCATCCGCTACACCGGCTTTCTGTACGCCGGCATCATGGTCGGTGCCGACGGCGCGCCCAGGGTGCTTGAATTCAATTGTCGATTAGGTGATCCGGAAACCCAGCCGATCATGATGCGGCTGAAGTCCGACCTCGTCGCCCTGGTGGAAGCCGCCGTCAACGGCAGGCTCGACCAAGTCGAAGTCGAATGGGATCGCCGCACCGCGCTGGCGGTGGTGCTGGCCGCGGCCGGCTACCCAGACGCCCCGCAAAAAGGCGCTGCCATCAGCGCGCTGCCCGCCGCTGCCGACGACCTGCACATATTCCACGCCGGCACCGCCGCCCGGGATGGCCGGACCGTGGTGAGCGGCGGCCGCGTGCTGGTGGTGGCCGCGCTCGGCGACAGCGTGCGCATGGCGCAGAAGCGCGCCTACGAAGCGGTGGCCGGCATCCACTTCGACGGCATGCAATACCGTCGCGACATTGGCTGGCGCGCGCTTGACCGGAAAAAGTGAGGCTGCAGTGCAGCGCACCGGGTTGGCGGCCTACCTGAAAAGCGGCGGCGTCATCGCCTATCCCACCGAGTCCTGCTACGGCCTCGGCTGCGACCCGCGCAATCCGCGGGCACTGAAACACCTTATCCGGCTCAAGGGCCGCAGCGCCGCCAAGGGCCTGCTGCTGATCGCCGACCGCTTCAAGCGGCTGCAACCCTTTATTCGCCCCCTGAGTGCAACTGACCGGGCGCGGATACAGCGCACCTGGCCCGGCCCGGTCACCTGGGTGGTGCCGGCGTCCTCCGCCTGCCTGCCCCTGCTCACCGGCGGACGCGCCACCATTGCGGTGCGCGTCACCGCCCACCCCGTTGCGGCGCAACTCTGCCGCAGCCTCGGCATGGCGCTGGTTTACACCAGCGCCAACAAAAGCGGCAAAAAACCCGCCAAAACCGCAGCAGAATGCCGCAGAATATTCGGCGCGCGGGTGCGCGTGATCGCTGGCCGCATCGGCCAGCGCCGCCACCCCTCCACCCTGATCGACCTTGCCACCGGAACGATTCTTCGACCCTGATGCCTGCCACCCCCTTTGATACTGCTGCAGTCAGAACCTATCTGCTCGACCTGCAGGCGCGCACCGTCGCCGCGCTCGAAACTGCCGATGGCCTGCCCTTCCGCACCGACGCCTGGGAGCGCCCCGAAGGCGGCGGTGGCATCTCGCGGCTGATCGAAGAGGGCAATGTGCTGGAGCGCGGCGGGGTGAACTTCTCGCACGTGCTCGGCAGCCAGCTGCCGCCGTCGGCCAGCGCGCATCGGCCGGAACTCGCCGGCCGCCGCTGGGAGGCGATGGGTGTGTCGCTGGTGCTGCACCCGCGCAATCCCTACGCCCCGACGGTGCACATGAACGTGCGCTGCTTCGTCGCGATGAAGGACGGCGAGGCGCCGGTGTGGTGGTTCGGCGGCGGCATGGACCTCACGCCCTACTATGGCTTTGAGGACGATGCGCGACATTTCCACGCCACCTGCAAGAACGCGCTCGACCCGTTCGGCGCCGAGTTGCATCCGCGCTTCAAGGCATGGTGCGACCGCTATTTCTTCCTCAAGCATCGCAACGAGCCGCGCGGCATCGGCGGCGTGTTTTTCGACGACTTCGCCGAAGGCGGCTTCGACCCTGCGTTTGCCATCACCCGCAGCGTGGGCGATGCCTTCCTCGCCGCCTATCTGCCCCTCCTCGAACGACGCAAGGATATTGAATTTGGCGAGCGCGAGCGCGATTTCCAGGCCTACCGGCGCGGGCGCTACGTCGAATTCAACCTGGTGTACGACCGCGGCACCCTGTTCGGCCTGCAGTCGGGCGGACGCACCGAATCAATCCTGATGTCGCTGCCGCCGATCGTGAAATGGCGTTACGACTGGCACCCCGCGCCCGGCACCGCCGAAGCGCAGCTATACAGCGATTTTCTGGTCGCACGCGCGTGGGTCTGAATCATGCATAAAGTCCCGCGTCGCATCCTTATCGGCCTTGGCGTCCTGCTGCTGATCGTCGGGCTGGTCGGACTCATTGCCTGGGAGCTGCTGTCGTCGGCGCTGGAAGCGAAATACCTCGCCAAGGCGGCGCAGAAGATGACCTGGCAAATCCGGCCGGGCCCGTCCGAGCGCATTCGCTACTCCGGCCAGGGGCCGTATGACGTGCGCCTCGGCTACAGCAAGCTGCCGGATTATCTGGTGCGACTCGACAAGGCGGGCTGGCACATCGACCAGCAGGCCAGAATCAGCCTGCAGATGGCGCGGGCGGGTGGTCTCGGCCTGTTTCTGCCGTATCATGAAAAAGACCAGACCGGCCTCAGCCTGCTCGACAGCGACGGCAAGCCGCTGTATCAGGGCCTGCACCCGACGCGCGTATACAGTCGCTTTGAACACATTCCCAAGGTGCTGGTCGATGGCCTGCTCCACATCGAAAACCGCGAACTGCTGACCGAGGAATATCCCACCCGCAACCCGGCGGTGGAGTGGGACCGGCTCGCGCAGGCCCTGCTGGAAAAGGGCATCAGCCTGGTTGACACCAGCCGCAACGTGCCGGGCGGCAGCACACTGCCGACGCAGATCGAGAAATACCGCCATTCGCCCGAAGGCCTCACCTCCAGCATGGGCGAGAAGCTGCGGCAGATGGGCACCGCCAGCCTGCGCGCCTATCTCGACGGCCCCAACACGCTGCCGATGCGCCGCAAAATGGTGATGGCCTACCTCAACACCGTGCCGCTGGCGGCAGCGCCGCGCTATGGCGAAGTCAACGGCATCGGCGACGGTCTGTGGGCGTGGTACGGCCTGGACTTCGACGAGGTCAACCGCACCCTGGCCAAAAAGCCGTCCTCCCGCGACACCGCGTATGCCAGCGCGCTAAAGCACGCGCTGTCGCTAATCGTCGCCGAACGCCGCCCGTCGTATTACCTCGCCGCCAACCGCAAGGCGCTGGATGCCTTGACCGACGACCACCTCGACCTGCTGGCCAATGTCAAGCTGATCTCGCGTGAGTTGGCCGACCAGGCCAAGCAGATCAAACTGCGCACAACCAGTCAGCGCGTCGACCCGCCACCGCCGAGCTTCGTCGAGCAGAAGGCCACCAACGCGCAGCGCATCCGCGTCGCCGCGCTACTGGGCGAATCGCGCCTGTACGATCTCGACCGGCTCGATCTGCAGGTCAATACCAGCATCAACCAGCCGGCGCAAAAAATCGTCAGCCGCTATCTGCAAAGCCTGGCCAAGCCGGAAGCCGCCGCAGCGTCGGGCCTGATCGGATTTCGCCTGCTGCAACCGGAAAATCCGCTGGCGAGCGTGATCTACAGCTTCACGCTGTATGAGAAAACAGCGCAGGGCAACCTGCTGCGCATTCAGGCCGACAACCTCAACCAGCCGTTCGACATCAACCGCCAGGCGCGGCTGGATCTCGGCTCCACCGCCAAGCTGCGCACCCTGGTCACCTATCTGGAAATCATCGCGCGACTGCACAACGAATACCGTGCACTCGACGCCGCCACGCTCAAGCAGAAGGCACAGCCGCAGCGCGATGTGCTGTCGCAGTGGGTCGCCGAGCGTCTCTTCGCGAATCGCAACGAGGCACTGGCCACCACGCTCGAAGCGGCAATGGGTCGCCCCTATTCCGCCGCGCCGCAAACCTTCTTCACCGGCGGCGGCCTGCACAACTTCGCCAACTTCGATCCCAAGGACAATAGCCGCGTGATGGACGTGTGGGAGGCCACGCGCAATTCGGTCAACCTGGTCTACATCCGCATCATGCGCGACATCGTGCGGCATTACGCCAGCGCCTCGCCCGGCGCCGCGGCGCGCATCCTGGATGATGCCAGCAACCCGCTCAGGGAAACCTACCTCGCCCGCTTCGTCGATCAGGAAGGCCGCGTCTTCATCAACCGCTTTTACCAGCGCCACAAGAAACTCACTCCGGCGCAGATGGCCGAAGACCTGTACGCACGCACCCGCCTCAACCCGCGCCGTTTCAGCGCAGTGTTCCGCTATCTGGAACCACAGGCGCGCTTTGAAGCGTATGTGAGCGCGTTGCACACGCAGGTGCCCGCCAGCGCCAGCCTGAGCCAGAAGACGCTGGAATCGATGTACAAGACCCATGCGCCCGATGCCTACGACCTGGCCGACCGTGGCTACATCACGCAGATTCATCCGCTGGAACTGTGGGTGGTGAAAACCCTGCGCGCCGCGCCGAAAACCGACCTCAAAGCCCTGTACGAATCCGGCACAGGGGTGCGCCTCGAAGTCTACGACTGGCTGTTCAGGACCAGCCGCAAGAACGCGCAGGACATCCGCATCCAGAGCCTGCTCGAAGTCGAAGCCTTCGACGGCCTGCTGCGCGACTGGAAACGTGTGGGCTATCCGTTCGACAACATCACGCCCTCGTATGCCACCGCCATCGGCAGTTCGGGCGACCGCCCCGCCGCGCTGGCCGAGCTGATGAGCATCCTGGTCAACGACGGCGTACGCGCGCCGATGGTCAGCCTCACCGGCCTGCACTTCGCCGCCAACACGCCTTACGACACCCGCCTGTCGATGAAGCCGCCCAAGGGCGAACGCCTGATGCCCGCCGAGGTGGCGCAAACCGTGCGCCGCGCGCTGGCACGGGTGGTGGAGGGCGGCACTGCGGCACGTCTCGCCGGCGCGCTCAAGGATGCAGCCGGGCAGCCGCTCACCATGGGCGGCAAGACCGGCACCGGCGACCACCGCTTCGAACGCTATGGCCGTGGCGGGCAGCTGATCGAATCGCGCGTGGTCAACCGCACCGCCACCTTCGTGTTCTATCTGGGCGACCGCTATTTCGGCACCCTGACGGCCCTGGTACCGGGCGAACAGGCCGGCCAGTTCGGCTTCACCAGCTCGCTCACCGCACAGATGCTGAAAACCCTGTTGCCGCAATTGCAGCCGCATCTGTATCCGCAGCCGCCAGCACCGTCCAAGGCCGCACCTGAAGCCCAGGCGCCCACAGCCACGCCGGCACCGGTTGCACCGCCGGTCGTCGTGCCGCGCCCACCGGTGCAGGAAAAGCCCGACGGATCGACCAGCCAGGCCGACCCGCCCGCCAAGGAACCGCCGACTCAGGGTGGTTTCCCAGAAGAACTTGAACCCAGCGTGGTGCTGCCGGTCCCAGTTATTCCGGCGGCGCCTCCGGTCGGCGAGCCACCCGCCGCGCCGGCGCCGTGACGCCCGGGCTTGGGCATACGACTCCACACGCGCTTTAGCGCGTAGTGGATCGGAGTCCTTTAGGGATCGCGCACAAATCGGATATGCTGAAAACAAGCCTCTTCATCACCACGCCATGAAAGACAACATCCAGCCCCTGATCCAGCACACGTCCACCGACGCCGGCAATGACAGCATCCCGGCGTTGCGGGTGCTGTCTGAAATCACCACCAGCCTGTCGAGCGACGCCAATGTCGAGCAGCTGCTGGGGCGTTTCCTGTCGACCATGATCCGCCTAGCCGGCGCACAGGCGGGCGCGGTGCGCGTCATCACCGACGACCGCACCCACCTGCGGCTGATCGGCTCGGTGGGGCTGCCGCCCGAACTGGTCGAGCACGAAAGCATCGTCAGCGTTGATTGCGGCGTGTGCGGCAAGGCCGCGCGCGAGGTGACGGTGAGCAGCTGGAACAACGTCGCCTACTGCAAGCGCCAGGCCAACGACGCCTATTTCAGCGACACCTGCAACACCGTGGTGGCGGTGCCGCTGATGCACAAGAACCAGGTCATGGGCGTGTACAACCTGTTCATGGAAGAAGGCAAGACCGTCCCCGAAGACGTGCGCCTGCTGTTCCGCTCGATCAGCGAGCACCTCGGCATCGCGCTGGAAAATGCGCGGCTGACGCGCGAGAACATGCGCATCTCGCTGATGAACGAACGCCAGATGCTGGCCAACCAGATTCACGATTCGCTGGCGCAGACGCTGGCCTACGCCAAGATGCGGCTTACCGTGCTGTCCGACGCGATGCGCCACGAGGATTACCCCAAGGCCAACCGCTACCTCGTCGACGTCGAGGAAGCCGTCGACCTCGCCTACGCCGACCTGCGCGACCTCATCACCCAGTACCGCGACCGCATCAATCCGCGTGGCCTGGTGCCGGCGATTCAGGAGCTCGCCAAGAGCTTCCGCAAGAAGGCCAACGCCGATGTCGACTTCCTCAACCTGGTGCAAGACGTTACGCTGTCGCCAGACGAGGAAATCCAGGTCTTCCACATCATCCAGGAATCGCTCTACAACATCGCCAAGCATGCCCGCGCGCGCCACGTCGTCATCACCTTCGACCTGGAAAACGGCCAGTACATCGTCAACGTCGCCGACGACGGCGTCGGCGTGCAGAGGAAAAACGACGAATCGTCCACCATGGGCAAAAGCTTCGGCCTCACCATCATGCGCGAGCGCGCCGCCAAGTTGAACGGCAAGCTCATCGTGGAAAGCCGCCCCGCCGGCGGCACCGTCATCCGCCTGGTCTTCCCCCAACGTAAATCCGAGCACGCCGCATGAGCCTCACCCGCATCATCCTCGTCGACGACCACACCCTGTTCCGCAAAGGCCTGGCCGAACTGCTCGAACAAAGCGGCAGCGTCGAAGTCTCCGCCTTCACCGGCAAACCCGACGAAGTCGAGATGCTGCTGCGCGCGCATCGCCCCGACGTCCTCATCCTCGACCTCAACATGCCCGGCACCGACGGCATCACCCTGATGCAGCAGCTGCGTGCCGACGGCTTCGACCTGCCGGTGCTCATTCTCACCCTCTCCGAGGCCGAAGACGACCTTGCCCGCGCCCTGCGCGCCGGCGCCAACGGTTATCTGCTGAAAAGCATGGAGCCCGACGAAGTGGTCGACGCCATCCTGCGCGCCCAGCGCGGCGAAACTGTCGTCGCCCCCGCCATGACCGCAAAACTCGTCAAGCTGTACGACCAGAAAGGCCAGGACTCGACTTCCCTGCTCGACGCACTGACCCCGCGCGAACGCGAAATCCTCACCCACCTGTCACGCGGCGAGTCCAACAAGGCCATCGCCCGCACCCTCGACATCAGCCACGACACCGTCAAGCTGCACGTGCGCCACATCCTCGCCAAGTTGAACCTGTCATCGCGGGTGGAAGCGGCGGTGTTTGCGGTGGAGCATCGGGTGGCACCGGGGGGGCGGGGCGAGGGGCGGTAGGGAATTTCGTATCCGCACGCATTTGTTCTCACAAACGTTAGGCGTCACAAAATCATGGCCGTCAGATACAACACCGACCTCCTGAATCGCCATATCGCTCCGGGGCTTTCGGACTTCAAAGCGTGCGACGCACCTGACATCACAGATGCTCACCCAGAAGCCGAACACTGGTTGGCGAACCACTTCCTGAACTCGATCTTTCGTTCCGGGTTCAAGGGAAAAGTTCGGCAGTACGCGCTCAACCAGATCTTTCGAGCCCAATCAGCTTTTCATGACTACCATGAAGCACGAAGTCTCACGAATGAGTTCCTTGCGAAAGGCTCACCCGACAACCCTGCAAGTCGACTTTACTTTCGCGCGGTAGCCCGCTGGGAGTCTTGCTTTCTGAATCTCCAGATATTCATGGACGTAATGAACAAGATGAAGAAGGACTTCGAGGATGAGCCAGTGTTCAAGGCGGACGATGGGACATCGGAGCAGCGTGCCTATATCATAGCGAACACCATAAAGCACTGGGGCTCGGATATCGCAGACGACCGCCATTCCGACGGAGACACGATCCCTCTTTGGCTAACCAACACTGGGTTTCAAACTCGGTTGCATGCACTAACCTACCCCGAACTCGGCAAGCTTGTTTCTGAAGTCGCAACCGTCGCTGACGAGCTCCAAGACCCAAAATCGTTCGCCGAGTCAAATTGAAAACAAATTGGGGAAGACACCATATTTCCGAGTTGATGCCCTCTCCCCGCATCCTGCCTCACGCTACGACCACACCCCCGGCCGCGGCGTAAAGCTGTCCAGCACGCGCAGGTAGCTGGCGCGCGCGACGACCGAGGGGTCGGGCAGATTCTTCTGGCTCATGCTGCCCTTCAGCTGGGCGACCGATTCGTATTCCTTTTCCTCCATCCAGTTCTGCATGGCCGCCAGGATTTCGGTCAACTTCTCCGGCCCGTGCTGTAGCAGGCAGGACGCCAGATGCACGACGTCGGCGCCGGCCAATAAGAGTTTCAGCGCCTCGCTCTCGCTGTGAACGCCGCCGGTGGCGGCAAGCGTCAACCGGGTGCGGCCGTGCAGGATGGCAATCCAGCGGATGCGCAGCAGCGCTTCTTCGGCTGTGGACAGATGCAACTGGTCGGTCATGCGCAGTTCGTCGAGATCGATGTCGGGCTGGTAGAAACGGTTGAACAGGGCGATGCCCTGCGCGCCGGCATGTTCGAGCTGCTGCACGAAATGCGGCAGCGAGGAAAAGAAGGGCGACAGCTTCATCACGATGGGCAGGCTCACCGCGCGGCGCAATTCGGTGAGCAGGCTGAGATAGCGCGCCTCCACCGACTCGCCGGAATGCCGGGCATTGGCGGCGACGTGGTAGACGTTGAGCTCCAGTGCATCGGCGCCGGCCAGCTCCAGTTCGCGGCCCAGTTCCACCCAGCCCGATGGCGACACGCCGTTGAGACTCGCCACCACGGGGATTTCGAGGCGACGCTTGAGCTGATGCAGATGCGCCAAATAGCGTTCGAGTCCGCCCTGGAATTCGCCGTGATTGGGCAGAAACCCGTCGGCCTCGCCGTGCCCGAGCTCGGCATGTAGCAGGAAGCGGTCGAGCATCGCGTCCTCCGCGTGCAGCTCCTCCTCGAACAGTGAATACATCACCAGCGCGGCGGCGCCGGCGTCCTCCAGCCGCAGCGCGGTATCGAGATCGCGCGACAGCGGCGAAGCCGATGGCACTAGGGGATTCTTGAGCTTGAGTCCGAGGTAGTCGGTGGTGAGGTCGATCATGTCAGGCTCCTGAAATGCAGTCGCTAAGCTGTTTTAACTGGCTGGATACCGGCGTTCGCCGGTATGACGGCGTGGGGAAGCGTGTGTTCGTCATACCGGCGAACGCCGGTATCCAGTCAAACCAGGCTTTCATACAAATCCTTCCATTCCGGATTCATCTTCTCGATCAATTCGAGTTTCCATCCACGCTTCCATTCCTTCAGTGCCTTTTCCCTTGCAATGGCTGTCAGCATATCTTCGTGCAATTCATACCAGACAAGATCGTGCACACCATATTTCTTGGTGAAGCCCTCGACAAAATCCTGCTTGTGTTCCCACACACGCTTGATCAGGTCGGAAGTCACGCCGATGTAGAGCGTGCCGTTGCGCTGGCTTGCCAGCATGTAGACGCAAGGCTGTTTCACTTCTCTGGATTCCGCCCCGGATTAATACCTTCCGGGGTGACGACGCCGGAATGACGATCGAACGCCATGTCCTGATACGTCTTGAAGCGCCGCTCGGCTTCCTGCTGCGCCTGTTCCAGGAAACGCTGTGCGGCTTCGGGGTGGCTGCGCGCGAGCATGGCGAAGCGGGTTTCCGATTCCATGAAGGTCTTGATCGGCTGGCTGGGGGCGGCGGAGTCGAGCTTGAAGGGGTTGCCGCCCGCCGCCGTCAGCCGCGGGTCGAAGCGGAACAGCGGCCAGTGCCCGCTCTTCACCGCCAGTTCCTGCTGGCGCTGGTTGTAGAGCAGGTCGTAGCCGTGGGCGATGCACGGGCTGTAGGCGACGATCAGCGAGGGGCCGGGGTAGGCCTCGGCCTCCTGGAATACGCGCAGGGTCTGTACGTCCTTGGCGCCGTAGGCCACGGTGGCGACGTAGACGTGGCCGTAGTCGCTTGTGAGCTTGGCCAGATCCTTCTTCGCCGTGGCCTTGCCGCCGGCGGAGAACTTGGCGACCGCGCCGATCGGCGTGGCCTTGGAGGTCTGGCCGCCGGTATTGGAATACACCTCGGTATCGAGCACCAGGATGTTGACGTCATACGGCAGCGCCAGCACGTGGTCGAGGCCGCCGTAGCCGATGTCGTAGGCCCAGCCGTCGCCGCCGATGATCCACACCGAGCGGCGGATCAGCCATTCGGCGACGCTGGCGAGTTCCTGCGCGCGTGGATGGTTTGACGTCGCCAATTTTTCAAGTAGCAGGGCGACGCGGCCGCGCTGTTCGACAATGCCCACTTCCTCGCGCTGGTCGGCGCTGACCAGCGCTTCAGCAAGGTCGCCGCCGATTTCTGTAGCCATCTCCTTCACCAACTGTTGCGCGTACGCCATCAGCTGGTCGGCGGCCAACCGCATGCCGAGGCCGAATTCGGCGTTGTCCTCGAACAGCGAATTGCTCCACGCCGGACCGCGCCCGGCACCGTTGACGGTGTAGGGCGTACTCGGCAGGTTGCCGCCGTAGATCGACGAGCAGCCGGTGGCGTTGGCGATCAGCATGCGGTCACCGAACAGTTGGGTGGCGAGCCGGATGTAGGGCGTCTCGCCGCAACCGGCGCAAGCGCCGGAAAACTCGAACAGCGGATCGAGCAGCATGGCGCCTGGGATGGTGCCGTGCTTCAATAAATCACGGTTGAACTCGGGCAGGCGCAGGAAGAAGGCAAAGTTGTCGCGTTCTTGGTCGCGCAACGGAGCGACTGGCGCCATGTTCACCGCGCGCCGGCTGACGTTGGATTTGTCGTGGATCGGGCAGGCCTCGACGCAGTCGCCGCAGCCGGTGCAGTCCTCCGGCGCCACCTGGTAGCTGATGTGGGTGTCGGCGGGCAAGTCCTTGCTCTTCGCCGGCACGTGCTTGAAGGTGGGCGGCGCATTGGCAGCGGATTCGGCGCTGAAGGCGCGCACGCGGATCGCGGTATGCGGGCAGACGAACACGCACTTGCCGCACTGGGTGCAAAGATCAGCGTCCCACACCGGGACTTCCAGGGCAATGTTGCGCTTTTCGTATTGTGCGGTGCCGAGCGGATAGGTGCCGTCGGCGGGCAGCAGCGACACCGGCAGGCGGTCGCCGTGGCCCTGGTAGATCGGCAAAGTAAGGTCGCGCACGAAATCAGGAATGGCTGCAGCTGTTCCCACGGCCAAGGTGAACTCAGGCGGTTTCACGACTTCTCCAGCCGCCGGAATGGCAACCTGATGCAGCTCCGCCAGCGTAGTGTCGATGGCGCGGTAATTCAGCTCCACCAGGCGCTTGCTCTTTTTGCCGTAGGTCTTGTCGACCGCGTGCTTGATCGCGGCGATGGCCTCGTCTTTCGGCAGGATGCCGGAAATGGTGAAAAAGCAGGTCTGCATGATGGTGTTGATGCGTCGCCCCATGCCGGCCTCTGCGGCGACGACGTAGGCATCGATCACCCACAGCTGCAGGCGCTTGTCGCGAATCTGCGCGCGCATTTTCTCAGGCAGCGTGCCCCAGACTTGATCCGGCGGCGCCGGGGTGTTGAGCAGGAACACGCCGTCCGCTGCAGCGTGTTCCAGCAGATCGTAGCGCTCGACGAACACCGGCTGATGGCAGGCGACAAAGCCGGCCATGCCCTCCTCCACCAGGTAGGCCGAGCGGATCGGCGCCGGGCCGAAGCGCAGGTGCGAGACGGTGACCGCGCCGGACTTCTTGGAGTCGTAGACGAAATAGCCCTGCGCCTGCAAGTTGGTGGTTTCACCAAGTATCTTGATCGAGTTCTTGTTGGCCGACACCGTGCCGTCGGCGCCCAGCCCCCAGAACACGGCATGTTGAAGCAGCCGCGCGGCATCGGTGCGGAAGGCCGCGTCCCAGGACAGCGACAGGTGGGTGAGATCGTCGTGGATGCCGATGGTGAACTGGCGCTTGGGTGCGGCCTGCGCCAGTTCGTCGAACACCGCCTTGACCATACCGGGGGTGAATTCCTTGCTCGCCAGGCCATAGCGGCCACCGATGACGCGTGGCATACGATCTTTCACGGGCTTCAGCCCGTAGAAAGTCGGAGTCCCCTTGTGGGGCATGGCGCGCGCGCCGTCCGCCGCCACCTGCGCCAGTGCAGTCACTACATCCTTGTAAAGCGGTTCGCCGTCGGCGCCCGGCTCCTTGCATCGGTCGAGCACGGCAATCGCCTTGGCGCTGTGAGGCAGCGCGTCCAGCAGCGCAGTCGGCGAAAACGGCCGGTACAGCCGCACCTTCAGCACGCCCACCTTCTCGCCGCGGGCAAGCAGGTGATCCACCGTCTCGTGCACCGTCTCGGCACCGGAGCCCATGAGCACGATGACGCGCTCGGCATCCATCGCGCCGACATAGTCGAACAGCCGGTAACGCCGTCCGGTAAGGTCACCAAAACGGTCCATCGCCGTCTGCACGATCTGCGGAAACGCGTCGTAGAACGGGTTGGCGCGCTCGCGCGACTGGAAGAACACATCCGGGTTCTGCGAAGTGCCGCGCAACACCGGGTGTTCCGGCGACAGCGCGCGTGCGCGGTGCGCCGCGATGTGGCCGGCGTCGAGCATGGCGCGCACGGTGTCGGGTTCCACCGCAGTGATCTTCGCCACCTCGTGCGAGGTGCGGAAGCCGTCGAAGAAATGGATGACCGGAATGCGTCCTTCCAGTGTGGCCGCCTGCGCGATCAGTGCAAAGTCCTGCGCCTCCTGCGGCGAGTTGGCAGCGAGCATCGCGCAGCCGGTGGCGCGGCAGGCCATGACGTCGGACTGGTCGCCGAAGATCGACAGCGCGTGGGTCGCCAGCGTCCGCGCCGCCACGTGCAGCACGAACGGCGTCAGCTCGCCGGCGATCTTGTAGAGGTTGGGAATCATCAGCAGCAACCCCTGGCTGGCGGTGAAGCTGGTGGCCAGCGCGCCCGAAGTGAGCGCCCCGTGCAGCGCACCCGCCGCGCCGCCCTCCGACTGCATCTCGATGATTTTCGGCACCGCGCCCCACAGGTTGGGCCTGGCCTGGGAGGCCCACTCGTCTGCCCACTCGCCCATGCTGGACGCGGGCGTGATGGGATAAATGGCGATCACCTCATTGCCAAGGTAGGCCATGCGGGCAACCGCCTCGTTGCCATCGATGGTGAGCGTGGTGGTCATGGCAGGCTCTTACAGGACAAGTCTGTCCTTATTCTAGACCCGGGTTGCGAAACAACCAGACTCCCTGTCCGGGCCACGCCCCTGCGTGCCGACCAAATCGACGCTGGCGCATCCTGTAAACTCAAACCATTCACTTTCACCGGGCATTCCGCCGGCCGACCTGCCGGTTCCCCGTTATGCCGCACAGTGTCGAACTCATCACCACGATCACCGCCGCGCTGGGGCTGGCGCTGATTTTTGGCTTCATCGCGGTGCGGATCAGGCTGCCCGCACTGGTCGGCTATCTGCTGGCGGGGATCGTGATCGGGCCCTTCACCCCGGGTTTTGTGGCGGACACCGCACTGGCCGGACAACTGGCCGAGATCGGCGTGATGCTGCTGATGTTTGGCGTGGGCTTGCATTTTTCGCTCGACGATCTGCTTTCGGTGAAGAAGATTGCGCTGCCGGGCGCGGTGGTGCAGATCGCAGTGGCCACGGCGATGGGCATGGCGCTGGCCAGCTGGTGGGGCTGGAATCTGATGGCGGGGATCGTGTTCGGGCTGTCGCTGTCGGTGGCGAGCACGGTGGTGTTGCTGAAGGCGCTGGAAAGCCGCGGCGCGCTGGCTACGCCGAACGGCCGCATCGCGGTGGGCTGGCTGGTGGTGGAAGACCTGGTGATGGTGCTGGTGCTGGTGTTGCTGCCGCCGCTTGCGGGCTTGCTTGGCGACGGCACGGCTGCGAAACCGCAGGGCAATCTGCTGGCGACGCTGGCGTTGACCATCGGCGAGGTGGCGGTGTTCATCGGGTTGATGCTGGTGGTCGGCAGGCGTTTTTTCCCCTGGCTGCTGTGGCAGGTGGCACGCACCGGCTCGCGCGAGCTCTTCACGCTGTGCGTGGTGGTGGCCGCGCTCGGCATCGCCTACGGCTCGTCGGCGCTGTTCGGCGTGTCGTTTGCGCTGGGTGCCTTTTTCGCCGGGATGGTGCTGCGCGAATCGGCGCTGAGTTATCGAGCCGCCGAAGAATCGCTGCCGCTGCGCGATGCGTTTGCGGTGCTGTTCTTCGTCTCGGTGGGCATGCTGTTCGATCCGCGCGTGCTGATGGAACAGCCCCTGCAGGTGCTGGCGGTGGTTGCCATCATCGTGTTCGGCAAGTCGCTGGCGGCGTTTCTGCTGGTGCTGGCGTTCCGCTACCCGCTCAATACCGCGTTGACGGTATCCGCCAGCCTCGCGCAAATCGGCGAGTTCTCGTTCATTCTGGCCGGGCTGGGGGTGGCGCTCGGCGTGCTGCCCGTCGAGGGACAAAGCCTGATTCTGGCCGGCGCGCTGATTTCTATCGCGCTCAATCCGCTGGTATTTCAGGTGGTGGAGCCGGCCCAGACCTGGATCCGCGCGCGCTCAAGATTGGCGCGCCAGCTGGAGCTGCGCGACGACCCCCTGTCCGAGCTGCCCGCCCACGTGGCCTCGCACGCCTTGAGCGGGCACGTGGTGCTGGTGGGATACGGCCGCGTGGGACGGCGCATCGCGGAGGCGCTCGCCGTGCAGGGACTGCCCTATGTGGTTGCCGAGCAGCAGCGCGAAGCGGTCGAGAAGCTGCGCGAACGAGGCGTCCACGCCGTCGCAGGGGACGCCTCCGAACCGGCCGTGCTGATCCAGGCGCATGTCGCCCGCGCGCAGATGCTGGTCATCGCCACGCCTGACGCCTTTCAAGCGCGGAAAATGATCGAGATTGCGCGCACGCTCAATCCGCGCATCCACGTCGTGGTGCGCAGCCACAGCGAAGGCGAGGCGGAGCTGCTGCGCCGCGAACAGGCGGTCGAGGTGCTGGTGGGGGAGCTGGAACTGGCGAACAGCATGGTTCGCCATGTGAGCGAACACGTGGATGCGCAGTCCACGGAGCACGCCTGAGCCTTCAGCTTTTAGGCTGAATGCAGTGCGTGACGATCTTGCGCACCAGCGGCGCAACACGATCACTTCGGGAAACACCACTACCCAGGAATGCAGCCAGGCGCTCAGCCATTTGCCGCCAAAGCCGTTGATCCAGCCAATTGCATTCCATGTGGCGACGCCCGACACTATCAGCGACATCAGGCCCGAAATAGACAGAGCGAAGAGTGAGTGTTCGAAACGAGCGGGAAGTTTTTTCATGATGCGCGAGGGGACGTTAGCCGTGCCCGCGCAGTTTCTGGGCTTCCGCATGGGTGGCGGCCGGCCTCGGCGCGGCCCGGTTGAAAAGTGTGAGCCGGGATGTGGATTCACTTTCCAACCGCACCATGCCTAGCATCTTGAAAGACTTCATGAGGCGTCCGGTAGCCGAGGCGTTTGCGAGGTCGATGATTGAGTTTTTTGACGGCGGATGCAACGTTTCCTCGGTGCCGTTTCTGAAGTCCGAGTCTTTCGGGAAATATCTTCGCAGCAAGCCATTCGTGATTTCGTTGGTTCCGCGTTGCCAGGCTGAATACGGGTCGGCGAAATAGATCGCCAGCCCGGTGGCCGTCTCAATCTGTTTAAAGTGGGCAAAATCCTTGCCGTTATCCAGCGTCAGCGTGTGCCGCAGTGTTTTTGGCACTCGCCTGAAAGTGGTGCTTACCGCCGCCGCTATCACTGCTGCCGTTTTTTTTGAAAGCTTGGCTGCAATCAGGTAACGGCTTTTGCGTTCAACATGAGTGGTGATGAGGCCACTGCCTTTCTCCCCCCCGACCGTATCGCCCTCCCAGTCGCCAAAACGTTGGCGGGAAGCGACCAACTCGGGGCGTTCATCAATACTGATGCGCCCCGGAATCAGACCGCGCCCTGTGCCATGGCGGCGCTGTCTGCGGCGTTTCTGTGGCTGCGGCACAGACACAGACAGCTAAACAACTGGCCGCCAAGACCGGCATCACGATACACCCAGCGATAGACCGTATCGATGCTGACACGCATCTTGATGTCGTCCAGGTAGTCCATCTTCAGCCGCGCGGCAATAACATCGGGCGATCTCTCTGCATGCAGACTTTGCTCAACATAATGCACCCCAGAGGGGCATGGCTACTTCGTCGGTGGTGACGCGGCTTCCGTCGGCGTTGCAGTGCCTGTTGATGTGCGCCTTCATGCCAATAGATCCAGGTCGGAACAGCAGGCCCGTTGCGCTTGAGTTCGCGGCTGATGGTGCTGGGGTGACGACCCAGTCGACGGGAATTTCTCGCAGGCTGAGTTTGAACAGCTTCAGGTGGTAAATAACGTGACGTTCTTCTTAGGTAAGCTGAACATAGAACATGAGGGGCGTCTCCTGGTGTCTGGGTGGCTCGCACTGGCCACACTACCAGGCCCACTCTTCGTGTCCGCTCAATAATTAAGCAGTGGTGCGCTTGGGACCAGAATCCAACTAGAATCCACCTCTGAAAATTTCAGACGCCAGCAAGCCAAGCCTGTATAGGCATGCCGCCCGGTTAGCCACTGGTCGCCTCGTAGACAAGCCGCGGATGTTCGTGCGAAGCTGTCGCTGGCAATGGCCTAAATCAATCGTTGACGCTGTAGAAAAACTCAATCGACCTCTCAGAACGCGCTGTGTTCAACGAACTCTAACGTAGGAAGGGTCAAACGACCCTTGAAAACTGGTTTGCCCGACCCCTCAAGGGGTTTTTCTACAGCTTCGTTAGACGGCACGGGACACGCGAGACCATGACACACCGTTTCTACATAGTTGATGTCTTTGCAGAGCGACCCTACTCGGGGAATCAGCTGGCGGTTGTGGTCGGCACGGAAGCCCTGTCCGACGAAACGATGCAACAGCTCGCGGCGGAGACGAATTACTCGGAAACGACATTCGTAACGCCTGAGCCCGAGCAGAATGGTGGGTATCGTGTGCGGATCTTCACGCCGGCGCGGGAGATTGCCTTTGCCGGTCATCCTATCCTCGGCACCGCGTGGGTCCTCCGCCATCATGTTTTGCCTGAGGCTTCCGGACCGGTGCGGCTGAACCTCGCGCTGAGTCAGGTCCCCGTCACGTTCGAGCTTTCCGCTGAAGGTAAAGAGGTGGTGTGGTTTCTTGCGCCGCCGGTGTCGCCAGGGAAAACGTGTGCTCCTGAACGGATTGCCGCTGCACTTGGCGTGTCGCCGGAGGACATCGAGGCTAGTTATCCTGTCCAGCAGTTCTCCGCCGGCACCTCGGCCATGATCGTCCCGCTGCGCAGCCTCGACGCGCTCCGACGCAGCAAGCTTGACCTCGACGCGTTCGCCGCTCTGGCGGCTGAAGGTTTCCCGTCCCTCGTCTACCTCTTCTGCCGCCAGACACATCACCCCCAGAACGACCTGTGCGCGAGATTTTTCTTCGAGGCGCACGGCGTGCGCGAGGATCCAGCCACCGGGAATGGCGCGGCATTCCTCGGCGCTTACCTGTTGGAGCATCAGCTCTTTCCCAAACCCGGTTTTTCGGTGCGGATCGAGCAAGGTTACGAGGTTCGTCGACCGTCCTTGGTCATGCTGCGCGCACGAATGGTCGACGGATTACGTGAGGTGAGCGTGGGCGGTTATGTCATTCCAACGGTGTGGGGGGAACTGGCGTGAACCCGGGAGCGGAGCCGTTCTGCTGTGGGCAGGCGGTTGGGGATTAAAAGCGTAAAGCCAAGCCCGTTAACCAGGCATGATCAGGGGCCGGTTCGGTCAAGCCTTTGCGATAGCCGAGGTCGAAGTCGAGATCAGGCGTCAATGAATATACAAGCCCGATCACCATGGAGCCCGCGCTGGGGTGACCTGACTGCTCGGCATTGCGCTCGATACTCACATCACTCATAAGTCGCAGCCATTCACTGACGCTGTATTCAGCGGCAACGGAGGCATGATAAATGTGGCTGCGTTCATCCGGGCCGGGGTGGAGGTTACGGGTATAGCCGAAGTGCAGATGAAAGGCCCAGGGATCGCTGGTGTAAGTCGTCACGGCGAACAGGCTGGGTGTGACGTGGCCCGAACTCAGACCTTTGTCTTCATTCCCGGTCGGCAATCCGAGCCCGGGGCGCAGTGCGAAGCTCAGCGCGCCCTTTTCGTAGAACCGCCATTTGGCCGCGATTTCCATGTCAGCATAACCCGCCGCCGTCGTTTTTGTGGCGCCCATCCGTTCGCTTAGGCGCTCATGTGGCAGGGCGATGATGACATCGAGATCATCAGTCAGGCCAACTGAAAAGACGCCATTGATACTCTGGGCACGGATTTTTGCACCCACATCCTGCTTGATGCTCAGGTCGTGAGTCAGTTCCAGCTGGTAACGCCCGGCCCCCTGTGTGCCGGTATCCTCAGTGAGCAGGGGATGGCCCGCAAGCACCGTCGCTGGCCACTGACCGGAAAATAGCAGGGCAAGGCCCCCCGCGAATGTCGTGGTCTTCATTTGTTGTGTTTTGCCTCATGTCGATTTTGTTAGAAACGAACAAGTTCTAACGCCAAAGAATCCATGAGGCAAAGACGATTTCCGGATTGTCTCGATAGAAATCGACTATAGATCGAGGCATCTGGTTCGCGCGTTCGATTGGCGGCCAGAGAAGCGGCCTGCGTCTATGGACAGCCACGCTTCCTGGCGAAGGCTCTTGAAATCCTGCTTGGCATATGCCGAGTCATGTACCGAACGATACACAGCATGGAGATCTGATCATGGCTCCTGTTTTGGTCCTGCGGAGACTCGGTTCTCCGTCTTTCGGACTTGGGGCGTCATCGTGTATCTCGGGTCGACAATGTGGCATCCAGTAATTCGATCCAGTGGCTAACCGGCACTGGGGAAACAGATGCCAGGTGCGTCAGGCAACCGATATTGGCCGTTGCAATGGCTACCGGGCGGCTTGCCATGAGTGTTTCCAGCTTGCGCGTACGCAGCGATTCGGAGAGTGTCGGCTGCAGGATCGAATAACTGCCCGCGGAACCGCAGCACATGAAGGGATAGGCTACGGGTACCAGTTTGAAACCGGCGCGCTTCAGCAGCTTCTCGACCACCCCGTTCAGTTTTTCACCGTGCTGCAAGCTGCAGGAAGACTGAAAGGCGATGCGTCGCGTGTGTTGTGGCGCTGGTAAATCATGCAGCAGGTCTTCCTTCCATTCTTCGGCGACAACCTCCGCGATGTCCCGGGTCATGTCCGAGACGCGCTTCGCTTTGTCGCGGTATTGGGGATCGTCATGCAGCAGTTGTCCGTAATCGCGAAAGTGCGCACCACACCCGCTGGCGGTGAGGACGATGGCCTCGGCGCCCCCCTCGATGTGCGGCCATAAGGCATCAATGTTCTTGCGCATGAAGGCGCGCGCCTCATCCGTCGCGGCCATATGGTGGCTCAAGGCGCCGCAGCAGCCGTCGCTCGCCGCAATCAGCCGGATGCCGAAACGATCCAGCACGCGTGCCGCGGCGGCATTGATATCCGGCGCCAGGGCCGGTTGCACGCATCCCTGCCAGATCACCATGCTCCGGGCGTGCGAGCGGTCCGGCCAGGCGCCGGCCGGTCGTCGCTCCGGAATCCTGGAACGCAGATCGTCCGGCAGGAATCGGCGCAGGGCTTGTCCGGTGCGCAGCAATGCCGTGAACCGGTAGCGGTAGGGGATCACGGCACGCAGCGCCCGGCGCGCCAACTTCTCCTTCAGGGGGCGTGGCACTGCTTTTTCGACCAGTTCCCGCCCGATATCGAGCAGGCGCCCATAGCGAACCCCCTGCGGGCAACTGGTTTCGCAGGATCGGCAGCTGAGGCAGCGATCAAGATGAAGCTGCAGGTTGGCTTCGAGCGTTTTTCCCTCCAGCGTTTTCAAGGAATAGGCCGGGGGCAATGAAGAAACGCTGGGTTCCTCTCCCTCAAGCATTTGCTTGATCAGATAGATTCGCCCGCGCGGGCCGTCCCACTCGTCGTCGAGCAGCCGGAAGGTTGGGCAGGTAAATGTGCATTGACCACATTGCACGCAGGGAAGCAGGAGTGCCTCCGCTTCGTGGCCCAGATCGGTATCACGGTAGGTTTCGGCCAACTCGATTTTCATTTTAGGGTTCCAGGTAGAATCACAGCGAATAACTTTGATATTTCGCAACGCGCCTCGACAAACCGTCGTCGTTTCAAACGATGGATCGGATAAAGATAGTTGTCCAAGACCTTATTCCGATTGTGTCAATAGAAATGGGTTATGTGTGTCGTGCAGCCTGTTTCAACGGCCTATCCGCTGGCTGTTCGTGGTCGCAGTGGTAGCATCGGTAAGCGCTCGGCGTAAGTAAACACCCCTTCACGGTACTTCCGCAAACCAGGCCTTGAAATTCTGTGTGGCCTGTCTTATGCTGTACCGATTAGTACACAACACGGAGATCCGACCATGTCCGAACGCCCGCCCTTGCCTCCTTTCACCCTGGAAACCGCAGTGCAGAAGGTCCGTATGGCCGAGAATGCCTGGAACACGCGCGACCCGGAAAAGGTTTCCCTCGCCTACACCGAGGACAGCCGCTGGCGCAACCGCGCCGAGTTTTTGCAGGGACGCAAAGCCATCGTGGCGTTTCTCAAGCGCAAGTGGGCACGTGAACTCGACTATCGCCTGGTCAAGGAGCTATGGGGCTTTCGCGAGAATCGCATGGCGGTCAGATTTAAATATGAATGGCATGATGATTCCGGCAGCTGGTTCCGCGCTCACGGCAATGAACTCTGGGAATTCGACGAGCATGGTCTGATGCGCCGGCGCGAGGCCAGCATCAACGATGCCCCCATCCTGGAGTCCGAGCGGAAGTTTCTCTGGGATCAGGGCCCGCGGCCAGAAGGCTATCCCGGCCTGACGGAGATGGGCCTCTAGTTCGTGGTGCGCAAGATCGCCGAGCGCGGCGATGTGATCCCGGCACTGGCAGAGACTTTTCGGGAGCACGGCTTTGCGGGCGCCAGCCTGTCCGAGATCACCAAAAGGACAGGGCTGGGCAAGGGCAGCCTGTATCACTTATTTCCCAACGGCAAGGAAGAGATGGCCAAGGCGGTACTGGACGATGTGGCGGGATGGTTCGAGGCGAATGTCTTCATGCCGCTGCGCGAGAGCGAGGACCCGGCCGCAGGAATCGACCATATGTTCAAGGCCGTCGTCCGTTTTTTCCACGCCGGCAGGCGGGTCTGTCTGGTGGGCACCTTCGCCCTGGACGATACGCGGGATCGCTTCGCCTCGGAGGTCCAGTCCTACTTCGCCGCCTGGACCCGGGTGCTCGCCGCTGCCCTGAAACGCAGCGGTTTCGACACGAGGACCGCGCGCGAGACGGCCGAAGACGTCGTCGCGGGCATTCAGGGTGCGCTGGTGCTGGCCAGGGCCCAGGACGACCCCGGAGTATTCACGCGCGCCATGAAGCGATTGCAGCAACGGACGAGGGTCAGTCACTATGATTGACTGCATCTACCGAGCGATTTCAACGTGGCAGAACGCTTCGTGGGCGTCGCGCCACCGCTTTGCCGTGTGGCTCCAGGTCCGCAACATCGTCGGGGGTGTCATCGCAGGTTGACTTGGATTCGTCATGAGCACACACATCGACCATGGGGCAGGGCCTGAATTTGTGCCGTGGCTTCACCTGACATTTGGTAGCGGTCCATTCCGCCGCCAACTCCCCGAAGGCCTGGCAGGCCGGACTCTTGTACGCGCCTTTGCGGCAGATCAGGCTGATCGTGTGGCGGGGCAATTCTGGCAGCAGGGCAATCGAATAAAGCCCGTGTTGCGCGCAGGCAATGGTGTCGGGGAGTATGGTGGCGAGCCGGCCGAGGCGGACGATTTCGACGATCACACTGAGAGAGGTGGCCTCCATCGCGATGGGCGGCGTGATACCGTGCTCAAGGCAATACAGGTCAATGTGACGTCGCAACGCATAATCGGTATTGAACAGCACCAGCGGTTCCTGCTCCAGCGCATGCTTGCTCAGCGGCCGCTGCTGTCCGGCAAGGTGGTGACCCTTGCCGACGGTGAGGCTGAGCGTTTCGATGAACAGGATGTGGCTGTCAATTTCGTCTGAGCATTCCTCGGTTGAGAGCGTGCTGCTAAAGGCAATACCGATGTCGACACGGTCTTCGGCCAGGGCAGTCACGATGTCATCCTGAGGCATTTCCAGCGTGCTCACGGCGATGCTGGGATATCGGGCGTTAAATTGCTCCAGTAACGGGGTGGTCAGGTAATCGGTGATCGGCGTCATCCCCAGGCGGAGCGAACCGCGGCTCAGATCCTGCAACTCATGGATGGCCCGCTTTCCCGCGTTCATTTCCCCCAAGGCGCGTCGAGCATGGTGCACATAGACTTCGCCGGCAGCGGTCAGTCGCACGGTCCGCCCGGACCGGTCCAGCAACTGCACGCCCACCAAGTCCTCCAATTGCTTGATTTGCTGCGACAGCGTCGGCTGCGAGACATACAGCACTTCCGCCGCACGCGTAAAGCTATGGTATTCCGCCACTGCGAGCAGGTAGCGGAGCGAACGCGGAAAGATGATGCTTCGATCCATAGTCAACCCCTATAGAACTCATCGGAATTTAGTCTTGGAAAACCATAGTCGCATGGCCCATAGTTCCGAGCAACAGTGGTTTGGTGCCCCATGCGACATGCACAGCGGTTGCCCATGATAAGCGCCTCACACAGTTAATCAATATTTTAAATGAGTGGAGGTGAGAAGTTCATTTTCGGAAATGTTAAATGTTTATAAACCATTGAATGCAAGCGTTTTGCTCTTGTAGTCCATGGTCTC
This sequence comes from Thiobacillus sp., assembly GCA_030680405.1. Lineage (GTDB taxonomy): Bacteria > Pseudomonadota > Gammaproteobacteria > Burkholderiales > Thiobacillaceae > Thiobacillus. The sequence goes on along the minus strand of JAUXVT010000011.1, from coordinate 85,723 downwards.
AAGGAGGGGTGGGGGCCGTGTGCGGTGCGCTCTTGCCGTACGGGTTTTTGGAAAGCAGCCTGTGAGTCGGGCAACAAACAGTCAACAGTGAGGACAATGACCATGAAATTTGCAAAGTACATGCCAGAAAACCATTTACACGGGACGCTTGCGCTAACCGCCGGGCTGTTGCTGATCGCGTCATCCCCGGCGTTTGCGCATCACGCGATGGGCGGCATGACGCCACAGACCTTCAGCCAGGGATTGCTGGCGGGGCTGGCGCATCCGGTCATCGGCCTGGATCATTTCGCGTTCCTGGTGGTGGCCATGTTGCTGGCCAGTTTGCTCAAAGGCGCGACGCGTTTTCTGGTGCCGCTGGCTTTCATCGGCGCGACCATCGCTGGCACGGTGCTGCATCTCGGCGAGGCGAATATCCCCCTGTCGGAAACGCTGGTGGCGCTGACAGTCGTGATCGGTGGCGTGCTGGCACTGACCCGACATAATCCTGGCGCATTTGCGCTGAGCGCCATTTTCGCCGTGAGTGGCATATTGCATGGCTACGCCTATGGTGAATCCATTGTCGGTGCGGAAACCACGCCGCTGCTGGCCTACCTGGCAGGTTTCGCCGCAATCCAGTATGCGCTGATCGTCGGCGGCGTGCTCGGCCTGGAGAAACTCGCCAGCCGGTCTGAGAGGGCTCGTTTGATCGCCGCACGCGTCGGCAGCACTGCCGCCCTGCTGACTGGTGGCCTGTTCGTCGCCCTGAGCATCATCTAAGCGGGAGCGTTGTAACCGGGGCGGCAACTTTCCGCCCCCGGTTAGATTTTTCCATTAATCATTCGGACCGGAGCGTTGTTACGCCCCTGGTTCCACGATGCCCGAATAACTCAAATGGAACAAAGCCAATGAACAAAGCGGAAATGAAAGAAGCCATTCTCCAAGCCAAATTCGAAAAAGGCCTGAAGTGGAGCGACATCGCCAAGGCCGCGGGCCTGTCCGCTGAATATACCTGCTCGGCATGTCTCGGCATGAACCACCTGGACAAGCAAAATGCAGATGCAGTAGCCGAGGCGCTCGGTATTGACGATGAGGTTTCGACCGCGCTGCAGCGCTTCCCGCACAAGTCCTGGGAGCGCCCCATCCCGACCGACCCGGTGATCTACCGCTGGTACGAGATGCTGAACGTGTATGGCGAGACCATCAAGGAGTTGATCCACGAGAAATTCGGCGATGGCATCATGAGCGCGATCGACTTCACCATGAACATCGACAAGCAGGAAGACCCGAAAGGCGACCGCGTGCTGGTCACCATCAGCGGCAAGTTCTTGCCCTACAAATCCTGGTAATACCCTTGGTTGAAGGGTTCACTGCAAATATCTGAACTGCGGGATGCTCGCCGACCTGATGATCGTTCACACTGTACCGCAGGTGCCCGCGAAGTTCCTTCGGCGGATCGCGGTAATCGCCGTTGAACACGAAATGGGGCTCCTCAATCCGTCAACCCCTCCTGGTGTCGGATGCCCTATGGTTGCCGCCCCTCATGGGGCGGCTTTTTTTTCGATTGCCACCGGGCCGTCCCGCGTGATTGCGCAGTTAGCGGGGCCATGTCTGTTTCGCCAGATGCGTTGCAGGCAGTCACGCTGGGCGAGGATTGAGGTGAAGCATGGCTACGCGTGATCCCCATCGTTTTGTCAACGAACTTGATGAGGCTGCACTTGAACGCCTTATTGCCAGGCTCGAAAGTCGCGCCCAAGACGCCGTCTTCGCGCGATTGTTTGACAAATATGTGGTCCGTCTCCCCTTGCCCCCGTCTGCCCGGGTACTGGAGGTTGGCTGTGGCACGGGCGCGATGCTGCGATCCCTCGCACGCCGCGACGACTTCACGGGTAAGGCGCTCGGTGTTGATCAGTGCAGTCATTTCATTGAAGCCGCGAGCCAATTCGCACAGGCCGAAAATATCAGCGACCGACTTACCTTTAAGGTTGGTGATGCCCACTGCCTGGATTTCCCGCCTGCGACATTCGACGTGGTGATCGCCCATACGCTGATTAGCCATGTCACCGAACCGGCAATGGTTCTGAGCGAGATGGCGCGCGTCGTTCGCCCAGGCGGCACAGTGGTCATCTTCGACGGCGATTACGCCTCTTTGACCTACGCCTTTCCGGATCACGGCTTCGGTCATCAAATGGATGTGGCCCTGGCGAGCGCCACCTTCAACAACCCGCGAATCATGCGCGATTTGCCACGGTTGTTACCCGAACTCGGGCTGAAGCTGACTGCCGCCTGGGGCGATGCCGTGGTTGAAATCGGAAACGGAAGCTACTTCAAGTCTTTCGTGGAAACGTACGTTCCGTACGTCATGCAGGCAGGTTTGTTGCCGGCGCAGGCGGTGGACGTCTGGCTCAACGAGCAGCGGCAGGCGATGGAAAACGGAACGTTTTTCGCGGCATGCAATTACTACACGTATCTGGCCCGCCGCACATGACGCGCTTCACCCCGCGCCCGTCGCAGATGCGCACTCCGCAACCCGAAACGGCGATCCAAAACTCTCCCGGCAGGCCTTGCGTTTGCTCAGCCGCCGTAACGACAGGCTAGCGCCACCGGAACAGGGCGCGGCATTTCCACCAAGTGCTGGCGGCGTGCGGCTGCTTGATTCTAGCGCCGCCGCCGGCGGCAAGACCTGCAGGACCTCCAGTACCCCCGTGGCCAGGGCGCCCCACCCCCGCAACCAGGCAGCGAATCAAACACAAATAAAGGCTATTTCAATCCATAGCCAACTCCTATGGAGCTCATCAGAATTTAGTCTTGGGAAATTGTGTTCGCAAGGTCCATAGTTGTGGACATCGATGACTTGTGATCGCTGTCCTGGCAACCTGCGCAGCGACTGAAGATGACTAAGCGTAACTGGTCGTTGATGTTCAGGAATCAACATAAGCTTGGTTGGCGCATTCGTAAGTACTGATAGAGCTTTTCGCGCAAACCGACTTGTTCGTAATCTACAAAAGGAGTCCAAAACAATGTCATCGTCAACCAGAGAAGAGGTACTCCGACATCTCCAAACTGTCGGTTACCTGCAGCCGGCCCTGCACAAGCAGACGCACGCGCCCGCCCCCAATGCCATCGACCACACGCTCTGGCGCGCGTACACGCGGCCGGTGCACGACATCGGCGGCGAAGCGGATGTGCCCATCCAGTTTGAGGAAAAGGAAGAGGAGCAATGGGAGCTGAATACCTTTGCGACCTGCGAATGCCTCGCTTGGCGTGGTGTGTGGAACGCGGAGGAGCGCCGCCGCCGGCAGAACGTTGACGTCGGCCAGACGCAATATCTGGGTCTGCCCTACTACGGACGGTGGTTGCTGACCGCGGCGCGGATCCTGGTCGACAAGCAGTACGTCACGCTCACTGAGCTGATCAACAAACTTGATGAGGTGAAAAAGCGCCATGAGCAAAATACAGCACGATAGAACCCACCATGCAAAAATGGCCACGGGCATTGGCGATCCCCAGTGTTTCAAGGGCAAGGCCGGTGCATCCAAGTTCAAGGAGGGCGACCGCGTGCGGGTCAAGGATCTGCCGGATATTTTCTACACGCGCACCATGACCTATACGCGCGGAGCGGTCGGTACGGTGACCAAGCTGGTCTACGAGAGCCCTGCGGCTGAAGATGAGGCGTGGGACAACACGGACAATCCCGAATGGTTCTACAGCGTGGTTTTCAAGCAGAAGGAGCTTTGGCCCGAGTACCCTGATCTGTACGCAAACGACACGGTAGAGACCGAGTTTCCCGAGCGTTATCTTGAGTCAGCGTAACGTGGCTAACGGACATTATTGACAAGAGGAAATACAGATGTCAGATCATGATCATAAACCCGCACCGATGGTTGACGAGGTCAGCGATTTCGAAATTCTCGAAATGGCTGTTCGTGAACTTGCTATCGAAAAAGGTCTTTTTTCCGCTGAGGATCATCGGGTTTGGACGGAGTACGTTCATACCCTCGGCCCACTACCTGCGGCACGTATGGTCGCCAAGGCCTGGCTGGATCCCGAGTACAAGAAGCTGTGCGACACCGATGGAGTTGAGGCCAGCAAAGCGGTGGGGGTCAACTGGGTGACCAGCCCGCCGACCCAATTCGGCACGCCGAGTGACTACTGCAACCTGCGCGTCCTCGTAGACACTCCCACGGTGAAGCACGTGGTCGTGTGCACGCTGTGCTCGTGTTATCCCCGGCCGATTCTCGGCCAATCACCGGAGTGGTATCGGACCCCGAACTATCGTCGCCGCCTGGTTCGCTGGCCGCGGCAGGTACTCGCGGAGTTTGGTTTGCAGTTGCCCTCGGATGTGGAAATCCGGGTCGGTGACTCCAACCAGAAGACTCGTTACTTCGTGATGCCGGTGCGGCCCGAGGGCACGGAGGGCTGGAACGAAGACCAGTTGACCGAAATCGTGACTCGCGATTGCCTGATTGGCGTGGCCGTTCCGAAACCTGGCGTGACGTCGAATGCCAAGCGCCCGGTGATCAAGGCAATCCATCCGGTCCATCACGGTCATTGACTCGATCATTGTTTGATCTCTATTCATTTGATCTCTATTCAAGGGGTGAGTCATGAGCACTTCAAGTAATGAAACCAGCATCCAGGGCAGCGAGCACGGGGTCGATATAACCCCCATTCCTCTGCTTCAGGATATTCAGGCTCACGGGAGGGTGTGGACGGATCTGGCTACGCAATACGGCGTAACCAACCCGGACCCCCCTTGGAAGATTACGCTGGAAGCCACGTGCGATCTCCTCGCTGGCGACTCCTGCGTTAAGCCCTATGATCAGGTCGCCCCCGGTTCCTGCGCCTTGCCTTCGCTCGAACGTCGCGCGGAAGAGGACGAACTGTCTGCAACCATCTATGAGGATGTGCCCTTCCCTGAACGGCAGCTTCTGGCGCTGGCGCATTCGATGATCAAGCGCGGCCTGGTGAATGAGGATGAGCTCGCCCACCGGATGAAGGAAGTCGAACAGCGCCTCAACAGCGCCTGACGGGATTATTGCCTCGCGTGTACGGGGCTGCCCTTCGGTTCTGCAAGAAGGTGCGGCTGGCGTGCGGGTCGGCACGTGTCTTCGGAGTGATTTTCAGCTCCGAACAAACCATCAACCGTGGTGTGAGCCTTCAAAGGCGAGCGCAATGGCAATAGACAGAGGAATTTGTAGATGGCAATACGCGGAACAGAAATCAAGATCCAGGGCCTGACTCACCGCTACACTCCGCGGAGCCCGGTTACATTCAATCGCGTTGATCTGGAGTCGCCGCCTGGCGAGGCGCTGGCAATCATCGGTCGTTCCGGGTGCGGCAAATCCACACTTCTCCATATCCTGGCCGGTTTATTGCGTCCCACCGAAGGCAAGGTCCTGCTTGATGGCAAGTCGGTTGAAGCGCCGTCGCCTCGCTGGGTCATGATGTTTCAGGCGCCGCATCTTTTTCCCTGGATGACGGTTTCTCAGAATGTCGGGGTCGGTTTGAGCTTCGGGCGCTGGTCCAAGCAAGAAACTGAAGAGCGCGTGACGGAGGCGATCAATCTTGTCGAACTCCAGGATTTTTCCAAATCCAATGTGCAGGATCTCTCGGGCGGCCAGCAGCAGCGCGTGGCGCTCGCTCGTTCCCTGGTGATGGAACCCGAACTCCTGCTACTGGACGAACCCTTCTCCGCGCTCGACGCCTTTACCCGCGCCTCCCTGCAAAAAGATGTGCGATCCATCGCCAAGCGCAAGGGTTTCAATATCGTCTTTGTTACCCACGACATCGACGAGGCCGTCATCATGGGGGATCGCGCGGTGATCATGGCCGGCTCGCCTGGAAACATCGTTCACGAACTGGATATCGACCTTCCCGATCCTCGCGAGCGCACCGACCCGGCTGTCCAGGCTTTGCGTACGCGCCTGATGTCTACTTTCCAAGAAGCGGCAAACTATAAGCCGGCAACTGCCGTCGCAGGTGCAGGACGTTAATCTGCAATCTGCGCTTAAAGCTTAAAACTGAATTGCTCAGCCTCAACTGGCAGCACTGAGCGCATACAGGTCGGGACAACCGGCTACCCAACCTTAGGAGACCGAAAATGAAGAAATATCTAAACGATGAGCATGCCCAGCCGCGTGCCTTGGTGCATGTTGATGGATGTTCTTGCGGTACTTGCGGTAAACCCAGGCCTGTTGATCCGCGCTTGCAGCAGCTGATGCCTGACAACTCCGACATCGCCGACGGTATGGAGGACCCGAATCTGGCCCTCAATTACGACCCCCTTTTCAGTTCCGTACTCGGTACTGGCGTCAGCCGGCGCGACATGCTCAAGATGGCCGGTCTCGCTGCCCTGGGCGGCCTGGGTGGCTTGGGCGGCATGCTGTCTTCATCGGCCTTCGCTGCTCCACAGAAAAAATTCACCAAGCCTTTCGATCCTGTGGTCAAGATTGGCTATCTCCCGATTACTGATGCAGCGACCCTCCTGGTTGCACATGAAATGGGATTCTTCAAGAAAGAGGGCATCGATTCGGAACCGCCGACGCTTATTCGCGGCTGGTCGCCGCTGGTTGAAGCCTTCTCGGCCCAGCGCTTCAACCTGACGCACATGCTCATTCCGGTTCCGATCTATATGCGTTACAACAACAAATTCCCTGTCAAGATCACAGCCTGGAATCACACCAACGGCTCCGGGATAATCGTCAGCAAAAAGAGCGGCATCCATTCTCCCAAGGATCTCGGCGGCAAGCAGTTCGCGGTGCCTTACTGGTACTCGATTCATAACATCATCTCGCAAAAAATCATGCGGGAAGCCGGCATTACGCCTGTGATCCGGCCGCAAGATGCGAAACTCGCGCCCAACGAGTGTAATTTGCTCGTTCTGAACCCACCGGACATGCCGCCCGCTCTCGCAGCGGGGCAGATCGACGGCTATTGCGTCGCCGAGCCGTTCAATGCCTTGGGCGAGCTTAAAGCTGGTGGTGTGATGCTGCGCTTCACCGGCGACGTCTGGAAAGGCCACCCCTGCTGCGTCGTGATCATGCACGAAGACGATGCCATGGATCCCGCCCGTGCTACCTGGGCGCAGGGGGTGCATAACGCCATTGTCGCCGCACAACTGCATATTTCTGCCAACAGGAAAGCGGTGTCGCAGATGCTTTCCAAAGATGGTAAAAAGTACATGCCGTTCCCGGTCGAAGTCATTGAGCGTGCGATGATGTTCTACGATGTTGCCGACTACTCGGACCCCTTGGCAATCAAGCATCCGGAGTGGGATCAAAGTCGCATCAATTTCCAGGGCTGGCCGTTCCCGAGCGCTACCAAAACGGTTGTCAGCGAGATGAAGCAAACCCTGGTCGGCGGCGATCTGGACTTCCTGAAAAAGCTCACTCCCGATTTCGTGGCCAAGGATCTTGTCCAGTACACCTACATCAAGAAAGCACTCGACAAAAATCCAAAGTGGAAATGGGATCTGAGCGTTCCGCAAAAAGGTAATCCCTTTGAGCGCAAAGAGGTAATTGTGGTATGAGTTATGCGGTCTCACTTACCGGGGGAGGCGGGTTTTCCCGCCTCATGGCGCGTCTTGGCTGGGCAGTAGGTGGCATTGCGATCCTGACCGTTCTTTGGTTGCTCGCGGGGTATTGGCTTTCGATCAATCCGACGACGGTAACGTTTTCCAAATTCGGGCTGATCCCGACGCTCGAGGCCTTCCCGGAACTATGGGGGGCAGGAAAAATCCAGAATGCGTCTGCCGCCAGCGGCTATCGCTTGGGCTCCGGTCTTCTCATCGCTATCGCCATCGGGGTGCCGATTGGCGTCCTCATGGGGCGAATCAAGTGGTTTAACAACTATACCAACTCGCCGTTCCAGTTCCTGCGCATGATCAGCCCGCTTTCCTGGATGCCGCTTGCAGTGCTGGTGTTCGCGACGTGGAACGGGTCGATCATCTTCCTGATCGCGATAGCGTCAGTCTGGCCGGTGATGTTTGCAACTGCCGCCGGGTTGGCCAAGGTGGATCCGAACTGGTTCAAGGTGGCGCGCAATCTCGGCGCCAAGCCTTGGCATATGCTGACGAAGATGATCATGCCGGCGATCATGTTCGATGTGCTGTCTGGTATTCGCCTCGCTCTGGGCGTCGCATGGATTGTGCTGGTTCCGGCGGAATATCTCGGCGTGACTTCCGGTCTTGGTTATGCCATCGAGGATGCACGCGAAACGCTGTCGTACAACCACCTCACAGCACTGGTGGTCACAATTGGCATCATCGGGTATTTCCTCGATAGCACGCTTGTGGTGCTGATCAAGCGATACAGCTGGCATCGTGGAGGAGTTTGATGCGAAGAGAATCTTATTCAGTGGCGGCCCAGTATTCGCTTGGCCGCAAATTCATGGCCAGTAATCCGGTCAATCAAAACTCCGTCAGCAAGACATTACGAGACTTGGATCGCAAGTTTAGAAATGAAAAAGCGCCCCAACAACAGGCGTTTTCTAAGTCCGATACCCGGGCAGGGGTAAATGAACGATGAACGGAAATATTGCATCTGTTGGTGGTGGCGTAATCAGTGCAGGGATCAGTGGCAACTGCTTTACCCGAGCAATGAAGGCTACGGGGGATAAGTCTCTGCATTTTTTTGTAGGCCTAAGCGTCCTGTTCGCGCTTTGGTGGGTAGTAATCTACGTTGTTACACTTGACCCTTCAATGGCGAGGTTTTCAGACTTCGCTCCATTGGCGGCGCTTCAGTCGTTGCCGGACCTATGGGAAGACGGCACGATCCCGCATGCCCTTGAGACAACTGGCTATCGCCTGGGCACGGGGTTGTCCCTCGCCATCGTCATCGGGGTGCCAATCGGCATCCTCATGGGCCGTAGCAGGTGGTTTCAGCAATTGACCAATGTGCCATTCCAGTTCATGCGCATGATTAGCCCGCTATCGTGGGAGCCGATCGCGGTCGTTGTGTTTGCGGGTTGGGACCAGGCGATCGTCTTCCTCGTTTCGATCGCTGCGGTCTGGCCGATTGCGTTTGCAACCGCAGCCGGTCTCGCCAAGGTGGATCCTGCCTGGTTCAAGGTGGCGCGCAACCTCGGCGCCAAACCCTGGCAGATGGTGACACGGATCATTATGCCTGCGATTACGTTCGACATTCTGACCGGTATCCGTCTTGCATTGGGTGTGGCGTGGATTGTGATTATTCCAGCTGAATTTCTCGGGGTGACTTCAGGCTTCGGTTTCGCCATTCAGGACGCGCGTGAGAGTCTGGAATACGCCAGTCTCATGGGTCTGGTACTCGTGATTGGTGTCGTCGGCTTTGTGCTTGACAGCATCTGCGTGTTGCTCATCAAGCGCTTCAGTTGGCACCGTGGTTAATTTCAAAGAAGAGAGGCTCCTTCCCTCTTTGACAGACTAGGGTCACCCAGCCTGAAACATATGCCAGTTTCACGATGGCACCTGACTAAGGGTGTTATCGCGGAGCGGAGCCGACCCGATCAAACCGATTTTACAAAACGAGGTAGAACCACTATGGCTCAAAAAATGAATATTGTGTGCGTGACGGGAACACGTGAAAAACTTCAGATGGCTGCAATGATCGCATCGGTTGCGGCGGCGACAGGAGACGAGGTTTCAGTGTTCCTATCCATGAATGCTCTTCCGTACTTCGTGAAAGGTCATGCCGAGGATGCGCCTGTCGAAGGCGAACTCGGAACGCTTCTGGCGCAGAAGGGTGTGCCGCCTTTCAAGCAACTGTTCCAGCAGGCGGTCGAGCTGGGTGATGCCAAATTGCTGCCATGCTCGATGGCGATGGATCTCATGAAAATTACGCATGATGACCTCGACCGCGAAGTTGGACCGGCGACCGGGTTGACGCGCTTTCTAAGCGACGCCGAGGGTGGGCAAATGCTTACGTTTTAAACGGTAGCGCGTTGAACATAATCTTTTAGTTGGAGAAATATCGATGAGTGATAGCAAAATTGTCGACGCACGCGACACCTTCTGCCCCGGACCGCTTATGGAGCTCATCACTCACATGAAGCAGAGCAATGTAGGGGATACGCTCGAATTGTTGTCGACCGATGAAGGCTCCGGCGCGGATGTGCCGGAGTGGGTTAACAAGGTTGGACACGAAATTATCAGCAACGAGAAGATCGACGGGGTCTGGCACATCAAGATTCGCAAGGCCAAATAGTGCGTTATTTGTTGGGTCGAGAACCGTTTGTCTGCCCAGCGGCCAGGAACGTCCTGGAAGTTAATTTTGGATAGGAGAATGCAATGAGAATCTTAGTCGTCGGTGGTGGCACAGGCGGTACCATTCTGGCCAACAACCTCGCGCGGCGGCTGTCTGCCGAGATTCGTGCCCGCAAAGTCCGGCTCACGATGCTCTCGGCATCCGACAAGCACATGTACCAGCCTGGCTTACTGTATGTCGCGTTCGGACAGATGACTCCGGATCAGCTTTATCGCGACCAGGCGAGCCTGCTCGAATCGAGCATCGATTTTCACGTCGACCCGGTCGAACAATTCCAGCTCGATCAGAAGAAGGTGATAACCAAAAGCGGCAAGGTACACGAGTACGACATCCTCGTAATCGCTACCGGCTCGCGCATCGTGCCCGAGGAGGTTCCCGGGTTGGTGGAGGGGGCTGAGACCTTCTACACCGAGGCGTCTGCGGTAAAGATGTTCAAGCGCTTGCGAGAGCTTGAGGAGGGAACGGTTGCCGTCGTCGTAGGGGTTCCGCACAAATGCCCGATCGCCCCGGTCGAGCTCATATTTTCGCTGCACGATTATTTCAAGGCACGCGGCATCCGTGACAAGATCAAAATAAAGTACCATTATCCGATCGGCCGTATTCACACCATTAAGGAAGTCGCCATCTGGGCCAAGCCCGAGTTCGACCGCATGGGCATCGAGTACGAGACGCTGTTCAACGTCAAGGAAGTGGACGTGAAAAACAAGGTCGTAAAGAGCGAGGAAGGCACGGAGACTCACTACGATCTGCTCATCGCAATCCCACCGCACCGCGGCATGGAAGTGATCGAGAAGAATAACCTCGGCGAGGGTGGCTGGATTCCGACAGACCGTTACAAGCTCACCATGAACGGCCACGACAACGTCTACGTGCTGGGCGACACGACCAACCTGCCGGTCAGCAAGACCGGGTCGGCCGCGCACTTCGAAGCCGAGGTGATCGCCGAAAACATCTCATCGATCATTAAGATCGGCACGCCGGTGCGCGACTACGACGGCAAGGTGTACTGCTTCGTTGAAGCCGGCCACGATCGTGCGACCTACGCGATGTTCAACTACCTTAACCCACCCGACCTGAAGCCGCCGTCGAAGCCAATGCACTGGTTCAAGATGGCCTACAACCAGATGTATTGGACCAGCGTGCGCGGACTGCTCTGAGGAAGCCAAACCATGACAACACAAACTGAAACGCCCTTTGACGCAATGGCCACCGAGGATCTGCAGCGACTCGTCGAATTCGCGCAGCTCGTTACCGCGGGCAGGGACGCGATGTCGGACGAAATCGTCACGCGGCTGGCAGGGGCGATGAGCGAGGGCCTGAACCTGCTCGACCGGCTGACGCGCAACGAGGGGCTGATGCGCCTGCTCCAGGTACTCGATCGCCAGGAGACCCAGTATCTGCTGATCGCTCTGTCCGAGGCGATCCATGCGGTGAGCAGGGATATCCCGGCGACCGCACCGGCAACGGGCGGGCTGGGCTGTATGTTGCGTGTGGCGCGTGATCCGGGGACGCAGGAAGGGTTGCGCCTCCTTTCGGTGATCGGCAAGCACCTGAGTCTCAGCCTGCGTGAGCAGCACCGGCGCGGGGGGTAGCTCGTCCAGGCAGTTCAAAGTGGCAACGCCTGGCATGAGGCGGGCATCGACCGCCTGCGGGACGAAGACAAGACCCATATCTACGACGTAGTCGCTGCCACCCAGGAAGAAGCAAGGCGGGCGGCTGCGGCACGCTGAGTTTGAGCCAGGCGGGTTTTGTCCCTGCCACAGCACCGGCTGGATGTGCCGCCGGGTCCGCCGCAGCGCTGCCGCCTGCGCATTGATATCGGCGCGGCTGTCCAGTTGCGGGCGCGAAGCCGTCACTCAACGCAGGTGGTCCGGCGCTTCGAGCGGGGTGCGGTGCGCCTGCTCGCTGTGCAGCTGGGGCTGATACCAGCCGAGCTTTTCGCGCAGCTTGACGACGTTGCCGACGATGATGAGCGTCGGCGCCTTGAGTCCGGCCTCCTCCGCCAGCGCGGGCAGCGTGGTGAGGTCGCCGGTGATGACGCGCTGGGTGGGCAGCGTGCCGTGCTGCACGATGGCCGCCGGGGTGTCGGGCGTCAGGCCGTGCTTGATCAGCGCCTCGCACAACAGCGGCAGGCCTTTCAGCCCCATGTAGATGACGATGGTCTGGTCGCGGCGCGCGATACCTTCCCAGTTCATGTTGAAGGTATTTTCCTTCAGATGTCCGGTGACGAAGGCGACCGACTGCGCATAGTCGCGGTGGGTGAGCGGGATGCCCGCATACGACGCCACGCCGGCCGCGGCGGTGATGCCAGGCACCACCTGAAACGGCACACCGTGCTCTGCCAAGGTTTCGATTTCCTCGCCGCCGCGGCCGAAGATGAAGGGATCGCCGCCCTTCAGGCGCAGCACGCGCTTGCCTTCCTTGGCCAGGCGCACCAGCAGGAGGTTGATTTCCTCCTGCGGCACGGCGTGGTCGTCGCGTTCCTTGCCGACGTAGATGCGCTCAGCGTCGCGCCGGCACATGTCGAGGATGGGCGGCGAAACCAGGCGGTCGTACACGATCACGTCGGCCTGCTGCATCAGCCGCAGCGCGCGGAAGGTCAGCAGATCGGGGTTGCCGGGGCCGGCCCCCACCAGATACACCTCGCCGCGGCTGATGTCATGTTCGGCACCCTCCTCGATCATGGCGTCGAGTTGCGCCTCGGCCTCGACATCGCGCCCGGAAAACACCATTTCAGCGACCGGCGAGAGGAACACTTTTTCCCAGAAGGCGCGCCGCTGTTCCGGCTTGATCGCAGCGCGCACACGGTCCTTGTAACGCGAAGCCAGCGCGCTGAGGCGGCCATAGGCGGCGGGGACCAGGGTTTCCAGCCGCGCACGCAGCATGCGCGCCAGCACCGGCGATTCGCCACCGCTGGAGACCGCCACCATGATCGGCGAGCGGTCGATGATCGACGGCAGGATGAAGCTGCACAGCGCGGGTTTGTCCGCCACATTCACCGGGATGTGCCGCGCGCGTGCCGCATCGGCGATGGCCTTGGCTACGACTGCATCGTCCTCGACCACGATCACCGCGTCCTTGCCGTCAAGCAGCTCGGGCGTGAACGCATCCGCCACCCGAATCAAATGCTCGGCATGCGGCAAACGCGCGAAACCTTCGTGCAGTTCGGGCGCGGCGACATCGACGCGTGCACCAGCGCGCAACAGCAGTTCAGCCTTGCGCGCGGCGGTCTCGGAGCCGCCCACCACCAGGCAGTGGCGGTCGCGCAGGTCGAGGAAAATGGGCAGGTAATTCATGGGTTCACTCGGCGGGGGCGGCTTCGTCGGCAGACTCGGCGGAAAACGGCGGGATGAAAATGAAGCGCAGATCGCCCGGACTCATTTCGACGAAGTCGAGCGTCACGCCCTGGAGATAGGGCGTGCTGGACGCGGCAACCAGGATTTCGATGCCGTTGACGACGAGATGCTCGTCGACCTCGCGCTCGATGTCGAAGCCCATGCCGTAGTTCACGCTGCCGTCGTCTTCCTGATAGGCCGCGACGCGCAGGATCATGTCGAACACGTCGGGGTTGTTGTTGGCAACGCGAATCTGCGCGGCGGCGGCGTCGGTGATCTTGATCATGGGCGTGTCCTTGTGAAAAATGATGCTGCCAAAAGTCAATCCGCGGCGCGCGCCTTGTGTGCGCGCACCTGCTTCAAAAACGGCGTAATCCAGCCCTGCTCGCCGGTACCGCGGCGATGCATATAGGCGGCCAGCAGGTTGTGCTGCTGATAGCCGTCATGCTGGCCGTCGATGCCATGGCCGCGCAGCACCTGATAGGCATATATGGAGTCGGCTGGCAGGTTTTCCAAGCTCGAATAATGAAATTCGTGCGCCGGGATGCTCGCCGCTTCCTGCCAGCGGTCGTCGCCAGTCGGTTGCAGGCGCGCATAGCCGCGGCCGACTGGACGCTCGTGCATCACGGTGTCGCCCGGCACCACGCCGACCATCTCGCGCGTCTGTCCCTGCCAGTTGAGACTGCGCGACAGATACATCAGGCCGCCGCATTCGGCGTAGGTCGGCAGGCCTGCTTCGATGGCGCAACGGATACTGCTGCGCAACGGCGCGTTGGCTGCGAGTTCGGTCATGAACACTTCGGGGAAGCCGCCGCCGATGATGAGGCCATCGACATCCGGCAAGGCCTGCGCGTGCAGCGTGTCGAGGTCGACCAGCTCGACATTGGCCGCACGCAGAGCGTCGAGATCTTCACTGTAGTAAAACCCGAACGCCTGGTCGTGGGCGATGCCGATGCGCACCCGTTCGGCGGGCGCTGCCGCTTCAGCCGGAGTTGAGATATTCAAGGCCGGCGCGCTGTCGGCAATCGACAGCAGGCGGTCGAGATCGACCTGTGCCGCCACCCGCTCGCCCACGTGCCGAATGCGTCCCAGCGCGGCCTGTTGCTCATTGGCCGGCACCAGCCCCAGATGACGCTCGGCAATCTGCATGCTGGCGTCATGCTGCACCGCACCGATCACCTCGACGTCGGTGTAATGCTCGATCACCGCACGCAGCTTGGATTCGTGGCGGCTGCCGCCCAGATTGTTGAGAATGACGCCGGCGATGCGAATCTCCGGGTCAAACGCCTGATAGCCCAGAATCAGCGGCGCCACCCCGCGCGTCATGCCGCGCGCGTCGATCACCAGCACCACCGGCGCACCCAGCAGCTTGGCGAGCGCCGCGTTGCTGTTGCTGCCGTCGAGATCGAGGCCGTCATACAGGCCCTTGTTGCCTTCGATCAGGCTGATGCGCGCGTTTACTGCAGCGCGGGCAAACTGCTGCTCGATTTCATCGCGCTGCATCATATGGAAATCGAGGTTGTAGCAGGGGCGCTGCGCCGCCATGCCCAGCCACAGCGGATCGATGTAATCGGGCCCTTTCTTGAAAGGCTGCACCGCGTGGCCGCGGGCGTGCAGGGCTGCACACAAACCGAGCGTGAGCGTGGTTTTGCCGGACGATTTATGCGCAGCAGAAATGAAGACGCGGGGCATATGAGCCCCGCGCTTGAAAGAATCGTTCGAAGTGGCTTGCTGGTTCATACCGGACGATCCCCTACCAGGCCAACGCCTGGCAGGTTCACGCAATCAATGTTCCAGCTTGGCAACGGTTGCGTCGTCCAGGCTAGCCGGCAGCAGGCGCAGCACCTTGACCGCAAACATGGTCACCAGCAGCGCAATCGCGACGCCGCCGAGGCCGAGGAAGAATTCAGGCACACTGGGTGAGTAGCTGTGCACTTCGCCGTCAAAGAACGGGCTCTTTTCGATCAGGCCGGGGAACATGTCGAGCGGGTAGGCCTGCGCACCGATGATGGTAACGTACATCTGTGCCATGCCGCCCAGGATGATGAGCGCGCAGGCAATCATGATCCAGGTGCGCTGCTTGCCGAGGCCACTCAGGAGAATCACCAGCGGCACCACGCAGCCGATGACGATCTGCCCCACCCAGAACAGCATGGTTAAAATGCCGCCGTCGCGCAGGATGAAGGCTTCCACGCCTTGCATCTTGGCGAAGTAGAGGCTGGTCAGGTGATACACCACGACGAAGTAAAGCACCGCGGCCACGAACACTGCCAGCAGGCTCTTCAGACGCATCATCACGGCATCGCCCAGGGTGCGGCCGGTCCAGGCGTAGGCCGCCACCAGCACCATCAGGTAAATCGCCAGGCCATAGGCGAATGACATGATGATGAACATCGGCGCCAGCATCGAGGTGCCGTACAGTTCACGCGCAATCAGGAAACCGAACAGCGAGCCGGTGCCGGTCGTCAGGGTCAGACGCCAGATAAAGGCCGCCGTGCCTGCCGCCTTGGAGTAGGACTTGACGGTGCGGTCCAGCATGGTCCACAGGTAGATGCCTACCAGCGCAAAGAAGCCGGAATACAGGAACACATTCCAGGTAAACATCGACTTGAAGTTGAAGTGCGTCATCGCCACGATCAAACGGTCGGAGCGGCCCAGGTCGAGCACCAGCACCAGCAGCCCCCCCAGCATCAGCGCCAGCGACAGGATCGCCGACAGCGGCGCCAGCGGCTTGTACATCGGCTTGTTGAACACCGACGCGATCGACGCGACGTTCAAGGCGCCGGAGGCGGCCACGATCAGGAACACCGCAAACACATGCGGCAGGCCCCAGACGATCTGGTTGTCCATACCGGTCACGACGTGACCATAGTGGTGCATATGGTTCCAAGCAGCCGCGCCGAACAGAACGAAAAGGCCGAGGGCTCCGAACAGCAACCAGTATTTCAGGCTGCTGCCCTCTACTTCGCGGAAGGTAATGCTTGCCATGTTGATTTAGATTCCGTGATAGCGAACGCCGAGGTTGAGATTGAGATCTGCACGCACCTGCTTAGTCGGCAGTTCACGCAGACGCCTGGAAATCTCGCTTTCGGGGTCATTCATGTCGCCGAACAGCAAGGCGTTGTGGCCAGCGGCGGTACACGCCTCGGCACACGCGGTGTTGCCGTCGCCACGATCGACTTTCTGCACGCACAGGGTGCAGGATTCGACGCAGCCGATGCCACGCGGCACATCCGGCTTCTGGGTGTCGTTCAATGGTTCATGCACCAGCGAACGCGCCTTGTAGGGGCACGCCATCATGCAGTAGCGGCAGCCGATGCAGGTGTGGCGGTTGACCAGAACGATGCCGTCGGCGCGCTTGAACGAAGCGCCGGTCGGGCAGACGTCCACGCACGGCGGCTCGGCGCAGTGCTGGCACATCATCGGCAGATTGGTTTCCATCTGCGTCAGCGGGTCCTGCAGCTCCAGCTTGCGGATCCACTGCGGTGCCTGCTTGGGATGCTTGCTTTCCGCCACTGGCGTCCAGCCATTTTCGGTGCTGCACGCGGTCACGCAGTCATCGCAGCCCGTCGCGCACTTGGTGGCGTCGACCAGCATGCCCCAGCGCACGGCGCTGCTGGCTGGCTGGTCTTCGGAACGGCCATGCGCCACTTCATACAGCATCACGCCCGGGGCAATGGTCAGCCCCGCAGCAGTCGCCGTGGCGGCGCCGACAAAGCGGCGGCGCTCGGGTGAGCTGGGCGTGTTGTCAGACATCGGTTTCAGTTCGCTCATTGGGCCACCCCAGCCATCTCTTCCGCACTGACCTTGCTGTTCGCCTGGGCGGCCAGCTTATGCTTGTAGTGCGTGTTTTCAGCGTTCAGCGGATGCATCGCAATCGAGCCTTGCGGCTTGGTCGAATGGCAATCGAAACAGTCGATTTTGACCGCTGCATAGCTATGGCAGCTCACGCAGAAATCCTCCTTGGCGGCCGCAACACTGCCCGTCTTTTCGCTGGCGTGGCAGTTGATGCATTCCTTGAGGCTGTACTTCTTGGTGCGGATGCCCTCAAGCACCGTCTCGTCGCGGTGATGGTCCAAAACCTTCATGTGGTTGCGCCGCATGTAGTCGTTGTCCTCCACACACCGCTCACCCTTGACGGCCTTCGTGATCGCTGGTTTGGGGGCACCACTGGACTTGGGCTGGGCGTCTGACCCGGCCCAGGCCAGGGCAGCCGTCGTCAGCACGACCGCACCCAGAGCCAGCAGGCGTTTCATTTTTCCTGCCACGCTTAGTCACCCATCCCCATGATGATGTAACCGGTCGGGCAGACGTCGGCACAAATGTGACAGCCAATGCATTTGCCATAGTCGGTGTCGACGTAACGGCCCACGGTGGGATTATCCTTCTTCTTCACCTTGAACACGGCAACCTGCGGGCAATAGACCACGCAGTTGTCGCATTCGAAGCACTGACCGCAGGACATGCAGCGCTTGGCCTCTTCGACGACTGCCTTTTCGGACAGAAGCTGCAGACGCTCTTCGAAGTTGCCCAGCGCGCCTTCCTTGTCCAGCACGATCACGTCACGGATATGCCGTGGGACGTTGGGGAAGTGGCCGAGGAACAGGTCGTCGTGCGGGATGATGTGACGCGCCGAACGGTCTTCGAAGTTGTGCAGGATGTCCTTGCGATCCGACGTACCCCAGACCCCGCCATGAACTTCGCTGTATTCGTGCCCAGTCTCGAGCCACTTGCGGATTTCGTCGAAGTGGTGAACGTCCACTTTCGGGCGCTTGTCGAGTTCCTTGCCTTTGAGGAAGGCATCGATGCCGTCCACGGCAATGGATGCGTGGCCGATCGCGGTGGTCAGCAGGTGCGGACGCAACACGTCGCCGCCGACGAAGATGTGCTCTTTGCCGGGGAAACGATAGTTCTTGTCGGCCTTCATCAGGCCGTTGTTGTTGTTGAACTGCTCGAGGCCGGTGAAGTCGACGCCCTGACCAATTGCGGAGACGATCAGGTCGGCCGGCAGGTCACGCTCGGTGCCTTCGACGATCTTGGTTTCCTTGCCTTCCATCACGAAGTCGGCCACGCGCAGCGCCGTTGCACGGCCGCGCTCGTCGACCACCACGGCAACCGGGGTCACGCCGCCGATGATTTCGATGCCTTCCTGCAGCGCATGTTCAACTTCATGCTTGTTGGCGGCCATCTTGTCCATGGTAGAGCGCGACACCAGCACCACTTCAGCACCGCCACGGGCGGAGATTGAAGCCACATCATGGGCCATGTGGCCGGCAATCACCGCTTCCGGACGATCATCCGCGGTACCCGACTTGGTGACATTACCCAGACGACGGGCAACGGTTGCCACGTCAATCGAGGTATCGCCACCGCCGATCACCACCACGCGGTTGCCGACGTGCTGCAGACGGCCTTCGTTGAAGGCGCGCAGGAACGCCACGGCGGTCACGCAGTTGGGTGCTTCGGCGCCGGGCACCGGCAGCGGACGGCCCGCCTGCGCACCCATTGCCATGAAGATGGCGTCGAATTCCTTCTCGATCTGCTCGAAGCCGACGTCGGAGCCAATGCGGGTTTTCAGACGGGTTTCGACGCCGAGGTCGATGATGCGCTTGATTTCGGCATCGAGCATTTCACGCGGGGTGCGGAAGCCGGGAATGCCGTAGCGCATCATGCCGCCGAGCTCTGCATGCTCGTCAAAAATGGTCACGCCATGGCCGCGCAGACGCAGCTGATACGCGGCTGCCAGGCCAGCAGGGCCGGCACCAATCACGGCCACTTTCTTGCCGCTTTCAGGCGCCGTGGAAGTGTAGGTCATGTTGTTTTCAATGCCCCAGTCGCCCACGAAGTGTTCGACCGCGTTGATGCCGACATGATCTTCGACCATGTTGCGGTTACAACCGGATTCGCAAGGAGCGGGACAGACGCGGCCCATCACACCGGGGAAGGGGTTGGCTTCGGTGACACGGCGGAACGCATATTCCTGCCAGGTCACGCCTGCTGGCGGCTTCTCGATGCCGCGCACGATGTTGAGATAACCACGGATGTCTTCACCGGCCGGGCAGGAACCTTGGCAAGGCGGCGTGGAAAGCATGTACTCCGGGCACTTGTGCGTCCAACTCGACTGGAAAATCATGTCCTGAGCCGAGCGGAATTCGCCCTCTTTCTCGCCTTCTTTATACCGACGCCATGTAAGGCCTTCGGTTTTTGCTTTGTTCGTCGTGACAGCCATGTTGGTTCTCCTAACGCCTACGTAACTAAGATAGATAAATCGCAATCAGCTGGGCCTGACTCAATCCAGTTTGATCGCCTTGCTAACCAATTGATGCACTCCGCCCACCATGCTCATGTCGAAGCCATACTTGGGCAATACCTTGGTGAACTGCGCCTTGCAAATGGCGCAGATCATGGCCATGAAATTGACCTGGTGTTCCTTGACTACATTGTTCAGCGCGGTGGCGCGCGGCAATGCACCCTTGACACGGACTTCCATGAGATCGTCGGTCAGCAGGCCGCCGCCGCCGCCGCAGCAGAAAGTAGACTCGCCAATGGTGTCGTCCGCCATGTCGTGGAAATTGTTCACCACCGACTTGATCAACTCGCGCGGAATGATGAACTGGCCGCCGGGCTCGGTGCCCATGCGCGACGCACGCGCCACGTTGCACGAGTCGTGATAGGTCACGATCAGATCGTCATTGAGAGACGGATCCACCTTGATCTTGCCTGACTTGATCAGATCGTTGGTCAGTTCGCAAATGTGCTGCGGCTGCGGATAGGTCGGGTCGAGCTGCTTTTGCAGCTCGATCGAGAACGGATCGTTGCCGCCATATCCAATGCCGGTCAGCGTGTTCCAGAAGCTGTACGCAACGCGCCAGGCGTGGCCACATTCACCGACCACGATGCGCTTGACGCCGAGTTCGAGCGCAGCATCGCGAATCCGCATGGCGACCTTGCGCATGTTCTCGTAGTTGCCGTTGAAGAGGCCGAAATTGCCGGCTTCCGAAGCATGGGTGGACAAGGTCCAGCTGATACCGGCAGCATGAAACACCTTGGCGTAGCCGATCAGCGACTCCACGTGCGGTTCGGAGAAAAAATCGGCGGATGGCGTGACCAGCAGCACTTCAGCACCTTTCACATCGAGTGGCATTTTCACCGCCACGCCCGTGTCGGCCTCGATGTCCTCTTCCAGCCCCTCCAGCGTGTCTTCCAACGCGGGGCCTGGCAGACCGAGGTTGTTACCGATCTTGTGAACCTTGCTCAGAATCTCGTTGGAATACTTCTGCCCCATGCCGACATGGTTGAGGATTTCGCGACCGGCCATGGTGATTTCGGCGGTATCGATGCCGTACGGGCAGAACACCGAGCAACGACGGCACTCCGAACACTGATAATAGTAGCTGTACCAGTCGTCGAGGATGTCCCTGGTCAGATCCTTGGCGCCGACCAGCTTGGGAAACAGCTTGCCCGCAGTGGTGAAGTAGCGGCGATAGACCTGACGCATCAGATCCTGACGCGCCACCGGCATGTTCTTGGGATCGGACGTGCCCAGGTAATAGTGGCATTTGTCCGTGCACGCCCCGCAATGCACGCAGGCATCCATGAACACCTTCAGCGAGCGGTACTTGCCCAGCAGGTCGCCCATTTTGTCGAGCGCGCGCTCTTTCCAGTCCTCGCCCAATTCATGCGGATATCCCATGAAATCCTGAACCGGCTTGGCCGCCATAAAGGTCTTGGCATGCGCCATCACGCCTTCCCGCAGCTTGGGAATTTCGATGTCGTCCTTGATTTCCGGAATGTCGAATTCAGCAGCAGCCACTTGAGAGTCCTTTGTCCATGCTTGGGTGTTCGTTATTCGACGTCAACGAATCAGTTTTTCTGATCGAGCCGGGCAGCCCACGCCGCCAGATGCCGATGCTCGCGGGGGTTGTCCACCTGGTTGCGCGTGGGGCTGAAGAACAGGCCCGGCGCATGCAGCAACTTGCTGATCGGGAAGATCACCATCAGCAGCAGCACCATGGCAAGGTGAACCAGCAGGATCGGATCCTGCGGAACCGGCTGCACGTCGAAATACATCAGTCCCAAGAAGAAGGCTTTGAGCGCGACGATGTCGGTATGGACGACAAAGGTCATCAACATGCCGGACAGGCCGATCGCAATCAGCAGCACCAGCATCAGGTAGTCGGACGGGGTCGAAATGTAGCGCACCCGGTCGACCAGGAAACGGCGCGCCAGCAGACCCGTCAGGCCTATCACCATCATGATGCTGGCGTATTTGCCAAACGGCTGCACAATGCCGACCCAGAACCAGACCGGCTCAGTGAAGTAGCGCAGATGGCGCGCCAGCACCAGAAACAGCCCGAAATGGAACAGCCAGCCAAACACCCAGATCCACTTGTTGGATTTGAACAGCGATTCGAACAGCACCACTTCCTTCGCCATCCGGTACACAACGCCCTTTTGCGTGGTCGGCGCAGGGGTGGTCGGAATCTTCAGCGGCGCAGGCGTACGGCTGTAATCAAAAATCTTGTAAACCAGGCCGGTCACCAGCAGCAAAGTGGCGACGTAAAACATCCCGGCATAAATCATCGTCACAGTAGACAATCTCTATCCCCCAACAACGTTGTGTTTACGAATCAAACGTGAGCTAGGCAAGCCCAGCCACATTCGATTGGGAAACACAGCCTGAAAATCGAAGTCGCCCCGAAAACCCCGGGGCGACCCGACGGTATTACAGCTTAGATACAGCCGGTCGGCTTGGGCAGACCTGCGATCTTACAAGCCTGCTTGGCGGGGCCGTAGGGGAACAACTCGTACAGGTACTTGTTGTTGCCTTTTTCAGGGCCGAGCTTCTTGCCGATGGCCTTGGTCAGTACGCGCACAGCAGGTGCGATCTGGTATTCGGCATAGTACTCACGCAGGAAGTTGACGACTTCCCAGTGGCTGTCGGTCAGGTCGACCTTTTCTTCGACAGCCATGTACTTGGCGATGTCTTCGTTCCACTGCGACAGATCGACCAGATAACCTTCTTCGTCGACTTCGACTTCCTTACCGGCGATATTCACCATGGGCATAGCAATACTCCTTCTATTAAAAGTTACAGCCAAGACTGACAGTTGCTGTGCTCTGCGACCAGATCCACAAAACCGCCGTAATCCACGACATTGACTCCGTCCAGCACGCGCCCGGCCATGCCGCGCGCTGCCAGATCAGGACCGAGCGCGTAAATCTTGAGGTCAGCCGCTGCTGCCTGGATTTTCGCCGCTGCTGCATTGCCGTTCGTCGCCGCGTAAACCGCGTCTTCGATCAGCAATACAGCAGAACCCTTTGTGGCCATGGAGAGGCAGCTATCCAACGCGCCGCGCTCTGTAGCCGATTTATTCACAATATGCAGCATATCCATCCCCTTAGAAGCTGATCACGACGTCTTGCTCGGCCATGAGATTGGCCATCTCATCGACGGAGAGCACCGTCACATCCACAATCAGGTCTTCTTCAGTCAGACCACGCGCATCCATCGACTTTTGATCGACATACAGCTTCTCGATGTCATAGCCTTCCAACGCACGATAAGTCCTGGAAAAATCCTTGACTTCGATGCCCTTGGTGTCGACGCCTTTAATCAACTGATACACACCATCATCAGTAAACACCATGCTCACATCCTGATCGAAAGCGGCGGTAATCAGCACCACTTCCAGACCTTCCAGCGCGTACACGGTACCGTGTGGCGCCTTGCGGTTCAGGAACATGAATTTTTTGATGATGCCGGAGCCGTCATCCATATCGTCCATTTCGCTCATCTCGAATATCTCAATTTTTCGCCATCAATCACCGAACGTCACGAGACGATCGTACTGAATACCCATTTCAACCAACTGGCCCAGACCCGAGATGCGGTAGTTATCGCCGAGAACGCCATCCGTGATGCCGCGACGCTGTGCAGCAGCCACGCACACAACCAGATCCACGCCATAATCAGCAGCCAGCTTGGACCAGCGCGCGCCCACGTTACGATCATCCACCGGCGGTGTTGCGAGACGCGACGCGTTATACACGCCATCGTGATAGAAAAAAACACGTGGAACTTTGTAGCCTTTCTCAAGCGCGGTTCGCGCAAAAAGGTAGGCAGAATCACTTGCCTGATGGCTGTAAGGTCCTTCATTAATAAGTATGCCGAATTGCATGGCTAGTTCAAACTCCGAAAAATCCAGTCATTATTATCAAACTTCCGCCGCAACCGAAGCTGCGGCGGTGTTGACAGCGTCCAGAAACAGCTTAGAAGCGGATGTGCGCAGAAGCGTTCAGGTTGGCACGACCACCCCGCCAATTATCAATGTGATACTTGGTGAAGGGCAGACCGGTCTTCTCGAAGAATGCAGGCCAGCCAATGCGGTCGATCCAGTCGATCATGCGCTCCCAGGGCTTGCCATCTTCCTTGTAGGTGGCGAGGATCTTCTTGACCACCTCGCCCACTTCCGGCCAACGCGGCGCGTTGTTCGGCAGGCCGGCGGCGACCAGCTTGTGGAAGGTCGGCTTGGAGCGGGCGTTGGAGTTCTTGCCGCCCACCCAGATCGCAATCTTGGAGTGCTCGGGATCGTTGATCTGCATCGGCGGGCAGGGCGGGAAGCAGGCGCCGCAGCAGATGCACTTCTTCTCGTCGACTTCCAGCGAGGGCTTGCCGTTCACCAGGGCGGGACGGATCGCCGCCACCGGGCAGCGCGCCACGACGGAAGGACGCTCACACACGTTGGCAACCAGATCGTGGTTGATCTTCGGCGGCTTGGTGTGCTGAACGATGATGGCGATGTCGGCCTGGCCACCGCAGTTGATTTCGCAACAGGAGGTGGACAGCTTGACTCGGTTGGGCATCTCGCACTTGACGAAGTCGTCGTACAACTCATCCATCAGCGCCTTGACCACGCCGGAGGCGTCGGTGCCCGGGATATCGCAATGCAAAAAACCCTGGGTGTGCGCAATCATGGACACCGAGTTGGCGGTGCCGCCGATGGGGTAGCCCTTGTCGTTCAGCGCCTTGATCAGCGGCTCGACCTTGGCGCCATCAGCCACCATGTATTCGATGTTGGAACGCGCGGTGAACCGCACGAAACCGTCGCCATACTGGTCGGCAATGTCGGCCAGTTCGCGGATGGTGTAGTGGTCCATCTGACGTGCCGTACCGGCCTTGACCGTCCAGATTTCGTCGCCAGATTCGGCGCGGTGATACAGGACACCCGGCTTCGGATGGCTGTGGAAAGCCCACTTGCCATAGTTCTTCACCATCACGGGGTGCATGTAGGGCATCGGATCCGGCGCACCGGATTCGATAGGCGGACGCATTTCTGCCATGTTTATCTCCAACTGAGTTAATGCACAGGCCCCAGCTCGCACCGAGGCCCGCGGTAAAGAAACTTAAGCTGCGGACTTCTTGTACTCGTTCCACTTCTCGACTTGCTCGTCCCAGTCGTCGGCACGGAAGTAGGGGTTGGAACGCGGCTCTTTGATCATGTTGGGGTCGACCGGGATGTCCAGACCTTCGAGGAAGTTGGTCAGGCCGATACGCTCGATCATTTCACCGGTACGCTCGTGCTCCAGTGCGTTTTCCGCGAAGAAGTCGAGGATGTTGCGAGCCAGCTCGTTCAGCTTCTCGAAGTCCTCGTCGGATTCGAGCTTCATGAACGGAATCACCACGGTACCCATGGTTGCGCCGATCTTCAGCACGCCCTTGCCGCCCACCAGGATGGTCACACCCTTGTCGAGACCAGGACGCAGACCGCCGGGGATGACGTTCAGGCAGTGCATGCAGCGCACGCAGTTCTTGTTGTCGATGCACAGGGCATTGCCGTCGCCCAGGTGGGCCACCGAGGTGTGCTCGTTGGCCACAACCTTGTCAGCCGCAACCAGGGTGATGGCCTTGGTCGGGCACTTGCTGATCACGTCGTTGACCAGATCGGACATGCCATGGGCCTTGTAATAGGCCTGAACCTGCTCTTCGTTGACGCGGATGTTGTCGCGCCAGGTGCCGATGGTGGCCATGTCGGAACGCTGAATGGCGTTGACGCAGTCGTTCGGGCAACCGGAGAACTTGAACTTGAACTTGTAGGGCAGGGACGGGCGGTGCATGTCGTCCAGGTTGTTGTTGATGACGGTGCGCAGCGCCTTGGCTTCATCGAAGTTGGACAATTCGCAACGGGCAGCGCCGACGCAGGACATCGAGGTACGCAGCGCAGGGCCGGCGCCACCGAGGTCGAAGCCCATATCGTTGAATTTGTCGAAGGCCTTCTGGACATCCTCCGTTTTGCAGCCTTGGAGCATGATGTCGCCGGACTGGCCGTGGAACGCGATCAGGCCCGAACCGCCGGTCTCCGACCAGGCGTCACACATCTTGCGCAGCAGATCGGAAGTGTAATGCATGCCAGCTGGCGGCTGGATACGCAAGGTGTGAAATTCGGCCGCCTCGGGAAACAGCGGCTGGTGGTTTTCGTCTTTCAGTTCGGTGAAACGGGGGATCACGCCGCCGCCGTAACCGAACACCCCGACCGTACCGCCCTTCCAGTACCCCTTCATGGTCTGGTAGGACGTTTCCAGCTGACCCATCAGGTCAACCATCATGTCGTTATCCTTAGCCAGGCGCTTGAGACCGGTCACGAAGCTGGGCCACGGGCCGCTTTCGAGCTGGTCGAGCATGGGCGTATCAATCATTTGCTTTGCCATTATCTTCATCTCCTAGAAAATTTCGAAGTGCCCGCTCAGCAGACAGCTCAACGGTATACCAGCATCGTATTGGCTAGACAGTCGCGCCACCATCATTCTCATGGGTAATTCACCTACTCCATTGCGGTAGACTTGTACCTACCCATAGGGAGTAGATGATTTTCCCCAACGCGGTTATGTCTCATTTAGGCAAAGAGTGAGACATTTCATGCCCGCCACAGGAACAAATAAGAGTATTAAAATATTGTTGCAAACGCAAGCCCCTGACTTGAACAGGGTTGAAATGCCACGTGACACCCTCATAAAACGCAAGACCTGAAAAGTTATGTTGCCCCGGCAACGCAACCCCTATCAATAGATCGAAGAAATTGAAGTAAAACGGATTGAGACTGCATGCCTGAGATTACGCTTCTAGACAAAATGCGGCTGCCGTTCGGTGGCCAGGAAATCGAGTTCCAACACCTGATTCACGAGTCAGGCGGCGTACCGTTTCTGCGCATTCGAATCCGCGAAAACAAGCGCTTCACCATTTTCGACGTCGACCCGATCAGTGCACAGAAATGGGCTGATCTGATGCAGGCCTGGGCCAAGGATAATGCTGGGGATGCGCCATGAGCTGGGCGGACTGGCCTGGAGACAAGCCGGAGGAGTATGTACCCCACATGATCGATCTGCAGTTCGATCTGATCGGCATGACCATCCCGGCCGACAATGCACAGATGCTGGCCGACGCGCTACTGTGCCTGCTGCCGTGGCTGGGCGAAGAGTCCGGCACCGGAATCCAGCACCTGAAAGGCGCGGAGACCAACAAGGGCGATGCCACACTCAACATCAACCGGCGCACCAAGCTTTTCCTGCGTGTGGCCAAGGCGCGGGTGGACGACATGCAGCAGCTGGTCGGGCAGGCGCTCGACCTGGCCGGCCACGCCTTGCAGATCGGCAGCTTCAAAACCCGCGAGTTCAGCCCGTTCGCCAACATCTACGCGCATTTCGTTGACACCGGCGGCGCCACTGAAGAACAATTCGTACAGGATGTGATGCGCGAACTGGATGGTCATTTCCAGTTACGCTGCGGGTTTATCTGCGGCAAGCCACAAACCCTGCAAAGCGCATCCGGTCCGTTGCATGGCTTCAGTCTGATGCTGCACGACGTGCCGCCGCACAAGTCCCTGCAACTGCAGGACGAAGGGCTGGGACGCAACCGTTTGTTAGGCTGCGGGATTTTCATCCCGCATAAATCCATCGCGCCGGTTGTTCAGGCGAATCATTGAAACCAACCCGAAAGGAGAAAACATGTCTTATGTTGTAAATGGTGAAGAGCTCGAAACCGGCGAAGAGGAGTTTCTGCTGGAAGCCAATTTCAGCGACGACGTCCCCCCGGTCATCGCCGCGGCTGAAAAAATCACGCTGACCGACGAGCACTGGCAGGTCATCAACTACCTGCGTGAGAAATACAAGGAAGACGGTCAAACCCCCAATTTCCGCAACATGGTCGCCGAACTGGACGAAATGCACGAAGGCGTGGACTGGAAGAAAAAGCTGTACGAACTCTTCCCCAACATGCCTGCTCGCCAGGGCTGCCGCGTCGCTGGTCTGCCCAAGCCTTTCGGCAAGGGCGGCTACTGATTCAAGCAGGAATCAGCCGTTGAGCGGGCAGCGTGGTGAAGGCCACGCTGCCCGCTGTCATCTACAGTTCACCCCTTACGGCTCCATTCATGTTTTCCAACACCCTCGTCACCACCGAAGACCTGGCCGCTCATCTGGACGATCCCAACTGGGTCATTCTGGACTGCCGCTTCACCCTCACCGATCCTGAAGCCGGTCGTCAGGCCTACGCGAAAGCCCACATTCCGGGTGCGCGTTACGTGCATCTGGACGATGACCTCTCCGCTCCCATGGGCGAAACCACGGGACGGCACCCCCTGCCCGATCCCCGCGTGCTGACTGAAAAGCTCTGCGAGTGGGGGGTCGGCGTCAACAGGCAGGTGGTGGTATATGATGACAGCTACGGCGCCATGGCCGTGCGGTTGTGGTGGATGATGCGCTGGCTCGGCCACCCTGGCGTGGCGCTGCTGGACGGGGGGTATCCAAAATGGCTGCGCGAAAAACGCCCGGTCAACGCCGACATCCCGATGCCACACAAAGCCGCTTGCGCCTGCCTGCCAGAACCGAGCCAGATCGTGACGGCGGACGAAGTCATGCACGCGTCTAAAACGGGCGAACAGCTCATCATCGACGCGCGTCCCGATCGCCGCTTCAGCGGCGAGTTCGAACCGCTCGACCCGGTGGCAGGCCATGTGCCCGGCGCCATCAACTACCCCTTTGATGAAAACCTCGATGTGGACGGCACCTTCCTGCCGCCCGAGGCGCTGCGCGAGAACTACCAGGCGCTGCTGAAAGGCAAACCGGCCTGGCAGGCTATCCACATGTGCGGTTCCGGCGTCACCGCCTGTCACAACATTCTGGCGATGGAAATCGCCGGCCTCCCCGGTTCACGGCTTTACCCCGGC
The DNA here is from genome assembly GCA_030680405.1 of Thiobacillus sp. Lineage (GTDB taxonomy): Bacteria > Pseudomonadota > Gammaproteobacteria > Burkholderiales > Thiobacillaceae > Thiobacillus. The sequence continues at coordinate 56,950 of JAUXVT010000011.1, read as the reverse complement.
TCGTGGAGCGAGTGGATCACCGATCCCGCCCGCCCCGTCGCCACAGGAGACGTCGCCTAGGCGACTAAAGGAGAACATCCATGGCCATGCCCATCCGCGTCAAAACTATCTGGTTCAAGAAGGACGGCGAGCGCAGCGCCGAAGAAATCGCCTCGGCCGTCGCCACCACCACCTGGCGCGTCGCCGACAAGGCCGTGGACAACCTCGGCCGCGAGAATTACGACATCATCACCCCGGCGCGCGGCTTCAAGCTGATCGCGGAATTTCTCGCCTTCCTGGTGCATTACTGCGACCGCATGGCCTACGCCTCGCTGACGCCGGAACGCCGCGTCGCGGTGCTGCAGGCAGTCGCCAACCGGCTCGGCGAAGTGATGGAAGAAAACATCATCAGCGTCGTCGGCCCTGACCCCACCCGCAACTACAAGGCCGAGTTCATCGACTTTCTGAACCGCCGCTTCGCCGACTACGCCGAGTTCGAGTTCCCCGATGACGAAAAAGCCAGCTTCCCGGCGTTGCGCTTTCTCGGCCTGCAGATCCGCGACGAAATGGGCGAGAACGACAAGACCTGGATCATGGACCAGATCATGGACATCGAAATGCCCGAGATGATGGGCACGGTGCGCAAGAGCTTTAAGGGGCTGCTGTCCGACGCGCCGGTCAAGCGCGGCTTCGGTTCGCCCGACATGCTGCCGCCGGAATAAGTCCTTGAGCAACTCGCCCTTCGACCTGGCCAACGAATCCGGCTATCGTGCCTGGCGCGACGCCAAGCTCGCAGCCTATCCGCGCAGCGTCGACGAACTGATCGTGCCGCTGGCCGATCCGCGCCATCTCACGCCAGGCGAATTCGACGCGCTCGGAGCGCGCTGTGCGCGCGCCAACATGGCGATCTACAGCGCGCCTCACCTGCCCGCCGCCGACAAGTCGCTGCCACACCAGCTGGCGCGCCAACTCGGTCTCGTCCGCCTGGAAGGCAATTACCTCGCCGACGACGATGGCCTGTCCAGCATCACCCCGGCAGGCGACGAAGGCAGCGTGCGCGGCGAATACATCCCCTACACGCACAAGCCGATCAACTGGCACACCGACGGCTATTACAACGCGCTCGACCGCCGCATCCTCGGCATGACGCTGCACTGCGCGCAGGATGCGGAAGCAGGCGGCGAAAATGCGCTGCTGGATCATGAAATCGCCTACCTCCAGCTGCGCGACGTCAAGCCCGAGTACGTCGCCGCGCTGATGCAGCCCGACGCAATGACCATCCCCGCGCGCATGGACGAGGACAACATCGCCCGCCCCGAGCAGGGCGGCCCGGTGTACGCGGTCGATCCCGAACAGGGCTTTCTCACCATGCGCTACACCGCGCGCACCCGCTCGATCGTGTGGAAGGACGACACCACCACACAGGCTGCCGTCAAAACCCTGGCCGACATTCTCGCCGGCTCGGAATACATTCTCACCGCCCGCCTGCGCCCCGGCATGGGCCTCGTCTGCAACAACGTGCTGCACACCCGCAGCGCGTTTTCCGATTCGCCCGGCCATCGCCGCCTGCTGTACCGCGGGCGCTATTACGACCGCCTGACATTCCCCGCGCGCGCAGCTTAGGCAGCGGGTAAAATAGCGGTCTTCATTTTTCGTTTCGGCCCTCTGCCGTCATGCAGCTTCTCACCCTTGGGGTCAACCATCACACTGCGCCACTCGCGATCCGCGAGCAGGTGGCGTTCGGCCCCGATAAACTGGTGCAGGCGCTGCACGAACTGACGCAAAGCCAGCGCGCGTCCGAAGTCGCCATCCTGTCGACCTGCAACCGCACCGAGCTGTATGTCAACACGCCCTCCCCCGATGACGTCACGCAATGGCTGGCCGATTTTCACCACATCGAACGGCGCGAACTCGCACCCTACCTGTATGCGTTGCCGCGCGAAAAAGCCGCGCAGCACGCGTTCCGCGTCGCCGCCGGGCTCGATTCGATGGTGCTGGGCGAAACCCAGATCCTCGGACAGATGAAGCAGGCGGTGCAGACCGCCGAGGAAGCCGGCACCCTCGGTCTGCTGCTGCACAAGCTGTTCCAGCGCACCTTCTCGGTCGCCAAGGAAGTGCGCACCAGCACCGAGATCGGCGCCAATTCGGTGTCGATGGCCGCCGCCGCGGTACGTTTGGCCGAGCGCATCTTCCCCAGCATTCATGAACAGGCCTGCCTGTTCATCGGTGCCGGCGAAATGATCGAGCTGTGCCTCACCCACTTTGCCGCGCAGCATCCGCGCCGCATGACCGTGGCCAACCGCACCACCGAACGTGCCCGCCCGCTGGCCGAGCGTTTCAACGCCGGCGTGATCCCGCTCACCGCGTTGCCCGACGAACTGCCGGCTTACGACATCATCATCACCTCCACCGCCAGTCCGCTGCCGATCCTAGGCAAGGGCATGCTGGAGCGCGCAATCAAGCAGCGCCGCCACCGCCCGATATTCATCGTCGACCTGGCGGTGCCGCGCGACGTTGAGGCCGAAGTCGCCGACATGGATGACGTGTTTCTGTACAGCGTGGACGACCTGGGACAAGTGGTGCGTGAAGGCATGGACAACCGCGTCGCGCAGGTGGCGCAGGCCGAGGCGATCATCGAAACCAGCGTGGAGAGTTTTGTGCACTGGATGGAAGGCCGCGAGTTGGTGCCGGTGATCCGCGCACTGCGCGACACCGCCGAGCGCCATCGCCGCCACGAAATCGAAAAAGCCGAAAAGGCGCTGGCGCACGGCGACGACCCGCGCGCGGTGCTCGATGCGCTGAGCCACGCACTCACCAACAAGCTGCTGCACGCGCCCACCCACGCGCTCAACCACGCAACGCGCAGCGAGCGCGACCAGTTCGCCCGCCTCATCAGCCAGCTTTACGGCCTGCATCACGAATGAAAGCCTCTCTGGCGGACAAGCTCGCTCGCGCCGACGAGCGGCTGGAGGAACTCGACGCCCTGCTGTCGCAGCCGGAAATCGCCGGCGACATGGAGACCTATCGCAAGCTCACCCGTGAACACGCCGACCTCACCCCGGTGGTGGCACTGTATCGCCAGTATCGGCAAGTTGAAGCGGATCAGAAAACCGCGGGCGAGATGCTGGCTGACCCGGATATGCGCGAACTGGCCGAAGCGGAACTCGCCGACAGCGCGGCGAAGATCGCGCAACTGGAAACCGCGCTGCAAACAGCGCTGCTGCCGACGGATCCCAACGACGAACGCAACATCTTTCTGGAAATCCGCGCCGGCACCGGCGGCGACGAGTCCGCGCTGTTTGCCGGCAACCTCTTGCGCATGTACACGCGCTACGCCGAGCGCCAGGGATGGAAGGTCGAGATTGTTTCGGAAAACCCCGGCGAAGTCGGCGGCTACAAGGAAGCGATCATCCGCATCGTCGGCCACGGCGCCTATTCAAGATTGAAATTCGAGTCCGGCGGCCATCGCGTGCAGCGCGTGCCAGAAACCGAGTCGCAGGGGCGCATCCACACTTCGGCCTGCACCGTGGCGGTGATGCCGGAAGCCGACGAGGTCGGCGAAGTCGACATCAACCCCGCGGATTTGCGCATCGACACCTACCGTGCATCCGGCGCCGGTGGCCAACACATCAACAAGACCGATTCGGCGGTGCGCATCACCCACCTGCCGACCGGGCTGGTGGTGGAATGCCAGGACGACCGCTCCCAGCACCGCAACCGCGCCCAGGCGATGAGCGTGCTGGCGGCGCGCCTGAAAGACCGTGAAATCCAGGCGCAGCACGCCACCGAAGCCAGCACGCGCAAGAGCCTGATCGGCAGTGGTGACCGCTCCGACCGCATCCGCACCTACAACTTCCCGCAGGGCCGCATCACCGACCACCGCATCAACCTCACGCTGTACAAGATCGACGCGATGATGGACGGCGATCTCACCGAACTGCTGGACTCGCTGGCGGCCGAGCATCAGGCCGAACTGCTGGCAACGCTCTCCGGTGAATAAACAGGATTCAGGGATCAGGGATCAGGGATCAGGGGGGCCGCGAACGGTAGCCGACTTCCTGGCAGCCGCCAACCTGCAACTCGCAACGGCCCTCGGGCTGGAAAAACGCGAAGCGCGGCTGGAAGCGCGCGTGCTGGCCGCATTTGCCTGGGCCGTCAGCCCCGCCTGGCTGATCGCGCACGACACCGACCCGCTGAGCGACGCGCAATCCGCGCAATTCCAGACGCTGTTAAGCCGCCGACTGGCGGGCGAACCGGTCGCCTACCTCACCGGCACGCGGGAGTTTTATGGCCGCCCGTTCCGCGTCTCGCCCGACGTCCTGATTCCGCGCCCCGATACCGAATTGCTGGTTGAACTGGCACTGGCGCGCATCCCGTCCGATCAGGCCGTGGACGTTCTGGATCTAGGCACCGGCAGCGGCTGCATCGCCATCACGCTGGTGCAGGAACGCCCGCTTGCGCGGGTCACGGCGGTGGATCGCTCCGCGGCGGCGCTGGCCATCGCGCGGCGCAATGCCGACAGTCTCAACGCCCGTGTCGAGTTTTTGACCAGCGACTGGTTCGCCGCGCTCGCCGGGCGGCGTTTCGACCTCATTGTCAGCAACCCGCCCTACATCGCCGCCGCCGATCCCCATCTGGCGCGCGGCGACGTGCGTTTCGAGCCCTTGACCGCGCTGGCCGCCGGCCATGACGGCCTCGACGACCTGCGCCGCCTGATCCGCGCCGCCTGCGCCCACCTCAAGCCCGGCGGCGCGCTGCTGCTGGAACATGGCTACGACCAGGCGGACGCCGTCCAGGCCTTGTTGCGAATGAACGGCATCCGCCATCCCCAAAGCTGGGCCGACCTGGCGGGAATCCTGCGCGTCAGCGGCGGCAAACTGTCGGAATAATTTACATATTGGCACGCGCGGGCAAGACGCAATATCGCTGAAAACAGCACGCAGTGGTCATTTCAAGCCAGCATGATGTATATTGGTGTGATTCTTGCTATAAACATTTGAACAGATTCCAAATGATTATCGAGGCCTGCCATGTCTGACCACACCCCTGAAAACAAGGACACCCCGCCCGAGGCATCGCAAAACGATGCGATTGACCAGTCCCGCCGCAAACTCACCGGCGCCGCGCTCGGCGTGTCGGCAGTTTTCACGCTGGCCAGCCGCCCGGTATGGGCCAACCAGTGCACCATTTCCGGCATGGCTTCCGGCAACCTGTCTGCCCCCAAGGTGACGTGCGAAGGCTGCACCCCCGGCTACTGGAAAGTGTGCCAACACCTAGGCTCATGGGGTCCGACCGGCTTCAAGACTACCGATACCTTCAACAGCGTTTTCGGTGTCACCCAATACGTGGATTGCAAAGGCACACCCTATACTTTGCTGGATGTCATGTACTTGAATGGTGGCAGCTATGTCTGCGGCCTTGATTCCAATAGCAATAGCAATAGCAATAGCAATGGCAATGGCAATAACAAAGACGCCAATCCGGGCGGTGCTCCCGCCAATTGTAGTCACGGTAACGCCTTCGGCGACCTGGGAGGTGACCCCATCTCCACTAACCTCGGCTTCCATGCTGTCGCCGCCTTGCTCAGTGCTGCGCATTCGAGCATTAACTACGGCTACACATCCGGCGAAATTATTGACCTGTTCCAGGACAACCTGCATCGCCCAGAAGAATTGATGAAAACGCTAGATATGCTGAACAATCGCGGCTGCCCGCTGTGATCTGATCCAATGACCCACGCATCGTCGCCTCCGTCACGCCTGTTGAAAAGCTGGGGGGACGAAGCGGTCATCTACGATATGGCGTCGGGCGATACCCATTATCTGAAGCCGCTAACCCTGGCGTTGTACCTGACCTATCGTGACCATCCCGATTACACCTCGGCCGAACTCGCTGCCGCGCTGGCAACCCGCCTCGGCGTGGCGGAGACGCTGCAATTCCAGGAACAGACTGTGGATACGCTTACCAGTCTACGCAAAATCGGCCTGCTGGAACCCGCATGAAACTGCGGCAACTGCCTTCCGCCGAGTTGCGGCGACAACTGGCTGGCGCCGGGGTGTGGCTGCGCACCGGGCCGTTCTCGCTCAAGGTGCAATCGCGCATTTCGTCCGTGGCAGAGGGGTTGGCCGAACTCTACGGCCAGTTCGAGGTACGCAACGCGCACGAAGCCTTTGCTGACTTCCACGTGTCGGTGAACCCGCCTGCCAACCTGCGCCGCTGGCTGCGGCCCCAGGTGAGCTTTTCGTTCGACGGCTTGCAGCCCTTCAAGCCGCTGCCGCGCGACCAGGCCTTTCCGATGCTGGAATGGGGGCTCAACTGGTGCGTGTCGACCCAGGCGCATCATTACCTCATCATCCACGCCGCCGTGGTGGAAAAGAACGGCCTGGCGGCGATCCTGCCCGCTCCGCCTGGTTCCGGAAAAAGCACGCTGACGGCCGGGCTGGTGCTGTCGGGCTGGCGCCTGCTGTCCGACGAGCTCACCCTGATCGACCGCAAAACCGGCCTGATTCAACCGCTGCCGCGTCCGGTCAGTCTGAAAAACCAGTCGATCGATGTCATTCGTCAATTTGCCCCGGACACCTACATCAACCGCGCCTCGCACGACACCGTCAAAGGCACGGTGGCGCATATGCGTCCGCCGCGTGACAGCGTGCGGCGCCAGCACGAAACGGCGCGCCCCGGCTGGGTGATTTCCCCCCAATGGGAAGCGGGCGCGCCCGCCACTCTGACACCACGTTCGCAAGCACAGACCTTCATGTTTCTGGCGCAAAACGCATTCAACTACAGCCATCTGGGCGCGGATGGCTTTCGCGTCGGCGCAGCGCTGATTGACCAGACTGCCTGTTACGATTTTCGCTACAGCCAGTTGCACGAGGCTATCGCCGCATTCGACCACCTCGCCAATACCGCACGTCCTGCCTGACCTCCATGCCAATGTCCCGCGATTTGCTCGTCCGCACCCTGCGCACGCCCGACGCCATCACCCTCTTGTCCCTAAGCGAGTGGGACACGCTGGTGCGGCAGGCACGGGCAGCAGGGCTGCTGGCGCGTCTGGCACACCGCTTGCGCCAGCACGGGCTGACCGCGGCAATCCCTGCGGCGGCACGCTGGCATTTCGACGCCGCCGAAACGCTGGCCAGCAAGCAGCGAACCGCGGTGCACTGGGAACTGCAACAGCTTCGCGCCGCGCTGGCCGATCTCGACAGTCCGCTGATCGTGCTCAAGGGCGCGGCCTACGTCGCCGCAAGTCTGCCCGCTGCGGAGGGGCGACTGTTCAATGACATCGACATTCTGGTGCCGCGCGAGCGGCTGCCGCAGGCCGAATCCTCGCTCATGCTGGCGGGCTGGCACGCCACCGGGCTGTCGGAGTATGACAAGCGCTACTACCGCCGCTGGATGCACGAGATCCCCCCGATGCAACATATCCAGCGCGCCACGGTGATTGACGTCCATCACGCGATTCTGCCCGACACCGCGCGCTACCACCCGGATTCCGCCAAGCTGCGCAGCCGCGCCGTCGCGGTGGAAGGCCTGCCCGGCATCTATGTGCTGGCGGCGGAAGACCGTATCCTGCATTCCGCCACGCATTTGTTCCACGACGGCGAACTGCCGCATGGCCTGCGCGACCTGACCGACCTCGATCTGCTGCTGCGCGACGCCACTGCGGATCGCGATTTCTGGCCGCGCCTGACTGCGCGCGCCGACGAGCTGCAGTTGAACCGCTCGCTGTTCTATGCCTTGCGTTATCTGCGCCACTTTCTCGATACGCCGGTTCCAGACAGCGTGATGACCACCCTGGACGCCGCCGCGCCCAATCGCGCCACGCTCGCCCTGATGGACCGCGTCTTCACCCGCGTACTCGCGCCTGCGCACACCAGCTGCGCCGACGTCTTCACCCCGGCCGCCCGCCTGGCCGCCTTCGTGCGCGCCCACTGGCTGCGCATGCCCGCGCATTTGCTGCTGCCGCACTTGTTCCACAAGGCCTTCATCAGCCCCTACCTGGACAACAGCACCCCCAAACCGGCTTGACGCCGACCGCGCTGCGCGTATAATTCCCGAGTATTCCACTCAAGTATTGTTCAGGAGCCCTGAGATGACCGCGCTAGACCGCATTCGTGACCAAGTCACCACCAACACCGTCGTGCTGTATATGAAAGGCACGCCCCAGTTTCCGCAATGCGGCTTTTCGTCGCGCGCGGCGCAAGTGCTGCAGGCCTGCGGCGTGAAGGATTTTCTGGCGGTCAACGTGCTGGCCGACCCGGAAATTTTTGAAAATCTGAAGTACTACGCCAACTGGCCGACCTTCCCGCAACTCTACGTCAAGGGCGAACTGATCGGCGGTTCCGACATCATGCTCGAGATGTACGAGAAGGGCGAAATCCAGAAGTTGCTGGAAGAAGCGCAGGCTGCCTGACGCCGCGCCCCGAATGCAAAAAAGCCGACTGCGTGTCGGCTTTTTTGTTGCTTCGTCATCCGCCCGCCCGGGCGATTATCTGGTTTCATCCGCCTCGGGTACGGCATCCATCCCCAGTTCGTGGATCTTGCGTGTCAGGGTATTGCGGCCCCAGCCGAGCAGGTGCGCGGCTTCGATGCGCCGCCCGCCGGTGTGGCGCAGCGCCACTTCGATCAGCGTCTTTTCGTAGGCCTGGGTGAGTTCATCGAGAATCGCGGCCTCGCCGCGCGCCAGCCGCGCACCCGCCTCGGCCGCCAGGCTTTGCAGCCAGTCGCCCGTTTGTGGCACGAGGTTGCCCTGCATCAGATCGGCGGGCAGATCGCTTACTTCGACCACCTGGCCGGGCGCCATCACGGTCAGGTAATGGCAGACGTTTTCGAGCTGGCGCACGTTGCCGCTCCACGGCAGATTGACCAGGGTCTTGAGCGCGGCCTCCGACACGCCCTTGGCCTCAACGCCCAGTTCACGCGCGCTTTTCTGCATGAAATGGCGCACCAGCAAGGGAATGTCCTCGCGCCGCTCGCGCAGCGGCGGCAGCCGCAGGCGGATGACGTTGAGGCGGTGGAACAGGTCCTCGCGGAACAGCCCTTCGCGCACCCGCACTTCCAGATCCTGGTGGGTGGCGGCAATCACCCGCACGTTGGCCTTAATCGGCGTGTGCCCGCCGACGCGGTAGAACTGGCCGTCCGACAGCACGCGCAGCAACCGGGTCTGCAGTTCGGACGGCATGTCGCCGATCTCGTCCAGGAACAGGGTGCCACCGTCAGCCTGCTCGAAGCGGCCGCGCCGTTGCGCCGCGGCGCCGGTGAACGCGCCGCGTTCGTGACCGAACAGTTCCGATTCCAGCAGATCCTTGGGAATGGCGGCAGTGTTGAGCGCAATGAACGGCCCGCTGGCGCGCGGACTGTGCCGATGCAGGGCGCGCGCGACCAGTTCCTTGCCGCTGCCCGACTCGCCGGTAATCAGAACGGTAGCGTGTGACTGCGAGAGGCGTCCGATGGCGCGGAACACTTCCTGCATCGCCGGCGCCTGGCCGAGCATTTCGGTCATCGGCGCCTCGCTCGGCACCGGCGTTTCGCGACTGGCGCTTTCGGCCAGCGCACGGCGCACCAGTTCCAACGCCTGGTCGACATCGAACGGCTTCGGCAGGTATTCGAACGCGCCGCCCTGAAACGCCGCCACCGCGCTGTCGAGGTCGGAGTAGGCGGTCATGATGATGACCGGCACCTTGGGCAGGCGCTCTTTCAGCGCCTGCAGCAGTTCCAGACCGGACACGCCCGGCATGCGGATGTCGGACAACACCGCGCTGGGCTGGCTGCGTTCCAGCTCGCGCAACGCATCGCTGGCCGAACTGAAGGTCATGCACGGAATATCCTCGCGCAGCAGGGCTTTTTCGAGCACCCAACGGATGGAGCGATCATCGTCAATGATCCAGACACAGCTTGGTTTCGGCATGATGTTCAAGTAGGCAAGGGAAGAAAAATCGAAAACACGGTGTGACCGGGGCGGCTTTCGCAGTCGATGGTGCCGTGGTTTTGCGCGACCAGCGTCTGCGCGACGGCCAGCCCCAGGCCGCTGCCGCCTTCGCGACCCGACACCAGCGGATAGAAAATCTGCTCGCGGATTTCCTCGGGGATGCCGGGGCCGTTGTCGATGATCTCGACACGCAAGCCCAGCCGGTAGCGGCGGCTTTCCAGGGTGATCTGCCGCGCCACCCGGGTTTTGAAGACGATCTCGCCCTGGCCGTGCATCGCCTGCACCGCATTGCGCGCGATGTTGAGCGTGGCCTGGATCAGTTGTTCGGCATCGGCGCGGATTTCCGGCAGGCTGATATCGTAGTCGCGCCGCAGCGTGACGCTCGGCGTTTCGGCCAGAATCAGGCTGCGGACGCGCTCCAGCACTTCGTGAATATTCACCGCACCAAAACGGGGCATGCGGTGTGGTGTCAGCAATCGCTCCATCAGCGATTGCAAACGGTCCGATTCCTTGATAATGACCTGGGTGTATTCGCGCAAGCTTTCGCGCGGCAGTTCGTGCTCCAGCAATTGCGCGGCGCCGCGAATGCCGCCGAGCGGATTCTTGATTTCGTGCGCCAGGTTGCGCAGCAGTTCACGGTTGGCTTCCTGCTGCAGGCGCGCCTGCTCCAGCCGGGCGATGCGCAGCTGAGGATCGACCGCGCGCATTTCGATCAGAACGGCGTGCGGCGGTTTCTCCAGCGGCGTAATGCTGCAGCCGAGGCGAATCGGCGGATGGCCGCTCACCGCCACGTCGAGCTCGTATTCGATGACGATTTCCTGTGCGGTACGCGCTGTCCGAATGGCCGTCAGCAACTCGGTGCTGCGCTCAAACGTTCGGTCGGCGCTGTCCCCGATCAGCAGCGCGCCTGATACGCCGAGCAGCGTTTCGGCCGCCGGATTGACATAGACGATGCCGCCATCGGCATCCAGCACCATGGCGCCGGTGGACAAACAATCAAGTCCGGAAAATTCGGTTGGGGAAGGTGGCATCATGCTCATGCACTCACTAGAAGCACTGATTGTGCCAGAGCAAGTGGAGCAAGACGCTTACTTCAGATTGGCCAGTTCGCGTTGGATCGAGGCGACGTTTTGCTCGTGCTGCTGCACGGTGGCGCGCAATTTTTTCACGCGATTGAGATAGCTTGCGTCGGTCTCGCGCTCGCCGGGCTGCAGACGCACACCCAGCGCCAGCTGGCGGCGCGCCTCGTCGGAATTGCGGCGTTCGCCGGCAATTTCGTCCTGCAGCACCTGGCGGCGGATGTCGTCGCGGTGTTTCTGTGTGCCGGCATCGATGCGCGGAAAATTCGCCGGGCTGGGATTGTAGGACGTCCGCCGGGGCGCTTTTTCACCGGCCGGAAGCGGCGCTGGCGCGCCCGGCAGCTCGATGCGCTTGGCCCCCTTCCTGTAGACGTCGGTAAACGTCACCTGACCGCTTTCATCGACGTATTTGTAGATTTCCGCCTGCGCGGGCGCAGCCAGAATCAGACACAACAGGAAGGAAAGTCGGGCGATTTGCATGGGCTGAGTGTAGCGTACCCGTTTGTTAACGACCAAAATCCGGCAATCTTGACAGCCGCAACCCGCCAGCAAAAAGGGGCGGCCGAAGCCGCCCCCGCTTGCTGCACGCGCTGGGTTTACAGCGAGTAATACATCGAGAACTCGACCGGGTGCGTGGTCATGCGGAACTTGGTGACATCCTCCATCTTCAGTTCGATGTAGGCGTCAAGCATGTCATTGGTGAACACGCCGCCACGGGTCAGGAACTCGCGATCCTTGTCGAGTTCCTCCAACGCCATTTCCAGGCTGTGGCAGACCTTCGGGACCTTCGCTTCTTCTTCCGGCGGCAGATCGTACAAGTTCTTGTCCGAGGGATCGCCGGGGTGAATCTTGTTCTGGATGCCGTCCAGGCCCGCCATCATCAGCGCGGCAAAGCACAGATAGGGGTTGGCCATGGGATCGGGGAAGCGGGTTTCGATGCGGCGGGCCTTTTCGCTGGCGGCGATCGGAATGCGGATCGAAGCCGAGCGGTTGCGTGCCGAGTAAGCCAGCATCACGGGCGCTTCGAAGCCGGGAACCAGACGCTTGTACGAGTTGGTCGACGGGTTGGTGATCGCGTTCAGCGCCTTGGCGTGCTTGATCACGCCGCCGATGTAATACAGGCACAGCTCGGACAAGCCGGCATAACCGTTGCCCGCAAACAGGTTTTTGCCGTCTTTCCACAGCGACATGTGCACGTGCATGCCGGAGCCGTTGTCGCCGACGATGGGCTTGGGCATGAAGGTCGCGGTCTTGCCGTAGGCGTGGGCGACGTTATGCACGATGTACTTCAGCGTCTGCGTCCAGTCGGCGCGCTTGGTCAGCGTGCTGAACTGGGTGCCGATTTCGCACTGGCCGGCGGTCGCCACTTCGTGGTGGAACACTTCCACCGGGACGCCGGCTTCTTCCAGCGCCATCACCATGGCGGCGCGGATGTCCTGCAGGCTGTCGACCGGGGGCACCGGGAAATAGCCACCCTTGACGCCGGGACGGTGGCCGGTATTGCCGCTCTCGAATTTTTCAGCCGATGACCAGGCGGCTTCTTCGGAATTGATTTTCACGCCGCAGCCCGACATGTTGTCGTGCCAGGTGATCGAATCGAAAATGAAGAATTCGGGTTCGGGGCCGAAGTAGGCGGTATCGGCGATGCCGGTCGATTTCAGATAGGCTTCGGCGCGCTTGGCCACCGAACGCGGGTCGCGCTCGTAACCCTTGCCGTCGGACGGCTCGATCACGTCGCAGGTCAGGATCAGCGTGGGCTCGTCGAAGAAGGGATCCATGTAGACCGAATCCGGGTCGGCTTTCAGCAGCATGTCGGAGGCCTGAATGCCCTTCCAGCCGGCGATCGAGGAACCGTCGAAGGGATGGCCGTCTTCAAACCAGTCCTCGGTCACAAGACGAGCGGGAATGGAAACGTGCTGCTCCTTGCCACGGGTGTCGGTAAAACGCAGGTCAGCGAACCTCACTTCGTTGTCCTGAATCATCTTGATCACATCGGCCACGGCCATGCTGAATCTCCTCAAACTGTAATGGATAAAATTAACGACACCACAATGGGGTGCCGCAATGAATTTAATTTAGCAGCAACCGTGCCATGTACGAAATCGAGCTTGGATCATTGTGCCACAAGGCCTATGCGACAGGATAGTGCAGAGTCGGCTTTCGTTAACGCACCATTAACATGCACCCAAATCCCTTAACGCACCACATTGGTGCGCATTGCGTCAAACAGCGAATTTCATATACTGAGTGAACAATAAAGGAATCCGCCATGGGACGCATCACCGAGTTGCTCGACACCGCCCACAGCCGCAGCCAGGCGCATTCCTGGTCTTTCGCTGGCGCCTTGCTGCCACACGAAGCGCGTGAGCTGTTGCACCTTGCACCCGGGACACGCCTGATCGACGTACGCTCGCGGGCGGAACTCGAATTGAACGGCGCCATCCCCGATGCGGTGCATGTCGAATGGCAATCCTGGCCAGGCTGGGCGCTCAATCCCCATTTTCTGGCACAGATCGCCCATGCCACCGATCCGGAAGGGTTGCTGATTTTCATCTGCCGCAACGGTGCACGCTCGCATTGGGCCGCCGCCGCCTGCACCGAGGCTGGGCGCGGCAATTGCTACAACGTGCTGGAAGGTTTCGAAGGCGATCTCAACAAGGCCACCGGCCACCGCAACGAACTCAATGGCTGGAAATACCACGGCCTGCCCTGGACGCAGGGCTGACACGCCAGGCCTCGGGCAACACAAAACGCACCGCGGTCGCTTCAGCAGCTAAAATATGGCCGCCATGACCGACCGTTACGCCGTATTCGGGCACCCGATTGCCCACTCAAAATCCCCGCATATCCACGCCGCCTTTGCCCGCCAGACCGGGCAGGACATGACGTACGAGGCCATCCTCGCGCCGCTCGACGGCTTTGCCGCGAGCGTGGCGCAGTTCATCGTGGTGGGCGGGCGCGGCGCCAACATCACCGTGCCGTTCAAGGAACAGGCGTTTGCGCTGGCGAATCGTCTCAGCCCACGCGCCCAGCGTGCGGGTGCAGTGAACACGCTGCTGTTCGATGCAGACGGCATCCTCGGCGACAACACCGACGGCGCCGGACTGGTGGCTGATCTCACCCGCAATCTGAACTGTCCGTTGGCCGGCAAACGCATCCTGCTGGTGGGGGCCGGTGGCGCGGCGCGCGGGGTGATCGAGCCGCTCCTCGATCAGAAGCCTTCCGCGCTCGTCATCGCCAACCGCACCGTCAGCCGTGCGCAGGAACTCGCCGGGCTGTTTGGCCACGGCGTCACCGCGTGCGGGTTCGACGCGGCGGACACACCCTTCGATCTCGTCATCAACGCCACCGCCGCCAGCCTCGCCGGCGAACTGCCGCCGCTGTCGCCGCGCGTCTTCACCGCGGACACGCTGGCCTACGACATGATGTACGGGCGCGACACCCCCTTCCTCAGCTTTGCACGCACGCACGGTGCGGCCACCGCCGACGGCCTTGGCATGCTGGTGGAGCAGGCGGCCGAAGCATTTTATCTGTGGCGCGGCGTGCGTCCCGACACCGCGCCCGTCATCGCGGCGCTGCGCGCATGATGCGCACCGCGTTGCGCTGGCTGGGCAAGGGCATCGCCGCGGCGATCGCGCTGGTGCTGCTGTATCAGCTGTGGATGTTCGCGCATGTGCTGTGGTGGATTGATCACAACCCCTCCTCCACTGCGTTTATGGAGGCGGGGCTGGCGCGCCAGCAGGAAAAGGATCCCGACGCCGAGCTGCGCCATAAATGGGTGCCGTATGAGCGCATTTCCATCCACCTGAAGCGCGCCATCGTCGCCGCCGAGGACACGAAATTCATCGAGCACGAAGGCTTCGACGTCGAAGGCATCCAGGCCGCCGTCGAAAAGAACCTGAAAAAAGGCAAACTGGTCGCCGGCGGCTCCACCATCAGCCAGCAGCTCGCCAAGAACCTGTTCCTGTCCGGCGAGCGCAGCTTCATCCGCAAGGGCCAGGAAGCGGTCATCACCCTGATGATCGAAGCAACCTGGAGCAAGCGCCGCATCCTCGAGGTGTATCTCAACGTCATCGAGTGGGGTAACGGCATCTACGGCGCCGAAGCCGCCGCCCGCCGCTACTACAAAACCTCCGCCGCCAAGCTCAATCGCGACCAGGCCGCGCGCATGGCCGCGATGGTGCCCAACCCGCGCTGGTACGAAAACCATCGCAGCTCGCGCGCCTACCAGCGCCGTGTTGCTGTCATCAAGCGCTACATGGGTTATGCGCAGGTGCCCCGCTGAGGCGAGTTATTTTAGGCTCCTCATTTACTGCCGCCCTGAATGTGACGTGAGGCGTGAGGCGAAGGGTCGGCTTCTGTTAGCCAGCCACCACGGTCACTAATCGGGTAGTCCGACCGTCTTTTGTTCGGCCTTAGGAGACGGTCTAGCGGAGCCCGTTAGTCCATGCGAACGTCCGCTATTTGCGCCACGACCCGGGAATCAGCCAGTCTCGAACATTCAGCGATTAACAACGAAAGGCTGGCTGATACAAAATCTGGCCATTCAGCATCTTCACCAACCCTTTTGATTACTTATTTCGGCAAGCATTTCTTCATCCGAAATATGCAAAAGGGTCAGAATCTCCCCGCTCCCGATTGATATGGTCTGTTCTCGCACTTCGTACCGATCCGCCTCGTGTCTGTTGAACCAGGCCGAAGCATCAATAAGTGCAGGTGCATGTTCACCTCTATCCCCGAAAAGGACATCAAAGGCATATGAGTCGGCATCAAGATCATCTCGCGGGAACCACCTCTCAGGAATATCCCGAGAACGCTTGAACCACTTTCGACCGTTTCGGCCATGACAAACAATCATTACCGGACTTGCATTGGATTCCACATATCGTATAGCTGTAGCCGTGAAGCTGGTTTTGAAAATGCTCGCCAAATTCCGGATTTCACCAAAAGTAGGTCTCTTGATAGCCAAGGCCTGGGGTGAAAAAAGATACCAAGGCATCAGCAAGTTGGCAGCATAGGCGTCAGCCACTTTTTCGACCTCTGGTCTCTTTACACCTTGACCGCCAATTTCTTCGGACCGACAAATAAAAGCACGGCCGCGATGATGATGCCAATGCCCAAGTTCGTGAGCCAAGGAAAATCGTTGCCTAGGTTCTGGTCGGTCAGAATGCACAGTAACGACCGCCTTATTACCGTAACCAAGAATGCGTGCCTCGCAACCATCGAGAGACCGATACTTAACCGTGATACCGACATGCCATGCAACCGCCTCGGCATCTATTTCTTCAGGATCGGTGACTCCCAGTTCCTGCAACAAGACCTCTGATGCCGTTAGACTCATGATTCCTCACTGCCATCTTCCGTCAGAATGCCTAGTTTGATCATATCTTCAATGATTCCCTGGATATCCTGATCAGATAGCTCTTCACCCATTCGGGCCGCCATAGTCAACCTGCCCTGCAGTTCTGAATCATTTGCGGCAAATTTGGAAACGATTTGGCGAGACTTGGCTATATCGAAGGGCAATACTTTCCCCATTCCCTTTGCGCGGTCTGCCGCCAGGCCATTCCTTGCAGTCTCAAGCCGTCCCTTGGCCACCTTGGTTCTTGCTAGTTGAAATAGCGCACGTATTTCATCGGCACCAACCTTGGCATTGCCGTAGTCCACTTGCGCCTCATCAAGTATTTCCTGATTCGTTGCGTTCAAGATGTCCTCAACAAGAGCATCGGCAAGCCGTTCTAGCTCTTCACTCGGATTCCTTTTCTTGCCAGTCATGATTTACGCCCATCCGGATAATGTTGATCGATGCGTCGCCGTATTCTCTTTTTGATGGTGGCGTACGCAGTCTTATCGATTTCCAGTAATTCCCTGATTTCTTCCGCAGTTAATTCACCCATGTTCCCCTCAAGTACTAATTGAGCCTGTGGGTCATCATCAAACAAGGCCATCACTTCGTTCGCGATCTTGAGTGCCTCCTGATGGTCAGCCACGACTTCGGCCGGTGTACGGGTTGTGTCGGCGCTATTGAGCATGGGATCCAGGTCTGGATCCTCATTGGACTCGACAGCAAGATGTACGGGCTGGGTGCGTGACTCTTTCACCCATGAGCTAGTAATGCTGCGCATCACGTTCGCGAGGAATTTAACCAAAGAAACATCGCGTGGGCAGTTTCGGGCCCCATCGATGACGCGGCAAAAAGCCTCCTGTAGCAACTCATCGAATGAGAATGGCCGTCCGAACGCATATCGCGCAGCAATTTTCCTGAGTTTCAGCATATCCGCGTCACACAAGGATTCGATTGCTACGGTCATTTCCGCAGGTGCAAGCTTTTCGGCCTGACTGATTGTCACCAATACTTCCTCTCTCTGAATACAGGGGCTCTCTTTATCTACACCTTCGGACAGAAAATTTACGTTTTCATGTCCGAAGGTGTTCCGTTTTGGAGCCTAGTACGTTTAAGACCTAAATTTTTAGGGCGCCCTGACGAGGAGAGTTTAATGATTTGCTCGATTAATTACGACTTGAAGTGGACAGGCGGGGACTATGAACGTGTATTTTTTGAAACTTACCTACAAGGCATTTAAACCATGAGCAACAACCATTCCGACCAAGCACCTGGTCACACCAAGAGTTATTCAATCATCGTCAATGGCCGACCGCGCGAGGTTACCGAACATAAGCTGACGTACCAGGAGGTCGTCAAGCTGGCCTTCCCTGATGATCAGCCCGACCAGAACACGCTTTACACCGTGGCGTATGCAAACCCGCACGGAAAGGATGGCACGCTGGTCGATGGTCAGGATGTGATGGTCAAGAATGGGATGAGCTTCAATGTCACCAAAACCAACCGCTCTTAACCCGGACATAAAGCGCCTGCTGGATGAGGGCTACGAAGTTGACGTACGGAACGGCTATTTGCTTGTGCATTCCATCCCCTACGTCAATGCCCAGCGCGTGGTTCTGGCAGGCACCATCGTGACTGACCTCAACGAGAATGTGGGAGAGCTGCTCCCGCCAAAGGATCATCAAGTGTGGTTCACCGGTGAATACCCATGCCACCACACTGGTGTCCCGATCGAGGCGATTCGCAACACTTCAAATCCGCAGTCGCTATGGGAAGAGTTTCACGTCCAGCACCGGTTTTCTAACAAGCCCATAGGGTTCAGCAACTACCCGGACTACTACTCGAAAATGAAGGCTTACATCGAGATCATTTCGAATGAAGTGAAGGCGATCGATCCGATGGCGACCCCATGCACGTTCAAGGTCATCCCGCCCATCGAGGATGATTCGGTTTTCAACTATCACGATTCGGCGTCGAGCCGGGCGGACATTCTCGCCATCTCCAAGAAGTTGGCGATGGAAAGGGTTGCAATTGTTGGGTTAGGAGGCACAGGGTCATATGTGCTGGACCTTGTCACCAAGACGCCAATTAGGGAGGTCCACTTGTTCGACGGCGATGCCTTCCTCCAGCACAACGCATTTCGCGCGCCGGGAGCAGCCTCGAAGGAAATCCTGGCAGAAAAACTGCCAAAGGTAATCTACTACACCCAGATCTATGAGGCGATGCGCCGAGGGATCGTACCTCACGACGAATACCTGACCGATGAGAATATCGGGCAACTCGCCGGGTTTGATTTCGTGTTCCTGTGCGTGGATAAGGGTCCGGTCCGAAAGCTCATTAGCGAATTCCTCCAAGCGCAACAGATTCCGTTTGTCGATGTCGGCATGGAACTCCTGATGGGCCCGGAAGCGCAGAACCTGATCGGAACGTGCCGGGTAACCATGAGCACCCCAGCTAAGTTTGATCACTTCCCAAGGCATGCGCCAATGGCGGATGACGTAGCGGATGATCTGTACCGAAAGAATATCCAGGTTGCAGACATGAACGCCCTGAACGCCGCCCTTGCAGTAATTCAATGGAAGCGGTTTTGCGGTTTCTATCAGGACCTTTTCCAAGTGCACCACACCACGTACTCCATCAACTCCCAGTCACTCACTCGGGACGAGATGGTCGGGATCCCGGCCGAATGAAGCATTCAACGCTGATGCCACAATTTGTGGGTTGCATACCTGAGCGGCTGAGCGAAGGTGTTCTTTATATCTGCGAGCGATACCGCACGGCTGCCCACAAATGCTGTTGTGGTTGCGGCCAGGAGGTCATAACCCCGCTAACGCCGGCCGACTGGTCAATTCGCAAGGAGGGGGGTAGCGTGACCCTCCATCCGTCCATTGGGAACTGGAGTTTTGCCTGTCAATCGCATTATTGGATTCGGCGTAACCAAGTTGTATGGGACAAGGCAATATCTCAGCGGGAGATCAGCCGGGTCAGGGCGCGCGATCGGGGAGACAAGGAGGCATACATCGCAGCGGTGAATCGCCGGAAGGAACAGCAGGCCGGTCCCCAGTCTGCCAACTTCAAACCAGCGGACGCCAGCGGCAGCGTGCCCCATCACCTATGGCTAGTCGTAGTACGGTGGTGGAATTCATGAGCAAATTTATAACCTCAAAGAGCAAGCTTCGCTTGCCTCCATCCGCTAGATCTACGTTATGCCTTACCACCACAACACAGGGGATGAATAAATGAGTTACCTGGTTTTCTGCACGTTCGATCTGAAAAGCGCCAGCAGTCAAGATTATCAAAACGCATATGCTGATTTAGAAAGAATTGGCTTGAAGAAGGTGCACAAATCCGGTCAAGGAAATACTGTTGTAATCCCCACCACTGCAGCGATGGGCTTCTTCGATGGACAGAAAGCTGCAGATGTTTGCTCCAACATACGCAACCAAGTCCAGGTTTCGTTCAAAGCGCGGAAGTTCAAATCAGAGATTTTCGTGGTTACGGGCGGGGATTGGGCTTGGGCACCTGGAACTACTTAAGCCAATCGTGGGTTTCAGGCTGGTGCAAACATTGCAGATGCCGGCATATCTTACGGTTGAAGCCGGCGGTCCCGCCTCTGGGAGCTCGCGGTTTAACTTGGCGTTGAACGTCTGCATTAGGAAATCTGGATGACTGCTTGGCCGAACATGAGACGTCCGCCGCAAATCCCTGAAGTCCGCTTCGGGGCCTTGTGACCCTAAGAAATTCCCAGCAGGGAAGTACACCAGACGTTAACGTCTCATTCCCGGTCTGCGTGAGCCCGCTATTGGTTACGTTGACAGCATTTAGCCGAGATGGAACACGCCCGCAAACCGTAGCGCGTTACAATCGCGGGGCTTTTTCCCATACGCCCCCATGACCGACGCCCTCGAAAATCAGTCGCAGGACAATCTCGAAACCAGCCTGGCGCAGGTGCAGACCCTGCTCGCCAAGATGCGGCTGGTGGAGGAGCTCGTCCACAAGCAGGGCGGGCCGCGGCAGGCTCTGGTCGAGAACCTGGTGCACAAGCAGAACCTGTCCGAGTTGCGGCGGCATCTGGAAACGCTGCACCCGGCGGACGTGGCCTACATTCTGGAGGCGCTGCCGCTGGACGAGCGCCGGCTGGTGTGGAGCCTGGTCAGTGCGGAACACGACGGCGAGATTCTGCTGGAGGTTTCCGACTCGGTTCGCGAATCGCTGATCGAGACGATGGACAAGGCGGAGCTTCTGGCCGCCGCCGAATCGCTGGACACCGACGAAATCGCCGACATCGCGGCCGATCTGCCGCACGACGTGATCCAGGAACTGCTCATCAGCCTCGACGCACAGAAACGCGCTCATTTGCAATCGGCGCTGGCCTATCCCGAGGACACGGTAGGCGCGCTGATGGATTTCGAGATGGTCACCATCCGCGCCGATGTCACGCTGGAAGTCGCCCTACGCTATCTGCGCCGCCTGGGCGAACTGCCCGACCAGCTCGACAAGCTGTTCGTGGTGGACCGCGACGACGCGATCATCGGCGTGCTGCCGCTGAAACGACTGCTGACGACCGATCCCGAGGCCTCGGTGGCGGCGGTGATGGTCGAGGATTTCATCAAGTTTCATCCCGAGGACGAAGCGCACGAAGCCGCGCAGGCGTTCGAACGTTACGACCTGGTGATGGCGCCGGTGGTCGATGCGCAGGGGCGGCTGATCGGCCGTCTCACGGTCGATGCGGTGGTGGACTACATCCGCGAATCGGCCGACTCCGACATGCTGTCTATGGCCGGCCTGAAGGAAGAGGAGGACCTGTTCTCCACTGTCTGGCGTTCAGCGAAGAACCGCTGGATGTGGCTGGCGATCAACCTCGCCACCGCCTTCATCGCGTCGCGCGTAATCGGTGCGTTCGAGGGCTCAATCGAAAAGCTGGCCGCGCTGGCCGCACTGATGCCCATCATCGCCGGTATCGGCGGCAACTCGGGCAACCAGACCATCACGCTGATCATTCGCGGTCTGGCACTTGGCCAGATCACGCAGGCCAACGCACGCCGCCTGATTGTGAAGGAACTCGGCGTGGCCCTGTTTAATGGCCTGATGTGGGGCTCCGTGGTGGGCGTCTTCGCCTGGCTGTTGTACGACAACCCCGCGCTGGGCGGGGTAATGGCGCTGGCCATGCTGCTCAACCTGATTGTCGCGGCACTGGCCGGCATTTTCATTCCGATGACGCTGGAACGCGTGAAGCGCGACCCGGCCATCGGCTCGTCGGTGCTGCTCACCTTCGTCACCGACAGCATGGGCTTTTTCATCTTCCTCGGGCTCGCCACCGTGCTGCTGCTATGACGCCCGTCCCAGACAGCCGCGCCCTGTATGGTCGTCTGCTCGGCTATGTGAAGCCGTACTGGCGCATGTTCGCGGTGTCCATCGTCGCGCTGATTCTCACTGCCGCCACCGAGCCCCTGCTGCCCGCCCTGTTCAAGCCGCTGCTGGACAGGGGCTTCGTCGCCAAGGATCAGGACTTCATCCGCTGGATTCCGGTGTTGTTGCTGGGGCTGTTCGTGGTGCGCGGCGTGACCAGTTTCATCAGCACCTACTGCATGGCGTGGGTAGGCAGCCGCCTGGTGATGGATTTGCGCGCCGCGATGTTCGGCAAGCTGATGACGCTGCCGACGCGCTACTTCGACCAGAATCCGAGCGGCCAGCTGATTGCGCAGCTGGCATTCAACGTCACCCAGGTCACGCAGTCGGCCACCAGTTCGCTCACCACCCTGGTGCGCGACACCGTGACGGTGCTGGGATTGCTGGGCTATCTGCTGTGGCTGAACTGGCAGCTGACCCTGATCGTGTTCGCGCTGGTGCCGCTCACGCTGTGGATCGTGCGCATCGCCAGCACGCGCCTGCGCGGGCTGTCGCGCAAGGCGCAGCAGAACATCGGCGACCTCACCCAGGTGGTCGACGAGGCGGTGGGCGGGCATCGCGTGGTCAAGCTCTATGGCGGCGAGGAATACGAGCAGACGCGCTTCCGTCAGGCCGCCAATCTGGCGCGGCTGTTCGAGATGAAGCGGGTCGCCGCCAACGCAGTGTACGAGCCCGTCATCCAGCTGATTGCCGCGCTGGCACTGGCGGTCATCGTCTACATCGCCGCAGGCCAGGCGTCCAGCAACACCATCACGGTGGGCGGTTTTGTCGCCTTCTTCATGGCCATGCTGCTGCTGTTTGCGCCGCTGAAGCGGCTCACCGCCGTCAACGACCAGCTGCAGCGCGGGCTGGCCGCGGCCGAAACCATCTTCTCCATGCTCGACCAGGACGCCGAACGCGACAGCGGCACCCGCACCCTCGACCGCATTGAGGGTCGGCTCGCGTTCCGCGACGTGGCGCTCACCTATCCGGGCAAGACCCTGCCGGCGCTTGAGAACATCACCCTCGACATCGCGCCCGGCGAAACCGTGGCGCTGGTCGGCGCCTCCGGCTCGGGCAAGACCACACTGGCCAATCTGGTGCCGCGTTTCTATGATCCCGACGCCGGCGTGATCGAACTCGACGGCATCGACGTCCGCGACATCCGCCTGCAGAACCTGCGCAGCCATATCGCGCTGGTGTCGCAGGACGTGGTGCTGTTCAACGACACGCTGGCGCACAACATTGCCTACGGCAGCAAGCGCGACGCCACCCCCGACGAGATTCGCACTGCCTGCATCGCCGCCCACGCCTGGGACTTCATTCAGGCCATGCCAGACGGACTGCAGACCCTGGTCGGCGAAAACGGCATGCGGCTTTCCGGCGGCCAGCGCCAGCGCATCGCCATCGCGCGCGCCATCCTGAAAAACGCGCCGCTCCTGATTCTCGACGAAGCCACCTCGGCGCTCGACAGCGAATCCGAGCGCCACGTTCAGGCAGCGCTCGACACGCTGATCACCAACCGCACCACGCTGGTCATCGCCCACCGGCTGTCCACCATCGAGCGCGCGAATCGCATCGTGGTGCTGGAAAGCGGACGCATTGTCGAGATCGGCAGCCACACCGAGCTGATCGCCAAACAGGGGCGCTACGCACAGCTGCACGCGCTGCAGTTTTCCGCATGAACATAACGACGACAGGCTGGGTGAAGCCGGCGCGCTCGCTGGTCACCGCCGCCGGACGCGCCATCGGCGACTACCGCATGATCCGCGCCGGCGACCGCATCCTGCTGGGGTTGTCGGGCGGCAAGGATTCGCTGTCACTGCTGCACACACTGCACCATTTGCAACAGAAAGCCCCGGTGAAATTTGAACTGCTGGCCTGTACCGTCGATCCGCAGTCCGAGCAGTACGACCCCACGCCGCTGAAGCCCTATCTGGCCGAACTCGGCGTGCCCTACTTTCTCGAATCGCAACCGATTGTGGCGGAGGCGCAAAAGACGCTAACCAAGGATTCCGATTCGTTCTGCGCGTATTGTTCAAGGATGCGACGCGGCATCCTCTATCGCGTCGCGCGCGAACAGGGTTGCAACGTCGTCGCGCTGGCACAGCATCTGGATGACCTGGCCGAGACGCTGATGATGTCGATGCTGTTCGGCGGCAAGCTCAGAACCATGCAGCCTCATTACCTGAACGACGCCGGCGACCTGCGCATCATTCGCCCCTTCGCCTACGCGCGCGAACGCCAGACCCGCGCGTTTGCCCTGGATGCAGGGCTGCCGGTGATCTTCGAGAACTGCCCCGCGTGTTTCTCCAAGCCGCAGCAGCGCTACGCGATGAAGCAGATGCTGGCCGAGCAGGAAAAAGCCCACCCGAGCATCTTCAACAGCCTGCTTACCGCGATGCGGCCGCTGATGGGCGAGCCGCCTGCCTGATTTCCGCCTCCAGCCGTTTGCCGTAGAATCAACCCATTGTTTCAGTTGATATTTTCCACATAGAGACCAAGGTTATGACGGCTTCCTTCATCCCCCCCAAGCGCATCCTCATGGGCCCCGGCCCCTCCGACGTGCCACAGCGCATCCTCGACGCGATGGCGCGCCCGACCATCGGCCACCTCGATCCCGCTTTCGTCGACCTGATGGAGCAGATCAAGTCCATGCTGCGCATGGCCTTCCAGACCGAAAACGCGCTGACCTTCCCGGTCTCCGCACCCGGCTCGGCGGGGATGGAAATGTGCTTCGTCAACTTGGTGGAGCCGGGCGACAAGGTGATCGTCTGCCGCAACGGCGTGTTCGGCGGGCGCATGCTGGAAAACGTCAAGCGCACCCGCGGCGTGCCGGTGATTGTCGACGACGCCTGGGGCGCGCCGGTCGATCCGCAGAAAGTGCGTGACGCTTTCAAGGCCAACCCCGATGCGAAAATTCTCGCCTTCGTCCATGCCGAGACCTCGACCGGCGCGCAGTCGGACGCCGAAACGCTCGGCCGGATCGCGCAGGAAGCAGGCGCCTTGACCATCATGGACTGCGTCACCAGCCTCGCCGGCACGCCGCTGTATATGGACAAATGGGGTATCGACGCGGCGTATTCGGGTAGCCAGAAATGCCTGTCGTGCACCCCCGGCCTGTCGCCGGTGTCGTTCTCCGAACGCGCCATCGCCCGCATCAAGGCGCGCACCACCACCGTGCAGAGCTGGTTCCTCGACCTCAATCTAGTGCTCGGCTACTGGCAGTCCGCCGGCAAGCGCACCTACCACCACACCGCACCGATCAACCCGATGTACGGCCTGCACGAAGCGTTGGTGATACTGGAAGAAGAAGGCCTGGAAAACGCCTGGACGCGCCACCGCGCGATGCATGAAAAACTCAAGGCCGGGCTCGAAGGCATGGGCCTCCGCTATGTGGTCGAGGAGTCCGCCCGCCTGCCGCAGCTCAACTCGATCTACGTGCCCACAGGCGTCGACGAGGCCGCGATCCGCGCCCGCCTGCTGAACGAATTCAACCTGGAAATTGGCGCCGGCCTCGGCGACATGGCCGGCAAGATCTGGCGCATCGGCCTGATGGGCTATTCGGCCAAGCAGGAAAACGTCGACGCCTGCCTGAAGGCGCTGAAAGCCTGTTTGCCCTGAACCACCAGCACCAGAAAGGTCGCGCCATGAAAGCCTATTTGATCGACGCCAACACTAAAACCGTCAGCCCGGTCGAACTGGCCGAAGGACTGCCCGACATCCGCCGCCTGATCGGCTATGACTCGGTCGATTCCGAAGAAATCGATGCCAGCGGCGACCGGCTGTTCTTCGACGAAGGCTGCTTCCTGCGCGACCAGACCGGCAAGGGCCGTTTCAAGCTCGACAACCTGGTGCCGGTCGCAGACAAGGCAGTAGTCGTCAGATCAAGCGACGACGGCACCACCTTGAAAGATGCCGTTGCCGGGTTGACTGCTTTACAACAACGCATCACCTGGCTTTAGACGTCAGGGTGGCCCACATCCCCAAGGAAGCTCGGTCAGTCGTGAAGGGCAGAGGAAAAATTCTGGGTATTGTGTCTGGCCCTCATGCTGCCACCTCACGCTCGCCATCCTGCTTTCGGTCTCCACACCGGCATCCCTGGCCGCCATCATCGCAAGTGATGACTTCAACTACACGTTGGGCGAGTTGAATAGCCAAAACGGGGGAACAGGGTGGGCAGGCGCTTGGACTGCGTCCACAAGTAACACCCAGGTTGTCAATCCTGCCGTAGATCTCAGTGGCGACCGTGCCGTCCAGTTCACCGGCAATAACAATAATGCTGCCTACCGCCAGTTTGCCCCGCCTTTTTCCGGCAATCAGTTGTTTGTCGATTTCTATATCCAGGTCGACAGTGGAACACTCGCTAACAATGATTTTCTGGCGCTTTGGCTGGACACGGCAGCGGCAGGGGATCACACCGCCCGACCCAACATCGGCATCAAATCCGATGGAAGCGGCCTCAACGATGTGTTCGCAAGGACAAACGGAACAGGCGGCAGCTTTGTGCCCAACAGCAATATTGGATCCACAAATGATGTGACCCATCATATCGTTGGACTGCTTACCAAGTCCGGTGGCAATTACAACAAATTCGAAGTCTGGCTTGATCCGACCATTGGTGATCTGCTCTTGCCTGATGCCGCGTTCAGTGGCAATGCCGGCATTGCATAAATCACCAATATTGGTTTCCGTACCGCAAATTTAGATAGTAATGATGTGGTGTTGTTTGATGATCTGCGCTTATCCACGACTTGGAACGAGGCGTTGCGAGTACCCGAACCCGCTTCGCTGGCCCTCCTCGGCATTGGCCTGGCAGGTCTGGGCGTCATGCGCCGCAAACAGCGTACTTGATCAAGTTCTGCCCGGACAGTAAAAACGGCGGCTGCCGTGATCTTGCAAAACAACATTTATCCCGAATAGTCACAATCCCAGCCGCTGCCAGATGGTGGTGCTGGGCCCCGCCTGGTTCATGGTGTAGAAATGCAGCCCCGGCGCGCCGCCGGCGAGCAGGCGGTCGCACAGATCGGTCACCACGTCCAGCCCGAAGGCGCGAATCGACGGCAGGTCGTCGCCGTAGGTTTCCAGCTTCTTTCTCAGCCAGCGCGGAATTTCGGCGCCGCAGGCGTCGGAGAAGCGCGCCAGCTGCACGTAGTTGCCGATGGGCATGATGCCGGGAACGATGGGGATGCTGACGCCGAGGGCGCGCGCACTTTCGACGAACTGAAAATACGCGTCGGCGTTGAAGAAGTATTGCGTGATCGCCGAATTCGCGCCGGCGTCGACCTTGCGCTTGAAGTTAACCAGATCTTCCGTGTAGGAGCGCGCCTGCGGGTGGACTTCGGGATAGGCCGCCACCTCGATTTCGAACCAGTCGCCGGTTTCCTTGCGGATGAAGGCCACCAGTTCGTTGGCGTAGTTGAATGCGCCGGCGTCCATGCTGCCCGAGGGCAGGTCGCCGCGCAGCGCGACCAGATGGCGGATTCCCTGGCTTTTGTATTCGTTGAGGATGTCGCGGATGCTGTCCTCGGTCGAGCCGATGCACGACAGGTGCGGCGCGGCTTCCGAGCCTTCGGCCTGGATTTCGCGCACGGTCTCCAGGGTGCGATCGCGGGTGGAGCCGCCGGCGCCAAAGGTGACCGAGAAGAATTTCGGGTTGAGTTGCGCCAATTGCTTACGGGTGGCGCGCAGTTTTTCCATGCCCTCGGCGGTCTTGGGCGGGAAAAACTCAAAGCTGAAGGTGCGCGTGGCCATACTTCAACCTTTTTTGTTGGGAATGAGCGCGGACAGCGCCCACGCAATCACGCCATACAGGATCGCGCCGACCATCGCCGACACAAAGCCCTGCACCTGGAATCCGGGGAGCAGCGCGCTGGCCAGCCAGAACAGCAGGCCGTTCAGCACCAGATAAAAAATCCCCAGCGTCAGCACCGTGATCGGCAAGGTGAGAATCGCCAGCACCGGCCGCACCAGCGTATTAATGAAGCCCAGCACCAGCGCGGCGACAAGCGCCGTGCCGAAGCCCGACACCTGAATGGTGGGCAGGAGATACGTCACCGCCAGCAGGGCGACGGCATTCAGAATCCACAGCAGCAGTAAACGCATGGTGCGCTCCTTTAGGTGAGGCCGATCAATAACGGTAGTGCTCGGCCTTGTACGGGCCCTGCTTCGACACGCCGATGTAGGCTGCCTGCTGATCGGTCAGTTCGGACAATTGCGAGTTGAGTTTCTTCAGCTGCAGACGCGCGACCTTCTCGTCGAGATGCTTGGGCAGGGTGTAGACGCCGACCGGGTATTTTCCGGAATCGCGTTCCTGCCACAGTTCCATCTGCGCAATGGTCTGATTGGCGAAGCTGGAGCTCATCACATACGAGGGATGGCCGGTGCCGCAGCCGAGGTTCACCAGGCGGCCCTTGGCCAGCAGGATGATGCGGCGGCCAGAGGGGAAGATCACGTGATCGACCTGCGGCTTGATCTCGTCCCACTGGTATTGCTCGATCGAGGCGACGTCGATTTCGTTGTCGAAGTGGCCGATGTTGCAGACGATGGCCTGGTCCTTCATCTTCGCCATGTGGTCGTGGGTGATGACGTGGAAGTTGCCGGTGGCGGTGACAAAAATGTCGGCCTTGTCGGCGGCGTATTCCATGGTCACCACGCGGTAGCCCTCCATCGCTGCCTGCAGCGCGCAGATCGGGTCGATCTCGGTCACCCACACCTGGGCCGACAAGGCACGCAGCGCCTGTGCCGACCCTTTGCCCACATCGCCGTAACCGGCGACGACGGCGACCTTGCCGGCCACCATCACGTCGGTGGCGCGCTTGATGCCGTCGACCAGCGATTCACGGCAGCCATACAGGTTGTCGAACTTGGACTTGGTGACCGAATCGTTGACGTTGATCGCCGGGAACTTGAGTTCGCCGCGTGCGTGCATCTGATACAGGCGGTGCACACCGGTAGTGGTTTCCTCGGTGACGCCCTTCACGGCGGCCAGACGGCTGGAATACCAGCCCGGCTGTGCCGCCACGCGTGCCTTGATCGCGGCATACAGCACGCGCTCCTCCTCGCTGGTGGGGTTGGCCACCACCGAGCTGTCCTTTTCCGCGCGGGCGCCCAGATGTAGCAGCAGGGTGGCGTCGCCGCCGTCGTCGAGAATCATGTTGGAAAAGCCGCCATCGCTCCACTCGAAAATGCGGTGGGTGTAATCCCAGTAATCTTCCAGCGATTCGCCCTTGACCGCGAACACCGGGATGTCATCAGCGGCAATGGCGGCGGCGGCGTGATCCTGGGTGGAGAAGATGTTGCACGAGGCCCAGCGCACCTGCGCGCCGAGCGCGGTCAGCGTCTCGATCAGCACCGCAGTCTGGATGGTCATGTGCAGCGAACCGGTGATGCGCGCGCCCTTCAACGGCTGGCTCGCGGCGAACTCCTCACGGATGGCCATCAGGCCCGGCATTTCGGTTTCGGCGATGCGGATTTCCTTGCGGCCCCAGTCGGCGAGCGCGAGGTCGGCGACGACAAAATCGGTGAAACCGGAGGAAGTGGATACTGCATTCATGGTGAGTCTCCTTGAATGACAGCGGTCGGGTGGATGCTCGTTCGCCCGCAGAACCGCTGCAAGTCAACGAGCGCCGTTGAAACATCGCCCGGGCTGAGCCTGGCTACCAAGCCCAAGAGGGTGGTAGTCGCAGCGCTCCTCAGCACAGGGGGGCGAAGCCTTCGCCCAAATAAAAAGAGTGCGGATTATGCCATGTTTGACTACAAGCCCGCAGCCGCCTTCAGTGCTGCCGCCTTGTCGGTAACTTCCCAGGTGAAATCCGGTTCTTCACGGCCAAAGTGGCCATAGCTGGCAGTGCGGCTGTAGATCGGCCGCAGCAGGTCGAGCATCTGGATGATGCCCTTGGGACGCAGGTCGAAATGCGTCCGGATCAGTTCGACGATCTTGGCTTCCGGGATTTTCCCGGTGCCGAAAGTGTCGACCATCAGCGAGGTCGGCTTGGCGACGCCGATGGCGTAGCTCACCTGCACCAGGCACTTGTCCGCCAGCCCCGCAGCGACGATGTTCTTCGCCACGTAGCGTCCGGCATAGGAGGCCGAACGGTCGACCTTGGACGGATCCTTGCCGGAGAACGCGCCGCCGCCGTGCGGGGCTGCGCCGCCGTAGGTGTCGACGATGATCTTGCGGCCGGTCAGCCCGGCGTCGCCCATCGGCCCGCCCACCACAAAGCGTCCGGTGGGGTTGACCAAATAGCGCGTGTCGGCGGTCAGCATGGCTTTCGGCACCACCGGCTTGATGATTTCCTCGATCACCGCCTCGGTCAGCACGGCGTGCGAGACCTCGGGGTGGTGCTGGGTGGAAAGAACAACGGTATCGATCGAATGCGGCTTGCCATCGACATAGCGGATCGACACCTGCGACTTGGCGTCCGGGCGCAGCCACGGCAGGCGGCCGTCCTTGCGCAGTTCGGACTGGCGCTGGGTCAGCCGGTGCGCGAGGTGGATCGGCATCGGCATCAGCACCGACGTTTCGTTGCAGGCGTAGCCGAACATCAGGCCCTGGTCGCCGGCGCCCTGGTCGAGGAACATGCCCTCGCCTTCGTTCACGCCCTGTGCGATGTCGGGTGATTGCTTACCAACGGTGACCATTACCGCGCAGGTGTTGTAGTCGAAGCCGACTTCGGAGGAGTCGTAGCCGATGCGCTTGATGGTCTGGCGCGCGATCTGGTTGAAATCGACGACCGCCGAGGTGGTGATCTCGCCGGCGATGACGCACAGACCGGTGGTCAGCAGCGTCTCGCATGCCACGCGTGCATGTTTGTCCTGGGTTAGAATCGCGTCGAGCACCGCATCCGACACTTGATCCGCCATCTTGTCGGGGTGACCTTCCGATACCGACTCAGACGTGAAAATGAAATCCTTTTGCATGACCGCTCCTGTTGTCCCGGTTACTGACTGCGTAACCGGCTCGGGGGACAGACAGAGCGGCGACGCTTTAGCTGTATTTGTATCCCGCCCGCAAGTTGTCAAGATTAACGCGGCGGCGACCGCATTGTGCCGCGCCACCTCCCCCGGCGTCAATCCCGCGTGATCTTCCTGTTCAAGCTGCTGGCCCGGCTGCCCTTGCCCCTGCTGCATGGCATCGGCTTTGCGCTGGGCTGGCTGATTTACTGGGCGCCCGGCCGTCATTCCGAACGCATGCGCAACAACCTGTTCGACAGCGGCCTCTGCACGCCCGGACACGATTGCCGCCGCCTGCTGCGCCAGGCCATCGGCGAGGCGGGCAAGGCTATCATCGAGCTGCTGCCAGTCTGGCTGCGCCCCTACGACAAGGTGCTCAAGCTGGTCAAGGGCACCAGCGGCTGGGAGCACATCGAGGCCGCGCGCGCCGCCGGCAAGGGGGTGATCGTCATCGCGCCGCACATCGGCTGCTTCGAAATGATCAACTTGTATTACGCCGCGCAGCATCCGTTCACCGCCATGTATAAGCCGCCGCGCCAGCCGGCGCTGGGTGCGCTGATGCTGACCGGACGCCAGCGCGGCCAGGCGACGCTGGTGCCAACCGACCTGTCCGGCGTGCGCGCGCTGCTAGCGGCGCTGAAGCGCCACGAAGCCATCGGCATCCTGCCCGACCAGGTGGCGACCGGCGGCGACGGCGTGTGGGCGCCGTTCTTCGGCCGTCCAGCCTATACGCCGACGCTGGTCGCCAGCCTGCAACGCAAGACCGACGCGGCGGCGTTTTTTGTCGCGGCCGAGCGATTGGGCTGGGGGCGTGGCTATCACCTGCATGTCGTTCCACTGGACACCCCCCTGCCGGAAGACAAAACCGCAGCCGCAGCCCGTATCAACCAGGGGGTGGAAGACGTGGTGCGGCGCTTCCCCGCGCAGTACATGTGGAGCTACAACCGCCACAAGCGCCCGGGGGGCGTCGCCCTGCCGGACGATCCGCCCGAAGCATGAAATCCGCCAACGCTGGAAACCTGCTGCACCCGTCGCTGATTCCGGTCTGGCTCAGCGTCGGCTTGCTGTGGCTGCTGCATTGGCTGCCGCTGCCGCTGCAGGCGGCCATTGGCAATGCTATGGGCTGGCTGCTGGCACTGCTGCCCGGGAAGCGGCGACACATCGTCGCCACCAACCTGGCGCTGTGTTTTCCCGACACGTCAACCAGAATCCGCTGCCGCTGGCTGCGGCAGACCTACCAGGCCTCGATGCGCGCCGTGCTCGAGCACGGCGTGTTGTGGTGGGGTTCCGAGGCGCGCCTGCGTCACCTGATCCAGATCGACAATCCTGAAGCCGCACACGGCGACGGCGTCCGCCCGGTGATCTGGCTGGCGCCCCATTTCGTCGGCATCGGCATGGGCGGCGTGCGCTTGAGCATGGATCAGACTGTCGTTAACTTTTATGCGCGCGCCAGGAATCCCGTCTCCAACAAAATGATGCTGCGTGGGCGCGCCCGTTTTTCCTCGCCGGTTCTGATCGAAAAGAGCGACGGCATCAAGCCCGTGCTCAAGGCGCTCAAGGGCGGTCTGCCGCTTCATTACTCGCCGGATCAGGATCATGGTCGCCTCAACGCCGTGTTCGTGCCTTTCTTCGGCATCCCTGCTGCCACCGTGTCGGCTTTGCCGCGCCTGGCAAAACTCACCAACGCCCAGATCATTCCGGTCATCACCCGCCAGTTGCCCGGCGGCCAAGGCTATCGTGTGCGCTTCTATCCACCGTGGGACAACTTCCCGGGCGACGATCTGGAAGCCGACGTCGCCCGCATGAACGCCTTCATCGAGGACCGCATCCGCGAAATGCCGGCGCAATACCTGTGGCTGCACCGCCGCTTCAAGACCCGCCCGGCGGGCGAACCCAGCCTCTATGAATGACGCGCAGCCCAGCCTGCATCGGTTGACGGTAGTCGACATCGACGCCGTCAGCGCGCTGGCACGCGTGGTGTGGCAGGCCACCTACCCGCCCCTGATTTCGCAGGCGCAGATCGACGCCATGCTGGCCGACCGCTATGCGCCCGCACGGGTGCGCGAACAGCTGGACGATCCAGGCCATGCCTGGTGGGTGGCGCGACAGGATCCTGCGCTGGCCGGCTTTGCCCACGCCATCCGCGATGAAACCGGCTGCAAGCTCGACAAGCTTTACGTGCATCCCGCGCAGCAGCGCCGCGGCATCGGCGCCGCGCTGGTGCGGGCGGTCGAGGACTGGGCGCGCCGGCAGCAGGCGCGCCACCTGTGGCTGCAGGTCAACCGTGGCAATACGCAGGCAATACGCGCCTACGAAAAATACGGCTTTCAAATCGTCGCGTCGCGCGTGTTCGACACCGGCAACGGCTTCGTGATGGACGACCACGTGATGGAGCGCGTGCTGTGACGTTCGTGAACCCCGACGACGACGCCCTGCGCGCGCTGCTGAAAACCGTCAAAACCATCGCCGTGGTCGGCCTGTCGCCGCAGCCCACACGCCAGAGTTTCCGCGTGGCGCAGGCGATGCAGCGGTACGGCTATCGCATTGTTCCGGTGCGCCCGCTGGTGGACGAGGTGCTGGGCGAGCAGGCTTACGCAAGCCTCGCCGACATTCCGTTCGCCGTCGACTTGGTCAACGTGTTTCGCGCCGCCGAGCATGTGCCGGCTATCGTCGAGCAATGCCTGGCGCTACACTCCATGCTCCGGCCATTTTCGACAGCGCATCATTTACCGAGCGCTATCTGGATCCAGGAAGGCATCGTTCACGATGCCGCCGCGCAGCACGCGCAGGCCGGCGGCATGACGGTGGTAATGGACCGTTGCATCCTCAAGGAATACGTCAGGTTATTTACTGCATGAAACTGCGCTTCACCAAAATGCACGGCCTGGGCAACGACTTCGTTGTGTTCGACGGCATCAACCAGACCGTCGCGCTCACACCCGAGCAATGCCGCCGCATCGCCGACCGCCACTTCGGCGTCGGCTGCGACCAGATTCTGCTGGTCGAGAAACCGACGCGCGATGATGTCGATTTCCGCTACCGCATCTTCAACGCCGACGGCGGCGAGGTGGAGCAATGCGGCAATGGCGCGCGCTGCTTCGTGCGCTTCGTGCACGACCACGGGCTGACCGACAAGACCGCCATCCGCGTGGAAACCGCGTCCGGCGTCATCGAACCACGCCTGCTCGACAATGGTCAGGTCACGGTGGACATGGGCGCGCCGCGTTTTGCGCCCGCCGATATTCCATTCGCCGCTGAAGCCGAGGCGATGACCTATCCGCTCAAGGTCGGCCAGCACGTCCTCGAGATCGCGGTACTGTCGATGGGCAACCCGCACGCCGTGCTGCGGGTGAACGATCTGGACAGCGCGCCGGTGGACATCCTCGGCGCGGCAATCGAATCGCACTCGCGTTTCCCGCAACGCGTCAACGCCGGGTTCATGCAGGTGCTCACCCCCCATGACATCCGCCTGCGCGTGTTTGAACGTGGCGCCGGCGAGACGCTGGCCTGCGGCACCGGGGCCTGCGCCGCGGCGGTCGCCGGCATCCGCCAGGACTGGCTAAAAAGCCCGGTCAGCGTGCACACGCGCGGCGGCGACCTGGTCATCGAATGGGCAGGCAAGGGCCAGCCGGTTTACATGACCGGGCCGGCTGAAACGGTATTTGAAGGAGAGATCGAACGCTAATGGACATGCAACCCGAACACATCGCCGAGTTTCTGACCCGGCATCCGAATTTTTTCAACGACTTTCCCACCCTGCTGGCGGATCTGCATATTCCGCATCCGCACGGCACCCACGCGGTGTCGATGAGCGAGCGCCAGCTGATCGCGATGCGCGACAAGGTGCGGATGCTTGAAAACAAGCTGGCCGAGCTGATTCAGTTCGGCGAGGAAAACGACGGCATTTCAGACAAGCTGCATGCGCTGACGCTGGCGCTGCTGGCTGCGCACACGCCACAGGAAATCGTCGCGGCGCTGGCCCTCCATCTGCGCGAAGGCTTTGCAGTGCCGCACCACGCGCTGCGGGCGTGGAACCTGCCGGCCGACAGCGTGCCCGGCCTCAGCGGCCCGGTGCCGCAAGCCGCGCGCGACAGCGTGGCCGCCATGACGCAGCCGGTGTGCGGCGCGCTGGCCGTCAGTGAAGCCAGCGACTGGTTCGGCGAAGTGTCGCCGCACCTGCGCGCCTTTGCCTGCATTCCGCTGCGGCCCACGCCCGCCGCTGCACCCGTCGGCCTGCTGGTGCTGGCCTCGGAAGAAGCCAAGCGCTTCTACCCCGGCATGGGCACGCTGTATCTGGAACGGCTGGGCCAGCTGGTCGGCGCCGCGCTGGTACGGATGCAGGAATGAATGCAGTCGAACACTATCTGCAACACCTCGCCGCCGAACGGCGGCTGTCGCCGCATACGGTCGCAGCCTATCAGCGTGATCTGGCAAACCTGACCCGACTGGTTTCCGGAAAACCGCTGGCCGAACTCAGCGTCATCGATATCCGCGGTGCCATCGTCAAGCTGCGCAGCCAGAGCCTGGCGGCCACCAGCGTGGCGCGACAGCTGTCGAGCTGGCGCGGGTTCTATACCTTTGCCTGCCGCCGCCTCGGCTATGCGAGCAATCCCTGCAGCGGCCTGCGCCCGCCCAAGGCGGCCAAATCCCTGCCGCAAGTGCTGTCGCCCGACACCTGCACCCAGCTGCTCGACAGGGGTAACGCTTCGGCAACCGACGATGCCCTGCTGGCGCGCGACCGCGCCATGTTCGAGCTGTTCTATTCGTCCGGCCTGCGCCTGGCGGAGCTGACCGGGCTCGATCTCAACGATGTCAACCTGCAATCCGGCGAAGCGCAGGTCACCGGCAAGGGCCGCAAAACCCGCATCGTGCCGGTGGGACGGCAGGCACTGGACGCCGTCAAGGCCTGGCTGCCGCAACGGCAGCCGCTGGCGCGCGACATCACCGCCGCGCTGTTCATCAGCCAGCGCGGCACCCGTCTCACCCCGCGCAGCGTGCAGTTGCGGCTCAACCGCTGGGCTTTACAGGCAGGACTCGGCCAGCACGTTCACCCGCACATGCTGCGCCACGCATTTGCCACCCATGTACTGCAGTCGTCCGGCGACCTGCGCGCGGTGCAGGAAATGCTCGGCCACGCCAGCATCAGCACCACCCAGGTCTACACCCACCTCGACTGGCAACACCTCGCCAAGGTATACGACCAGGCGCACCCGCGCGCGCGCAAAAAAAGCTGACTGTCGCGCCGATGGCTGTGTGAGCAGTCACATACCCGGGCAGTCAGGCTTTACACGACCTTCAGGAATTGCAATTGCAGCCGATTCCTTGCCTATGCGCATCCATCCCGCTTCCCTTTATGCCCGCCTTGTGCAAGGTCTGCGACTAGCCCATCTCAGCACACAAGGTCGTGTCATGGGCGCGCTTCTGCTCATCCTGATTGCGGTGTTCGTCCTGGCGGGACAGCAGGCGCTACAGATCGCCCGCCAGGACGCCGATGCCGCGTTGCGCGTGCAGGCATCGGCACAGCTTGCGGCGCTGTCGCAGGCGGTGGCCGATTCAGCCATCATGCGTGATTACAGCGCCTTGCAGGCCCAGCTGAAAACCCCGATCGTCCAGGGCAACCTGCGCTACGTGGAATACACCGCGCCCAATGGCTACGCCCTGCGCGAGCAGGCGCCTGCGCGCCGTGCTGACCGCCCCGACTGGTTTGCCACACTGACCGGCCTGTCGATTCCGGTCATGCAGGAAGCCCTCGTCATCGGCGGCACCGCCTATGGCCGCCTGGTGATCCAGCCGTCTTCCCATGCCTACGAAGATTTTCTCTGGCATCTCGGCACCCGCCTGTTCCTGCTGCTCGCCACCGCTTTCGTCCTGCTCGGCTGGCTTACCCATGTGCTGCTGAAAATCAATCTTCGAGACCTGATCCGGCTGCGCGCAACCGCGCGCCAGATCGAGGCCGGGGATTACAGGGCGCGCATCCCCATACGCGCCAGCAGCCCGCCCGAGCTGCAGCAAACCACCCGCGCATTCAACCATATGAGCGCAGCCCTGGAGCGCTTGCTCACCGACCTCAACGAACAGCAAAAGGCGCTCGACAGCACGGCCAGCATGTCCGAAGCCGACCTCGCCGGCAACATCACCTTCGCCAACGATCTGTTCTGCATCATCAGCGGCTACACGCGTGAAGAGCTCCACGGCCAGAATCACCGCATCGTCAATTCGGGCTGGCACGATGCCGCGTTTTTCGCCCAGATGTGGGAGACCCTCTCGAGCGGACGCACCTGGCGCGGCGAAATCTGCAACCGCGCCAAGGATGGACGGCTGTTCTGGACGGACTCGACCTTTATTCCGATCAAGGACGACGACGGCCTGCCTCTGAAATACCTGTCGATCCGCTTCGACATTACCCAGCGCAAGCTTGATGAGGCCGCGCTCTGCGCGGAAAAGGAACGCTGGCAGGTCACGCTGCAGTCAATCAACGACGCCGTCATCGTCACCAATGCCCACAATCAGGTGACCTATATCAACCCGGCCGCCGAAGCGCTGCTCAACATTGCGCAGGAAGAGGCCCAGTCGATCCCGCTGCAAAACCTGATGCAGCTCGACCAGCGGGGCGGCGACGACGCCCCGGCCTGCTTTTTGCCGTCGGCTTCAGCGCTGCACGGCCAGACCGGCTCCGCCCAGCTGCAGACCCGGTTTGGCCAGCACCTTGCCATCAGTTACAGCTGTGCGCCGCTGACCGGCCACGGCGGCCTCGGTGCCGTCTATGTATTGCGCGACGAGACCGAGAAAAAGCAGCTGCTCGACAGCCTGCGCGAAATGGCCTTCCACGACACCCTGACCATGCTGCCGAATCGCCGCGCGGTGGAAGGCCGTCTGGCACGTGCCATGCGCACCGCGCGCGACCAGGCACAGCAGCATGCGTTCTGCTACATCGACCTCGACCAGTTCAAGCTGGTGAACGATACCTGCGGCCATTCGGTGGGCGATGTCCTGCTGCTGGACATTTCGAAAACCATGAAAGCCGCCTTACCCGATCACGCCTATCTGGGCCGGCTGGGCGGCGACGAATTCGGCCTCATCCTGTTCGACACCCAGCCTGACGAGGCAATTCTGGTCTGCCGGCAGCTGGTGCAACGCATCCGCGACTTCCGGTTCGAACACAAGGGGCGGCGCTTCACCCTCGGCGCCTGTGCCGGGATCGCCCCCATCACCAAGTCCGCGACCACCGCCGGCGACATCCTGGTGCAGGCCGACATGGCGTGCTATCGCGTCAAGTCGGAGGGCAGCGGGCGGGTCATGCTGTATGAAGCGGACGAGGTCGGCTTCCGCCGTCTGGAAACAGAAATGGGCTGGGCGGCCGATTTCTCGCAGGCATTGGAAGCCAACCAGTTCCTGCCTTACCGCCAACTGATCCAGCCGACTTCCAGCGGCGGTCAGCCGCATTACGAAGTGCTGATCCGCTGGCAGCGCAATGGCGTGATCGAGGGGCCGGCCAAGCTGCTGCCCGCGCTCGAACGCTACGGGCAGGCACCCACCCTCGATCGCTGGATGCTGGAGGCCGTCGTCTCCTATCTGGCGGCGCAGCCTGACGACAATGCGGTGTACTTCATCAACCTGTCCGGCAAAACCGTGGCCGACGAGTCCTTCCTCGGCACCGTCTGCCATCTGCTCGATCACTATGGCGTGGCGGGGGAACGTCTGGGGTTCGAGGTTACGGAAACCGCCGCAGTGGTCAATCTGGAAGACGCCCAGCGCCTGATTCACGGCCTGCGCCAGCGCGGCTGCCAGTTCGCGCTGGACGATTTCGGGCGCGATGCCTCGTCGTTCTTCTATCTCAAGCATCTGCCGGCCGACTTCCTCAAGATCGACGGCGCCTTTGTGCGCGGCATGCTGGACGATCGCCGCGATCAGGCCATCGTGCGCTCGATTGCACAGCTGGCGCGCGACTTCGGCATGCATTCGGTGGCCGAGCAAGTGGAGAACGCCGACATGGCGGCGCTGCTGCGCGACATCGGCGTGGACTATTTACAGGGTTACCACATCCATCGCCCGGAAGCCTTGCCCCACTGGCAACCCGTCGCCGTCACGCAGGCGGCCGCACAGGCGCTCACCCCGCGCGCGCCTCACCTGACGCTGGTCAAATAAACCTTCAGACAATCACGGTGTCGGCAACCCCTTCCACCGGCTCCGGATAGCGCATCTTCAGCCCTTCCAGCGCCTCGATCAGCAGGCGGGAAACCATCAGGTTGCGCGCCAGATTGCTGTTGGCTGGGATCACGTGCCAGGGCGCATGCGCCGTGCTAGTGGCGGACAGCGCCGTCTCGTAGGCTTCCATGTAGTCGTCCCACTGCTCGCGCACGGAAAGATCGCCCGGCTGGAATTTCCACTGCTTTTCCGGGGTATCGCGGCGCTCTTCCAGACGTTTTTTCTGCTCGTCCCGGGTGATGTGCAGATAAAACTTCAGGATCGTCGTGCCGGTTTCCGCCAGCAGGCGTTCGAAATCGTTGATCTGGCGATAGCGGCGCTTGCATTCGGCGGCATCGATCCAGCCGTTAACGCGGGTGATCAGCACATCCTCGTAGTGCGAGCGGTTGAAGATGGCGATTTCACCGGCACCCGGCACATGGTGATGCACCCGCCACAGATAGTCGCGCGCCAGTTCATGTGGCGTCGGCGTCTTGAAGCCCACCACCCTCACCCCCAGCGGGTCGACGCCCTGAAACACGTGGCGAATGGTGGAATCCTTGCCCGCGGTGTCCATCGCCTGCAATACGATCAGCAGCTTGTTTTTGCCCTCGGCGTACAGCAGTTCCTGCAGCGTTTCCAGCCGCGCGCGGTATTCGTCCAGGCGCTCGCGCGCATCGGACTTGTCCTTGCCGATGATGTCGTCATCGTCGGCATCCCAGTTCGACAGCCTGACCTTGGTGTCGGGTGCAATACGGGTATCGGCAGGTTTCATATCCTCTCCTTCGGGGGAATCAGCGTCATCCAGCCGCCCAGCGCTTGGCGTATTTCATCCAGCGCGAGATGGCGCATCAGCGCCCGGTTGCCGGGCGCCATCTGGTTCCAGGCGCAGCGCATGCCGCGCAGGTTCGGCTGATTCGCATCACGCAGGCAGAACTCTGTGATGAAATACAGAAAGCTCGGATCGCCATCGTCGTCGCCATGACGCGTCTTGATCAGCGGCGACTTCACCGCGGCGGTGATCGGGCTGACGCTGCGCGTCACCCGCCACACCTCGAAGCGACCCGGCTGCAGCGTCTGCGGCTCGGCACGCACCGTATCGAGTTCCACCACACAGAACGGATCGTGCTCCTGCACGCTGTTGCGCGGCACGATATGGCCGTATTGCAAACGCACCGTCGCGGCGTCCGCCGGAATCGTCAGCGGCCGATTCAGCTGCACCATCCAACCCGTCGAATAGGCGTAATACGGCGAAGCCGGATCAGCCGACTCCAATCCCGCACAGCCACCCAACAACAGCACAAGCCCAATCCCGATCGCCTTCATGAGACCTCCTTGCAACTTGAATCCTGTACCTTGCTACTCGCTCTTCACGCGAAACCATGCCGCATACAAGGCCGGCAGGAAAAACAGCGTGAGGAAGGTTGCCGCAATCAGCCCGCCCATCACGGCCACCGCCATCGGCCCCCAGAAAATCGAGCGCGACAGCGGAATCATCGCCAGCACTGCCGCCGCGGCAGTCAGGCTGATCGGGCGCATGCGCCGCACCGTCGACTCGATGACGGCATCCCACTGCGACAGGCCGCGTGCGATGTCCTGGCGGATCTGATCGACCAGAATCACCGCGTTGCGCATGATCATGCCGGCCAGCGAAATGATCCCCAGCAGCGCGACAAACCCCATCGGATGCCCGCTCACCAGCAGCGCGATCGCCACCCCGATGAGGCCCAGCGGCGCGGTCAGCACCACCAGCAGCGAACGCGAAAAACTGCCGAGCTGCAGCATCAGCAGGGTCAGCGTGGTGATCATGATCAGCGGCCATGACGCACCGATCGCCGTATTCGCCTTGGCGCTGCTTTCCACCGGGCCGCCGATCTCCAGGCGG
Source organism: Thiobacillus sp. (assembly GCA_030680405.1). Taxonomy (GTDB): domain Bacteria; phylum Pseudomonadota; class Gammaproteobacteria; order Burkholderiales; family Thiobacillaceae; genus Thiobacillus. The sequence continues at coordinate 16,208 of JAUXVT010000011.1, read as the reverse complement.
AAGCCGGGCGGCAGCTGGGCCTTGAAGGCGGCCACCTGCGGCGCGATGGCGGCGATGATCGTCGCCGGCTGGGTGTTTCCAATCGGGTCGCCGCGCACGGCAATGGTCGGCAGACGGTTGCGCCGCCAGATCACGCCGTCCTCGAACACCGGCTTGAAATTGGCGATCTGCCCCAGCGTCACGCTCTTCCCGTTGAAGCTGCCGATCAGCAGGGACGTCAGCGCATCGACGTCGCGGTGTTCGTTGCGCGGCGTGCGCAGCACCACGTCGATCAGGAGATCGTTCTCGCGGAGCTGGGTGACGGTGGCGCCCGACAGCTGCAGCGCCACCTGCCGTCCGACTTCGTCCGAGCTCAGGCCCAGCGCCTTGAGCTTGTCCTGGTCGAGCTGAGCCTTGACCGCCAACGACTGCCCGTTCCAGTCCAGGTTCACCGCCGTGACCTGCGGCTGCGCGGCGAGGATCTTGCGCAATGCTTCGGCCTCGCTTTTCAGCCTTGGAATGTCGCTGCCGGAAAGCCGGTACTGCACCGGGTAACCCGCCGGCGGGCCGTATTCAAAGCGCACCGCGCGCCCGCGCACGTTGGGGAAATCGGTCTCGAACAGCTGGCGGATGCGGGCAATTTCGCGTTCGCGCGCCGCCACATCCTTTGCAATCACCACCATCTGTGCAAAATTTCGGCTGGCCAGGCGCTGGTCCAGCCCCAGCACGAAGCGCGGCGCACCCTGGCCGATATAGTTGAGCACGTGCGCCACGTCCTTGTCCTGCCGCAACAGGGTTTCGAGCTTGACTGCCTCTGCGTGGGTGGCCTCAATCGAGGCGCCTTCCGGCAGCCACAGTTCGACCAGAATTTCAAGGCGGTCGGACTGCGGGAAAAACTGTTTCTCGACCCGCTGCATCGCCGCCAGGCCGATGACTAGTGCGACGATGGTGAGTGCAATCACCGTCCAGCGATGCGACACGCACCATGTCACCGCGGCACGAAAACGCCGGTAAAACGGCGTCAGGTAGGCGGCGTTTTCATCGGTCACGTGATGGGTTGGCTTCAGCAGCATATAGCCGAAGTAAGGCGTGACGATCACCGCCACCAGCCAGGATGACAACAGCGCGATCGTCGTCACCGCAAAAATCGCGAAGGTATATTCGCCCACCATCGACTTGGCGAGCGCAATCGGCAGAAACGCGGTGGCCGTCAGCAAGGTGCCGGTGAGCATGGGAAAGGCGGTGGACTGGAAGGCATAGGTGGCCGCCTCGAAGCGCCCCCACCCCGCCTCGAGTTTGTGCGCCATCATTTCCACCGCGATGATGGCGTCGTCCACCAGCAGGCCGAGCGCGATGATGAGTGCACCGGTGGAGATGCGGTGCAGATCGATGTTGAACAGCCACATCGCGGTGAAGGTGATCGCCAGCACCACCGGAATGGAGAGCGCCACCACCAGCCCGGCGCGCCATTTCAGCGCCAGGAAGGTCACCGCCAGCACGATGGCGACGGCCTCGAGGAAGCTTTGCATGAAGAGACTGACCGCGCGCTCAACGATGCCCGGCTGGTCGTGAATCTGCCGGATTTCCAGGCCCAGCGGCAGGGTTTTCTGCAGCGCGGCCATCGCGGCCGCAACCTTGCGCCCCATCGCCAGAACATCGCCGCCCTCGGCCAGCGAGACGCCGAGCAGCACTGCGGGTTCACCCTGCGAGCGAATCTCGCTGGCAGGCGGATCTTCGTAGCGCCGCGTCACCTCGGCAATATCGCCCAGCCGCAGGCTGTGTGCGCCGACGCGGAGGATGGTTTCGCGCAGGCGCTCGACCTCGGCATACGGCCCCGACACCCTGAGCGGGATCGACAATACGGCGTTCTCCACCCGGCCATTCGCCACCACGCCGTTCTGCTCCTGCACCGCCTGCATGATCTGCTGCGGGGTGAGGCCGAGGGTGGCGAGCTTTTGCGTGGCAATCTCGATGTAGATTTTTTCCGGCACGACGCCGAACAGCTCGACCTTGCCGACATGGGGCAGCCGCCGCACTTCGCGCTGCACGTCCTCGGCGGTGCGGCGCAGCTCGGCACGGCTGAAGCCGTCGCCGGTGAAGGCGTAAATCGAGCCGAAGGTGTTGCCGAATTCGTCGTTGAAAAACGGTCCCTGCACGCCGGGCGGCAGCTGCGGTTTCAGGTCGCCGATTTTCTTGCGGATCTGGTACCAGGCTTCCGCCACGTCACGCCCGCGCACCGTTTCCCTGATGTTGACGAACAGCGCGGTCTCGCCCGGCTTGGCGTAGCTCTGCACGTAATCGAGCTCGGGCATTTCCTGCAGTTTTTTCTCGATCCGTTCGGTCAGCTGTTCCGACACTTCCTGCGCGGTCGCCCCTGGCCACTGCGCCTGGATCAGCATGGTCTTGAAGGTGAACGGGGGATCTTCGGCCTGGCCCAGCTGGAAATACGAGCGCACCCCCACCAGCAGGATCAGGATCACGAAAAAGCGCACCAGCACCGGGTGCTCGATCGCCCAGCGCGACAGGTTGCCGCGCCTGGGTTCAAAGTGAGGCGGCGGCACGAATTGCGGCGTGTCGCTCATGGCTGTGTCAGACGAACCTGCTGTCCCGGCGCCAGCTTGTGCACGCCTGCGGTCACCACCCATTCGCCGGCGGCCAGTCCCGACACGATCGTCGCGCGCTCGCCGTTGAGCGCACCAAGCTGCACGCTGCGCGCCGCCACTTTTTGGGATTTCTGATCGACCACCCAGACCTGGGGCTGGCCGTTGACCCTGAACAGCGCGCTCTGCGCCACCGACAGGCTGGGCGCTGCGTCCTGGCTGGTCTCCACCGTGGCGGTCATGCCGAGTTTCACCGCGACATCGGGCTGCAGCAGGCTCACGCGCGCGCTGTAGGTACGGCTGGCCGCGTCGGCCATTGGCGACAGTTCGCGCAACTGTCCCGGGTAGGTTTTATCCGGCTGCGACCATAGCCGGACAGTCAGGGTTTTGGCCGCGCGCACGTCATTGATGGCGTTCTCCGGCACGTCGATGCGCGCCTCCAGTTCACCGGTGCGCGCCAGCTGCGCCAGCGGCTGCCCGGCCGACACCACCTGGCCGGTCTCGAAAGCAATCGCCGTCACCACCCCGGCATGCGGCGCGGTCAGTCGGGTGTAGGCCTGCTGATTACCCTGGCGCGCGACCTCGGCGCGCAGCTGCCGCACCCGCGCCTGCGCCGCTTCGGCCGTGGTGCGCCGGCGGTCGAGCTCGGCCTGGGAAATGAAATTTTGCGTGCGCAACGCAGTAAAGCGTTGCAAATCCTGGTGCGCCAGCTGCGCTTCGGCCTCGGCGGCGGCGAGTTGCGCCTGCGCCGCGCGTACTGCCAGGGCGTAATCCTGCGGGTCCAGCGTGGCGATCACCTGACCGGCTTTCACCTGCGTGCCGACCTCGACCTGACGTGCGCTGACGCGTCCTGCCACACGGAAAGCCAGGGCAGTTTCGTAACGCGCACGGATTTCGCCGGCATAGCGGCCCTGGCTGTTCGCGCGGGTGGGTTCCACTTGCTCGGCGCGTACCGGCCGGATATCTGCGGGCGGCGGCGCGGCTTCGCGGCCACAGCCGGCAAGCAGCGTAAAAATAGCCCACAGGGTCAGAAAGGGTTTCATGTTTTAATTATCGCGTAATCACGGGCGGAGTAGCGAACCGCGCCAGCCCGCTCCCACGCTGCCGGGTTGCACCTTTGGCGCATGACGTTCAGACTGCCCCCCTTCTTCGCGCCGGCACACCCGGCTGTAAATTGTCCATTGTTCGACTCATGGAGCGCCTCGATGCCCGCCTCATCCAAATCCCTCAAACCCCTCACCGAAGCCGCGCTGCTGAAAATGCCGGCTGCCGCCTATATGAATGCTGACCAGCTGGCGTTCTTTCGCAGCCGCCTCGAAGCCCTGCGCGACGAGATGCTCAGCAACGCCGCTGACACCGGTGCGACCCTGAAGGAAAACGAGAACTTTGCCGACCCCAACGACCGCGCCACGGTGGAAGAGGAACACATGCTGGAGCAGCGCGTGCGCGACCGCGAACGCAAGCAGCTGAAAAAAATCAATTCCGCCCTGAAACGGATCGACAGCGGCGAGTATGGCTGGTGCCTGGAAACCGGTGACCCCATTGGCCTGCCGCGCCTGCTGGCGCGCCCCACCGCCGAATACTCGATCGAGGCGCAGGAGCGTCACGAGAAGAAGGAAAGGCTGCGCGCCTGAAATTTGGAGAGGCCGCCTGAGATGGATGCCCCACAAGGGGACTCCGGTCCACTACGGGCTGAAGCCCGTGTGGAGTCGTATGCCCCGCTGCCAATCACCCTGCTGACCGGCTTTCTGGGCAGCGGCAAAACCACGGTATTGAATCACCTGGTGCGCACGCTGCCGCGCACGGCGATCCTGATGAACGAGTTTGGCGAAATCGCGCTCGACCATCAGCTGCTGCAGAAGATGGAAGGCCCGATGGCGCTGCTCTCGGGCGGCTGTGTGTGCTGCACGATTTCGGGCAGCCTGTCGCCGACGCTGAAAAACCTGTGGATGGCGCGGCAGAAGGGCGACATTCCGGCGTTCGAGCGCGTCATCATCGAAACCACCGGCATCGCCGACCCGGCGCCGGTGCTCGACAACCTGCTGCACGACAATTGGGTACGCGCACGCTTCCGCCTCGATGGCGTGGTCACCACGGTCGACGCCCTGTTCGGCATGGGTCAGCTGGACCAACACTTCGAGGCAGTCAAGCAGGTAGCGGTGGCCGACCGGCTGCTGCTGACCAAGACCGATCTCGCGCCTCCCGACACGGTCGCCGCCCTGCGCGAACGGCTGGCGGCGCTCAACCCGGCAGCCGACATCATTCCGGTGACGCACGGCGAACTCGATCCGGCGGCGATCCAGAACCTGGGGCTATGGAACGCCGCGACCCAATCGCTGGAAGTCGCGCGCTGGCTGAAACAGCAGCGCTACCAGCCCGCCAGTGCCAGCAAGCTCGGTGGCAAGCCCCGGACTGCATTGCACGACGCACGCATCCAGGCGTTTTCAGTGGTGCTCGACGCGCCGCTTGATCGCTACGGCCTGCAATCGGCGCTTTCCATGCTCACCTCGTTTCGCGCCGAAAACCTGCTGCGCTTCAAGGCCATCGTGAATCTGCAGGATGAGCCACAGCCGGTGGTGCTGCATGGCGTGCAGCACGTGCTGTATCCGGAAGTGAAGCTCGACGCTTGGCCGGACGACGACCACCGCAGCCGCTTCGTGTTCATCGTGCGCGACCTCGAACCCGAGTTTGTCGCCAAGCTGTTGGCCGATTTTACCGGCGCCGCGCGCGGCCATGCCGAGGCGCGCGCATGAACCTCGCGCAAAAGCTGTTCATCGGCGCGATTCGCGTATATCAGCTGGCGTTCTCGCCGTGGCTGGGGCGGCAATGCCGCTACCTGCCGACCTGCTCGGAATACGGCAAGGAAGCCATCGAAAAGCACGGTGCGATCAAAGGCAGCTGGCTCGCCGCCAAACGCATCGGCCGCTGCCGCCCTGGCTGCAACCATGGCTACGATCCGGTACCGCCGGTCGAGCCGCGCGAGTAAAATGCGGTTCATGTTCCCGCGCCGCCTGCTTCCCTGGCTGTTCGCACTGATCCTGCTGTTCGGTCAGGTGGCAGCGTTCGCGCATGCGCTCACCCATCTGCGCGCGCACGATTCGGCACTACCCGACAAGACCTGCGAAGTCTGCGTCGCGCAAGCGCAGCTGGGCGCTGCTGTGGCCCCCAGCCTGCTCGTCCTGACGATTCCACCCGGCGACTGCATCATTGCATCCAGCGCCGCGCCCTTGTGCGTCGATCTCGCCCCTCGCCCCGCCTGCGCACGCGCGCCTCCCGCACCGTCCAACAGCTGAGTTTTTTCAATACCTGCGCCGACTGATAGCGCAGGCGCTCACCTCAGGTTGACGGAGTCAGACCATGTTACGAACCACTCTGCTGGTGGCCGCGCTCGCGGCTGCCTTCCCGGCTTATGCCGATGCCGACCTCGACGCCCTGCGCGCCGAGCTGAAAGAAATGAAAACCGCTTACGAGGTGCGCATCCAGGCGCTGGAAGCGCGCCTGCAGGCAGCCGAAACGAAAACCGCGGATGCCTCGCCGAAAGCCGACAACACAGCACCCCAGGGCGAAACCGCGCAACCCGCCAGCAACAGTTTCAATCCCGAAATCTCGCTCATCCTGCAAGGCGGCTATGCCCACCTGAAAGACCTGCCCGAGCGCCGCATCACGGGTTTCCTGCCCGACGGCACAGCAGGCGGTGCCACCCGCGGATTTTCAGTCGACGACAGCGAACTGGTTTTGGCTGCCAACATCGATCCGTATTTCCGCGGCTATTTCAATGCCGTGCTGAACGATGGCACGGTCGGCGTGGAAGAAGCCTGGTTCCAGACCCTGGCACTGGGCAGTGGCTTGACCCTCAAGGGCGGTCGATTCCGTTCCGGCACCGGCTACCAGAACGAGCAGCACCCGCATGCCTGGGATTTCGCCACCAACAGTCTGATGGTTGAAGCGCTGTTCGGCGAAGGCTACGGCAACGACGGCCTGCAACTGAAGTGGGTCGCGCCGACCGATCTCTTCACCGAGCTGGGCGCCGAAATCGGACGCGGCGCAAATTTCCCCGGCACTGACCGCAACGAAAACGGCGTGGGCAGCTATGCCCTGTTCGGCCACTTCGGCGGCGATGTCGGCGATTCGCATAGCTGGCGCAGTGGCGTGTCGTTTCTTTCGACGCGCGCGGTCGAACGCAGCGGCAGTCTCGCCGACTTTGCCGACGTGGGCGTGAACACCGCATTCACCGGCAACAGCAAAACCTGGCTGGCCGATTTTGTCTGGAAATGGGCGCCGCTGGGCAATTCCACGGTCAACAACTTCAAGTTTGCCGCCGAGTTGTTTCACCGTGAAGAAAACGGCAGCCTGAGCTGTGAAGGCGGTTTGCTGTGCGGGGCGGGCAGTCCCGGCGCGTACCAGGCGACCCAATGGGGCGGCTACGCTCAGGGCGTGGTCCAGTTCATGCCGCGCTGGCGCGCCGGCTATCGCTATGACCTGCTCGACCCAGGCTCCCGCGATTACGGCCTCAACAACGCCAACCTGCCGCGACCCGATTACAAGCCCACCCGCCACTCGCTGATGGTTGATTACTCGCCCTCCGAATTCTCGCGCCTGCGCCTGCAATACACGAAAGACCGGGCCAGCGAGGGACAGGACGAGAACCAGTGGTATGCGCAGTACATCTACAGCCTCGGCACGCATGGCGCGCACGCTTTTTAAGGAGAACCCCATGAAACCGTTTCGTTTACTCGCCTTTCTGTTCGCGGCATGGCCCACCTTCGCCTATGCCACGCTCAACGTCTTTGCCTGCGAGCCCGAGTGGGGTGCGCTGGCCGCCGAACTCGGCGGCGACGCCGTCAAAGTGTATACCGCCACCACGGCCTTTCAGGACCCGCACCGCATCGAGGCGCGCCCCAGCCTGATCGCGCAGATGCGTCGCGCCGACCTGGCCGTCTGCACCGGCGCCGAGCTCGAAGTCGGCTGGCTGCCGGTGTTGCTGAGGCAGTCGGGCAATGCCGCCATCCAGCCCGGCCAACCGGGCTATTTCGAGGCCGCGCGCCAGGTCACGCTGCTGGAAAAACCGGGCACGCTGGATCGCGCACAGGGCGACATCCACGCCTCTGGCAATCCGCACATTCAAACCGACCCGCGCAACATCGCCCGCGTGGCGCAAGCACTCGGCGCACGCCTGGCCGAAATCGACCCGGGCCACGCCGCCACCTATCGGGCACGGCTGATGGATTTCAACACCCGCTGGGATGCGGCGATGGCCCGCTGGCAAGCGCAGGCCGCGCCGCTCAAGGGCATGAGCATCGTGGTGCAGCACAAGGCCTTCCCCTATCTGGAAAACTGGCTGGGGTTGAAGCAGGTGGCGGTGCTGGAACCCAAGCCCGGGGTCGAGCCTTCGGTCGGCCACCTTGCCGAAGTCGCCGCGCGCCTGAAAATCACGCCTGCCCGAGCCGTGCTGCGTGCCGCCTACCAGGATCCGCGTCCCTCGGAATGGCTGTCTGAACATGCCGTCACCCCGGTCGTCGTGCTGCCGTTTACCGTCGGCGGTTCGGATCGGGCCAAAGACTTGTTCGGTCTGTTCGACGACAGCCTCGAGCAATTGCTGAAAGCCGCGCGATGAACTGGACCGCACTCGACCCGGGACTTCTCGTCTGGCCGTTCGTCGCAGGCCTCCTCGTCCTGGCCACGCACGTCCCGCTGGGGCGGCGGGTGCTGGCGCGCGGCATTATTTTTCTCGACTTGGCGGTGGCGCAGCTTGCCGTGCTCGGCGTCGTCGCGGCGCATGCGCTGGGTCTTGCTGCCGACGGCTGGCCCACCCAGTTGGCGGCCGCTACGGCCGCGCTGATCGGCGCGGCGCTGCTGGCCGGATGCGAGCGCCGCTGGCCGCAAATTCAGGAAGCCTTGATCGGCTCCACCTTCGTGGTCGCAGCCAGCCTCGCGGTGCTACTGCTGGCGGGCGACCCGCACGGCAGCGAGCACCTGGCCGAGCTGCTCACCGGGCAAATCCTGTGGGCCACGCCCACGCAGGCCATCCAGATTGCCGCGCTTTACAGCATCTTGCTGGCGCTCATGGTCTGGCGCGGCGAACGCCTGGGCGGGCTCGGATTCTATCTGGTGTTTGCGCTGGCGATTACCGCGTCGGTGCAACTGGTGGGGGTTTATCTGGTATTCGCCAGCCTGATTCTGCCGGCGCTAGCGAGTCGCGGTCTGCCGGCACGCCCCGGCCTGCTGGCCGGCTGGGCGGTGGGCGCACTGGCGTATGCAACGGGGCTGGCCGCATCCGCGCTGTTCGACTGGCCCACCGGGCCCGCAATTGTCATCGCGCTTGCAGCCGCTGCCCTGCTTGCCGGCCGCGTGCTGCGGGTTGCCGCCACGGTTCGACAGCGCTAGTATCCGTCATTGAATCTCCTTACCGACGCACACCTATTCAGTGGCTCTCCCGTTTTTCAAAAAAGGCAAGGACAAGACACCCAGCCCCGCGCACAAGCCGACGCCTGCGCCTTCTGCCGAATCGCAGCCTAACGAAGCCCTGTTGACCATGGACATGGGGGGTAGCGGCATTGTTGTGGTGGAATCCAGCGGCGCGCCACAGTCGGCGGTGGATGAAGCGGCCATCCTCTATGCCAGCGGCCAGACCGACATGGCCGAGCGCTTATTGAAGGATATTCTGGGAACAGGTGGCCGCCGCGCCTGGCACATGCTGTTCGACCTTTACGGCATCCAGAACCGCGAGAAGGAATTCGAGCAGCTGGCGCTGGATTACGCGATGCGCTTCGAGACCTCGCCCCCGGTCTGGCAAAAAATGGGGGGGAACGGCGCAGCCAGCAAACCCCAGAATGACCAAACCGCCAGCCTGGAATTACCCGGCCTGCTCGACAAAAAGGCGGCAGCCACCCTGCGCGAGGGCATCGCCGCCACCGCCAAAAATGCCGTGGTGCGGATCGATTTTTCGCGCATCGCAATGGTCGACGAATCGGGCGCAGACGAGTGCGCCCATATCCTGAGCGCCGCGCGCAAGGCCCGTCGCAAGCTGCAGGTCAGCGGCGTCGACCGTCTGATTGCGCTGCTGCAGGACCTCAACCGTGCCACCCACAGCCGCGCAGTGCACTGGCTGCTGCTGCTGGAGCTCTACCAAACGCTCGGCCAGGAGGCAAACTTCGAAGACTTGGCGGTCGACTACGCCGTGCGCTTTGAAGTGTCACCGCCGTCCTGGAGCGAAGTGCAGGCCGCCGAAGTGGTGCAGGCAAAACCTGCCGAACCACTGGACGATGCCCTGCGGCTGGCTGGCGAAATCACCCCCGCCAACGACAGCGCCTTGCAGCAACTCGGCAGCTATGCCACCACCCACAACGAGGTGCTGGTCGATCTGACCCAGGTCACCCGCGTCGATTACGGCAGCGTCAGCCAGTTCATCAGCGTGCTGATGCAGTGCCTTGGCAGCGGCAAGACCATCACCCTGCGCGGCCACAACGCGCTCATCCACGAACTTTTCCGCGTCATGGGCATCGACCAGTTGGCGCACCTCATCCCGCACCATCCGGATTGACGTCGCCCGTCCTGATCGATCAGGCTGCGGCATTGCCTGCACACGTATAATTCAGGCGCGCGAATTTGCCTGCGCAGGACACCACGGCGGGCAAGCAAGACAAGGCAGCCCCTCCTTCGCGTCCTTCGTGGTTAACCCTCTTTTTCAGGATAATCCCGCCCATGGAACAATATAGCGGCACCACCATTCTCTCCGTTCGACGGGGTTCTGAAGTCGCCCTCGGCGGCGACGGTCAGGTCACGCTTGGCAACATCGTCATCAAGGCCACCGCGCGCAAGGTGCGGCGGCTGTATCAGGAAAAAGTCCTGGCCGGATTCGCCGGCGGCACCGCCGACGCCTTCACCCTGTTCGAGCGCTTCGAGGCCAAGCTCGACAAGCACTCGGGGCATCTGCTGCGCAGCGCGGTCGAACTCGCCAAGGACTGGCGCACCGACCGCATGCTGCGGCGACTCGAAGCCATGCTGGTGGTGGCCGACCGCGAGCACTCGCTCATCATCACCGGCAACGGCGACGTGCTGGAACCCGAACTCGGCATCGCCGCCATCGGCTCCGGCGGCGCGTTTGCCCAGTCCGCCGCCCGCGCACTTCAGGAAAACACCGACCTGTCCCCGCTTGAAATCGTCAAAAAAAGCCTCACCATTGCAGGGGATATCTGCATTTATTCGAACCAGAATCACGTGATCGAGGTTTTAGGGGATAGGGGTCAGGATTCAGGGGTCAGGGAATGAGCGGCCTCTGGCCGCGCCCCTGAAAAAACCCGCGAAGCGACATCCCCTGATCCCCGACCCCTGATCCCCGACCCCTGAATCCTGACCCCTATGACGCCCAAAGAAATCGTCCACGAACTCGACAAACACATCGTCGGCCAGGCTGCCGCCAAGCGCGCGGTCGCGGTTGCCCTGCGCAATCGCTGGCGGCGCCAGCAGGTGAGCGGGCCCTTGCGCCAGGAAATCACGCCGAAAAACATCCTGATGATCGGCCCGACCGGCGTGGGCAAGACCGAAATCGCGCGGCGGCTGGCGCGGCTTGCCAATGCGCCCTTCATCAAGATCGAGGCGACCAAGTTCACCGAGGTCGGCTACGTCGGGCGCGACGTCGACACCATCATCCGCGATCTGATGGAAACCGCGGTCAAGCAGATGCGCGAACAGGCGACCAGCAAGGTGCAGTTTCGCGCCGAGGAAGCCGCCGAAGAGCGCCTCCTCGACGCGCTGCTGCCGCCGCCGCGCAGCGCCGGCTTCGACGAACGCGAACCGCAGCGCGAGGAAGGCGCGGCGCGCCAGCGCTTCAGGAAAATGCTGCGCGAAGGCGCACTGGACGACAAGGAGATCGAGATCGAGGTCGCGGCGATCAGCCCCACCATGGAAATCTTCACCCCGCCGGGGATGGAAGACCTGTCGCAGCAGTTGCAGGGCATGTTCCAGAACCTCGGCAGCAGCCGCCGGCAAACCCGCAAGCTGAAAGTACGCGAAGCCTGCAAATTGCTGACCGAGGAAGAGGCCGGCCGGCTGATCAACGACGAGGACACCAAGCTGCAGGCGCTCGAAGCCGTGGAGCAGAACGGCATCGTGTTTCTAGACGAGATCGACAAGATCGCCACCCGCAGCGACGCCCACGGCAGCGACGTATCGCGCCAGGGCGTGCAGCGCGACCTGTTGCCGCTGATCGAGGGCACCACCGTCTCGACCAAATACGGCATGGTGAAAACCGACCACATCCTGTTCATCGCCAGCGGCGCTTTCCATCTGTCCAAGCCGTCCGACCTCATTCCCGAACTGCAGGGGCGGCTGCCGATCCGCGTCGAACTGCAGGCGCTCTCCGTGGAAGACTTCGAGCGGATTCTGACCGCCACCGACGCCTGCCTGACGCGGCAGTACGAAGCCCTGCTGGCGACCGAAGGCGTCACGCTCCAATTCACCGATGACGGCATCCGCCGCATCGCCGAGATTGCCTTCGAGGTCAACGAGCGCACCGAGAACATCGGCGCGCGCCGTCTGCACACGGTGATGGAAAAGCTGCTGGAGGATATTTCCTTCGACGCCGGCAGCGTCACCGGCGAATACGTCGTCAATGCCGAGTCGGTCACCAGCCGTCTCGCTGCGCTGGCCGCAAGCGAAGACCTGGCGCGCTACGTCCTGTAATCCTTTTTCGACACCCTGGCCCCTAGCGTATGAAATCCGAAATCACCCAGCCCATCGAGGCACGCGGCAAATTCCTCACCAACATCCTGTTCGGCAGCCGCTGGCTGCAGGTACCCCTGTATCTCGGCCTGATCGCCGCGCAAGTGGTCTACGTCTTTCACTTCATGATCGAGCTCGAGCACCTCGTCGTCGGCACCTTCACCCTCTCCGAAGAAGCCATCATGCTCATCGTGCTGGGCCTGATCGACGTGGTGATGATTTCCAACCTGCTCATCATGGTCATCGTCGGCGGCTACGAAACCTTCGTCTCGCGCTTGAACCTCGAAGGCCACCCCGACGAACCCGAGTGGCTGTCGCACGTCAACGCCAACGTGCTGAAAGTCAAACTGGCCACCGCCATCATCGGCATCTCGTCCATCCACCTGCTCAAGACCTTCATCAACGCCCCCAACCTGACCGACAAGGTGCTGCTGTGGCAGACCGTCATCCACATGACCTTTGTCGTCTCGGCCATCTCGATTGCATTCATCGACAGGCTGATGCCGCATCCGGCAAGGCATTGACTGAAGAGCGGGGGCGGGTCTGGCGTTTCCACCAGCGCCGTTTTCCCTAAGTCTGTCGAAGGGCTGGTCGTTATAGTCGGGAGCATCACTGGACTACTGACCGTTACCCGGGCACCCCCCGGCCAACGAGACCTCGGTCTCTTGAAGGTCTCAACTGTCTCCAACAGCCCTTCGACAAGCTCGGCGCAAACGGAACCGATCGCAGCCACAACATCTTGAAATGCGCTAATACCGCCATCGACATTACTTATTGGCTGGCCACCCCCCGCAGGCGGAAAATCACGCGATAAATTTTCACGGAGACAAACCCATGGCCACCCGCGACACCCTCACCCCCAAAGAAGCCCAATGCAGCGGCGGCGCTGATTACGCCGCACTGGCGCTGGAAGCCCTGCAGGAACCTGCCGACGCGGCCTACGCCAAGGAGCTGATGGACCGCGTGGCGGGCGACTGCCAGTTCACCAAGGATCTGGCGGCCTGCGCCATCGTCTACAAGGCGCTGGGCGAGCAGGGCCGTGCCGAGGAATTGCTGCAGACGGCGGAGGACTACTGCATGTCGGGCGAGGAGCAGGTCGCGCTGGCGGAGGCCAAGTTCAAGGTGCTGGGCGACAAGGCGGCGGCGGTGAGCGCGTATGAAAAGGCGCTGAAGGAAACCAACAACCTTGACCCGCTGATCGATCTGGCGAAGAACGTGATGCGCGTCATCGCCGACAGCGCGTTTGCGAAAAAAGTGCTGGAAAAGGCCGAGGCGAAAATCTCGCGCGCGGTGGAGTACAGCAAGCTGGCAGCCGCTTCGGCCGAGCACCTGCTGGACAAGGACTACGCCGCGGCGATTTTCAACAAGGCGGGAGAAAAACTCTCCAGCGTGCCCGATCTGCTGTCGCTGGCGGGCGAGGTGACCAAGACGCTGGGTGATCCGGCGCGCGCCAAGGCGCTGTATCAGCGTGCGCTCGAAGGCGCAACCGACTTCACCGCCGCCAAGACGCTGATCGAATCGGCCAAGCAGGTGGGTGATGCCGCCTTCATGCAGGCCGCACTGAAAAAGGCGGGCGACCTGGCAACGGCCACCGGCGAATACATTGAACTGGCCGAGGGGCTGGCAAGTGTGGGCGACAAGCCGGGCGCAGTGGCGCTGCTGGACAAGGCCGAAGATGCGGTGGCCGGGCTGGACGAGATGCAGAGGCTGGTGACTGCAGTCGAAGCCCATCTGGCCGACGATGCCGAGCGCCTCACCCGCGTGAAGGCCAAGCTGGAAAAGCGCCAGGCCAACCACGCGCGGTATATGGAATTCCAGCAACTGGAAAAGGAGGCCGGCAGCGTCAAGCAATTCCTCGCGCTGGCCGACCGCGTGCGGCTGGAGTTGGAAGACCCGTTCTACGCGGCCAAGCTGATCGATTCGGCAGAAAAGCTGCTCGACGGCACCGGCTACCAATTTTCGCGCTACAAGCCGATTCTGCTGGCGGTGGACAAGAACCTGGACGACACCGACTGGCTCGGGCGCCTGCTCGACCGCGCGGCGGAAAACGCCACCGACTTCATCGCGTTCAAGGATCTGGTGGTCACCGCCGCGCACCTTCAGCACCGTGAAATCGGCGTGAGCAAGGCGCGCGCCTATCTGGCCGCGCGCGAAGCCGCGCTGGCAGCGGACGCCAATGCCACAGTGTACGACACCGCCAAACTCGCGGAAGCAAGCTTTGCCGCCACCCAGGATGCGGCCGAAGCCGGGCGCCTTCTGAAAGCGGCGCGTGCCCAGGCCAAGGATCACTTTGCGCTGACCCACATCGGCCGGCTGTACGCATCGATGGACAACAGCGTCAAGGCGGATGAACTTTATGCCGCCGCTGCGGCCGCCTGCCCCAATGGCGACGCCTGCATCCAGTTCATCGACCGGCTGAAGGGCTTTGCCCTGCCCGCCGAGGCGCTGAAGAAGTGGTATGCCGAGTGCGGCACGCGCCTGAGCAAACCTGCCGACAAGCTGCGCTGGGCCGAAGGCATTGCCGATGCGCTGAACGACAAGGCTTGGGCGACTGAAGTCTATGGCCAGCTCGCCGACCGGTTCAGCGGCGCCGACGCCGCGCGCTTTGAGCTCAGCCGCCGTTCGCGCGCCGACCTGAATTACTTTGGTGCGACCCGCCGCCACTAAATACCTTGCAATACCCCTGAAAACAGCCCGGTTGTATGGGCTGTTTTTATTTGTACACTTGAAATGGAGTCATTTTCGGGAGGACCCCATGGTCGACAATTTCTCCGCCCTCATCGACACAGTGCAGAAGAACTGCACCATCGCCGACGCGCGTCACGCACGCGACATGACGATGTGCACCTTTCTGCTTGAAATGCGCGAGTACTACCGCTGGGAAATGGAAATCCCCTACGGCGCGCGCCTGCCCAAAGACGAACTTGGCGACTGGCTCAACGCGCGGGAAAGCCTGTGGGATACGGTGGAAGAAGAATCGTTCGCCCCCCTGCCGGTGAGTGGCGGCGGCATCGATCCGTTTGATGCCGACGACATCAACCGTGCCTTGGTTCCGCTTGGGCTGGTCTATAGCAGCGGATTGGGGCATTTCCGCAAACCCCATTTTGTGCTGGCTGAACTCAAGCGCGCCGAGGTGCGCGAAGGCGTCAAGGTCTATGTGGCTGGCTGCGAATACGCGCGCGACCTGATCGCGCCGCCCGCCGCCATGCGCGACGGCGCCATCTTCCTGCGGATGGATGCGGTGCGACGCCTGCTGTGGAACAAATTCGAAGAATGGCAATGGAAGGAAAAAGACACCGCGCTTGGTCGCGCCTTCGCTCACTATGATTTTGAGCGGGACATCGAGCATGGTCTCGACCGCATGAGCGACGCCGAAAGCGAAGCCATGATCCTGCACGAAGTGGGTGAGGCGCGCGCCGAAAAGCTGCTCGGCGAAGACTGGAACAGCATGCTGGGCCAGCTCACCTCGAAACACGCCGAGTTTCTGGCGCGCGCCGTGCGCGACCATCTGGCCGATTGCCTGGTGACGTTGCCGACACTGCTTGAACGAGAAGCCTATGGCTCACTGCATTTTTATCTGGCCAACTTGTCCGGCCTGCGGCGCGCACTGTTTCCGGCTTTGACGCAGGCGTACGATCAATGGCTTAACAGCCGCGATACCGCCCAGCTTGCTGGTGTGGTCAGTGCAGCTGCCGCGCACTGGCTGAGGGTTGCGCAGCAACTGACTGCTGTCTATCGGCATGACCCGGCTCACGTCGACACCAACATCAAGGCCCTTGCAGACGGCGGCTTTGCCAGCCTGAAACTTTAAGCAACCGCCAAAATGGAAAACGCCGCTCAATGAGCGGCGTTTTTTTACAACTGGTGCCGTTGGCCGGAATCGAACTGGCGACCTTCGCATTACGAATG
>JAUXVT010000010.1 GCA_030680405.1 Thiobacillus sp. | reverse complement strand
ACTGATCTCTCGGTCTACTCCCAGGCCAAGCTCAATGTAGTGGCCCGGCGATTGAATGAACGTCCGAGAAAAACACTAAACTATGAAACACCGGCCGAACGATTTGCCCAATCTGTTGCGTCGATCGGTTGAACCCGCAGTCGATTTCAGTCACTTGCCTCGATTATCCAACCACTTCCGCCACCCCCCGTACTCCGTAATGTCCTGCGCATCGGCCACACCGATGCCCTCGCAGATAAACCCGTTCACCACTGAACCATCGGCCAGCTCCAGCTTGCCGATTCCCAGCGGCGCTGGAATACCGGCAACGAAGGAGCCGAACTGGCTGACGGACATTTCCCAAACTTCGCAGGCGATGGCGGCGCCGCCCGCTTCCACTTTGATGAGGCCGGGGCGCTTGCCGTCGGGCAGGGCGTAGAAGCGGTATTTCGGCGCGGTCTGCGTTGTTGCCACCAGGCGCGCGTTGCGCTCGGTGAGCTGATGATTGAGCGGCAGGCTGCTGAGGTGGGCGCCGACGACGGCGACGCGCACCTGGCCGTCCGGCAATAGGCTTAAGCTCTCGGCAACAGGCAGCTCATGACCGGTGGCGCCCAGCTTGCCGCCCAGCGACTGCTGCATTTTTGACGCCAAGTGCAGCAGCGGGCCGTCCTGATGCGGCGGCGCGATGAGGGTGACGCCGAACGGCAGGCCGTCGCTCTGGAACCCGGCCGGCACGGCGGTGGCGGCGAGGTCGAGCAGGTTCATGAAGTTGGTGTAATAGCCGAGATTGGCGTTGAGGCGGATGGGATCGGCTTGCATTTCGGCGATGCGATAGATCGTGCCGGCGGTGGGGGTGAGCATCACGTCAATATCATTCCACACCGCATCGCAGGTGCGCTTGTATGCGCGCAGCCTGTAGAGATGGGCGAAGGTGTCGGCGGCGCCGATGTCGCGGCCACCGGCGATGATTTCGCGCACCGGCGGAAAGACTTTGTCGGGCTGCGCATCGAAGAAGTCGCGGATGGCGAGATAACGCTCGGCCACCCAGGGGCCGCCATAGAGCAGACGCGCGGTTTCCAGGAAGGGGGCGAGGTCGACTGCCACCGGCGTGCCACCGAGCGCCTGCATGTGTCCCACCGCTTCACCGAACAGCCTTTCGGCCTCGGCGTTGCCGAAGAATTCCAGATCCTTTTGCATCGGCACGCCGAAGCGGAAACCGGCCGCGCGGCCGAAGTCGAAACCGTGCGGTGCAAGCGGGCGCGAATATTCATCGTCGGCATCGAAGCCGGCGGCCACCGCCAGCACGCGCTCGGTATCTTCTGCGGTCAGCGCAAAGATCGACACTGCATCGAGCGAGCGGCAGGCGGGCACCACGCCACGGGTGGACAGCGCGCCGCAGCTCGGCTTGTGGCCGACGAGATTGTTGAACGCGGCGGGCACGCGGCCGGAGCCGGCGGTGTCGGTGCCGAGCGAGAAGCTCGCCAGACCGAGCGCCACCGCCACCGCCGAGCCGGAGCTGGAACCGCCGGAAATGATGTCCGGGTTGAAGGCGTTGCGGCAGGGCCCATAGGGCGAGCGGGTGCCATTGAGCCCGGTGGCGAACTGGTCAAGGTTGGTTTTACCCAACGGAATCGCACCGGCGTCGATCAGGCGCGTAACGACCGTGGCATGCTGCTCAGGCGTGTAGGCATACTCGGGACAGGCGGCCGTGGTGGGCAGGCCGGCGAGGTCGATGTTGTCCTTGATGGCAAAAGGAATGCCATAGAGCGGCAGGCTCGCGGGGTCCTTGCCTTCGAGGTTTCTTGCGTAGGCGCGCAGCGCGTCGGCGTCGAGGCGGCTGATCCAGATGTGGTGGGTGTCTTCGCCAGCCATGCGTTTGAGCAAATCTTCCACCAGGGCGAGCGGGGTGAGGTCGCCGGATCGGTAGTGCTGGCGCAGGGTGGCAATGTCGAGCGAGAGGTTCATGTGGCGCGCCTCACTCGCTCACCAGCACCAGCAGGTCCTGCCCGGCGGACACCTGTCCGCCTTCGCGGCAGAACACCTTGTGGATGCGGCCGTCGCAGGGGGCCATCACGGCGAACTCCATCTTCATCGATTCGATGATGACGAGCGGGTCGCCCTGCTTAACTGCGGCGCCCGCCTCCACTTCCACTTTCCACACGTTGCCGGCGACATGGCTGGCGATGGCGCGGCCGTTCTCGGGCAGGTCGAGTTCGCTGTCGGGCGCGGCCTCGGCAACGGTCAGGTCGCTGGCGTATTCGGCCTGGCCGGAGGCGCGCCAGCGTTCGCGTTCTTCATCAAACGAGGCTTGCTGCTGCGACTTGAAAGCGGTGATGGACTCGGCGTTGTCGCTGAGAAACGTGTTGTAGTCGCGCAGGCTGAAGGTGGTTTCCTCGACCTTTAGCTGGTAGCGCCCAAGCGGGAAGTCCTCGCGTATTTTCAAGAGTTCTTCTTCACTCACCGGGAAGAAGCGCACCTGGTCGAAGAAGCGCAATAACCACGGCTTGCCATCGGTGAAGTTGGCAGTCTGGCGCCAGCGGTTCCACATCTGCAGGGTGCGGCCGACGAACTGATAGCCGCCGGGGCCTTCCATGCCGTAGACGCACATGTAGGCGCCGCCGATGCCGACGGCGTTTTCCGGGGTCCAGGTGCGGGCGGGGTTGTACTTGGTGGTGACCATGCGATGGCGCGGGTCGACCGGCGTCGCCACCGGCGCACCCAGGTAGACATCGCCCAGGCCCATCACCAGGTAGCTGGCATCGAAGACGATGCGCTTCACGTCCTCGATGCTGTCCAGCCCATTGATGCGGCGGATGAACTCGATGTTACTCGGGCACCAGGGCGCGTCCTTGCGCACCGACTGCATGTACTTTTCGATGGCGAGTTTGGTGACGGCATCGTCCCACGACAGTGGAATGTGCACGATGCGCGTGGGCACCTGCATGTCCTCGATGGCAGGCAGCGCCATTTCAGCAGCCAGCAGCAGGTCCATCAATTTGGACAGTGGCAGCACGCGCGAATCGTAGTGAACCTGCAGCGAGCGGATGCCGGGGGTGAGGTCGAGGATGCCCGGCACGGCGTCTGCCTGCAACCGGGTCATCAGCGCATGCACGCGGAAGCGCAGGTTGAGGTCGAGCACCAGCGGGCCGTATTCGACCAGCAGGTATTTGTCGCCGGCGCGGCGGTAGACCACGGCCACGGGGTTGTCGGTTTCGGAGGTGCGGTAGAGGACTGGTTCGGCGAGCGGTGCAACGTCGGGGACAAGCGCGGGTGCTGCCGCGGCGCCGAGGCTGGCGATGGCGGCGTCCTGCGCCGCTTCCATGCGCTCGGCCTGCGCCTGGCTCAGCCGCTTGAAGCGCACGGTGTCGCCGGGACGCAACTGACCCATCTTCCACAACTCGGCCTGCACGATGGTGGCCGGGCAGACGAAGCCGCCGAGGCTGGGGCCGTCCGGCCCGAGGATCACCGGCATGTCGCCGGTGAAGTCGACGGCACCGATGGCGTAAGCGTTGTCGTGAATGTTGGACGGATGCAGGCCGGCCTCGCCGCCGTCCTTGCGCGCCCATTCCGGACGCGAGCCGATCAGCCGCACACCGGTCCGGCTGGAGTTGTAATGCACTTCCCAGTCGGTGGCGAAGAACATCTCGATGTCGGCATCGGTGAAGAAGTCCGGCGCGCCGTGCGGGCCATAGAGCACGCCGATTTCCCAGGCGTGGATGTAGGCGGGAACCAGCGCTGCGGGCAGCGCGTGGGCGATGTTCATGGATGCCGCCGCCGGGAGGTGCAGCACATCACCCACCCGCAGCGTGCGCCCGGCATGGCCGCCGAACTGACCGAGGGTGAAGGTGGCCTTGCTGCCGAGGTAATCCGGCACGTCGAAGCCGCCACGCACCGCGAGGTAGGTGCGGCAGCCGGTGTCCTTGATCGCGCCGAGCTTGAGGATGCTGCCGGCCTTCACCGCATGCGCCGCCCAGTTGGCGAGCGGTTGCCCATCAAGCTCGGTGCCCATGTCGGCGCCGGCGAGCGCGATCACACTGTCGCAGTTGAAGCGCAGCGTGGGGCCGGCCACCGTCAATTCCAGCCCGGCCGCGCCTTCTGCATTGCCGGCCAGCTTATTGGCGAAGCGCAGGGCCAGCGCATCCATCGGCCCCGACGGCGGCACGCCTACATCCCAGTAGCCGGTGCGTCCCGGCCAGTCCTGGATGCTGCTCTGCACGCCTGGCTCGATGACGTCGATTGTCGTCGGGCGGTAGTGGAAGGCGTTGAGGTAGCGCGTTGTCTGGCGCCCTTCCATGAACACCGTGTCGCGCACGATCTGGCCGAGATAGCCAAGGTTGGTCTCGATGCCGGCGACGCGGGTTTGCGCAAGCACCTGCTGCATCTTGACGAGCGCTTCGGCGCGGTCGCGGCCCTTGACGATGATCTTCGCCACCATCGGGTCGTAGAAAGGCGGCACGTCAGAGCCGCGTTCGACCCAGGTTTCGATGCGCGCGTCCGGCGGAAACACCACCTCGGTCAGCACGCCCGCAGCGGGCTGGAAGTCCTTGGCCGGGTCTTCGGCATAGAGGCGCACCTGCATCGACGCGCCCTGCGGCTCGGCCTTGAATCCGGCGAGATCGAGTTCGCCGGCGGCCTGCTTCACCATCCATTCGACCAGATCGACGCCGGTGACTTCCTCGGTGACGCCGTGCTCCACCTGCAGGCGGGTGTTCACTTCCAGAAAGT
Organism: Thiobacillus sp.; assembly: GCA_030680405.1. Lineage (GTDB taxonomy): Bacteria > Pseudomonadota > Gammaproteobacteria > Burkholderiales > Thiobacillaceae > Thiobacillus. Next base: position 117,638 of record JAUXVT010000010.1, on the reverse strand, counting down.
AGAATTCGCTACTCAAGGTGTCGTAGACGAACTCAACCGTGCCGGCGGAACGGTAGCCGACCGCTTCGCCCAGGCGCACCGCAGTGGCGAGCAGGCTCGACCGCTGAACTTCGGTGAGGCCCGGCGCAGGAGTTTCCTCGATGACTTTCTGGTTGCGCCGCTGCACCGAGCAGTCGCGTTCGCCCAAAGCGACCACATGACCACGTCCGTCGCCAAAGATCTGCACCTCGATGTGGCGAGCGTGTTCGACGTATTTCTCCAGAAAAATCCCTGCTTCCTTGAAGTTGGCGCGGGCCAGCCGCTCCACCGACTGAAAGGCTTCCACCAACTCGTCGCTGCTCCAGATCAAGCGCATGCCGATGCCGCCGCCGCCGGCGGTGCTCTTCAGCATCACCGGGTAGCCGATGCGCGCCGCTTCGGCCTGGGCGTGGCCGGCGTCACTCAACAGGCCGGAGCCCGGCAACAGCGGCACCTTGTTGTGCTCGGCCAGGTCGCGCGCGGTGTGCTTGAGGCCGAAGGCGCGCATCTGCGCCGGGCTCGGGCCGATGAAGGCGATGCCGGCGACCGCGCAGTCCTCGGCAAAGCCGGGGTTCTCGGAGAGGAAGCCGTAACCGGGGTGGATGGCCTGGGCGCCGCTGGCCTTGGCCGCTTGCAGAATCTTGTCGGAACGCAAATAGCTCTGCGCCGCCGGCGTCGGGCCGATCTCCACTGCCTCGTCGGCCAGCCGCACGTGCAAGCTGTGGCGATCCGCCTCGGAATAAACCGCGACCGATTTCACCCCCATGCGGCGCAGGGTGCGGATGATGCGGCAGGCGATGGCGCCGCGATTGGCAATAAGAACCTTGTCGAACATGCAATCTCCGGCGGGTCGTCCCGCGTGCAGTCTCCGCAGCGGGTCGTCCCGCCGTGGATTGTTGTTATTGGTTGGGCGCGTCCCAGATCAGCACCCGCACCGGCGTCGGGTTGTAGGCGTTGCACGGGTTGTTGAGCTGCGGGCAGTTGGAGATCAGGCACAGCACATCCATCTCGGCGCGCATCTCGACGTACTTGCCGGGCGCCGACACGCCGTCGGCGAAGGTGAGACCGCCCTCGGGCGTCACCGGCACGTTCATGAAGAAGTTGATGTTGCTGGTGATGTCGCGCTTGGTCAGCCCGCCACCGTTTTGATTAAAGTCATAGTGGGCGAGTGCGTGCAAAAAGCTGTCGCGGCAGGAGTGCATCGGCCGCTTGTTCAGCGCGTAGCGAACGGTGTTGCTCTCGCACGAACAGGCGCCGCCGAGGGTGTCATGGCGGCCGCAGGTGTCAGCGGTGAGGGTCAGCATCACCCTGCCTTCGCTCGACATCAGCTGCGTGCCGGCGGTGAGGTAGAGCGCGCCCTGGGCGCGCACGGTGTCGGCCGCACTGTAGCGCTCCTCGGGATCGCGCGCATTGAAGAACAGGGTGTCGACCGCCTGGTTGCCCTCGAGATCGAGGATGCGAAAGACCTGGCCCTTCCTGATTTCGTGGATCCATGGATCGCCGGCATCGATGACAGCGTCGACGACAGCGCGTTTGGGGTCGAGGGGGCTTTCGACGAGGTTGAAGGTACTCATGTCTATGACCTCAACGGAACAGGATTTCGGTTTGATAGAAGCCGCGCTGGTTCTCGGGGCAGGCATTGCGGCAGGCATCTTCCGCGCCCGGGGTACCACTCTTCCACGCTGTAAGCACCACGTCGCCGGGGGCGTAGTCGGGGCGCGGGTCGAGCGGGTGCGGGGCGACGGACAGCACCACCAGCACGTTCATCTCGAAGCGCAGGTCAACGTACGCACCGGCACAGGAATTCGTCCCTTCAAAAAGCAGGTGGCCGGCCTCATCGGCGATCACCTTGCTGAAGAAGTTCACATTCGGTACCACGTCGCGTTTGCCCAGCCCCCACTTGCCGAGTTCGACCAGCAGGCCGTCACGGCCATTGCGGTGCATGGCGTTGCGGTGGGTCTGGTAGGTCGCTTCGCCGTACTTCGCCTTCACCATTTCAGCGTTGCTGGTGCCGCATAGTGTGTCGTGCCAGCCACAGCTGTCGGCAATCACCGAACACAGCACATGCCCCATGTCCGAGTAGCAGACGTGGCCGGTGGTGAGGTGGGCGGTGTGCTGCGCCTTCAACGTGTCGGGCATGTTGTAGCGCTCGAGCTTTTCCTCGGCGTTGTAGAACAGCGCCGAGATATTGGCGCGGCCGGTGAGATCGGTGAGCCGCAGCGCATTGCCACGACGGAGCACGCCCGACCAGTGGCAGCCGCCGGGCAGCGCTTCTTCCCACAGGAACAGCTCGGGTGGGACGGGGTTAAGGTTTTGTGCCATGGCGATTCGGGTCAGAAGAATTTGAGGTAGCGGTCCAGTTCCCACTGCGAGACGTGGGTGTGATACGCCTGCCATTCGTCGCGCTTGAATTTCACGAAGGTCTCGGCCATCAGCGGGCCGAACACTTCCTTCGTCAGCAGGTCGGCCTCGAAGGCGTCGATCGCCTCTTCCAGCGAACGCGGCAGGTGGCTGACGCCCATCGCCTTCAGTTCTGCCTCAGTGTGCAGGTACATGTTCTCGCCGTGCGGCTTGCCGGGATCGAGGCCCTCGCGGATGCCTTCGAGGCCGGCGGCCAGCATCAGCGCAGCGGCGAGGTAGGGGTTGCACGACATGTCGACGGCGCGGCATTCGACGCGGCCGCCGGCCAGCGGCACGCGCAGCATGTTGGTGCGGTTGTTGCTGCCGAAGGAGACGTGGATCGGCGCCCAGGTGAAGCCGGACATGCTGCCGCGCCGCACCAGCCGCTTGTAGCTGTTGACCGTGGGGGCAATGACGGCGGAAATCGCGTGCGCATGCTTCAACACGCCGGCGATGAACTGGTAGCCGAGTTTCGACAGCTTCAGCCCGTTTGCATCGACCGCGGCGTCGAACAGGTTCTCGCCGGTTTCCAGGCTGGCCATCGACATGTTGAAGTGGGCGCCGTTGCCGGTACGGTTGGCGAAGGGCTTGGCCATGAAGGTGGCGAAATAGCCGCGCTTCTTCGCAATTTCGCCGAGCATCAGGCGAAAGAAGGTAAAGCGGTCGGCCATGGTGAGGCCGTCGGCGTACTGGAAGTCGGTCTCGAACTGGCCGTTGGCGTCTTCGTGGTCAAAGGAATAAACGTCCCAGCCGAGGCCGTCCATCGCCTGCACGATCTCGTCGAGCAGGCCGTAGTTGTCGAGGAAGCCGCGCACGTCGTAGCAGGGCTTGGCCAGGGTGTCGCCTTCGCTCGTCGGGACGATGCTGCCGTCCGAATTCTGCTTGAGGATGAAGAACTCGGTTTCGATCCCGAGGTTGAAGCGCAGGCCCAGATCGGCGGCGGCCTTGAGCTGCTTTTTCAGGATGCCGCGCGAGCAGGCTTCGAAGGGCTGGCCTTTCAGATAAAGGTCGCTGGCGTACCACACCACTTCCGGGTTCCACGGCAGGATCGCGGCGGAAGCGAGGTCGGGATGCGCCGACACTTCCTCGTCGTTGACCTCCTGCGGCACGCCGTCGAGCGCGGCGCCGGTGTAAAGCTCGGAGCCGCCGACCATCTGCTCGAAATGGCTGATCGGCACCACCTTGCCCTTGGACATGCCGTGCAGATCGGCAAAGCTGGCGAGCGCGTATTTGACGCCGGCGGATTCGAGCTGCGCCTTGGCGGCCTGCGTTTCGACGGCCTGGGTTTCGGATTGGGAATGCATGGTCATCGAATGACTCCTTAGAATGGGGGTGGGGTGATGCCGGCACTTTCGAGGGGCGTGGTCTCGGTGAGCGCCTGGTTCAGTTGCTGCGCGAGTTCGCTGACGCAGAGGTCGAGCAGGGTTTGTCCGGCGGCGGCTTGAGCCTGGCTCGGTGTGCCGACGATGCCGTGCACGCTTTCGTCGTTCACTCGATACGAAAAGAAGCAGCCGGCCGAGCGGTCGGGTTCGTCGACGACCTTGTCCATGCGCACCAGCTCGGGATGCAGCGCCAGCATCAGCGAGGTCTCGGCGCAGTTGGCGTGGAAGTTGGCGGCGTCCTCGTGATAGCGGCGGTGCGCCTCGTCCGAGAGGTCCCAGATCGAGCGCAGCGCGACGCGCATCGCCGGGTAGCTGTGGCGGATGTTCTCCAGCCCGCAGCGCAGCGGCGCCCAGTTGGTGACGTGGCCGTTCAGGAGCAGCAGGCGGTCGAAGCCCGCCGTGTGCAGCCACTCGGCGATTTCGAGCACGATTTTCGAGAGCGTCTCGGGGCGCAGCGAAATCGTGCCCGGCCACTTGGGCGAATGCCCCAGCGAGCAGCCGTAGGCGAGGCTGGGCAGAACCGGGATGCCGGTGAGCGCCGAGGCGCCACGCGCCACCGCTTCGGCGGACAGCGTGTCCACACCCAAGGGCAGGTGCGGGCCGTGCTGCTCGGTGGCGCCCACTGGCAGGATGGCCATGCGGATGCCGCGGTCGCGCAGCGCGGCGACGTCTTCCCAGGTGAGGTTCTGCCAGAGGACAGGCTGACCACTCATATTGCCTCCTGCATGTTGAGCTGATCCAGCATGTTCTGGTCGGTTTCCATGCCCGAGGTCTCGCGGATGCGCGCGAGAATTTCCTTCTTCAGGCGCAGGAATTCCGGCGTGTGCTTCATGTCCTGCTCGCGCTCGGCCGGCAGCGGCACCTGGTAGATGGTGTCGATGCGGCCCGGGCGCGGCGCCATCAGCACCACGCGATCGGCGAGGTAAATCGCTTCCTCGACGTCGTGGGTGACGAAGGCCAGCGTCGGTTTCTCCAGCCGGTGTACGTGCAGGATGAGGTCGTGCATGACCTCGCGCGTCTGCGCGTCGAGCGCGCCGAAGGGCTCGTCCATCAGCAGAATCTCGGGGCGCCCCATCAGCGCGCGGGCGATGGCGACGCGCTGCTGCATGCCGCCGGACAGCTCGTTGGGCCAGGCGTGGGTGGCGGCGTTGAGGCCCATCAGGCTGAGCAGCGCATCGGCGCGCCCGGAGGCGGCCTCCACCTCGGCCGAGGTGAGGTTCTCGCGGCCGTGTCTCAGGCGGCGGCTGAACTTGATGTTCTCCATCACCCTGAGCCAGGGATAGAGGCTGTAGTGCTGGAACACCATGGCGCGGTCGGCGCCGGGGCCCATGACCGGCTGGCCGTTGGCCAGCACCTCGCCGGCGGTGTGGTATTCGAGGCCGCCGATGATGCGCAAGAGCGTTGACTTGCCGCAACCGGAGGCGCCGACGAAGGTGACGAATTCGTTGTCGGCGATGTCGAGGCTGACGTCCTTCAGCGCCTCGACGCGGTGGCTGCCTTCGCCGAACACCTTGCCGACTTGCTGGATGGAAATTTTCGGCGACATGGTCACGACCTCAAGTGGAGCCAGGGGAAGGCCTTGCGGTGCGCGAGGCGGAACAACTGATCCATGACCAGGCCGATAAGGCCGATCAGCAGGATGCCGACGAAGATTTTGTCGGTCTGCAGGAAGCGCTGCGCCTTCAGGATTGAATAGCCGAGGCCGGAGTTGGCGGCCACCAGCTCGGCCACCACCAGATAGGTCCAGGCCCAGCCCATGGTGACGCGCAGGGTATCGAGCAGCGCCGGCTTGGCCGACTGGAAGATCACCAGCTTGACCGATTCGCCGCGCGTCGCGCCCATGGTCTGCGCCGCCTCGATCTGCGCCAGCGGCACCCGGCGCACGTCCTCGGCCATCATCAGCACCATCTGGAAGAAGGTGCCGATGAAGATGATGGCGATCTTCGACGACTCCTCGATGCCGACCCACAGCATGACCAGCGGGATGAAGGCCACCGCGGGCATGTAGCGGATGAAGTCGGTGAGCGGCTCCAGCACCGCCTGCACCGGGCGGAAGGTGCCGATCAGCAGCCCCAGCGGCAGGGCGATCACGGCCGAGACGAGGAAGCCGGTGGTGACGCGGTAGATGCTGATGCCCATGTCGGACAAGAGATCGTCTTCCGCGTACCACTTGATCAGCCGGTTGAACACGTCGACCGGGCCGGGCAGGAACACCTTGTCCACCGTCGCCCCGCTCGACACGACCCACCACAGGCCCAGCGGCGCCAACAGGCCGAGCGCAGCGAACAGCCAGTACTGCCTGCTAGACAGCGGCCCGCGGATCGCCCACATGCCGGGGCGGCGCGGTCGGGCACCGGGTCTGGATGGCATCGTCATGTCTCCCGGTCGCTTACTTGACGCCAGCGACTTCCTTGACCAGCGAGGCATCGAGCCCCTTGGCAAAGTCAACCTTGCCTTCCATCAGCTTGTTGTCGAGCAGGAACTTGGCAATGGTCGGCGCCACGCCCATCAGGCTGGTGGCATCGCTGGCCGGACCAAAAGCCTGCAGGTTGGCCTTCTGGTCGAAGAACTTTGTGCCTGGCAGAAAGACCTTGTAATCCTTGGCATCCAGGCCGACCACCTTGGACATGATCTTCGACGCCTCATCGGGATGAGTGCGCAGGAAAGCCTCGACGTCGTACCAGGCCTTGATCATGCCGACGAAGTCCTTGCGCTTGGCTTTCAGTGATTTCTCCTGCACCACCAGCAGGTCGGGCACCAGGCCGGGCACGTCCTTGGAGGTGAACAGCGGCTTGCCCTTGCCGCTGGTCTGGATGGTGTTGACCCATGGGTTCCACACCACGGCGGCGTCGACGCGGCCGGCCATGAAGGCAGCAGCAGCGTCACCGGCGGAAAGGTTGACCACCTGCACATCCTTGAGGCTCATGCCGTTCTTGTTGAGCCCCATGGTGAGCAGGAAGTGCGACACGCTGTATTCCTCCAGCGCGATTTTCTTGCCCTTGAGATCCTTGAACGATTTGATCTTGGGGCCGACCATCAGCGCGTCGTTGCCGGCCGAGTTGTCGTTGACCAGGATGGTCTTCAGCGCAATGCCCTTGGCCAGCGGCGCCATGGTGTCGCTCCAGGTCTGCGAGTTGCCGTCGACCTGGCCGGCGGACAGCGCGCTGATCGAGTCGGTGTAGTTGGCGAACCAGACCAGCTTGACGTCGGCGCCGTGCTTCTTGAAGAAGCCCTTCTGTTCGGCGACATACCAGGCCACCCAGCCCGGCCAGTCGGACACGCCGATCTTGACTTCGGCGTGTGCCGTCAGAGGTTGGGTCAACAGGGCAAAACCGATGCTGGCGATGAGGGTACGGGTGAGGCGCGCGATTTTCATGTGTAGCTCCTGAGTGGAAGGCCAAAGTCGAGTCCGGAGAAAGCGTCGCGCAATCGCTGTCTCCCGGGCTTTTGTCCCTCCGTGGAGCCCCGCCTGAGCGGTGCCGGCAGCTCTCGGACCAGACATCTCAAAAGAGACCGGAACCCTAGCCACACATCGCGGTTCATGCAGGCGACGTGCGCCGCTTTTCCCGTTGCTGAATGACTAGCAATGGCTATGCCAAACCGGAAAAATAAATGCAAGCAATTGAATTTATTTTGATTTGTTTAATAGATGGGTGAGCCGAGCGACTTTATCCACGAACCTGAAGTCCATTTTGGTGCATGCAATATTTGTCCTGCACTAAAATGATTCCCGGAACATGAGCCTGACATGCGCGGTGTCGATCACACAATCCAGACCGACCTCGCACCTGCCTGCAGCTTGCTAGCTTGCGGCTCTTGGCAGTTGGAACGAAAAAACCCGGCGGGCTCTTAGGCTTTGCCCAGCATCAGCCGTCGCGCACCCAGCCGCGTGGGCTGCCACTCCAGCCGGTCGTAGAAGGCCAGTGCCGGTGTGTTGTCGAGGTCGGCGAGCAGTTGCGCGCGGACGGCGCCCTGGGCGCGCGCCCAGGCGAGCACCGTGTCGAGCAGCGCGTGTCCCAGGCCTTTACCGCGCCAGTCTTCGCGTACCACTACGTCCTCAATCCAGGCCGAGGGCGCGCCTTCTGCGGTGGAAATCACCAGTTGCGCCGTGGCCATGCCGACGGCGCGCGCGGCTTGATCGCGGGCGATCGCGATGTGGCCGCCGGACGAGGCGAGCAGAGCGGCAAGGCCGCGGCGCTGCTTGTCGGTGTCCGGCGTGAAATCCTGCTCGACGGAGAACAGCACGCCGAGCAGGTCGACCAGGTCGGGAATGTCGGCTTCGCTGGCCGGCGTGATCCGGACGTCCTTCATGTTTCGACCGGCGTCGGGTAGACGATGGTGGCGAGGAAGCGGATCGGCACCTCGATCAGCTTTTCCGGGCCGTGCGGCACTTCGCCGCGGAAGCTCAGCGCATCGCCGGGGGTGAGCAGATAGGTGTGCTGGCCGTGGCGGTATTCCATGCGGCCTTCCAGCATGTAGAGGAACTCGGTGCCGGGGTGCTCGAAGACAGGAAAGGTGGCGTCCTGCGAATCGATGGTGATGAGGAAGGGCTCGAACAGCTTGGTCGGCCCCTGGTCGTAGGCCAGCAGATGGTAGGTATGGCCGCGCTTGGTGCCGCGTCGCACGACTTCCATGCCTTCGCCCTTCTTCACCAGCTGGGCGCTGCCTTCCGGCACGTCGTAGTTGCGGAACAGGACGGACAGCGAGACGCCGAGCGCGTGGGCCAGGCGGTTCAGGGTTTCCAGGCTGGTCGCGGTCTGCGCATTTTCGATCTTGGACAGCATGCCGCGGCTGATGCCGGCCCGATCCGCCACGTCGGCGATGGTCAGGCCGTGGCGCTGGCGCAGGTCGCGGATCGCGTTGCCCAGATAGCGTTCCAGCGCGCCGGACGCCGCTTCCGGCGCGTCGGCTTCCAGGAGGTCGGGTGGGGTATCCATGGGTGGATTATGGCATGGAAGAAATATTCACACAAAGAAAAATAGTTGACTCCTGTTAATCGTGCGATGCATTATGTGAACTAATGTTTCGTTGTGAGAAATATCGGATGTCTTCCGCCCGCCGCTACACCCTGACGCTGACCTGTCCCGACCGGGTCGGCATCGTTGCCGCCGTCAGCAGCATGATCGCGCAGCACCAGGGCTGGATCGTCGAGGCCAGCCATCACGCCGACGAGCCGGCGAAGCGCTTTTTCATGCGCCAGGAAATCCTTGCCGACTCGCTGCCCTTCGATATCGACGCGCTGCGCGAGAAGTTCGCGCCCATCGCCACCGAGTACGGCATGGACTGGCGCATCAGCGACTCGGCGGTGAAGAAGCGGGTGGTGGTCCTGGTGTCGAAGCAGGCGCACTGCCTGTACGACCTCCTGGCCCGCTGGCAGTCGAAGGAACTGGACATCGACATTCCCTGCGTGATTTCCAACCACGAAACCCTCCGTGGCCTCGTCGAGTGGCACGGCATTCCCTTCCATCACGTGCCGGTCATGCCGGACAACAAGGACGCCGCCTACACCGAGGTGCAGCGCCTGTTCGAGTCGGTTCACGGCGACACCATGGTGCTCGCGCGCTACATGCAGATTCTGTCCCCCGGGCTGTGCCGCGCTTATCCGGGGCAGATCATCAACATCCACCACAGCTTTTTGCCCAGCTTCGTCGGCGCGCGGCCCTATCACCAGGCCTACGAGCGCGGCGTCAAACTGATCGGCGCGACCTGCCACTACGTCACCGAGGATCTCGACCTGGGGCCGATCATCGAGCAGGACGTGATCCGCATCGACCATTCGGATTCGCCCGAGGACATGGTGCGCTACGGCAAGGACATCGAAAAAACGGTGCTGGCGCGCGGCTTGCGCTACCACCTGGAAGACCGCGTACTGGCCCACGGCAACAAGACCGTGGTGTTCCGCTAGGAGAATCGCATGCCCTGGAGACTGCTCCGCTTCGCGCTGTCTGACAAGCACCCGGAACCGCGGATGTTCACGCGCCACGACCAGCTCAAGCCGGCGTACGACGTGGTCATCATCGGCGGCGGCGGCCACGGCCTCGCGGCGGCCTACTACCTCGCGCGCGACCACGGCATCACCAACGTCTGCGTGCTAGAGAAGGGCTACCTCGGCGGCGGCAACACCGGCCGCAACACCACCATCATCCGCTCCAACTACCTGACGCCGGAAGGCGTGAAGTTCTACGACGAATCGGTGCGCCTGTGGCAGGACCTCTCCACGGATTTCGACCTCAATCTGTTCTACTCGAACCGCGGCCACTTCACCCTGGCGCATACCGATGCGGCGCTGCGCACCAGCCGCTGGCGCGCCGAGGTGAACAAGCATTTCGGCATCGAATCGGAAGTGGTCGGCCCCGAGGTGGTGAAGAAGGCGGCGCCGATGATCGACCTGTCCTGCGGCGGCCACGCGCCCATCCTTGGCGCGCTCTATCACGCGCCCGGTGCGGTGGCGCGGCACGACGCGGTGGCATGGGGCTACGGCCGCGGCGCCGACATGCGCGGCGTGGAAATCCACCAGCGCACCGAGGTGCTCGGCATCGACGTGGCCGGCGGCAAGGTCACCGGCGTGCAGACCAATCGCGGTCGCATCGCCACGAACAAGGTGCTGTGCGCGGTTGCCGGCTCGACGCCGCGCCTCCTCGACATGGTCGGCATCCGTTCGCCGATCACCATCCATCCGCTGCAGGCCATGGTGAGCGAGCCGGTCAAGCCATGGCTCGATCCCATCCTGGTGTCCGGCAGCCTGCACGTCTACATCAGCCAGTCGGCGCGCGGCGAATTGATCATGGGCGCCTCACTCGATCCCTACGAAGTGCAGAGCACGCGTTCGACCCTCGATTTCCCCGAAGGCCTGTCGGCGCACATGCTCGACATGTTCCCCTTCCTGTCGAACGTCAAGGTCATGCGCCAGTGGGCCGGCATGGCCGACATGACGCCGGACTTCGCGCCCATCATGGGCAGGACGCCGGTCGAAGGCTTTTACCTCGACGGCGGCTGGGGGACCTGGGGCTTCAAGGCGACGCCGGTGTGCGGCAAGACCATGTCGTATACCGTCGCTAACGACCGCAACCATGAACTCATCACCGGTTTCACCCTCGACCGCTTTCGCAACTTTGAATTGACCGGCGAAAAGGGTGCCGCCTCGGTAGGCCACTGACCATGAAGATCATGACCTGTCCCGTCAACGGCCCGCGCGCCATTTCCGAGTTTTCCTACGGCGGCGAGATCCGCACCATGCCCGATCCGGCGACCTGCAGTGACGACGCCTGGGCCGACTACATCTTCAACCGCAATGGATCGCCGGGGGTGAAGTGCGAATGGTGGTGCCACACGCCTTCCAATACCTGGTTCGTCGCCGAGCGCGACACCGCGCGCGACGTGATCCTGCGCACCTATTTGTATACGGTGGCGAGCTGATGCGCCTGCCTCCCCAATCCAGCGAATGGATCACCCGCAGCAAGCCGCTGCGCTTCCGCTTCGAGGGCCGCGCTTACGCGGGCTTTGAGGGCGACAGCGTCGCCAGCGCACTCGCGGCCAGCGGCGTCAGCGTGCTCGGCCATTCCTTCAAATACCACCGGCCGCGCGGCATCCTGTCCGCCGCCAACCACGACGTCAACGCACTGATGCAGGCGGGCGGCACACCCAACGTGCGTGCCGACGCGATGCCGCTGGCCGAAGGCATGGCGCTCACCGCAGTGAACACCTTCGGCACGCTGGAACGCGACGCCGGCCGCTTCCTCAGCGGGTTCGCCCGCTTCCTGCCGGTCGGCTTCTACTACAAGGCCTTCCACAGCAAGCGCCTGTTTCCGTTGTGGGAGCGCATGTTCCGCGCGATGACCGGGCTGGGCCGGGTCGACTTTGCCACCCCGCGCCTGCGCACGCCCAAGCGCTACGGCTTCTGCGAGGTGCTGGTGGTCGGCGCCGGGCCTTCTGGCCTGAGCGCTGCGCTGGCGGCGGCGGAACAGGGGGCGGAGGTGGTGCTGGTCGACGAGCAGGCCCGCCTTGGCGGCAGCACGCACGGCGCCTCCGATCTCATCGATCAGGTCACGGCGCATCCGCGCATCCGCGTTTTCACCGAGACGTTCGCCGCCGGCTATTACGCCGACCACTGGGTGCCGCTGGTCGAACCCAACCGCATCACCAAGATGCGTGCCCGCGCCGTCGTCGTTGCCGCCGGCGCCTACGAACAGCCGGCGGTGTTCCGCTACAACGACCTGCCGGGGATCATGCTCGCCTCGGCGGCGCAGCGCCTGATCCGGCGCTACGCCGTGCGGCCGGCGCAGCGTGTCGTCGTGCTCGCTGCCAATGCCGACGCCTATCGGGCGCTGCAGGATTTTATCGATGCGGGCATCGAGGTGGCGGCGATGATCGATCTGCGCGACGCCGTGCCGGCCGACCAGCAATCCATGCTGGCCGCGCTGCACATCCCGCTGCATGCGGGACATTGCATCGTCGAGGCGATATCGAGCGGCAAGCGCGTCGCAGCGGTGCGCATCGCGGCGGTGGGTGCGGCAACGCCAGCCACCAACATTGCCTGCGACGGCGTTTTCATGAGCGTCGGCTGGGCACCCGCCGCGCCGCTGCTCTACCAGGCCGGGACGAAGATGCGCTACGACGAGGGCGTGCACCAGTTCGTCCCCGACACATTGCCCGACGGCGTCTTTGCCTGCGGCCGGGTGAACGGCATCCACACGCCGGCCGCGCGCCTGCTCGATGGCGAACGTGCCGGCAGCGCGGCGGCGGCGCATTGCGGCTTCGGCACGATGAAGGCGGTTAGCGTGCCCGCCGAGGCAGAATCGCCGACCCACCCCTGGCCCATCGTGTCCCACCCCAAAGGCAAGAACTTCATTGACTTCGACGAGGACCTGCAGCTCGCCGACCTCGAGAACGCCATTCAAGAGGGCTTCGACAACATCGAGCTGATGAAGCGCTACTCGACCGTCGGCATGGGGCCGAGCCAGGGCAAGCATTCGAACATGAACGCGCTGCGCGTGCTGGCGCGCGCCACTGGATCGACGCCCGGCGAGGTCGGCACCACCACCGCGCGCCCCTTCTTCCATCCGGTTCTGATGTCGCATCTGGCCGGCCGCGGCTTCACGCCGGAGCGGCGCACGCCGATGCACCCTCGGCACGAAGCGGCCGGCGCGGTGTGGATGCCTGCCGGGGTGTGGCAACGGCCCGAGTACTACGCAGTCGCCTGGCAGTCCCGCGCGGCATGCATCGAGGGCGAGGTACTGGCGGTGCGCCAGGGCATCGGTCTGATCGACGTCGGCACGCTGGGCAAGCTGGAGATACGCGGCCCGCAGGCAGCCGAATTCCTCGAGCGCGTCTACATCTCGAAGTATGTCGGACTCAAGGTCGGGATGACGCGCTACGCCGTGATGTGCGACGAGTCCGGCGTGGTAATCGATGACGGCGTGGTGGCGCGGCTGGCCGACGACCACTTCTACTTCACCACCACGACCTCGGGCGCAGCGCTGATCTACCGTGAGCTGTCGCGCTGGAACACGCTGTGGAAACTGGACTGCGGCCTCGTCAACCTGACCGGCGCCATGGCCGCGATGAACCTCGCCGGGCCGAAGGCGAAATCGGTGCTCGCCGGGCTGACCGACGTCGACCTGTCCTTCCCCTACCTCGCAGTGCGCGAGGGCAGCGTTGCCGGCGTGCCGGCGCGGCTGCTGCGGGTCGGCTTCGTCGGCGAATGGGGCGTCGAAATCCACGTTCCCGCCGAGCACGGTGCGGCGGTGTGGGATGCGCTGATGGAAGCCGGCAAACCCCACGGCATCCGTCCCTTCGGCGTCGAGGCCCAGCGCCTGCTGCGGCTGGAGAAGGGCCACATCATCATCGGCCAGGATACCGACGGCCTCACCACGCCGGGCGAGGCGGCGCTCGACTGGGCGGTGAAGATGGACAAAGCATTATTCGTCGGCCAGCGCAGCCTGCAGGCCATCGCCGGCAAGCCGCGCCGCCAGCAGCTCATTGGCTTCATGCTGCCTGCCGATCACGCGGGCGATGCGCCAAAGGAATGCCACCTGGTGATCGAAAACGGCGAGATCGCCGGCCGCGTCACCAGCATCGCCTGGTCGCCGGCGCTCGCGCGCCACATCGGCCTCGCCTATGTACGGTCCGACATGGCAACAGAGGGTCAGGTGTTTTCGATCCGCCTGTCGGACGGATCGATGGTCATGGCCAACGTGGTGAAAACGCCTTTCTATGACCCCGACAACCTGCGCCAGAAGGAGCCGGCATGAGCGAGATCGCTTTCGAGAACGTCTCACGCACGCCGCGCGCAGGCGTGAAAGGACCGGGTGCGGCCGCCTGGCTTACAGACCTTGGACTGCCGGTGCCGCAGGCGCCCAACAGCTGGCTGCCGCTGTCCGGGGGGATCATCGCCCGCCTCGGCCTCACCGAATTCCTGATCGAGGGGCCAGAGTCGGCGAAGCTCGCCGCACCGCTCGTCCATGGCGTCTACCCGGTGCTGCGCCAAGACACGGCGCTGGTGCTGCGCGGTGACCGCCTCAACGACCTGCTGCTGGAAACCTGCAGCGTCGACTTCCGCGCGCTCGATCCCGCTGTGCGCCCGGTAGTGCTGACGTCGATGGCCGGCGTAAGCGTCACCGTCATCCCGTGCACAGAAAACGGCGTGCCGTATACCCGCCTCTGGTGCGACAACACCTACGGCGAATGGTTTTTCGAAACGCTAACCGGCATCGCCGGCGAACTCATGCAACTCAGCCAACAACGCAATCAGGGGGCCACACCATGAATCTTGCAGAAGCCAGGAAGTTCCTCGCAAAAAACAACGTCAAGTCCGTGCTGGCCCAGTTCGTGGACATCCACGGCACGGCCAAGGCCAAATCGGTGCCGGCCTCGCACTTCGAGGACATCCTCAGCAACGGTGCTGGGTTTGCCGGTTTCGCGGTGTGGGGCCTCGGCATCGAGCCGCACGGCCCCGACTACATGGCCGTCGGCGATCTGGATACGCTGTCGCTGGTGCCTTGGCAACCCGGCTACGCACGCATCGTCTGCGACGGCCACGTGCACGGCAAGCCCTGGGATTTTGATGCGCGTGTCACGCTGAAAAAGCAGATCGCCCGCCTGGACAAACTGGGCATGGCGCTGATGACCGGGCTCGAACCCGAGTTCTCGCTGTTGAAGCGCAGCGTTGCCGGCAGGATCGTGCCGTGCGAGGACGGCGACACGCTGGCCAAGCCCTGCTACGACTACAAGGGCCTGTCGCGCTCGCGCGCCTTCCTCGACAAGCTGGTGGACAGCCTGGTCGCGGTCGGCATCGATGTCTACCAGGTGGACCACGAGGACGCCAACGGCCAGTTCGAGATCAACTACACCTACACCGATTGCCTGACTTCGTGCGACCACTACATCTTCTTCAAGATGGCTGCCGCCGAGATCGCCAACGAAATGGGCCTGATCTGCTCTTTCATGCCCAAGCCCTTCGCCAACCGTCCGGGCAACGGCATGCACATGCACATGAGCCTGTCGGACGGCAAGAAGAACCTGTTCCTCGACAAGAAGGACAAGCGCGGCCTCGACCTGTCGCCGCTGGCCTACCAGTTCGCCGCCGGCCTGTTGAAGCACGGCCCGGCACTGGCGGCGATCTGCGCGCCGACGGTGAACTCCTACAAGCGCCTGGTCGTCGGCCGCTCGCTGACCGGCGCGACCTGGGCGCCGGCCTACATCAGCTACGGCGACAACAACCGCTCGTCGATGGTGCGTATCCCCGGCGGCCGCCTCGAACTGCGTCTGCCCGACGGCGCCTGCAACCCCTATCTGGCCACCGCCGCAGTGATCGCTGCCGGCCTCGACGGCATCGAGCACAAGCTCGATCCGGGCGAACCACACAACATGAATCTCTACGAACTGTCGGCCGCCGAATTGAAGCAGGAAAAGATCGGCATCCTGCCGCAGAACCTGCGCGAGGCGCTCACCGCGCTGGAAAAGGACAAGGTGATCTGCGGCGCGCTGGGCCCGGTCGCCGACGAATTCCTCAAGCTCAAACACATGGAATGGGTCGAGTACATGCGCCATGTCTCCGAGTGGGAAGTCGATAGCTACCTGGAATTTTTCTGAAAGGACCTGGCCATGTGTGGAATTGTTGGATTGCTGGTGAAGAAGCCGGCGCTCAGACCGCGGCTCGGCGAACTGATGGTGCCGATGCTGATCGGCATGACCGAGCGCGGCCCCGATTCGGCCGGCCTTGCCGTATTCACCGAACCGCTGGGCGAGGACGCGCGCAAGATCAGCCTGTATTCGGGGATGAGTGAGGAAGGCGCGGACTTCAACTGGCTCGGCCTCGGCCATGAATTGAAGGAACACCTCGGCGTCGAGGCGAAGATTGTGGCGCAGGGCAACCACGCGATCCTCACCGCAGCCATCGCGCCAGAACCGGTCAAGCGCTGGATCAAGGAGCGTTACCCCAAGCTGCACATCCTCTCCACCGGCCGCTCCATCGATCTCTACAAGGACATCGGCACGCCGGCCGAGGTGGCTGCGCGCTATGCCTTCAGCGGTCTTGCCGGCAGCCATCTGGTCGGCCACACGCGGATGGCGACCGAATCGGCGGTGACGCCGGACCGCGCCCATCCCTTCACCGCCGGCGAGGATTTCTGCCTGGTACACAACGGTTCGCTGTCGAATCCTTACGGCGTACGCCGCATGCTGGAGCCGCACGGCATCCGCTTCGAAACCGACAACGACACCGAGGCCGCCTGCCGTTTTCTCGAATGGCGGCTGCGCGAAGGTGACGATCTGGAAACCGCATTGCAGAAGGGTTTCGAGGCGCTCGACGGCTTCTACACCTTCCTCATGGGCACCGCCGACAAGCTGGCACTGATCCGCGACCCCTTCGCCTGCAAGCCGGCAGTGGTGGCGGAAACCGATGACTACGTGGCGATCGCCTCCGAATTCCGTTCGCTGGCCCACCTGCCCGGCATCCAGCATGCGACGGTTTTCGAGCCGGCCCCCGAGGAGATGTACGTATGGAACGCATGAGCTTCGATCTCGCCCAGGTTCCGCTGCGCGAGGTGAACACGTTTCTTCACAAGGACGCCCCGGCCAGGGGCGTGCGCCAAGTCGTGGTGACCAATCCAGACGGCGCCCACAACATCGCCGTCGGCCTCGACTGCCCGGTCGAAGTCGAGGTGCACGGGCACGCCGGCTATTACGCCGGCGGAATGAACAAAACCGGCACGGTCACGATCTTCGGCAGCGCCGGCACCGGGGTGGCCGAGAACATGATGTCCGGCCGCGTGCATGTGAAGGGCTTCGCCTCCAACGGCGCCGGCGCCTCGATGCACGGCGGCCTGCTGGTCATCGACGGCGACGCCGGCCTGCGCTGCGGCATTTCATTGAAGGGCGGCGACATCGTCGTCGGCGGCTCGGTCGGCAGCTTTTCCGCCTTCATGGCGCAGGCCGGGCGCATGGTGATCTGCGGCGACGCCGGCGATGCGCTCGGCGACTCGCTGTACGAGGCGGTGCTTTATGTGCGCGGCAACATCAAGTCGCTCGGCGCCGACGCACAGATCGAGCCGATGACCGAGGCCGACTTCGCCACCGTCAAGGAACTGCTGACCGCGGCGGGCATGCAGCACGACCCGCACGACTTCAAACGCGTGGCCTCGGCCCGCAACCTTTATCACTGGAACGCCGACGCGGATCAGGAGTACTGACATGAGCAGCAACGAACATCCCGCCAAACCTGTCGTCAAGGAAGAGTCCTTCGGCTACGACCGCAAAACCATCGATTACATCCGCAACGCGGCGGCGCACGGCCTCTACGAAATCCGCGGCATGGGCGCCAAGCGCCAGCTGCCCAACTTCGACGACCTGGTTTTTCTTGGCGCCTCGCTGTCGCGCTATCCGCTCGAGGGTTATCGCGAGAAGTGCTCGACCAAAACCGTGCTCGGCACCCGTTTTGCAAAGAAGCCGATCGAACTCGAGATCCCGATCACCATCGCCGGCATGAGCTTCGGCTCGCTGTCCGCCAACGTGAAGGAGGCGCTGGGTCGCGCAGCGACCGAGGTCGGCACTTCGACCACCACCGGCGACGGCGGCATGACGCAGGAAGAGCGGCAGTCGTCGAAGACCTTGGTCTACCAGTGCCTGCCGTCGCGCTACGGCTTCAACCCGGACGACGTGCGCCGCGCCGACGCCATCGAGATGGTGATCGGCCAGGGCGCCAAGCCGGGTGGCGGCGGCATGCTGCTCGGCCAGAAGGTGTCGCCCCGCGTCGCGAAGATGCGCACGCTGCCGGCCGGCATCGACCAGCGTTCGGCCTGCCGCCACCCCGACTGGACCGGCCCCGACGATCTGGCGATCAAGATCCACGAGATGCGCGAATTGACCGACTGGGAGAAGCCGATCTACGTCAAGGTCGGCGCTACGCGAACCTTCAACGACGTCAAGCTCGCGGTGCATTCGGGCGCCGACGTCGTCGTGGTCGACGGCATGCAGGGCGGCACCGCGGCGACCCAGACCTGCTTCATCGAGCACGTCGGCATCCCGACGCTGGCGGCAGTGCGCCAGGCGGTGGATGCGCTGGAAGACCTGGACATGAAAGGCAAGGTGCAACTCATCGTCTCCGGCGGCATCCGCACCGGCCCCGATGTCGCCAAGGCGCTGGCAATGGGTGCCGACGCCGTGTCGATCGGCCAGGGGGTGCTGATCGCGCTGGGCTGCAACCACGACAGCTGGTTCCAGAATGGTGCGCACCATGATGCCACCGCCGACTACGCTGCGCTCGGCACCGCGCCCGGCTACTGCCATCACTGCCATACCGGCAAGTGCCCGGTCGGCATCACCACCCAGGACGCCGTGCTGGAGCAGCGGCTGACCTCCGAGGTCGGCGCGCGACATCTGAAGAATTATCTGAAGACGCTGAACATGGAGCTCACCACCATCGCCCGCGCCTGCGGTAAGCAGAGCGTCCACCACCTCGAGCGTGAGGACCTGGTGGCGCTGACGCTGGAAGCGGCGGCGATGGCACGGGTGCCGCTGGCGGGAACCAACTGGATTCCGGGCGTTTCCGGGTTCTGATCCTGCCCGAACTGTCCGCGGTTCCCGGCTGTCGCCGGGAACCGTTTTTGCCACATTCATCAACTCGTCCCGCCAACGCCGCCGATCCTGATGCCACCCTGCCTGGCTTCACGCCCTGAGCGACGATCAACGTGCCGCCCCCTCCCAGGCTAGCGTTTCTCACAGGCATGCCCCCCAAATCCAGTTCACCGGGCGCACTTAGGTTTTCAATAATCGCACGCTTGAATGGCAGTCACCGGCCATGAGCCGTCATACACAGTGACTTATGCGAACGTCCGGTGCCCAAGCCAAAGCAGCCAAGTAACGTTTGAGTTAGACGGTCGGCGCGCGCTGCAGAGCGTATCCATACTCTTGCTGATAGATGCGACGGAGGTAGTTCGCGATACTTCTTGTCTCTTCGTGAAGGAGGATATCGAGGTCGTGGGGACGGCCCTCGTGGAGCAGTTCGCTTCTTAGTGCGTACGCGCGGTCAATGTGCGTCCATGCATTCGGGTCCGATGGGAACCACCTTCCACACAGCCGCTTTAGAGCTTGGCGGACTGACTCGCTCTTTAGCTGGAGAAGTCTTCCGCGGACCGACTGCCGCAGGTTTTCAGGGACTGATGCATCTGCGTCAAGTTGAATACAAAGCGCATCAACTGCGTTCGAGACTTCAGGCTCCATCGGTTGTTGTTCCGCCAGGGGTTCAAGTGCAGAAACCGCCATCACAAAGCGTGCTCGATCATTTGACTCGAGCGCGGCCGCCGCAAAGAGTTCCATGGAGAGTAAGAGCCTTCGGTCCCTGAGCGGCGCAGCGAGAGCCTTCTCAAACTCATTGAGAACTATCTGCTGCGGCCAGGACGAATATGCCTCCGCCGACATGAAAGCGCCCGTGCTTACAGTTCTATCGAAGACAGCGGGCGGTTCGTGTGAGTGATAGCTGAGGCGCAGTCCAAAGTCTAGGCTGATTGCGCAGAGCAGCAGCGCTTGGGCCATTTGCATGCCTGCGCTTTCTGCCTCGCTGGCTGTCGGAAAGCCAACAATTTCCATTTCATAGCGTTTGCCGCCCTCCGATTCGAGTAGTTGTCCTGGCTGAATGGTGGCCAAAGTCCCTTCTGGGAGCAGCAGAGTGACATTTTCAAGGTCGCCGATGTACACGGACCGTTGCACCTGAAAGGTTAAGCGCGAGCCGTACTTTCGACGCTGATCCCGCGCGAGAATCAACCGTCGTTCGTTTAGAGGAGGTTTGCGCGGCATGCGAATTTTACGTTTAACGTTTGACATGAGGGGCGTCCAAGGGCGATAGCCCTTGGACGTCCCTTTCGATGGAGGGGTTAGGCGTCGGGTTCACTTGCCAACGCCTGTAGTTTGAGGACGGTTGCCCAGTTTCTTGTAGTGGCTGACTTGCCAGCCTTCCCGAGCAGGGCTTCACCAGCTTTGCTTTCTAGTATGCCGGTCGCGCAATGTAGGTACGCAGCGCTCTTACCGACCAGGAACTGCTCCGACGGTGCGACCAGCGGCTCGATGGCAGCCAGCCCAGGTAGTAACTTGGGATCTTGTACGAACGCGATCAACAGGCGTGAATGGTCTTGGGCTCTCTCAGCCAGCGCGTTCTCGGACACGATGGTGGACAACTCTTTCGCTGACTTGACGATCACCGGTACTTCGACCTTTAGCGTGGATGCGATTGCGCTGGCTATCTCGGTGGCGTGCTTGACTGGTGTTCCTTTGGTTGCTCGGAACACTGCATTGCCGCTATTGAGAAGCGTGGCCACATTTGTATAGCCAAGCTCACTCAACAAGGTTCGGAGTTCAGCCATTGGAACGCGCTTGGCCTTGCCAACATTGACGCCGCGCAGCAGAGCTACAAAGGTGGGCATTCCGACGCCTAACAGTTATTCAAGAGACCCATGGGCCGAGCATTTATTAATGTAGAGACAGCCGTCATGGCGGTTTATCTTGATGATTGTTATCGGTCTTTTGAGTGTCCGGTCTCTATATTACGTTATGAAAAAGGAGACCGGTGACTGATGGATTATGCACCTGTTTAGGACGCCCAACTATCGGCGAGAAGCTTGGGATAGGATTTTGAATAGGTCGCTTTCGGTGTGCATCAACGGACATTCTGAGAGCTAGCTTCGACCATCTCTTACGGGTCGATAGCCGCCCACGACACCCGGTTTCAAAAGCGGGAAGTTCGGCGTAAAACGCTGCGCCGGCAGCAGTTTCTTCATCGGGATTCCGAACGAAAAAAAGGGGCGCCCTGCAGGGCGCCCCAATATCCTTCGGAGATAGAGTTCGTGTTACATCGTGTAGGCTCGCTCGCCGTGGGAGGCGGTATCGAGACCTTCGCGTTCATGTTCTTCCGGCACGCGCAGCCCCATGGTGAGATCGACCAGCTTGAAGAGCACGAAGCTCACCACGCCCGACCACACGATCACGGTGCCCACGCCCCACAGCTGGCTGATGATCTGCCCCGTGGCGTTGAACTCGGCCACTGCGCCGGCAGCGTAGTCGTACACGCCGGAGCCGCCCAGGGCCGGGTTGGCGACGATGCCGGTGCCGATGGCGCCGATGATGCCGCCGATGCCGTGCACGCCGAACACGTCGAGCGAGTCGTCATAGCCCAGCGCCTTCTTCAGGCCGGTGACCCCCCACAGACAGGCCACACCTGCCACCGCGCCGAGGACGATTGCCGCCATCGGGCCGGAGAAACCGGCAGCCGGGGTGATCGCCACCAGACCGGAGACAGCACCCGAAGCCGCACCCAGCATGGAGGGCTTGCCGCGGATCATCCACTCGGTGAACATCCAGGCGAGCGCTGCCGCAGCCGCAGCCAGCACGGTGTTCAGCAGAGCCAGCACGGTGGTGCCGTTGGCTTCCAGGTTGGAGCCGGCGTTGAAGCCGAACCAGCCAAACCACAGCAAGCCGGCGCCGACCATGGTGAAGGTCAGGTTATGCGGTGCCATCGCTTCCTTGCCGTAACCGATGCGCTTGCCGATCACGAACGCACCCACCAGCGCTGCCATGGCCGCGTTGATGTGCACCACGGTGCCACCAGCGAAGTCGAGCGCACCCTTGGCGAACAGGAACCCGGCCGGTGCGTCGAAAGCCGACGGACCGCCCCAGAACCACACCATGTGGGCTACCGGCAGATAGGAGAAGGTGAACCACAGCGCGGAAAACACCAGCAAGGCGGAGAACTTGACGCGCTCAGCCAGGCCACCGACGATCAGGGCCGTGGTAATCGCAGCGAAGGTCAGCTGGAAAACCATGAACAGCATTTCGGGAATCACCACACCCTTGGAGAAGGTTTCCACCACGACGCTGGTATCCACGCCGGCCAGGAACATCTTCGAAAGACCACCGATGAAGCTGTTCATGCCGCCGCCGTCGGTGAACGCCAGGCTGTAGCCGTAGATCACCCACAGGATGGAGATCAGACAGAACACCGCGAATACCTGGGTCAGCACCGACAGCATGTTCTTGGTGCGCACCAGGCCACCGTAGAACAACGCCAGACCGGGAATGGTCATCAGAACGACCACCATGGTGGCGATCAGCATCCAGGTGACATCGCCCTTGTCGGGTACCGGTGCAGCCGCTTCTTCAGTGGGCGCAGCTTCGGCCGGTGCTGCTTCAGCGGGTGCGGCCGCTTCGGCAACCGGAGCCGCTTCAACCGCAACCGCTTCCGCAGCAGGCGCAGCGACCGGATCTTCAGCCAGAACCAGATTGGGAGACAACAGGGCAAACATCAGGCCCAACGAAGCAAATAGCTTTTTCATGTTCATGCTCCTCACAGGGCGTCGGGGCCGGATTCGCCCGTGCGGATGCGCACGACCTGTTCCAGGCTGGTGACAAAAATCTTGCCGTCGCCGATCTTGCCGGTGTTGGCCGCTTTTTCGATCGCCTCGATCACGCGCTCCAGCAACTCGGCCTTGATGGCCACTTCAATCTTCACTTTGGGCAGAAAATCGACCACATACTCCGCGCCGCGATACAGCTCGGTATGGCCCTTCTGCCGCCCAAACCCCTTCACTTCCGTGACCGTCAAGCCGGTGACGCCGATGGCGGACAACGCCTCGCGCACTTCGTCCAGCTTGAACGGCTTGATGATTGCCGTTACGAATTTCATAACCATCTCCTGATTAGTTGTGCCCATCTGGCCTCACCCCCTTCCCGGATAACGGGAAGGGTACAAGTACGTTAGGCTGGGTTAGAAGCTCTTGGAAAAGGACACGAACACGCGACCGTCGGCGACTTCTTCACCCGCCCAGGTGTAGGCAACGGAGTCTGCATCGGTGTCGGTGTAGGCCAGGGCGACCGTACCAAAACCAATGTTCTTGCTTACGCCCACTTTCCAGTCTGTGTAGGAGGCGTCGTCGTTATCTTTAACATCCTGGTAGCCGACGTGGCCCAGGATGCCCCAGCCATTGCCGAGATCGTAGTTGCCATTCAGTTCGACGTAGTAGCTACCCTGTGTGTCTCCATTGCCAACCGATGTCCCCCACCCGACAAAGCGATCGGAGACGACATAGCTGTACTTCGCACTCAGGAACTTCCAGCTTGCGCCCAGATAAACCTCGGTGGTATCCGGGTCGTTCGCACCCGCGATTTGATCGCCGGGATAGTAGTAGGTGATGACACCAACGTCGTAGCCGACATCACCCAGCGATCCCTTGTAGCCGCCATAGAGATCGATCTCCATGCTGCTGTCTTCCTTGTACCCAAGTGAAACCCAGTCGACGTTCGAAGCCCAGGTTCCCACATAGAAGCCGCTGGCGTGGCTGTAATCAACACCGCCCTGGATAGCCGGCTGGTTCTGGGTCTGGGAAACGCCACGGAAGACATAATCCGAGGTCAGGGTAATGTTGGCGCTCAGGGTATGCGGCGAAGCAGGTTGTTCAGCTGCCATTGCGAGGGCGGGCACGCCCACCAGACCGGTCAGAACCAAAGCGTGTACAAGTTTTTTCATAAGTTTCTCCGAAAATGAAGACGCGCAAAATTGCACTACCCATTCAGCACAAGCCGTGCCAATTAATATTTCATTAAAAAACAATAAGTTATATTTCAAGATCAGCTAATTCAAAGATAGGCCGCACTTTTGTGGTGCGCCATGAAAACGCCATGCACCCTCTTTGTGCTGCGCGCCGTAGCGTGGTGCTTGTGCTACGCCATAGGCGCAGTGCTTGCTACACTCCCCACTTATTGGAGGCCGCCATGAACCCGAATCCGAAATTCCCCAACCCCGCTTTCATCAGCGATCTGGTCAGCAAGCTGGGCGAGGCGTTGAAGCAGTCGCCCGCGAAAGACATCGAGCAGAATCTCAAGGCCGGGGTGACCTCGATGCTCGGCAAGCTGGATATGGTGAGCCGCGAGGAATTCGACGTGCAGACCGAGGTGCTGGCGCGCACGCGCGAGAAGCTGGCGCAGCTGGAAGCGCGCCTGGCTGAGCTGGAAAAGCAGCAACTCGAAGAAGACTAAGTGGCCGTCGCCGTCGTCAAAAGCCGGGCGCTGAACGGCATGGATGCGCCCGAGGTGGTGGTCGAGGCGCATCTGGCCAACGGCCTGCCGGCGTTTACTTTGGTGGGCCTGCCCGAGACCGAGGTGAAGGAGGCGCGCGACCGCGTGCGCGCGGCGATCCAGAACGCGCGTTTCGAATTCCCGGCGCGGCGCATCACGGTCAACCTCGCCCCAGCCGACCTGCCCAAGGAATCCGGGCGCTTCGATCTGCCGATTGCACTGGCGATCCTCGCCGCCTCCGGGCAGATTCCCGCCGACAAGTTCAAACAAACCGAATTCGCCGGCGAACTGGCGCTGACCGGCGAGCTGCGCCCAGTGCGCGGCGCGCTGGCGATGGCACTGGCCACCCGTAGCGCCGGCCGGCTGCTGGTGCTGCCCGCGGCTTCGGCCGGCGAAGCCGCGCTGGCCAGCGGCGTCGACACGCTCGGGGCAACGAGCCTGCTGGAGGTGTGCGCGTGGCTCGCCGGCCAAGGCACACTCGCCGCACCGGTTTCGGACAACGCCTGCGCCGCACCGGACTACCCCGATTTTGCCGACGTCAAAGGCCAAGCCGCCACCAAGCGCGCGCTCGAAGTCGCCGCCGCCGGCGGCCATTCGGTGCTGATGGCGGGGCCGCCCGGCACCGGCAAGTCGATGCTCGCCGCGCGCTTTCCCGGCATCCTGCCGGCGATGAACGAGACCGAGTCGCTGGAAGCCGCCGCGGTGCAATCGCTCAACGGCGGCTTTCGCCACGCGCACTGGCGGCGCCGTCCGTTCCGCGCGCCGCACCACACCGCATCCGCGGTGGCGCTGGTGGGCGGCGGCGGCAATCCGCGCCCGGGCGAGATTTCGCTGGCGCATCACGGCGTGCTGTTTCTCGACGAGCTGCCCGAGTTTTCGCGCCAAGTGCTGGAAGTGCTGCGTGAACCGCTGGAGACCGGCCGCATCACGATTTCGCGCGCGGCGCGGCAGGCCGATTTCCCCGCACGGTTTCAACTCGTCGCCGCGATGAATCCCTGTCCCTGCGGCTACCTCGGCCACCCCACCCAGGCGTGCCGCGACACGCCGGACCAGATTGCGCGCTATCGCGGGCGCATTTCCGGACCCCTGCTCGACCGCATCGACATCCAGATCAGCGTGCCCGCGCTGACGCAGGACGAACTGATGCAGGCCGGCGCGGGCGAGGCCAGCGCCGCCATCCGCGAACGCGTGCAGGCGGCGCGCGACCGCCAGATGGCGCGCCAGGGCAAACCCAACGCCGCGCTCGGCACGCAGGAAATCGACCAGCACTGCACGCTGGATGCGGCCGGGGAAGCCCTGCTCAAGCAGGCGATTGCCCGATTGAATCTGTCGGCACGCGCCTATCACCGCGTGCTCAAGCTGGCGCGCAGCGTGGCCGACCTCGCCGGCAGCGACGCCATTACGTCCGCCCATCTGGCCGAGGCAATCCAGTACCGGAGACAGGCGGCATGAGCGATCCGCACGAATCCTGGCAGGAGGAAAAACGCTCGGCCTGGCTTTACCGCATGGTGGCCGACTGCGAACGCGGCACGCCGCGCGCGGCGTTGTTTGATGAACTGGCGCAGGCGGCCGACGAACAGGCGGAAATCTGGCTGAATACCATCACGCAAAGCGGCGGCCAACAACCGGCCGCCTTTCGGCCCGACCTGCGCACCCGCGTTGTCGCCGGTCTCACCCGCGTGTTCAGGCCGCGCGCGATGCGCGGCGTGCTGGCGGCGATGAAGGTGCGCGGCATGGTGCTTTACACGCATAACCCGCCGCACGGCACGCCGCTCCGGCGCGACGACATCGGCAAGCACCACCAGAATGGCGCCGCCGGCAATGCCCTGCGTGCCGGCGTGTTCGGCGTCAACGACGGCCTGGTGTCGAATGCCGCGCTGATTTACGGCGTCGCCGGTGCTGCGCAGGAGCCGGCCATCATTGTGCTGACCGGCGTGGCCGGATTGCTGGCGGGCGCATTCTCGATGGCGGCGGGCGAATACGTGTCGGTGCGCGCGCAACGCGAAATGTTCGAATACCAGATTGGCCTTGAACGCGACGAACTGGAAACCTACCCGGAAGAAGAAGCCGCCGAACTGGCGCTGATCTACGCCGCCAAGGGCATGGACGCTGCCGAGGCGCGGCGGCTGGCCGATACCCTGATGCAGGATCCGGAGCGCGCGCTGAACACGCTGGCGCGCGAGGAACTCGGACTCAACCCCGACGAACTCGGTTCGCCCTGGGTGGCGGCAAGCTCCTCGTTTGCCGCCTTCACTGCCGGTGCGGCGCTGCCGTTGTTGCCGTTCCTGTTCGGCCATGGCGCCGCGCTCACCGTCTCGATCGCGCTCACCGCGCTAGGCCTGTTCGCCGTCGGCGCCAGCATGAGCCTGTTCACCGGCCGCCACGCCGTCATGAGCGGCTTGCGCATGCTCGGCATCGGCGGCGCTGCGGGACTGGCTACCTATTTCATCGGCGCCTGGCTGGGCGTAACGCTGGCCTGAGCTTTTTTATCCGCGGACAAATCCATCAAGTCTGTTCCCACGGCAGGCCGTCAACCCGCCAGCCGTTTTTCGTGCTGCGGTGGCGCGTTTCGTCCATGTCGCCCTCAAACCCATACAGCACGTTATAAACCTCGGGAAAACCGTATTTCTCGAGGTAACGTCCGGCTTCCATCGAGCGCCGCCCCGAGCGGCAGATCAGCACCACCGGACGGTTGGCCGATGCAGCCTTGCGCGCGTGGCCGAGAAAATCCGGGTTGACGTCCCAGTCCGGGCCGTCCTGCCAGGCGATGTGGATCGCCCCCACGGGATGACCGACGAACAGGTATTCGATTTCCGAGCGGCAGTCGATGAATACCGCTTCGGGATGCGTCTGTAAAAAAGCATGGGCTTCGGTTGGGCTGAACTGCTTCATGCAAAACTCCTGGGTCATTAAGTCTTCACCATAGCAGCGCGCCCGATTCAGACGACATGTCTTGGCGAAAAAAAACCCCGCATGGGCGGGGTTTGGATGCGTTGCGGAGAAACTCAACGTGCAGTGCGCCGGCTGGTCACACGTGTCAGTCCCAGCATCCCAATACCCACGAGCAGCAGGGTGCCCGGCTCGGGAGCTTCGCTGGTCGTGGTACCACAGCCCTGGCCACTTGGATTATCTGTACAGGTGAGGCCCGACACAGTTTTAGGCTTGAAATAATCGTTCTTGCTGTCGGCACTGGCGCCGTTGTAAGCCCCAATCAGCCAGTAGCTGGAAAAAATGTTGTTGGCAAATGTTTTGGTGCTGCCATTGTTATTGCTTTGGCTGGCTTCGTTGTAGTGGCCGACCAGCGCCCAGCCGTTGCTGGTGAGGTTGCCATAGGTCAGACCGCTGACGGGACCCACGTCTGCGCCGGTGTAGGCGTAGACAGAGAAGTCGGAGTCGTTGGAAATCCAGCCAAAATAGCTGGAGGTGAGATTGACCTTGTCGCCCACGAAGCTGAAGAGGATGGATTCCTTGCGGCCATCGTTGTCCATGGCATGCTGTGGCGAACTGGTGCTCTCGCTATCAGCGTGCCTTATGCCCAGACCCCTGCTGCCCTGCGGGGTGAGGTAGGCACTTGCCAACACGGTGTTGCTGCCTTCCAAACCGTTGGCCGTATTCGCCCACGCTGTGGCGGTGGCCGTTACTCCGCCGACCGTGTCCTGCGCTGCACCATAACCTGCCGGCAGTTCAAGTGAGTTGCCGGTGAAGGTCCAGGTGGCGGCGATTGCACTGCCTCCACCACACATGGCGACGCCTGCCAGCAGGCAAGCGAGTTTTTGGAATGATCGAGTCCGCATGGTTTTCATTTTATTTACGCTCCTGAAATTGCTTGGTTATTGGTTACCCAGAAAACAAGCAATATCGATACCAGAGAATGATTCTAATTTAAAATCAATTAGTTAGTAAAACGCCACTCGGCCTGCCCACGCCATATGTAAAAAAAAGCGACAGTTCTGCGATTGTCCCCTCGTTAACGTTTACCAAGTTTGCGCAACGTCGCATTCAGATGTGACTGGATTTCGGGGTCGTCCGGAGCGCGCAGGGCGGCTTCACGCAGATAGCGCAGGCCTTTCTCGACCTGCCCCAGCTGCACCAGCACCCAGCCCAGAGTGTCGTTGACCTGCGGAACATTCGGCGCGAGCGACCGAGCCTGTTCGGCATAGCTGAGCGCAGCGGCCAGATCGCGCTGCTGCAACAACGCATTGGCCAGATTGTTATGGGCACGCGCATCCCTTGAGTCGGTGCGGATCAATTCGCTGAATACCGAGCGCGCTCGCGGCCAGTCCTTGAGCGCCATATACGCCTCGCCCAAAGCATGCCGGGCAGGTCGATCACGCGGGTAACGTTGGGTCCAGTCTGCCATCAGGAGAGCAGCTTCGTTCGCCTGGTTTGACGCCAGGAGGACGCGATACAGGCCGAACAGGCTGTCGGTATTGTTCTGGCGGGCATGCGCGACACGGAAGGCCTGGAGTGCATCGGCATAGCGTTGCTGCTGCATACGCAGTTCGCCCAGCAGACCATGCGCTTCGGCCCGGGCGTCTGGCCGGGCCAAAAGCTCGGTGATGCGTTTTTCGGCGTCCGCCAGCTTGCCGGTTTGCAGGTCGATGCGGGCTTGCAACATGAGCGCGGGCAGGTGACGTGGATCGACCAGCAACACCTTGCTCAGGCTGTAGCGGGCGGACTCGGTATCGCCTATACGCATCTGCTGCGCAGCGACGCGGCTGAGCCAGGCGGCATCAAAAGCGGCTAGCTGACTGATGCGGCGCAACGAGGTGCGCGCCAATTCGACGTTGCCGATGGCGATTTGCGCCAGCGCCAGGGTCATCAAGGTGTCGGCCTGGTCAGGCGCGATGGCCTGCGCATCCTTGGCGATATTGAGCGCTTGCTGGGCGTTGCCCTGGCGCAGATAGAGGCCGCTCAAGGCCAGCAAGGGGCGCAGGTCGCGCGCCTGCAGGCTGCGTGCCTTTTCCAGCCAGCGGATCGCTTCGCCGGGGCGGCCGGCCGCTTCTTCCAGCCGTGCCAACTCCATCATCGCGCTCACGTGCCTGGGGTCGGCCTGGAGCACGCCGAGATATCTCTGGCGCGCGCGCGGCGCCTGCCCTTCGGCCTCGTCCAGCCGCCCCAGATTGAGTTGGGCTGCATGGAACGCCGGATCGGCCTTGATCACCGCTTCGTAAGCGGCGCGCGCACCTGCGCGGTCCCCCGCAGCCAACTTTGCAACCCCCAGCAGGTTGCGCACTGACAGATTATTCGGATCACGTCTGAGAACGGCCTCCACCACGGTTACCGCCTTGTTAGGCTCACCGCGCTTGAGGTGGGTGATCGCCAGCGGCGCGCCAGTCTGTGCCTGCCCCGGGTCCTGTTGATACGCGCGCTGTAGCGCGGCGAAACCCTCAGCCTGCTGACCACGCCCGATCAGGCTCAAGCCCAGTCCCAGTTGAACGTCCGGGCTGTCCTTTGCCTGCGCCGCATCCTGAAACAGTAACGACGCCTTGACGTGATTGCCCTTGCCCATGTGTGCCGAGCCGAGCATGGACAGGATGCGCGCGTCGTCCGGCTGCGCTTTCAGCGCCGGTTCCAGCGTGGCAATGGCGCGGTCGTACTGCTTTTCGGCCAAGTAGATCGCCCCCAGCACCTTGCGCGCGCCCGCCTCGCGCGGGCGCGCATTGAGGTACTGCGTCAGGTAACCCTTGGCGCGTTCGAATTCATTTAGCGCGTAATGCGCCAGTCCGCCCAGCAATTGCAACTGTTCGCGGCCGGCCACGAAATCGGGTGGCAACTGCGACAGCGTACGGGTGACTTCGATGAGCGCTTCGCGCACCCGCGCCTCGTCCCCGCGGCGACCGTAATACAG
This sequence comes from Thiobacillus sp., assembly GCA_030680405.1. GTDB lineage: Bacteria > Pseudomonadota > Gammaproteobacteria > Burkholderiales > Thiobacillaceae > Thiobacillus. The sequence continues at coordinate 87,431 of JAUXVT010000010.1, read as the reverse complement.
CGCACGCAGGTAGGCGCCACGCGGATCGAAGGCAAACCGCTTCTGCAAATAATCGAGATCGGTCTTGGCCTCGGCATCGCGCTTCAGGTCGAGCAGCAGTCCGGCGCGCGCCAGCCGCGCATCAAGGTGGTCGGGCTGATTGGCGAGCGCGCGCGAATAATCCTGAACCGCCTGATTCAGGTTGCCACCCGCATGCGCAATCGACGCCTGCATATTCCAGGCGTCGGCATCGCGCGGCGCCAGTTGCAGCGCCCGTGCCACGATGGCGCTGGCGTCCTGCGGGCGCCCGGCATTGAGGTGGATGCGGGCCTGCAAGGCCAGCGCACGCACCGCACCGCCCGGCACCTGTTCCGCTTGCTGCGCTGAACGCATGGCGGCGTCGAACTGGCTGAGCGCCATCTGCGACTGCGCCCGCAGCAGCAGGACTTCCAGGCGCGGCGCGGGCGGCAGGCCTTCGGCACCAAATTTTTCCAGCAGCGGCGTGTATTTCGCCTGGTCGAAGTAGGCCCGTGCCTGATACGTCACGATCTCGCCACGCGCCGCGCCCACCCGTTCGGCATCGGCAAACACCCGCTCCGCCGCGGCATACTCGCCTCGGCGCAAGTGCGCCTGACCCAGCAGCACCAGCGCGGGCAGCATGCGTGCGTCTTCCTTCAGCGCATTCTTCAACTGGATGATCGCACCGGCATCGTCGCGGCGCTCGTAGCGGGTGAGTGCATCCTCGTAATAACGCGCGGCATCGGCGACGCGGTCGGCCTGCGCCAGCGGGGACAGGCTCAGCCCAGCCAGCAATCCTGCCATCAGGGAAAGTTTCAGCATGAAATCTGGGTCTCGCTCGTTAAACAGGAGACGATGGTCGTTGACTGCCATCGTCAGACAGCGGATCAAGTGCAAATATCGTACCCACCGCCTCAAGCATCACGTCATACCGTGCGGCGAGGGTTTCCTCATCCCGCCTTCGGCATGGCGACACGCCAGCTGTCGAGAGTCGGACTGCTGCGACAGAAACTCGTTACTGCGCACCCGCCATGCTCAGCGGGCGTAACAACCAGACCCTTATATAATGCAGCGTTCCCTCGTCTCTGCTGCCCATCATGTCCCGCACCGTCCTGCTGCATTCCCTACTCGCCCAACGCATCCTGGTTCTCGACGGCGCGATGGGAACGATGATCCAGTCGTACAAGCTCGGTGAAGCCGATTATCGCGGCGAACGTTTCGCCGATTTCGCGCACGACCTGAAGGGCAACAACGATCTGCTGTGCCTGACGCAGCCGCACATCATCAGGGAATTGCACAATAAGTATCTGGCCGCCGGCGCCGACATTCTTGAGACCAACAGCTTCAACGCCACCTCGATTTCCATGGCGGATTACCACCTGGAACATCTGGTGCCGGAGCTTAACTTCACCGCTGCCCGGCTGGCGCGCGAGGCCGCCGACGAGGCGACCGCACAGAACCCGGACAAGCCGCGCTTCGTTTCCGGCGTGCTTGGGCCGACCTCGCGCACTGCCACGATCTCGCCTGACGTCAACGATCCCGGCTTTCGCAACGTGACCTTTGACCAGTTGCGTATAGCCTATCTCGAGGCGATCGACGGCCTGGTCAAGGGCGGCGTGGACATCCTGATAGTCGAGACGATTTTCGACACGCTGAACGCCAAGGCCGCGCTGTTTGCCATCGAGGAGTACTTCGAGGCAAACAATCTGCGGCTGCCGGTAATGATCTCCGGCACCATCACCGATGCCTCCGGCCGCACCCTGTCGGGCCAGACCGGTGAAGCGTTCTGGAATTCGGTGCGCCACGTGCGGCCGCTGTCGATCGGGCTGAACTGCGCGCTCGGCCCCGACCTGCTGCGCCAGTACGTCGAGGAGCTGTCGAACAAGGCCGATGTGTTCGTCTCGTCCCACCCGAACGCCGGCCTGCCGAATGCCTTCGGCGAATACGACATGGACGGCGCGGAAATGGCGGTGCATATCGGCGAATGGGCGCGTTCTGGGCTGCTGAATATTGTCGGCGGCTGCTGCGGCACCACCCCCACGCATATCGCAGCGATTGCCAAGGCGGTCGAAGGCGTCGCGCCGCGTGTGCCGCCCGTGCTGGAGCCGGCGATGCGCCTGTCCGGGCTGGAACCTTTCAACGTTGGCAAGGACTCTCTCTTCGTCAACGTCGGCGAGCGCACCAACGTCACCGGCTCCAAGGCCTTCGCCCGCATGATCCTCGAAGGCCGCTACGACGACGCGCTGTCGGTCGCACGCCAGCAGGTGGAAAACGGCGCTCAAATCATCGACATCAACATGGACGAGGGCATGCTCGACGCCGAGGCGGCGATGGTGCGCTTTCTGCTCCTGATCGCTTCGGAGCCTGACATCGCGCGGGTGCCGATCATGATCGACTCGTCGAAGTGGAGCGTGATCGAGGCCGGACTGAAGTGCGTCCAGGGCAAGGGCATCGTCAATTCCATCTCGATGAAGGAAGGCGAAGCCGAGTTCATCGAGCGCGCCAAGCTGTGCCTGCGCTACGGCGCGGCGGTGATCGTGATGGCCTTCGACGAAACCGGCCAGGCCGACACCTACGCGCGCAAGACCGAAATCTGCGCGCGCGCCTACAAGCTGCTGACCGAAACCGTCGGCTTCCCGGCCGAGGACATCATCTTCGACCCGAACATCTTCGCGGTCGCCACCGGCATCGAGGAGCACGCCAACTACGCGGTGGACTTCATCGAGGCCACCCGCTGGATCCGCCAGAATCTGCCGCACACGCACATCTCGGGCGGCGTGTCGAACGTGAGCTTCTCCTTCCGCGGCAACGACGCCGTGCGCGAGGCGATCCACACCGCCTTCCTCTATCACGCGATCCAGGCCGGGATGGACATGGGCATCGTCAACGCCGGCCAGCTCGGCGTGTACGCCAATCTCGACCCCGAGCTGAAGGAACGCGTCGAGGACGTGCTGCTCAACCGCCGCGCCGATTCGACCGAGCGGCTGGTGAGCTTTGCCGAGAACGTGAAAGGCGGCGCCAAGGAAAGAGTCGAAGACCTGTCCTGGCGCCAGCTGCCGGTGAACGAGCGGCTGAGTCACGCGCTGGTGCAGGGCATCACCCAGTACATCGTCGAGGACACCGAAGCGGCCCGTCTTGAAGCCGAGCGCCCGCTGCACGTGATCGAAGGCCCGCTGATGGCGGGGATGAACGTGGTCGGCGACCTGTTCGGCGCCGGCAAGATGTTCCTGCCGCAGGTGGTGAAATCCGCGCGCGTGATGAAGCAGGCGGTGGCGCACCTGTTGCCTTTCATCGAGGCCGACAAGCGGGCTGGCGATGCGCAAAGCGCGGGCAAAATCATCATGGCCACGGTGAAGGGCGACGTCCACGACATCGGCAAGAACATCGTCGGCGTGGTGCTCGGCTGCAACGGCTACGACATCGTCGATCTCGGCGTGATGGTGCCGGCGCAGAAAATCCTCGACGCGGCGCGCGAGCACAATGCCGACATCATCGGGCTGTCCGGCCTCATCACGCCCTCGCTGGAGGAAATGGCGCATGTCGCCAAGGAAATGCAGCGCCAGGGTTTCACCATCCCACTGCTGATCGGCGGCGCGACCACCTCGCTGGCGCACACCGCGGTGAAGATCGAACCGAATTACGAACACGCGGTGGTGTACGTGAAGGATGCCTCGCGCGCGGTCGGCGTCTGCACCCAGTTGCTGTCGAACGACCTGCGCGGCGCCTTTGCCGCCGACATCAAAGCGGACTATGCAATAACGCGCGAACGCCATCTCAAGCACAAGTCCGACACCGTCCGGCTGAAGCTCGCCGAAGCACGCGCCAACAAGTTCAGGATCGACTGGGCCAGCTACACGCCGCCGGTGCCGAAACAGCCTGGCGTCCACGTGCTGAAAGCCTACGACATCGCCAAGCTGGCCGAAGTCATCGACTGGACGCCGTTCTTCGCCTCGTGGGAGCTGCATGGCAAATTCCCGAAAATCCTCGACGACGAGGTGGTCGGCACCGAAGCAACCAAGCTCTACCACGACGCCCAGGCGATGCTGAAGAAGATGATTGCGGAGAACTGGGTGGAAGCGCGCGCGGTGTTCGGCCTGTTCCCGGCCAACACGGTGAATGACGACGACATCGAGGTGTATGCCGACGAGTCGCGCGAGAAGGTGCTGATGACCTGGCACAACCTGCGCCAGCAAATGAAAAAGCCGGAAGGCCGTGCCAACCTGTGCATCGCCGACTTCGTCGCGCCCAAGGCCAGCGGGCTCAAGGATTACCTCGGCGCCTTCGTGGTGACCGCCGGCATCGGCGAGGACGAGCGCGCCCGCGCCTTCGAAGCTGCCCACGACGACTATTCCGCCATCCTGTTCAAGTCGCTGTGCGATCGTTTGGCCGAGGCCTTTGCCGAGCACCTGCATAGGCGGGTGCGCCGCGAGTTCTGGGGCTACGCCAGCGAGGAAGCACTCATCAATGACGATCTGATCGCGGAAAAATACCAGGGCATCCGCCCGGCACCGGGCTATCCCGCCTGCCCCGAGCACAGCGAAAAAGCCGCGCTGTTCGACGTGCTCGACACCACCGCCCGCATCGGCGTGGTGCTGACCGAAAACTTCGCCATGTGGCCGGGCGCCGCGGTGTCGGGCTTCTACCTGTCGCATCCCGACAGCCAGTATTTCGCCGTGGCCAAGATCGAGCGCGACCAGGTCGAGGACTACGCCCGCCGCAAGGGCTGGACGGTGCAGGAAGCGGAGCGCTGGCTGGCGCCGAACCTGGCCTACCAGCCCTGATCCCCGCCCACGCTGGGTGGGCGCGATCTATCAAATACCATCAATCAATATCAAATTGATAGTCACAGAATGAAAATTCCGCTCCCTCCCCCGTCTCTGAATGAGTTGATGCAGGTGGCAAGCGCTGAAACCCTGCCTCAGCTTGCCCAGCTCAAGTTAGGTCCATTGGCGCATGGCCATTATTTGCATTGGGATGATTTGCGTCACCGCGTCCCGCCTGCTGGACTGAGTCATAAAATCTGGTGGCTGGCACTTCGCCTTGCGCGCAGCGTTAGTGCGAACACACTACCTTTTCAGGACAAACAGGGGGAGGCTTTCAGCTACACACTGCCCGAACCTTTGCTGAAAAGCCTGCACGAGATTGACCGGTGTGCTGGCTTGGTGCCGGGTGGAGAGGACAATGCTGCTAGGCCAGATATGGGTATGCAGCGGTGCAGCGGCGGTCCAGGGTGCTGGCTTGGTGCCGGGTGGAGAGGACAATGCTGCGCTTCGGGCCGATCAGGGTCGCTATTTGATCAGCAGCCTGATCGAGGAAGCGATCACCTCCAGCCAGTTGGAAGGCGCCTCAACGACCCGCCGTGTCGCCGAAGCCATGCTGCGCGAAGGACGTAAACCCGGCACGCTCAGCGAGCGGATGATTTTCAATAATTTCGAGGCAATGCGGCGTATCCGCGATATTTGCAGGGACACACTCGAACCTGGCCACGTGATCGAGTTGCAACGCGTGTTGACCGAAGGCACGTTGGAGCGTCCCGAAGACTGCGGGCAATTGCGCACTAGCGACGATATTGAAATCGTGGCGCCGAACAACGACAGACTCGTACTGCATCGCCCCCCCTGGCCAGTGAGTTACCGCAACGTCTGCAAACACTGTGCGACTTCGCCAACGCGACCGTTTCTGGTGACACATTCATTCACCCCATTGTGCGCGCGATTCTGCTGCATTTTATGGTGGGATACGACCACCCATTTGCCGATGGCAACGGCCGAACTGGTCGCGCCCTGTTTTACTGGTATATGGCCAAACAGGGATATTGGTTGATTGAATACTTGTCCATCTCACGCATCCTTCGAAAGGCTCCTGCGCAATACGCTCGCGCCTATTTGCTGACCGAAACTGACTCAGGCGACACCACCTATTTCCTGCTGCATCAGACAGAAGTCATACTCAACGGATTGTCCGCGCTGCACCAATATTTACAGCAGAAACAGAGGGAGCAGGCGCAATTAAGTGCAAAACTCAGGACATTGCAAACTCGCGAAAAACAACTAAATCATCGCCAAACTGCATTGCTTGCCCATGCACTCAAACGACCAGACGAGTATTTCACCATTGAAAGCCATCAGCGTTCGCACCAGATTGCTTACGCGACGGCACGCGCCGATCTCATGGGTTGGCGGCGCTGGGACTGCTGAGTGAGGCCCTGCATGGAAGGCGTAAGAAAGTGTTTTATCCAGCGCCAGATATTCGCCAGAAACTTGAAACCGTATCACCGGATTGAATTTGCGGGGATTACCAGCCCTGGTCCCGCATTTTCTCCAGCCAGAACAGCCCGATCACGATTTTGGTTTCGCAAATTTTTCCGCTGCGCAGCCAGTCCATCGCCTCGCCGAACGGCACCCGCAGGATTTCCAGGAATTCGTCGTGGTCGCGGCCGTGGTTGCCCGGTGCCAGCCCGCGCGCCAGATAGAACGCCAGCCGTTCATCCGAATAGCCGATGCAAGGATAGATGGTGGTGACCTCGCGCCACTCGCTGGCGGTGTAGCCGGTTTCCTCTTCCAGTTCCCGTTTCGCGCAGCTCAGGTCATCCTCGCCGGGGTCGATCTTGCCCGCCGGCAGTTCGATGAAGTCGCGGTGCAGCGGGTAGCGGTGCTGGCGTTCCAGCAGCAGGTCGCCGTTGTCGAACACCGGGATGACGACGACGGCGCCAGGATGGACGATGTACTCGCGCGTCGATTCCTTTCCATTGGGCAGGCGCACGTGGTCGCACTTGACGTGCATCAGCCGCCCCTTGAAAACGGTTTCGCTGGCAAGCTCGGTTTCGGTGAGGTCAGGGATGTCGTGTTTCATGGCCGCCATGATACCGAGCGCGGGCAAAAAAATGCCGGGTCCTTGCGAACCCGGCGGAACGGAGGAGACAACCCCTCTTGCGGAGAACTTCCTGCTTGCGGCGCAAACAGCAAGCCCGTTCATCCTACGAAGGGAAGCAAATATTGTATATACAACTTTAGTTGTAGGTTTAAGCTAGTTCATTGTTTATATTGATTTTATTTTTTCGCGCAGGGCGGAGTACTGACGCCGGCTCACCATCAGACGCTCGTCCAGCCCATCCAGGCACAGAAAGTGGCCGTCATCCTCGCCGGGCAGCTTGCCGATTTCGCGGATGCGCGCGCTGGCGACCAGACAGTTGCGGTGGATGCGCAGGAAGGCTTCGTCAAATTCGCTTTCCAGCCGGGCGAGCGATTCCTCGATGAGGAATTCGCGCGCGGCAGTACGCACGGTGACATATTTAAGCTCCGCCTTGAGATAGAGAATGTTCGCCACCGGAATCAGCACGATACGGCCTTTTTCGTTGACCGACAGATGCGTGCGTGCTTTCGGATGAGCCTCACGCAGATGATCGAGCGCAGTCGCATTCAGCCGGTGCGCCCGCGACAGGGCACGTACCAGGCGGTCGGCACGCACCGGCTTCAGCAGATAGTCGACGGCGTTGAGATCAAACGCCTGGCAGGCGTAGGCATCGTAGGCAGTGCTGAAGATGATGGCAGGCGGTGCCGACAACCGGTTGAGGTGGACGGCGCATTCCAGGCCGTCCATGCCGGGCATGCGGATATCGAGCAGCACCGCATCGACCGGCTGCTGCTGCACCTGGTTCAGCGCATCCAGCCCATTGTCGGCCTCGCCGACGATGTCGACCTGTAGTTGGCCGGTGCAATCCGCCAGCACGTCGCGCAGGCGACGGCGTGCGGGCGCCTCGTCATCGACGATAAGGACGCGCAAGGGCGGTTTGGGTGCGTTCACGGGTATAGGGAATGACGATGTGCACCTGATAAACGGCGCCCAGCGGTTCCAACTTGAGCTGGGCATCAAGATCGAAGTGCAGCAGCAGGCGCTCGCGGATATTCGCCAGCGCTATGCGGTTGCCCTTGTGGTGGCTGACGTCGGTGGCGATCGGATTGCGCACCACGATGTGCACCTTGTCGGCGCTGCGATAAATGTTGAGGCTGATTTCGCCGCCCTCGGGCTGTGGTTCGATGCCGTGGTAGACCGCATTTTCCACCAGCGGCTGGATCACCAGCGGCGGGATTAGCGCGTCGGCCGGCATTTTATGGATGTGCCAGGCCACCTGCAGGCGGTCGCCCAGACGCAGCTGCTCCAGTTCCAGATAGGCGCGGGTGAGTGCGACTTCGTCTTCCAGCGGGGCCATCTGGCTGGCGTTGCCCATCAATGCGCGGAACAGGTCGGCCATGTTTTCCAGCGCACGCTCGGCGCGGTGCGGGTCACTGCGCACCAGCGACAGCACGGCGTTCAGGCTGTTGAACAGAAAATGCGGGCGGATGCGCGCCTGCAAGGCCTGCAGGCGCGCCTCGGTGATGGCGGGCGACAGCGCGCGGGCGCGCAGGTTGAAATAGGCCAGCAGGCCAGCGCCGATCAGCAGCGCGAACAGCGCCACGCCAAGCAGCGGAACCGGTGCCAACCCGCCTAGCAGCGGATTCAACCAGAGCGTCGCCGGCACCGCCACGCCCAGTGCCAGCGTGAATCCAACGCCCACACGATAGGGCTGGCTACGCAGCCAGCCCCCTGCCGCACACAGGGCCAGCAGGGTCAGCAGCAGGGCCGGCTGTGCCAGCGCCGACAGCGCGATGAACTCCGCCTGGAACGCCTGCGCATCCGCCACCCGCGCCACCACCCCGGCAACCAGCGCCGCTTCCACCGTCAGCGCAATGCGCAGGTTTACCCCCAGGTGACAGAAGTTCGGTAATTCGACCTGCCGGTTGTTATGATTCTTTCTTTTCATTCCCTGTTCCTGCCCCATGAGCACGTCATCGACGCCGCCCGCAGCGTGGTCCGGCCGCTTTTCCGAGCCGGTTTCCGAAATCGTCAAACGCTATACCACGTCCATCACCTTCGATTATCGGCTGGCCGAGTTCGATATTCAGGGTTCGCTGGCGCACGCCACCATGTTGCACCACGTCGGCGTCCTGTCCAAGGATGACCTGACCGCGATTCAGCGCGGCATGGCCGAACTGCTGGTCGAGATTCGCGCCGGCGGATTCAACTGGTCACTGGACAAGGAAGACGTCCACCTCAACATCGAAGCCGCACTCACCGCCATCATCGGCGACGCCGGCAAGCGGCTGCATACCGGGCGTTCGCGCAACGACCAGGTGGCGACCGATATCCGTCTGTACCTGCGCGACGCGATCGACCGCATTCTGGCGGGGATCAAGGCCTGCCAGACCTCGCTCGTCGATCTGGCCGAGAAGCACGCCGGCACCGTGATGCCGGGCTTCACCCACCTGCAGGTGGCGCAGCCGGTGACCTTCGGACACCACCTGCTGGCCTACTTCGAAATGCTGGCACGCGACGCCGAGCGCATGATTGACTGCCGCCGCCGCGTCAATCGTTTGCCTTTGGGCGCCGCCGCGCTGGCCGGCACCAGCTATCCGATCGACCGCCAGTTTGTCGCCGACCAGCTCGGCTTCGAGGGGGTGTGCGAAAACTCGCTCGACGCCGTCTCCGACCGCGACTTCGCCATCGAATTTGCCGCCGCCGCCGCGCTGGTGATGACGCACCTGTCGCGCCTGTCGGAAGAACTGATCCTGTGGATGAGTCCGCGCTTCGGCTTCATTGACCTGGCCGACCGCTTCTGCACGGGCTCTTCCATCATGCCGCAGAAGAAAAACCCCGACGTGCCCGAACTGGTGCGCGGCAAGACCGGGCGGGTGAATGGCCATCTGGTCGCCCTGCTCACCCTGATGAAAGGTCAGCCGCTCGCCTACAACAAGGACAATCAGGAAGACAAGGAACCGCTGTTCGACACCGTCGACACGCTGACCGACACGCTGACGATCTACGCCGACATGCTCACCGGCGTCACCGTCAAACCCGACGCGATGCGCGCCGCGGTGATGCAGGGCTTCGCCACCGCCACCGATCTGGCCGATTATCTGGTGAAAAAGGGCATGCCTTTCCGCGATGCGCATGAAGTCGTGGCGCGCGCGGTGCGTGCGGCCGACATCAGCGGGCGCGACCTCGCCGATCTGCCGCTTGCCGAATTGCAGGCGTTCAGCCCGATGATCGCGGACGACGTCTACGCCGTGCTGACGCTGGAAGGTTCGCTCGCCGCCCGCGACCATCTGGGCGGCACTGCACCGGCGCAGGTACGTGCGGCGATTGCCCGCGCGCGGCAGCGCATCTAAAAGATGGCTCAAGTCGCTACGGGCGGGGCGTGCTCGCGGCATATCCGTCGTACCTCGGGGCTGCTCAGCTTTTCCTGCATCAGTCCGCAAAAATACGAGCGCGGCCCCAACCGCTGATTATGCCGGCAGGTCGCGCACACGCCGAAGGTGCGTTTTCCGTTTTGCGCCTGCACCTGCGCCAGCACCTGCCGCAACACCACCATCGCCGAACTCACCCGCGCCGGGCTGGCAGTCTGCACGATATCGCGCCAGGCACTTCCAGCGCTCAGCGTCTTCAGCAGCGTGGTGCCGCCTTCGGTCAGGATCAGCCGCACCACCCGGCCATCGCGGGGATCGGCGTAACGCGAGATCAATCGGCGGCGCGCCAGCACCAGCACCGTTTGCGACACCGTGCCCTTGGTCAGCCCGAGGTATTCGGTGAGCGACTGCGGGGTATTGCTGAAGCGGTTGGCCTGGTTCAGATAGAACAATACCTGCAGATGCACGGGCTGTAGCCCCTGCGCCGCGCCCGCCTGCCGCAAGTCGGCCCGGGTCAGCAGCGACAGCCGCTCGACCAGACCAAACAGGGTGAGCGCCTGGCTTTTCAAGTTCGGTCAAAAACGGGTTGCGGCGCCACCTTGCGCGGCAATCAACGCGGTGAGCCTGTCGTAAAGTGGTGTGCCGTCCTTGGTGTCGACCCAGCCGCCGTCCTGCGGCTTGAAGTGGAAGCCGCCCGAACGCGCGGCGACCCAGATTTCGCGCGCGACGCCGTGGCGGTTGATGATGATCTTGCTGCCATCGTCGAACTCGACCTCGATGATGCCGTCCGCTGGCGTCTCAAAATCCAGGTCAGCCGCTTCCAGCGCCTGTTCGATGTGGGCCAGCGTTGCATTGGCAGCCTGGTTGAATTCGATTTCCGTCATGGTGTCCCGTGCTAACATTTCACGCATGAAACTGCGCGCCTTATATATAGTGTCCCTGTTGCTGTGCGGGCTCGGTCTGACCGCCTGCGGCTCCAAGGGTGACTTGTATCTTCCCGAAAATCCCCCCGCACCGCAACGGACTTCCAATTGAATACCCTGCATCGACTCGACGGCCGCCTCCATCTCGAAGGCGTGGCGCTGGACACGCTTGCCGAACGATTCGGCACGCCGCTGTATGTCTATTCCCGACAGGCGCTTGAATCTGCCTACCGGGCCTACGTCCAGGCGTTTGCCGAAACCCCGCACCTCATCTGCTATGCGGTCAAGGCTAACTCAAGCCTGGCGATCCTGAATTTATTTGCACGCTTGGGTGCAGGCTTCGACATCGTCTCCGGCGGCGAGTTGGCCCGTGTGCTGGCCGCTGGCGGCGACCCCGGCAAGGTCGTGTTCTCCGGCGTCGGCAAGACCGCGGACGAGATGCGCGCCGCACTCGACGCGTGCATTCTCTGCTTCAACGTCGAATCGGCCAGCGAACTGCACCGGCTGAACCGCGTGGCGGGCGAGGTGGGCAAAGTCGCACCGGTGTCGTTTCGCGTCAACCCCGACGTCGATCCCAAGACGCATCCGTATATCTCCACCGGGCTCAAGGAAAACAAGTTCGGCGTGCCGATAGCCGATGCGCCTGCACTCTATCGTCTAACCGCCAACCTGCCGAATCTGAAAATCACCGGCATCGATTGCCACATCGGCTCCCAGTTGACCGACCTGTCGCCGCTGGCCGACGCCGCCGACCGCGTGCTGGCACTGGTCGACGCGCTGGCCGTCGAGGGCATCACGCTGCATCACATCGACCTCGGCGGGGGTGTCGGCATCCGCTACCGCGACGAAACCCCGCCCGACCTCGCCGCCTATGGCCGCGAGTTGGCGGCGCGCTTTGCCGGCCGCCGCGAGAAACTGCTGCTGGAACCGGGGCGCTCGCTGGTCGGCAACGCAGGTCTGCTGCTCACCCGGATCGAGTACCTGAAGCCGGGCGAAGACAAAAACTTCGCCATCGTCGACGCGGCGATGAATGATCTGATGCGTCCCGCGCTGTACAAGGCGTATCACGAAATCATCGCCATCAACGAACGTCCAGCCCCGGCAAAGCGCTACGACATCGTTGGCCCGATCTGCGAGACCGGCGATTTTCTTGGCTTTGCGCGTGATCTAGCAATCGAGGAAGGGGACCTGCTGGCCCTGCTTTCGGCGGGCGCCTACGGCATGAGCATGGCATCGAATTACAATTCACGCCCGCGCGCCGCCGAAGTGCTGATTGACAGGAATGAAATTCATCTCATCCGAGAACGCGAAACGCAAAACAGCATGATGGCTGGAGAACGGCTTGTTGATTGACTTTTAGAGATACAGGCCAAGCATCGACTTTTTGTCTTTTTAGTATCGGATCAATACATTTTGCTTGGCTGCGACATTTTTCATCGAATTATTCTCGCAGGAGTTGACTATTCATTGTGCCCCCAGAAAAAGCAACTAGAATGAGGCTCACCAAGCGGAGCCTCGGTATCACCCGTGTTTAGCGGGTTTCGGGCAAGCCGGTCGCCTGTCGGTACCACGCTTTGGAAGTGCAAATTCTGACTGCACGTGGCTTCAAGCTGTAGTGATAAGTGAATGTGTTCAACTTCTAAGGAGTGCTAAATGGCAACAGTGAAGAAATCCGCCGCCAAACCGGCGGCCAAAAAGGCAGCAGCCAAACCCGCTGCTAAACCCACCGTCAAGAAGGCAGTAGCCAAGAAAGCGGCTCCGGCCAAAAAGGCAGCCGCCGCCAAAAAACCGGTAGCTAAAAAGGCCGCTGCAAAACCGGTCGCCAGGAAAGCGGCTCCGGCCAAAAAGGCAGTCGCCGCCAAAAAACCGGCTGCCAAGCCCGTAGTCAAAAAGGCCGCTCCGGCCAAAAAGGCAGTCGCCGCCAAAAAACCGGCTGCCAAGCCCGTAGTCAAAAAGGCCGCTGCAAAGCCGGCTGCAAAGCCGGTCGCCAAGAAAGCCGCTCCGGCCAAGCCGGCTGTCGCCGCCAAAAAGCCGGTCGCCAAGCCCGTAGTCAAAAAGGCCGCTGCCAAGCCCGCTCCGGCCAAGCCGGCTGCACCCGCAGCCGCGCCTTCACCCGCGCCGGCAGTTTCGGTCATCAAGCCTTTCGGGCTCTAACAGGTCGGGCACTGCCCAATCTGAAACGGGGGCTTGTCCCCCGTTTTTTTTTTACCGTGGCCGGGGGGGATTAGCCCCCGTTTTTATTGCGCACTTCCGGCGCCGTGCGCGCCCGCTTTTCCAACCTGATATCTGGCCGGCGCAAAACGGCTGCGGGCAGTCTGCAGCCACGTCACGCACCACGGCAGGCGCAAGGCCAGCAACACGGCCAGTACCGCCCCGTAGATCAGCGGTTCAGTGAGGTCTTTCTTCACCAGCCACAGGTAGTGGATCACCCCCAGCAGGGCAATCAGATAAACCAGGCGATGCAGTTGCTGCCAGCGTCGCCCGAGGCGACGCATCATGGCGTGGGTCGAGGTCGCGGCGAGCGGGATGAGCAGCACAAAAGCGGAGAAGCCGATGGTGATGAAGGGTCGTTTGATGATGTCTTTGGCGATGGCCGCCGGATCGAAGAACTGGTCCAGCCAGATATACGTGACGAAATGCAGGCCGGCGTAGAAGAAGGTGAACAGCCCCAGCATGCGCCGGTAACGGATGAGGTCGGCGCGACCGGTCAGCCGCCGCAGCGGGGTGACCATCAGCGTGACCATCAGCCCGACCAGCGTCCATGTGCCGGTCGAACGCGTGATGAACTCGATCGGATTCGCCCCCAGCCCGCCGCTTCCGCCGAGAACGATCAGCCGCACCAGCGGCAGCAGGCAAACCAGCGCAATCCAGACCTTGGGGTTGCGCAGGACAGCGCCCATCAGAAGAACTTTTTCAGGTCCATTCCGCGATACAACCCGGCAACCTGAGCGCCGTAACCATTGAACATCAGCGTGTCGCGCTTGAAAAATTCGCCGATGCGGCGCTCCTTCGCCTGGCTCCAGCGCGGATGATCGACCTGCGGATTGACGTTGGAATAGAAGCCGAATTCCCGCGGCGCCGCGCGCATCCAGGCGGTGAGCGGCGGCTTCTCGACGAAGCGGATTTTGGCGATGGACTTGGCGCTCTTGAACCCGTACTTCCATGGCGCCACCAGACGGATCGGCGCGCCGTTCTGGTTGGGCAGCACTTCGCCATAGAGACCCACCGCCAGCAGCGTCAGCGGATGCATCGCTTCGTCCAGCCGCAGGCCTTCGACATACGGCCAGTCGAGTACGCGCGATCGCTGCCCAGGCATCTGCCTGGGGTCGTTCAGCGTCACGAACTCGACATATTTCGCATTACCGGTGGGCTCGGCGCGGCGGATGATTTCACGCAGGGGAAAGCCGGCCCACGGGATCACCATCGACCAGCCTTCGACGCAGCGCATGCGATACACGCGCTCTTCCAGTGGCGCGAGTTTCAGCAGCGTATCGATGTCGTAAATCCCGGGGTTGCTCACCTCGCCTTCGATCGCCACCGTCCACGGACGGGTTTTCAGGCTGCCCGCATTTTCGGCCGGATCGCCCTTGCCGGTGCCGAATTCATAGAAGTTGTTGTAAGTGGTGACGTCCTTGTACGGGGTTTTGTCCTCGTCCAGCTTGTAGGCGCTGGCGCGCACGCCGGCCAGTTTGACACCGGCCTCGACATCGGGCGCGGCGCTCAGAGCAGCGCCCGCCGCCAGCACCCCCAAGCCCTGCATGAAGCGACGGCGTTCGCGGTAGATGTCGGGCGGGGTGATTTCAGACGGGAGAATGTCGTTGGCTTGATGTATCGGCATGACTGAGTCCTAACTAAAAAGGGGCATATCTAAATAGTCGGATTACACGCGCAATCCTTACATATCCGTGTTTAAAATTGACCCTGGCGTGCGGTTTTTGTTTCAGCATGGAACTGCTATGGTGCGCATCTATCGTACGTCTTTGTTCTTATTGCGGAATCCGTCATGCGCGCCTTGCTCCTCCTGCTGTTCGTTCCGACACTCGCCTTTGCCCAGGCGGGCGGGCCGCCCTTCATTCCGGTCAACATGATGAAAGTCGCCGCTACCCCGGTGTCCAATACGGTCAACGCGGTGGGTGCGCTGATTGCCGAGGACAGTGTGGTGCTGCGCCCGGAAATCGACGGCCGCATCGTCAAGCTGCTGTTCAGGGAAGGCCAGCCGGTGAAGAAAGGCGCAGTGCTGGTGGTGCTCGATTCCGCCGAACCGCGCGCCCGCCTGGCCGCCGCCCAGGCGGATCTCAAGCTGGCGCAAAGCCGCTACAAGCGCAGCGAGGAGCTGGTTGCGCAGAATTTCATCTCGAAACAGGCGCTCGACGAAGCGCGCGCCAACCTCGACATCCTGCGCGCGCGTCTGCAGCAGGAGCAGGTAGCGCTCGACAAGACCATGATTCGCGCCCCGTTTGCCGCCCTCGCCGGCTTGCGCCAGGTCAGCCCCGGCGCCTACGTCAACAAGGGCGACGACATCGTGCGGCTGGACGCGCTCGGCAATCTGAAGCTGGAAGTGCCGGTGCCCGAAACCACTTTGCCGCTGGTGCGCATCGGCCTGCCGATCAACCTGACCGTCGACGCCCTGCCCGGGCAAAGCTTCAGCGGCAAGGTGCACGCCATCGATCCGGTGGTCGATCCGGTTAGCCGCAACGTGCGGGTGCGCGCGCGCATCGCCAACCCCGCTGGCAGCCTCAAGCCCGGCATGTTCGCCCGCGCCACCGCCGACCTGGGCGGCAAGACCAGCGCCATCCTGCTGCCCGAGCAGGTCATCGTGCCGCGTCCGGACGGCAATTACGTTTTTCTGGCGGTCAACGGCAAGGCCGAACTGCGCAAGGTCACCCTGGGCAAGCGCGAACCAGGCCGGGTCGAAATCGTCTCCGGCGTGCAGGCGGGCGACACGGTCGTTCTCGACGGCCAGATCAAGCTGCGCCCCGGCGTGCCGGTGGTCACGCTCGACCAGGCGGCGCAGATGATGAAGAAGATGCAGGCCGGCAAGCCGCGCTGATCCGCAATACAAGAAAACCAAGCCATGATCCTTTCCGACCTCTCCATCCGCCGCCCGGTGCTGGCCACCGTGATGAGCCTGCTCATCATCCTGATCGGGCTGATCGCCTTCGACCGCCTGCCGGTGCGCGAATACCCCAACATCGACGCGCCGGTGGTGTCGGTGCGAACGGTCTACCCCGGCGCCTCGGCCGAGGTGATGGAAAGCCAGATCACGGTGGAGTTCGTGCAGTCGCGCGACCCCGAAGCCGCCGCCAACGACGCCCGCGACCGCGTGGCGCGGGTACGCGGCCTGCTGCCGAGCGAGGCAGAAGACCCGGTGGTGGCGAAGATCGAGGCCGACGCCCAGGCCATCATCTGGCTGGCGTTTTCCAGCGACCGCCAGTCGCCGCTGGAAATCACCGACTACGCCGACCGGGTGGTGGCCGACCAGCTGAAAACCCTGCCCGGCGTCGCCTCGGTCATCATCGGCGGCGGGCGCCGCTACGCCATGCGGGTGTGGCTCGATCCGAGCCGCATGGCGGCGCTGGGGGTGACGGTGCAGGACGTGGAAGCGGCGCTCAGGAGCCAGAACACCGAGCTGCCTTCCGGCCGCATCGAGAGCCAGATGCGCGAATTTACCGTGCTCACGGAAACCGACCTCAAAACCCCGGCAGAATTCGAACGCGTCATCATCCGCGACAGCGGCGGCGTGCTGGTGCGGCTGGCCGACATCGGCCGCGCCGAAGTCGGGGCCGAGGACGAACGCAACATCGTGCGGGTCAACGGCCGCGCCGCCGTGGGCCTGGGCATCGTCAAGCAGTCGACCGCCAACACCCTGTCGGTGGCGCAGGCGGTCAAGGCCGAGCTGCCGCGGCTGCAGGCGGCACTGCCCGAAGGCATGCAGCTCAAGGTCGGCTTCGACAGTTCGATCTTCATCGAAAAATCGATCGACGCCGTGTACAAGACCATGCTCGAAGCCATGGTGCTGGTGGTGGCCGTCATCTTCCTGTTCCTGCGCAACTGGCGCGCCACCCTGATTCCCTTCGTCACCATTCCGGTGTCGCTGATCGGCGCCTTCATCTTTCTCTATGCCATGGGTTTCACCATCAACGTGCTGACCCTCTTGGGGCTGGTGCTGGCGATCGGCCTGGTGGTGGACGACGCCATCGTCATGCTGGAAAACATCTACCGCCACATCGAGAACGGCGAGCCGCCGTTCGAGGCGGCGTTGAAGGGGGCCAAGGAAATCGGCTTCGCGGTGGTGGCGATGACGCTCACGCTGGCTGCGGTGTTCGCGCCGCTGGCCTTCGCCGAGGGCAACACCGGCAAGCTGTTCACCGAATTTGCGCTGACCGTGGCCGCCGCCGTGCTGGTGTCCGGCTTTGTCGCGCTGACGCTGACGCCGATGATGGCGAGCAGGATGCTGCGCCACGAAACCCGCCACGGCGCGTTTTTCAACTTCGGCGAGCGCATGCTGAGCGGCCTCAACCGGGGCTATACACGGGGCCTCACCCGCGTCGTGCGGCACCCGCTGATCGTCGCGGGGATCTTCGTGCTGGTCGCGGTCGCCGCCTTCGGCCTGCTGAAATCGCTGAAATCGGAACTCGCGCCAATCGAGGACCGCGGCTTCTTCATCGGCTTCATGCTGGCACCCGAAGGGTCGACCCTGCAGTACACCGACCAGTACGCGCGCCAGCTCGAAGGCATCTACCAGAACGTGCCCGAAGTGAATACGGCGTTTGTCGTGGTGGCGCCGGGGCTGGAGCGCCCCAACCCGGTCAACAGCGCGCTGTCGTTCGTGATGCTGAAGCCCTGGGAAGAGCGCAGCCGCAGCCAGATGGCGATCACCGAAAGCCTCGGCCCGCAGATGTTCATGGGCATGCCGGGCGTGCTGGCCTTCCCGATCAACCCGCCCTCGCTGGGGCAGAGCTTCCGCAATCCGCCGCTGCAGTTCGTGGTGCAGGCGCCCAGCTACGCAGAGCTGGACACCGCGGTGGAAGCGCTGATGGCCAAGGTGCGCGCCTATCCGGGTCTGGCCAACGCCGACAGCGACCTCAAGCTCAACAAGCCGCAGCTCAAGGTCGACATCAACCGCGACAAGGCCGCGCAGATGGGCGTCGGCATCGACACCATCGGGCGCACGCTGGAAACCCTGCTCGGCGGGCGCGAGGTCACCCGCTTCAAGCAGGCAGGCGAGCAATACAACGTGGTGGTCCAGCTCGACCCCGCCGCGCGCGCCACCCCGCAGGATCTGAGTGCCTTGTACGTGCGCGGCAAGGAGGGCAGCCTCACCCCGCTGTCCAACCTGGTCGCCGTTTCCGAAACTGTCGCGCCGAAGGAGCTTAACCACTTCGACCGCCAGCGCGCGGCGATCATCTCGGCCAACATCGCCCCCGGCTACACGCTGGGCGAGGCGCTCGCCTTCATGGATCAGGCGGCCAAGGACACGCTGCCGAAAACCGCGCGCACCGCGCTGGACGGCCAGTCGCGCGAATTCGGCGAATCCGGGCAAACGCTGGCCATCACCTTCGCGCTGGCGCTGATCGTCATTTATCTGGTGCTGGCGGCGCAGTTCGAGAGCTTCATTGCCCCCTTCATCATCCTGCTCACCGTGCCGCTCGCCGCCACCGGCGCGCTGCTGGCGCTCAAGCTCACCGGCGCCACGCTCAACGTGTACAGCCAGATCGGGCTGGTGATGCTGGTCGGCCTCATCACCAAGCACGGCATCCTGATCGTGGAATTCGCCAACCAGTTGCATGCCCGCGGCAAGTCTAAGGTCGAGGCCGTCATCGAGGCCGCCAGCCTGCGCCTGCGGCCGATCCTGATGACCACCGCCGCGATGGTGCTGGGCGCCGTGCCGCTGGCGCTCGCCACGGGCGCCGGCGCCGAGTCGCGATCGCCCATCGGCTGGGTCATCGTCGGCGGCCTGCTGCTTGGCACCCTGTTGACGCTGTTCGTCATTCCGGTCGCCTACACCCTGCTGACGCGCGACCGCAAATTCGCCGTCAGCGCGCCCCAGCCGCTCGCTCCTATCCCCCAGAAGTGACGATCTCGACATCGCCCTGACGAGGCCTCGTCAGGGCGATGTCGACGTCCTTTCATCAAGCTGTCAAACCCGCCTGATTTAATGCGGTTTTCCACGCCATCCGGCGTCACGGGAGACTGGCATGAACCCTGCTCAATTCCTTGCACAGGCAACGCAAGGAGAACCCAACATGATCGAACTTGAACCCGGCAACACACTGGACATCAACCTGAAAGAGGATGCTCAGGGTCGCGACCGTGTGGAGGTGACACTCCAGGCACCTGGGAGTTCACTCATCCTCACCCCGCATCAGGCGCGGGTACTGGCGACCGAACTCATCATGGCGGTCAACCGTGCCGAAGTGCGCAGCAACCTGAAGCACAGCCAGAATATGGAACGCGGGGCCCAGCCGGCTGAGCAAAGACGCGGCCTGTTCAATCAGGCTTTCGCCAAATAGTTTCCAGGCCAGTCGGCTTCGACTGGACCGGGGTAGCGGGCAGCCCAGGCTGAACTACCCGATAACTCGCCTCCGATTGTCGGAGGCCCGCCATCCGTGATAGGGTGGCATTAGGCGCGAAGGACTCGTCCTCGCGCCTTTTTATTTATGCCCTTCAGGGTATTTTCACTACTTCGCAGGAATCAGCATGGCTGTCATCGAACTCACCCAGGACAACTTCGAATCCACCATCAACGGCAACGATGTCGTCGTCGTCGACTTCTGGGCACCCTGGTGCGGCCCCTGCCGCGGCTTTGCGCCGATTTTTGAGGCCGCATCCGAGAAACATGCCAACTTCGTCTTCGCCAAGGTCAACACCGAAGTCGAACAGGAACTAGCCGGTTACTTCCAGATACGTTCCATCCCCACGCTGATGGTGTTCCGCGAACAGGTCATCCTTTACTCCGAAGCCGGCTCGCTACCCGCCAACGCGCTGGATTCGCTGATTGATCAGGTGATGGGGCTGGACATGGCGCAGGTCCACAAGGACATCGCCGAACAGCAGGGTCAGGGTCAGGCCTAAGCGCGCAACAGCTGCCGCAGCAGCGGCAGCGTGATGGGGCGCCGCGTTTCCAGGCTGAACCGGTCTAGCGCGTCCAGCATCCGCAGCAGGCTCTGCATGTCGCGCGCAGTGTGATTCAACAGATAGTCCGCCACCTGAGGTTCCAGCCGGAACCCCAGGGTTTCGGCGTGCTGCGCCAGCGCGGCGCGTTTTTCGGCATCGTCCAGGACCTGCAGCTGGAACACCAGCCCCCAGCCCAGGCGGGTCTGCAATTCTGGCATCACCGGCAGCTCGGCCGGCGCCACGCTACCCGCGGCCAGCCACAACCCGCCCGCCTCGCGCACCCGGTTGAACGCGGCAAAGCCGGCGTGCTGCTGCGCCTCGTTCCATGCCTCCACCTGATCCGCGATCACCGCCTGCGCGGCCTGCTGCCCGGTGAAATCGACCGTCATCCCGCGCGACTGACAGGCGTGCGCCCAGGCCGCCAGCAGATAGCTCTTGCCGCTGCCCGGCGCGCCCCACACATAAACCATGCGCTCGGCCGCGGTGCCGTCGAGCATGGCCGTAAGCTGCGCCATCAGCTCGACATTGCGCCCCGCCACAAAGCGGGCGAGTTCGGGCCGGGCAGGGGGGCGGATATCGAGAAGCAGCTGTCGCATAGGGGCGCAAGGATAAGGCAAAAGCCCCTCTCCGCTCCAGAAAAACCCGGGCGCCGCCATGTGAAAACGCCTGTCGCTCAGCGCTATACTTTAGGATCTATTGTTGAGCTTCGAGTCGTCCCGATGAGTCTTGCCTTTCCTGTTCCGGTCAAACCCTTGATCCAGCCGCCGCCGATGGTGGAGGAAGTGCTCAGCACCGACGAACGCGAGGCGCTGAAAGCGCGCATCAAGACGCTGATGAAGCAGCAGGACGCGGTGCTGGTCGCGCATTACTACACTTCGGCCGATTTGCAGGACCTGGCCGATGAAACCGGCGGCTGCGTGTCGGATTCGCTGGAGATGGCGCGCTTCGGCCACGCCCATCCGGCAAAGACGCTGATCGTCGCCGGGGTCAAGTTCATGGGCGAAACCGCCAAGATCCTCAATCCGGAAAAGCGCGTCATCATGCCCGACCTCGCTGCCGACTGCTCGCTCGATCTGGCGTGCCCGGCAGACGAATTCGCGGCATTCTGCGACGCCCACCCGGACCGGGTCTCGGTCGTCTACGCCAACACCAGCGCGGCAGTGAAGGCACGCGCCGACTGGGTCGTCACCTCCGGCATCGCCGCCAAGATCGTCAAATACCTGCACCAGCAGGGACACAAACTGCTGTGGGCACCGGACCGCCATCTGGGTGACTACGTGCAGCGCATCACCGGTGCCGACATGCTGCTGTGGCAGGGCTCGTGCGTGGTGCACGAGGCGTTCAAGGCCGAGGCGCTGAAGAAGCTGCGCGCCGAGCACCCGAACGCGGCGGTACTGGTGCACCCGGAGTCGCCGGAGGCGGTGATCGCGCTGGCCGACGTGGTCGGCTCGACCACCCAGCTCATCGAGGCGGTGCGCACCCTGCCCAATCCCGAATTCATCGTCGCCACCGACAACGGCATCTTCCACAAGATGCACGCCGCCGCGCCCGGCAAGATCCTGCTGGAAGCGCCGACCGCGGGCGAGGGCGCCACCTGCACCTCGTGCGCGCACTGTCCTTGGATGGCGATGAATGGCCTGAGGAAACTCGCCGCCGTGCTGGAAAACGGCGGCAACGAAATCCACATCGAGGAAGGCATCCGCGCCCGCGCCCGGTTGTCGATCCAGAAAATGCTGGATTTCGCGGCCGCCGAGAAGGCGGGGCATATTCAGTTGGGCGATTAAGATGGCTGGAGCCAGCCTGCTCGCGCTGCTCGACGACATCGCCACCATCCTCGACGACGTGTCGGTGATGACCAAGGTCGCGGCGAAAAAAACCGCCGGCGTGCTGGGCGACGACCTCGCGCTGAACGCCCAGCAGGTCGCGGGCGTGAAGGCCGACCGCGAACTGCCGGTCGTGTGGGCTGTCGCCAAGGGCTCGCTCGTCAACAAGGCGATCCTGGTGCCGGCGGCACTCGCGATCAGTGCCTTCGCGCCATGGGCGGTGACGCCGCTGTTGATGCTGGGCGGCGCGTTTCTCTGTTTTGAAGGGTTCGAGAAGCTGGCGCACAAATATCTTCACAGCCCCGCCGAGGAGGCCGCCCACCACGCCGAACTCGCCCACGCGCTGGAAAACCCGGCGGTCGACCTGGTAGCGCTTGAACGCGACAAGATCAAGGGCGCGATCCGCACCGACTTCATCCTCTCCGCCGAGATCATCGTCATCACCCTCGGCACCGTCGCGGCCGCGTCGTTCGGCAAACAGGTCGCCGTGCTCGCCGGCATCGCATTCGTCATGACCGTCGGCGTCTACGGCCTGGTCGCCGGCATCGTCAAGCTCGACGACGCCGGGCTTTATCTCAGCCAGCGCGCCAATGCCGCCGCGCGCGCATTCGGGCGATTACTCCTCGCCGCCGCGCCACGGCTGATGAAAACCCTGACGGTGCTCGGCACCGCCGCCATGTTCCTGGTCGGCGGCGGCATTCTCGTTCACGGTCTGCCCGGCGCCCATCATGCGGTCGCGGCTGTCGCCGGGTCCGCGGCGGCTTTGCCTGGTATCGGTGGCATGCTGGGGGCAGTCACCCCATTGCTGATGGATGGCCTGGCCGGCATGGTGGCCGGTGCGCTGGTGCTGGCCGGGGTCACGCTCTTCAAGCGGCTGATCCGCTAGGCAGCCTTGCCAACTGGCGGTCGTGCTGGTGCGACAACAGGGATTGCGCAACGAGCGCGCCCAGCAGCGCCAGAAACATGTCCCACTGCGTATCCCACACGTCGCCCTGTGTGGCAAGGAAGGCATCGGCTTCCCCTCCCATCAACAGTGCGGTCCCCCATTCGATGAATTCGTAACTGGCACTGAATGCCAGCACCACGCAGGTCGTCAGAAAGAATAGCCAGCCACCGGACCGCAAGGGTGTTGTGCGGATGAGTATTTCGCGTGTGAGCATGGCCGGGATGAAACCCTGCGCCAGGTGCCCCAGCCGGTCGTAATGGTTGCGCGTCAGCTCGAATGCGTCCTGCACCCAGAAACCCAGCGGCACCCTGGCATAGGTATACGCGCCCCCCAGCATCAGGATCAGACCGTGAATAAACAGCAGCCGGTAAACCAGCGGCGTCAGCGGAAAACGGCGGCGGGTCGCCATCAATAACGGCAAGCCGAGCATGACCGGCGAGGTTTCGAGGAACCAGGTCAGGCGGTCGAACGGATGCATCCCCGATGCAACCAGCGCCAGCAGGGTCAGCGACGCCAGCACGGTTTTCTCGTAATGGATGACCCGGCTCATCCCCATGCGCTATTTTCCATTTGCTGTTCCGGTTCGGGAGCGTATAGCGCAAAAACGCAGGCGGGAGCCGCAGTGTTTTCCCCGAACGATGGATGGATTTTATGCTCGTTTGTAGCGATACCCGTTTTGCGTCCCCAATCCGCAATTCAGCCGGCTTATTTCTGGTAAGGCTGAATCAGCTTGCGCACCGGATCATAGGCAGGATCGTCGACCACGACAAAGCCATCGTAAGCGTTATCGAAAGCGTCCAGCGTGGCGACCTGGTCGGGGGTGGTTTTTTTCAGCCCCAGCAGCGCGTCGCGCAACTGGTTGCGCACCGCCACCGGCATGCCGGGATGCACGGCGAAGATATACGACGGCAGCGGCGCGGTACTGCCGATCACGACAATGCCCCTGCTCTTGAACTCGTCGGCGACGGAATCCTTGAGGATGCCGCCGTCAAAGTCCCCCGCCAGCACCGCCTTGGCAATATTGTCGTAATGCTTGAGGTAGGCAAAGGTCGAAAAGTCGCTGGATTTCAGCCCCATCGATTCGACCGCCGCCCGTTGCAGCAGCGCCTTTTCATCGCCGAAGGCGAAGCGCCTGCCCTTGAGTTCAGCCAGCGTGTTGATGCCGGATCCGGCCTTCACGCCGATGACCAGGGAAAAATGCGGGCGCCCCTGCGTGGTGGGCGCAACCAGGGGGATCACCCCGTATTTCCTGCGCGCCTCGATGTAGGCCACCGGCGTGAGGTAGGCAATCTGCGTCTGGCCCGTACCCAGATCGTCCACCGCCGACCCCAGATTGGGCGATGGCCGGAAGCGCACGTTGAGGTTGGTGCTCAGTGCCAGATGATTGGTCAGCACGCTCATGCGCTTGATCATCTCGACCGGGATATCCATGGCCACCGAACCCATGGTCACCTCGGCAGGTTGAGCTTTCGGGGGCGTGGCTGCCCAGGCGGGCGCAAACGATACGCCCACCAGCAGTGCGGCCAGCATGGCCTGAAATGCCTGTTTCGGTTTCATGATGTTAATCGCTCCTGGACACGGGTTGCTCCGGAATACACGCTGTAACGGTTACGCCCACCATGTTTGGCCTGATACAGGGCCTTATCGGCCGCATAGTAAAGCTCCTGGGGCGCGCTCATGGAAACGTCGTACTGCGCAATGCCAACACTGAGGCCGATATTCAGCCGGAATCCATCGTAGTCAAACGCATGCGCCCGCACACCCTCCATGAATTTCTCTACGAACAGTTCGGCCTGCGCGGAATTCGTGTGATACAGAACGATGCCGAATTCGTCGCCCCCCAGACGCGCGGGCTGATCGGACTTGCGGACATGCAGGCGCAAAAGGGTGCCGATATCCCGCAATACCTCATCCCCAGCGCCATGACCATGGCTGTCGTTGATCAGCTTGAAGTGGTCGATGTCGAACAGCACCAGGGTGATTTCTTCCGCGAAACGCTCGGACTGATGGAACATCCGTGACAGGGTTTCATCAAATTTGCGGCGGTTGGGCAGTTCGGTCAGCCAGTCGGTCGTGGCCGTGGTACTGAGCAAGTCGAGCGCATTCTCAAGCTCCAGGGTGCGCCCTCCCAACTGGAGGTTCTTGTCCCGCAGCTCCTGGTTGGCCAAGTCGATCTTGCTATGCAACTGGCGGTGATAACTGGCGAGCGATTTGCCCAGGGTATTGAACACCGACACCAGCCGCCCGATCTCGTCCCCGCTTTTTACCTCCAGATCACGGGCGATAAACGAGTCGCCCTTATCCACCGCTTCCTCCATCGCCATCGTCAGCTTGCGGATCGGCGAGACGATGCCGCGCGCGGTAAAGAAATAGACAATCAGGCCGAGAATCGCGCCAAAGATGATCTGATCGATAAAAACGCGCCAATAGAGGTCGCTGAGCGCATTTTCCAGCGCATCGGTGGAAACATCGACGGTCGCGCCGCCGATGGTCTGGCCGTCGAATACGACAGGCGACTCGAAACGCCTGTAGGTTCCGGCCTCCACCCCGGCGGCCTGGGTCATCACGCGTCCGCTCTGGTTGCTGATGATGACGCGGATCACATTGGCCTGCCGTGCGACATTTGCGGCGAGGATTTCCAGATTGCCATAGTCGTATCCGGCGACCAGGGAGGCGGCGCCGGAGGCCGTGGCATTGGCCACGCTCTGACCCGCCTTGTCGATCAGCTCGCTGAGCGGGCCACGTTCGTTCTGGACTCGAACCACGCCAATGGCGGCCGAAGTGATCAACACGCCCGCCATGACATAGCCGAGGAGCTTGATGCTCAAACCACACTGCAAGTCGATCTCCCAGAGCTCAATCATGCGGCAAAATTTTGCCGATATTCGTCTATCGGCTGGTCCAATAAAAACTGAAGGCCCGCAATCCCCTGCACCGCTCATGGTTTGGCGATTCGCCACGGCCACGCCTGCCCGCCCGAAACGAAGCCGTATCCCGTAAAATACATTTTTTGCAGCGCCATCCGCCATGACCGCCCGCCTCCGGGAAATCCCCTACAACTACACCTCGTTTTCCGACCGCGAAATCGTCATCCGCCTGCTCGGCGCCGACGCCTGGGACGTGCTCAACACGCTGCGCGGCGAGCGCAGGACGGGGCGCTCGGCGCGCATGCTGTTCGAGGTGCTGGGCGACATCTGGGTGGTAAGGCGCAATCCCTATCTGGAAGACGACCTGCTCGACAACCCCAAGCGGCGGCAGATGCTGGTCGAGGCGTTGCAACATCGCCTGCACGAGATCGAAGTGCGGCGCCAGGGCAACGAACTGGTGGGGCAGTTGCTAGCGGCAGCCGAGCGCGCGGTGCGCGAATTCGAGGCCTGGTTCGCCGACACCGCCAGCCTGCGCACGCGCATCCTGCGCCGTCTGGCCGGGGTGACCCGGCGCGACAACATCGCCTTCGACGGCCTGGCGCGCGTTTCGCATGTCACCGACGCCACCGACTGGCGGGTGGAATACCCGTTCGTGGTGCTGACCCCTGACAGCGAAGCCGAGATGGCCGGGCTGGTGGCCGGGTTGATCGAACTGGGACTGACAGTGATCCCGCGTGGCGGCGGCACCGGCTACACCGGTGGCGCGGTGCCGCTCACCGACAAGGCCGCGGTCATCAACACCGAAAAGCTCGAAGCGATGAGTGCGGTCGAACTGCTGCACCTGCCCGGCTGCGAATTCGAGGTGCCCACCCTCCACTGCGGCGCCGGTGTGGTGACCAAGCGGGTGATGGAAGCGGCCGATGCCGCCGGGCTGGTGTTCGCGGTCGATCCGACTTCGGCCGACGCTTCGACCATCGGCGGCAACGTGTCGATGAACGCGGGCGGCAAGAAGGCCGTGCTGTGGGGCACTGCGCTCGACAACCTGGTGTCGTGGCGCATGGTCACGCCGGACGCCGACTGGATCGAAGTCACGCGGCTCAACCACAACCGTGGCAAAATCCACGACGCTCCCTCGGCCACCTTCGAAATTCGCCGCTACGCGCCGGACGGCAAGACACCGAAAGGCTCGCCGGAAATTCTCACCATTCCCGGCAGCCGCTTTCGCAAGACCGGGCTCGGCAAGGACGTCACCGACAAGTTCCTGGCGGGACTGCCCGGCATCCAGAAGGAAGGCTGCGACGGCCTGATCACCTCGGCGCGCTTCATCCTCCACCGGCTGCCCGCGCACACCCGCACCGTGTGCCTGGAATTCTTCGGCACGGCGCGCGATGCCACACCGGCCATCGTCGAAATCAAGGACTACTGCGACGCCCACGCCGACATTCTGCTCGCCGGTCTTGAGCACCTCGACGCGCGCTACGTGAAGGCGGTCGGCTACGCGACCAAGGCGCCGCGCACGACGCGCCCGAACATGGTGCTGCTGATCGACGTGGTATCGGACAACGAAGTCGCCGTGGGTGAAGCCGCCTCGCGCATCGTGCGCATCGCCAACGCGCGCGGCGGCGAAGGTTTCATCGCGGTGTCGGCGGAAACGCGCAAGAAATTCTGGCTCGACCGCGCCCGCACCGCGGCCATCGCGGCATACACCAACGCGTTCAAGATCAACGAGGACGTGGTGATTCCGCTGCCGCGCCTGGGCGATTACACCGACGGCATCGAGCGCATCAACATCGAATTGTCGATTACCAACAAGCTGAAGCTGCTCGACGCGCTGGCCGAATTCTTCAGCGCCCCGCAACTGCCGCTGTTGGAGGACGACGAAACCGTGGCCGATCCGGCGCAGGTGGAAGATAAGCGTCAGCGCGCACAAGCCCTGATCGAATTGGTGAAAGCCAGGTGGCAGGGCTACGCAAATGACCTCGATGCGCCGCACGAGAGCGGAACAATCTTCACCGCGCTGCGCGACAAGCACATTCGCGTGTCGTGGAAGCGCGAAATCCGGCGCGAACTGCACCAGCTCTTCATCGGCCGCGAATACCTTCGGGTGCTCGAAGCCTGCGACCGCATCCATAAAGACATCCTGAAAAGCCGTGTATTTGTGGCGCTACACATGCACGCAGGCGACGGCAACGTGCACACCAACATCCCGGTCAACTCCGACGACTACGCCATGCTGCAGGCAGCCAACGCGGCGGTGGCGCGCATCATGAAACTCGCCACCGATCTCGGCGGGGTGATTTCGGGCGAGCACGGCATCGGGCTGACCAAGCTGGAGTTCCTCGACGCCGCGACAATCGCCACCTTTGCCGACTACAAGAAAAGGGTCGACCCCGCGCACCACTTCAACAAGGGCAAGCTGCTGCCCGGCGCGGATCTGCGCAATGCCTACACGCCGTCCTTCGGTCTGCTGGAAGCCGAGTCGATCATTCTCGAAGCCTCCGAAACCGGAGCCATCGCCGACTCGATCAAGGACTGCCTGCGCTGCGGCAAGTGCAAGCCGGTGTGCAACACCCATATTCCACGCGCCAACCTGCTGTACTCGCCGCGCAACAAGATCCTCGCCACCTCGCTGCTGATCGAGGCTTTCTTGTATGAAGAGCAGACCCGGCGCGGTGTGTCGCTGAAGCACTTCGACGAGTTCGGCGACGTCGCCGACCACTGCACCATCTGCCACAAGTGCAAGAACCCCTGCCCGGTCGACATCGACTTCGGCGACGTCTCGATCGCCATGCGCAACCTGCTGCGTAAGCAGGGCAAGAAGAAGTTCAATCCCGGCACCTGGGCATCGATGGCATTCTTGAACGCGACCGATCCCGCCACCATCAAGGCGCTAAGGAAGCCTTTGATCGAGTGGGGCTACGCCGCGCAGCGGATGGGGCACACGCTGTTCAAGCGCATGGGGCTGATCCAGGCGCAGACGAAAAACCCGCCCGCCTCCCTGGGCAGGCCCAAGTTCGTCGCGCAGGTCATCCATCTGGTGAACAAGCCGATGCCCGGCGGCTTGCCGAAGAAAACCTCGCGCGCCCTGCTGGGGCTGGAAGATGCCTCCATCGTGCCCATCCTGCGCAACCCGGCCAAGCTGTCCGACGACGCCGATGCGGTATTCTATTTTCCAGGCTGCGGCTCGGAGCGACTGTTCTCGCAGGTGGGCCTTGCCACCCAGGCGATGCTGTTCGAACTCGGCGTGCAGACCGTGCTGCCGCCCGGCTACCTGTGCTGCGGCTATCCGCAAACCGCAGGCGGCCAGGCCGACAAGGGCGAGGCGATCACCGTACAGAATCGCGTGCTGTTCCACCGCGTCGCCAACACGCTGAACTATCTCGACATCAAGACCGTGATCGTATCGTGCGGCACCTGCATGGACCAGTTGCTGAAGTACGAATTCGAAAAGATCTTCCCCGGCTGCCGCCTGCTCGACATCCACGAATACCTGATGGAAAAAGGCGTCAAGCTCGACGGCGTCAGTGGCGAGAAATACCTCTACCACGACCCCTGCCACACGCCGATGAAAACCCACGCGCCGATGAAAGTCGCCAACGCGCTGCTGGGCGGCTCGATCGAAAATAGCGTGGTGCAATTGTCCGACCGCTGCTGCGGCGAATCCGGCACGCTCGCCGTCACCCGCCCGGACATTTCCACCCAGATCCGCTTCCGCAAGGAAGAGGAAATCCGCGCCAACGTCGCCACGCTCGGTGCGGACAAGCAGCCGGTCAAGCTCCTCACCAGCTGCCCGTCTTGCCTGCAGGGGCTGGCGCGCTACAGCGACGATGCCGGAACCACGCCGGATTACATTGTGATCGAGCTGGCAAAAAAACTGCTCGGGGAAAACTGGATGGCGAGCTACCTCGCACGAGTGGGCAACGGCGGCATCGAGCGGGTACTGCTTTGAGTTGTCTCCTGTGTGACGAACTCGGCGGCACGGTTCTGTGGCGGGACGACTTCTGCCGCGTCGTCCGCGCCGACGAGCCGGATTATCCGGGCTTTCTGCGCGTCATTTTGAATGCCCACGTCAAGGAAATGACCGACCTGCCGGCCGCTGGTCAGCAGGCGCTGCTGCGAGTGGTGCTCGCCACCGAAACGGCGCTGCGCGAGGTGGTGCAACCCGACAAGGTCAACCTCGCCTCGCTCGGCAACGTGGTGTCGCATCTGCACTGGCATGTGATTCCACGTTTCACGGATGACCCGCATTTCCCCAACCCGGTGTGGGGCGCTAGGCAGCGCGACACGCCGCATGCCGCGCCGCCGGATCTGAACGCGCTATTGCGCGCTGCGCTCAGCCGGCAGCTTGCTCGCGTTCGGGAAACGGGATGACCTTGCCGCTTTCCGGCACGCTGGGCTGCTGAACACGCTGGGCGGGGAAGATGGCAGAGAAGGTGCTGCCCTTGCCGGGGATGGACTGGATGTCGAGCCGCGCGCCGTGGCGGGTGAGGACGTGCTTGACGATGGCGAGCCCGAGCCCGGTGCCGCCGGTTTCGCGCGAGCGGCTGCGGTCGATGCGGTAGAAGCGCTCGGTCAGGCGGGGAATGTGTTCAGCCGCGATACCTTCGCCGCTGTCGGTGACGGAAAACACGCCTTCACCGCCGCGCTCACGCCAGGCGAGGGTGATTTCGCCGCCTTCGGGGGTATAGCGCACGGCGTTCGACATCAGATTGCCGAGCGCGCTGCGGATTTCCTGCAGGTTGCCTTTCAGCCAGGCGCTGCTGTCGAGTTGCAGACTGATC
Source organism: Thiobacillus sp. (assembly GCA_030680405.1). Classification (GTDB taxonomy): domain Bacteria; phylum Pseudomonadota; class Gammaproteobacteria; order Burkholderiales; family Thiobacillaceae; genus Thiobacillus. The sequence continues at coordinate 56,754 of JAUXVT010000010.1, read as the reverse complement.
CGATGCCGCCCACGGCTCAGCGACTCCGCTTCGGCTTTCAGCGCATGGGCCAACTCGGCGACGTTGACGGGCTCGTCTTTCAGCGTGTGGTCGGCGCTTTCCAGGCGTGACAGGGTGAGCAGGTCGTCCAGCAAATGCTGCATGCGCCGAGTGTGGTCGAGCATCAGGTCAAAATAATGGCGGCTTTCGGCGGCCGGCAGGTCGGAGGCGTCGGCGAGGGTTTCGACGAAACCGCCGACCACGGTCAGCGGCGTGCGCAGCTCATGCGAAACGTTGGCGATGAAGTCGCGCCGCATCGCGTCGACGCGCTCGAGATCGGTGATATCGCGGGCGACCAGCAGTTTCTTGCCTTCGCCGAACGGCACCAGTTGCAGCGACAGGGTCACCTCGCGGTTGATCGGTGACTTGCACACCAGACGGCGCGAATAATCGGCGGCATCGAGAAGATCGAGAAAATCCGCCTGACGCATCAGGTAACGGATGAACTGGCCGCGGTCGCGCTCGCAGTCCAGCCCCATGTATTTGCGCGAAGCGGGGTTGCACCACTCGATCTGCTCGTTGCCGTTGAGGATGACCATGCCGTCGGGCACCGCCATCGCGGCGTGCTCGAACTGTTCGAGCGCATTGGTGAGCTGGCCGCGGCTGGCTTTCTGGCGACGCTGGAGTTTTTCGAGGCGGTAGAAAATGTCGCCCCAGGTGCCGGTGGCGTCAGGCGGATCCACTTCATCGGGGTTTTCCAGCCAGCGCGACAGACGAAATTCCTGCCACAGGCGGCGCAACATCACGAAGGCCTGGATGCCCGCCAAAAATCCCAGCGCGGCCACCCAGCCGGAACCCGCCCACAAAATCAGTGCCACCAGCATGACGCTGGCCAACACACTGAGCGGACGCCACCAGAAGCCCATGTTTACCTGCCCGATGAAACCGAGGTGGACGGATTATCCCACGTCAGCCGAAAAGCGATAGCCCGAGCCGCGCACGGTCTGGATCAGTTCGGCATGGGCGGACGGCTCCAGCGCCAGGCGCAGGCGGCGGATATGGACGTCGACCGTGCGCTCCTCCACGAACACGTCGTCGCCCCACACCTGATCGAGCAGCTGGGTGCGGGAATAGACTCGCTCGGGGTGGGTCATGAAGAAATGCAGCAGGCGGAATTCGGTCGGCCCCAGTTCCAGCGCCTGGCCACGGCCCTGCACGCGATGGCTGATGGGGTCAAGCCGCAAGCCGTTGATTTCCACCAACTCGTCGGTCATCTGCGGCGCGCGGCGGCGCAGCACGGCCTTGATGCGCGACACCAGCTCGCGCGGTGAAAACGGCTTGGTGATATAGTCGTCGGCGCCGGTATCCAGCCCCAGCACCTTGTCGCGCTCTTCGCCGCGCGCAGTCAGCATGATGATGGGGATCGGCTGGTAGCGTTCGTCGTTTCGCAGGCGACGGCACAGGTCGATGCCCGACATGCCGGGCAGCATCCAGTCGAGCAGGATGACGTCGGGCAGGGTGGTTTTGAGGAATTTCAGCGCTTCCTCGGCGTCGCCGGTGGCGGTAACCTGATGCCCGGCCTGCGTCAGGTTGAACTTCAGCAGCTCCTGAATCCCGGGTTCGTCTTCGACCAGCAAAATATTGGCAGCCATGGTGACTCCAGATTTGTTTCGATGGTGACCATACTATGACAGCAGTATGACTGATTTATGACACCGGCTCGCCCGCGCCAAACCCGCGCCAGCATGCGCACTGGTAGAATTCCGGGCTTATTCGTTCACCCCGTCTGCCATGGATAAAACAACCCATTTCGGTTACCAGCAGGTCGCCGAATCCGAAAAAGCCGCCAAGGTGGCCGAGGTCTTCCATTCCGTCGCCGCGCAGTACGACCTCATGAATGATCTCATGTCGGCCGGCCTGCACCGGTTGTGGAAGCGCTTTGCCGTGGCGCAGGCGGGCTTGCGGCCGGGCATGAAGGTGCTCGACGTCGCCGGCGGTACCGCCGACCTGACCCGGCTGTTTTTGAAGGAAGTCGGCGAGAGCGGCCAGGTGCTGCTCACCGACATCAACTTTTCCATGCTGCGCGAAGGCCGCGACCGCATGCTGAACGAGGGCAAGACCCCGCCCGCGGTGCAGTGCGACGGCGAGCGGCTGCCGTTTCCATCGAACTATTTCGATTGCGTTTCCGTGGCCTTCGGCCTGCGCAACATGACCCACAAGGATCAGGCGCTGGCTGAGATGCACCGCGTGCTGAAACCTGGCGGCCGCCTGCTGGTGCTGGAGTTTTCCAAGGTGTGGAAGCCGCTGGAGCCGGCCTACGACCTGTATTCCTTCAAGCTGCTGCCGCTGATGGGCAAGCTCGTCGCCCAGGACGCCGCCAGCTACCAATATCTGGCCGAATCGATCCGCATGCATCCCGGCCAGGAAGAACTCAAGGCCATGATGGAAACTGCCGGCTTTACCAAGGTCAGCTATCACAACCTGACAGCGGGCGTGGTGGCGCTGCACAAGGGCTTCAAGGTTTGATCGCTGAAGCCCTTATCGAGCGCAGCCTCAACCACCTGCTGCGGCAATCGCCCGGCGCGACCGAGGCTTTGCGCCGCCACGCCGGGCGCAGCGTGCGCTTCGATCTGACGCTGGCGCAATTCGACTGCCGTATTGCCGACGACGGCTATTTTTCCGAAGCCGTGGTCGACGTCCCCGACGCCGTCATCCGCCCCACCCCGGCGCTCGTCGCCCGTCTGCCGTTTTTTGGCCGCGACGCGTGGCGTTTCGCCGAATACAGCGGCGACCCGGCGCTGCTCGCCACGCTCGATCGCGTGTTCAAACAGTTGAACTGGGATGTTGAAGCCGACCTCGCACCGCTGGTCGGCGACATCGCCGCGCATCGCTTGCATACGATGGGACGCGACGCGCTCGCCGGCATCGCCCACATGGTCTCTGCACTGGGCCACAACGCCAGCGAATACGTGGTTGAGGAGGCCGAACTGATGGCACGCGCCGTCGACGTTGCACGCTTTGATCATGAAGTGGACTTGCTGGCCGATGGCGTGGCGCGGCTGGATGCCCGCCTGCGCTTGCTGGAAACTCGCCGACCCTTACAGGAAGCGCATCCGCGCCCGGCATGAAGCTGTTGCGTCTCGCCCGCATCCTGACCATCGGCCTGCATTTCGGTCTGGAGGAATTTTTCCTTGGCCACGAGCGGGTGCGGCCGCTGCGCTGGCTGGTGCGCGCCACCCTGTTCTGGCGGCCGCTCGCCGAGCCGCGTGGGGTTCGCCTGCGGCGCGCGCTGGAAGCGCTGGGACCGATCTTCGTCAAGTTCGGGCAGATGCTGTCGACCCGGCGCGATCTGGTGCCGCTCGACATTGCCGACGAACTTGCCCAATTGCAGGACCGGGTGCCACCGTTTCCCTCGAGCGAGGCCATCGCCACGCTGGAAGCCGCCTACAAAAAACCCCTAGCTGAAGTCTTTGCCGAATTCGACGCCACGCCGGTTGCCTCCGCCTCGGTGGCGCAGGTGCATTTCGCCCGCCTGCACAATGGCACCGCCGTCGCGGTAAAGGTGCTGCGCCCCGGCATCGCGCCGGTGATCGCGCACGACGTGTCGCTGCTCTATGCCGCCGCCGGGCTGATCGAAAAGCTCTTCGCGGGTGGCAAGCGATTGCGCCCGCGCGAGGTGGTGGCGGAATTCGAAAAGCATCTGGAAGACGAGCTTGACCTGATGCGCGAGGCCGCCAACTGCTCGCAGCTGCGGCGTAATTTCATGGATTCGCCGCTGCTGCTGGTCCCCTGGGTGTACTGGGATTATTGCGCCCGCGACGTCATGGTGATGGACCGCATGGACGGCATCCCAGTGAGCCAGATCGAGCGCCTGCGCGAATCCGGTGTAGACATCCCCAGGCTCGCCGCCACAGGGGTGGAAATCTTCTTCACCCAGGTGTTCCGCGATGGCTTCTTCCACGCCGACATGCACCCCGGCAACATCCTGGTGCGCGCCGGTTCCGAGCAGTACATCGCGCTCGACTTCGGCATCATGGGCACCCTGACCGAGGTCGACAAGCAATATCTCGCGCGCAACTTCCTCGCCTTCTTCCGCCGCGACTACAAGGGGGTGGCGCTGGCGCATCTGGAATCCGGCTGGGTGCCAGCCGACACCCGCATCGACGAGCTCGAAGCGGCGGTACGCGCGGTGTGCGAGCCGGTGTTCGACCGCCCACTGAAGGAGATTTCCTTCGGTCGCGTGCTGTTGCAGCTGTTCCAGGCCTCGCGCCGCTTCCACGTGGAAATTCAGCCGCAGCTGGTGTTGCTGCAGAAAACCCTGCTCAACATCGAAGGCCTCGGGCGCCAGCTCGACCCCGAACTCGACCTGTGGAAAACCGCCAAGCCGTTTCTGGAACGCTGGATGAACGAACAGCTCGGCTGGCGCGCGCTGGTGAAGAACCTGCAGACCGAAGCGCCCAAATGGGCGGCCCTGCTGCCGCAGCTGCCGCGGCTGGCGCACCAGGCGCTGAACCAGAACCGCCTGGCCCAGCTGGAAGCCGGCCTCACCCTCATGCTGAACCAGCAGCACACCCGCAACCGCTGGCTCGGCATCATCGCCGGCCTGCTCGCCGTGCTGGCGACCGCCACTCTTTATTTCAACTTGCGATAAGGACTCGCCGTGCTGATTGGCTTTGTCATCCTGTATCTGGTCTTGTCCATCGGCGTCGGGCTGTACGCTGCCACCAAGGTCCACAGCGCCAGCGACTACATCAACGCCGGACGGGCGCTGCCGATGATCGTGGTGGTGGCGATGGTGTTTGCCACCTGGTTCGGCGCCGAAACCGTGCTCGGCATTCCCGCCATCTTCCTCAACGAGAACCTCGGCGGCACGATTTCCGATCCCTTCGGCGCCTCGCTCGCGCTGATCCTGTTCGGCCTGTTTTTCGCCCGTCCGCTGTACCGCATGAAACTGCTCACCTTGGGCGACTTCTTCCGCCGACGCTACAACCGCCCGGTCGAGATCGTGATTTCGTCGGCAATCGCGCTGTCCTACCTGGGCTGGGTGTCGGCGCAGGTGGTGGCGCTGGGGCTGGTGTTCAACGTGCTCTCCGACGGCCTCATCACTCAGCCACAGGGCATCCTCATCGGCGCGGCGGTGGTGCTGCTCTACACCCTGTTCGGCGGCATGTGGTCGGTGGCGCTCACCACCCTGGTGCAGATGACCGTCATCGTCGTCGGCCTGCTGTGGATCGCCAAGCTGGTGGGCGACATGCCCGAGGTCAACGGCATTGCGCCGGTGATCGAATACGCTGCCGCGGCCGGAAAATTCGAATTCTGGCCGCCGATGGAATGGGCGGCGGTGGTCACCTTCATCGCCGGCCTCCTGACCATGGGACTGGGCTCGATTCCGCAGCAGGACGTGTTCCAGCGCGCCAACGCCGGCAAAAACGAACGCATCGCGGTGTGGGGCACCGTCATCGGCGGCGCGCTGTATTTCGTCTTCGCCGCCGTGCCGATCTATCTCACCTACGCCGCCACCCTGGTCGACCCGGCCATGACCACGGCCCTGCTGGCCGACGACGCCCAGCTGGTGCTGCCCACCTTCGTCAAAACCCACATGCCGCTCTATGCTCAGATCATTTTTTACGGCGCCCTGCTCTCGGTCATCATGTCCACCGCCTCCGGCACCCTGCTGGCGCCGTCGGTCACCATTTCGGAAAACATCATCAAGGAATTCATGCCGCATCACCGCATGAGCCAGAAAAAACTGCTGTGGATCACCCGCAGCGTCGTCGTCGCCTTCACCGTGCTGGTGGTGTTCTATTCGCTGTGGTCGCTGCAAACCGAAACCAGCATCCACCAGATGGTGGAAAACGCCTACAAGGTCACGCTGGCGTGTGCCTTCGTCCCGCTGGTCGCCGGGCTGCACTGGAAGCGTGCCAGCAACCTGGGGGCGGGTCTGTCCATCGCCCTGGGTTTTGCCACTTGGATCGCGATGGAATTCATCGTTCCGGAAGCGGCGCTGCCGCCGCAGTTCGCGGGGCTGATCGCGGGGGCGCTGGGAATGGGAGCCGGGAGTGTGCTGGCCGCTCAACAACCGGATTAAATGTCGAAAATATTTACATTTGAACTTCAGAGCCTTAACCCGGCCGCTCCATTGAAATTGTTAACACATTGATATAAGTAGTATTTTGTTATTACAAACAACGCTGGCATGGCTAATGCTTACTTATTATTACGTAAGTGGGGGGGTCAACAGGTCCGGACAACGCGCTCGGCTCATTAGCCCTTGTTAATAAAAGAATTTTAAGGGGTTCATCATGCCTATCAGCAAGCATTCGGCCATACATCTTGGTTTGACAGCGTTGTTTTCAGCTTCTCTTTTCTCAATCTCCGGCGCAGCATCGGCAACGGCTTTTGATTCAGGCATTCCGGCCGGTTGGGTCTGCACCGGCAACTGCGGCACCCTGGGTGCCAACGGCGATATCACCAGTTCGCCCGAGGGCGGTAATTACGCCTATATCTCCACCTCTGGTGCGCCTTCCAATACTGGCTTGGGCTTGGGTGGTGAGACCAACGGCTCGTTACTGGTCTCTAATCTGTTCTCGGCCACTAACGGGGACGACTTGGAGTTTTACTTCAATTACGTTACCTCCGACGGCACTACGTCCTTTATTGAATACGCTTGGGCGCGCCTGCTGAATGAAGATTCGAGCCAAGCGGCCTTGCTGTTCACCGCGCGCACAAACCCTAATGGCACTACGGTGCCCGGTTTTGGACTGCCGCCTATCGCCGCGACCATCACCCCAGCGGTCGTGAACGTCACGGCCGGCGCGACGAACTGGTCACCTCTGGGGGGCTCTTCTGGTGCGTGTTACGGAGGTTTGGGGGCGGGTTGTGGCAACACCGGCTGGGTCCAATCCCTCTATACCATCCTTGTCGACGGCAACTACTACCTCGAGTTCGGCGTCACCAACTGGGGAGACACGGCATTAGATACTGGCATGGCGATCGACGGCATCCTGATTGGCGGTCAGCCTATCGATGACAATGGGGTTCCCGAACCCGCATCGCTGGCCCTGTTGGGCATCGGCCTCGCCGGTCTGGGTGCCATGCGCCGCCGCAAGACAGCCTGATCAAGAGAAGTTTTGTAGCTAAAAAATGGCGGCCGTTTGGTCGCCATTTTTTATACCTCAGGGTCAGTTCACAGGCCAAGACAGCTGGTCGCATCCGATCCTGGCAAGCCAGTCCACATGTCGGAATATTTTACATTTTCCCGGTTGAAAAAAAGGGGGCACGCAGTAAGTCATTGATATTATTTTAGTAAATCTTACTGGCATGATCCATGCTCAATTCTGATCAGCCATGGAGGCGGTCGTTTCTTATCACTCCAACTTCACAAATACCCAATCAAAGGAGGTCAAACAAAATGAAAACATTCAAGAAACAGATGATCGCCAAGGCCGTTGGCCTTGCCCTGACGACGGGCGCGCTGGTGACGATGGCGTTACCTGCGTCGGCCACGCTGCTGCTCCGCAGCGCCTATCAGGATGCCGCACTGTCCATTGACGGTTTCGGCGGCAGCAGCGGTAACCTTTCGGTCGACACCCCCGCTGGCGCGGAGGTGCTCAAGGCCTATCTGTACGCAGCGGATGTATTCGGCGGCGGGTTGGCGAACGTGACCTTGGCCGGCAATCTGCTCACCACCGCCACCGGCTCTTTGCTGACCCCGAACACTAACCCCGCCAACACTATGGTGTGGGACGTCACCTCCTTCATGAAGCCGCTGATCGAAGGCACCAACGGGCTGCAGAACTTCGTCATTTCCGAATCCGGCAACAATGACGGCGAAGTGCTGGTGGTGGTCTACAAGCATGCAAGCACCACTGGCGGTACCGCGATCATCCTGGACGGCGAACTGGCGCTGGCCGGCGACACCACCAACCTCGCCTTCGCCTCGCCCTATGTGGGCGGCAACGTCATCATGTCGCTGGCGTCGAGCTTCAGCCACCAGCCCACAGGTCAGGTGACAACGGTCGACGTGGTGACGAGCTCGACGGCCTCGCGCCGCCTCACTGGCTGTGCCGGTGGCGAGGATGATGGTGCGGCGGCGAACGGCTCGCTGATAACCGTCGGCGGCATCGGCGACAGCACTTCCAATCCTGATCCGAACTGTTCCGGTAGCAGTGGTCCGTTTGTCGACGACGAACTCTACAACCTCGCTCTCGGCAACATTGCGGACGCGACCCCCTTCCTGAAAGCGGGCGACACGTCGATTACCTTCAATACCAGCAACCCGAGCTTCGATGACAACGTGTTCTTCCTCGGTTTCACCAGTGCGTTCACCATCTCGAACGTCAACGACGAAGATATTGTGAATCCAGCGCCCGAGCCCGCCTCCCTGGCGCTAATGGGTTTGGGCCTCGCTGGTTTGGGAGCCATGCGCCGCCGCAAGACAGCCTAATTAAGGCTACACGACCAACAAAACGGCGACCGAGGGTCGCCGTTTTGTTTTAGCAAATAAAGCCAACCGAATTAGCGCAGATACCCCTCGTGCTCCAGCTTGAGCAGGATTTGCTGCACCGCCTCGTCAATGCCCAGGCTGGTGGTATCGATCGCCAGTTCCGGTTTTTCAGGCACTTCGTAGGGATCTGAGACGCCGGTGAATTCCGGAATCAGCCCCGCGCGCGCCTTGGCGTAGAGCCCTTTGCGGTCGCGCGACTCGCAGGTCTCGATCGGCGTGGCGACGTGGATTTCGACGAAGCCGCCCACGGCTTCGATCATGGCGCGCACGTCGCGGCGCGTCTGTCGATACGGCGCAATCGGCGCACAAATGGCGATGCCGCGATTTTTGGTTATTTCGGAAGCGACGAAGCCGATCCGCCGCACGTTGATGTCGCGATGCGCCTTGGAGAATCCCAGTTCGGACGAAAGGTGGCGGCGCACAATGTCGCCATCGAGCAATGTCACCGAGCGCCCGCCCATTTCCATCAGCCGTGCGGCCAGCGCGCGCGCCAGAGTGGACTTGCCTGAGCCGGACAGGCCAGTATAAAACACGGTGAAACCTTGCCTCTCGCGCGGCGGGCTCTGCCGGTGCAATTCAGAGAGCACTTCGGGGAAGCTGTACCAGTCGGGGATTTTCAACCCGGCCTGCATGCGGCGCCGGAATTCATCGCCACTCAGGGTGAGTAAGCGTGAGCCTGCTGGGGCTTCGGATGCCGGCAGGTGCTCGGCGCGGTCTTCCACATACACCATGCGAGGGTAGGCGATGAGATTGACCCCGATGGCATCAGCAAGCTCGGTCACCGGCAGATCGCCTTCGGGCTGTATAAGGTCTTCGCCCCGGCGACAGTCGCCATCGGGTTGATGTTCACCTCCTGCAATCAGCAAGCTGCAGCCGTAGTTGCGCGCGACGATGGCGCGCAGCAGCAGTGCCGGGGCGCTGGCCGCGCGCGGCGGTGCGGGCAACAGCGACAACTGGGTGGAGGCGGCGGGAAAGCGCTCGCGAATGGCGATAAAGCTGCGCACTAGGCCAAAATACGCCGGGGCATCGGTAATGTCGCCGCCAGCCTGCGGATGCAGCAGCAGATTCGCTTCGTTTTCGATCGCGCTTTTCAGGCAGAACTCGAACTGCGCTCGATGCATCGGCTGGCGAGCCTGCCAGGCGACCACCCGCCGCCAGCCGCGCCGCGCAAACAGTGCGCGCAATTCCGCAGGCGTGGCGCGCAGGCTGACAAAATCCGGATGCGTCGGCAGGGTCACGCCCTCGACCGCGCCACCCTGTTGCCAGATGCCGTTGTCATCCCACACATCGCTGACGGTCAGCACCGCGAGCATGAATCCTTCGCCGTCGCGCAAGGCGACGCGATCACCCGGCTTCAACTCGGCGGCGGCTTTTTGCCGGCTGGCGAGCGTAACCGGCAACGGCCAGAAAGTGCCATCGTCCAGTTGCCGGTCCGCTTCGACGCGCGCGCATTGCGCGCGCGTCATGAAACCGGTGAGCGGCGAGTAGGCGCCGGCGATCAGCATTTCGAGTTCGCACTGCTGCCGCCAGTCGAGGTCGAGCGAAGGCAAGCTCAGGGCTTCCTGCTTGAGCGCATCACTTTTCGCGGGGTCGATGAGGTTGACGAGGGTACCGCCGTAAGGCGCGATCAGTTGGTTCACCATTCAGCTCCGGGTAGGGACCGTATTGCCAAAAATTTCAAAAAACAAAGCAACAAACCGGCCAAGTTCGGATTCCGGCAGATGATTGATGCCGGCCGCGCCCTTGCGTCCGCCGCCGCTGTCGAACCGGCTGCACAGTTCGTCGGCGCCCGACTTGGAGACCAACGGCGCCCGCACGCTGACGACATAGCCGCCACCGGGTTGGGCGGTGAGCACGGCGTGCGCCTGCGCAGGCGACTCGACTGCCAACTGATTGCCAAACACGCCGGAAATCCGCCGCGCCCATTTTTCGGCGGGCAGCACGAAGATGCGCCCGGCAGCGCGTTCTTCCGTGGCGCTCACGGCGACGGCGCGTGCCATATCGTCGTGGTAGCCGGTTTTCAGCGTTTGATAGGCGGGCGACTCGACGATGAAGGCGAAGGGATCGGCAAACGGGCGCAACTGGCGATACAAATCGGCGGGGTCAAAAAACAGGTCGTCGAGCGTTTCGCCGTAGCCGTTGTAGTTGAGGCATTCGCCCAGCGACTGCAATTGCGCCAGTTGGTCGGCGGACAAACCAAGCGGCAAGGCAGCCTGGCGCGCGGCGTCGGCGAGGTTGTCGCCAAACGCTGCGGTCACCGCCCACACCAGCTGCCGGCCTTGCAGCGTCTGATTCACCAACAAGCTGGTGCAGACATTGGCGTCGGTGTCGATGTGCGGCTCGAAGTTGGGGTGGACGGGGATGTCGCCCGGCTGGTGGTGGTCGAAATAGCGCACCTGCGCGCCCGCTTCCAGCAAGCGGTCGAGCGCGTCGCGGTTTTTCGACAGCGCGATGTCGAGCACGGTGACGCGGTCGCCCGCGCCTGCGTTGACGCGTTTCAGCAAGCTGATATCGCGCTTGGGCCCGGTGACCAGCTCGGAGTCGGCGGGCTCATCCAGGCGCAACTGGTGCAAGGCGCAGATGCCGTCGGCGTCGCCGTTGAAAACGTCAAAAAGGCGTGGGAACATGGGGATGCGTCAAGTGCTGGTCGGAAGGCGGCTATTGTACTGGCACGCAAACACATCAATCATGGCGCAGTAGAGGCTCGCTCTGTTACAGGCGTAGTCGCGGTTGAGACCAGTCTGAAAAACGGCCATTGCGCGAACGCAAGCGCCAGTAAGCCCGCGCAACACGCCAGGCCGTAACGCATCGCCAGTTCCACCCCTGATACGAGGTGTATTCGATCGGCGCTCAGCAAAAACTGCAAGGCGGAAAAGTTCTGTCCGTATTTCAGGACATTCGTCTCCATGCCTAGGACGAGCAGACCATAACTCAACGTCAGCGTCAGCATGACCCAGATCAGGGTGGCTAGGCGAGACAGCCCGGCGCCCATCGCGTACAAGCTGAGCAAGCTGCCGCACGTACCCAGCAGCAGGATGCAGGCTGTCAAGGCGACACTGGCCTGGCTGCCGCCGCCGCCCGCCATGAGTTCAGTCAGGTTGTCCGTTGCCGCGCGCTCCACCACGACCCAATGCGCCAGCATCAGCAAAATCAGTGCGCTGGCACCCCAAGCCCATAAACCGGCATCCCGGCGTCCCGTCAGCGCTGCCCTTGCCATCCATGCCCCCCCCGTCAACAGAAGGGATAGCGCGGCAAACAGCGCGGTCAGACGTGCCATGCTCTCGATTTGCCCAGGCCATCCCAGAATAGGCGAGCCCACCAGATCATGGATGCTCTCGCTCGGGACAGCCATGAGGATGAGCACGGCGGCCGCTGCCGCATGCGACAACGTGGCGGGCAGGTAAAGCGAACGGAACAGGCGATTTCCCGCCAGCCCCTTGGCAAAGATCACCGGCACGCCCGCCAACCAGAACCAGAACAGGGACAGCAGGAGAGCGGACAGTATCGGGCTACCCTGGTAGACCAACTCTCTCACGTTGTAAGGCATGCCGGGCGCAGACGTGGCGGCCAGTCCAAGCATGGCCAGCAAACCTACGCCGATGGCCGCATCCCGCCAGAAAATGGGCAGCTTGCTTGTATAGGGCGGCACGGCTTCCCGGTGAGACCGGATCCGGGTTGCCGCCGGGGGTTCGCCCAGCCCCGGCGAATGACGGCGCACCCGCTTGTCGGCCGGGGCAGCACGGGATTCCCCATGCACGCACCCCACTAACAGTGTCAAGAAAAACAATAGGGTCAGACGGGGTGCATCGAACAGCGAATCAACCACGCTCACAGTCAGAAAACCGACCAATCCAGCCAGTACCGACAGGCTGACCAGATTACCCGAGCGCAGGAAATGCTGGGCAATCTGGGTCAGGGCATATCCGCTCAGCAAGGTGAACGCAAGCAGGCCCATCCAACCCTGTTCAAACAGCAAGGCAACCCAGAGGTTTTTGATGTGCCACCCCAAATGATCGAAGGTACTGAAAAACCATCTATCCGCGCCCTGGGAAAAGTCGCCATTGCTGATGACATCGCGCCCTGCGGGGTTGCGCAAGGAGATGCTGCGAATTTCCGCCACACTGCCGGGCGCAAAATTCTCCAGGGACAAGGTGACGGGGCGCCCCCACCCACCGGGCCAACTCAGGGTGAGTCGATCCTGGTAGCCAGCCCAGGTGCCGGTCAGTTTGAACGTCGCCGAGGTGCAGCCGAAGGAGTCGAAAAAGGTTCGCTCGCACAACAGAACATTAAGCCCCGCACCGCCTGATGCGCTGCGTGCCATGACCTGAAGCTGATACGCCACGTCGTGCCGGACCTGAACTTTCTGTTCCACATAGACAGGCGTGCCCGCACCCAAGGAAAGACCCTGTTGCCCCCCGCGTTGGAAATAACTAAAAGAGGCCGAGCGAGCCTTTTCCTGGCTGCGGTAAAAATACGTGACGGGATACCGGCCCAGACCCATGCCGAACAGTTCGCTCCGCCAGCCTTCATCCTTGATCGCGAGGGCATTCTGCCAATGCGCCATGCGCACCCCTGCGTCGCGCCCGCTTTGCGCCAGGCGGGATTGCGCGAACTGCCCACCCAGAATGGGCGCGACCATCAATATGACAAGGAGGCATGCAACCAGAACATAGGGCAGGGTTCGCGTCCTGGCAACCCGCTTGCCGCGCAACATCCAGCCGATGACCAGCACCAGGAAAACCAGTCCCATTGCGACATAGCCCCCGCGGGCGTAGGTTACGGCCAGGGCATAAAAACCGCCAAGCAGCAGCCCCATCACGGCTAGCGTTGTGGTCCAGCTGCGCTGCCGATCCACGACGGCCGCGAGGAATGGCATGGCAAGAACCAGGAAGGCCTCGATGGAGGATCCCCCGGTATGCATGCTGGACATCAGACCCGCCACCCGGAAATCGCGAGTGAAATCGGTCAGGCCAGAAAGAACGGCCCGCTCCCAGACGATAGCGAGCACCGTGCCCGCCAGCCCGATCGCCATGCCCAGTGCGAACAGCCGCCCCACCGGAACGCCCGCTTGATGTTGCCTGGCCAGGAGAGGCAACAGGGCGAGCGCCCAGAAAAAACCCTTGGCCACGCGCAAGGCGTTGTACGGGCTGTAATAGTGGGCGAAGGAATTGAGATCCAGGGGAGCGAGGGGAAAGAGCGCCAAGGCCAGGCTGATGAGACAGGAAATCGCGAACAGACCCAGCACGAACAACAGGCCAGCGGGAAGCCGCGTTTTCCCGGCTTGGATCGAGAGATGCCTGTAACCGACAGCCAGGGTGAACAGCAGCGCGAGGTCAAATTCGTCGAAAAAGAAACGGCCGGACCATGGCGCCAGATCGAGCACCGGCAACAAGCCGGGAATCAAAATCAGCCAGGCATGGGGGTAGCGCAGGAGCAGCAGCACGTACAGCAACGCCCCGACCACCAGCGGAATCCGTGCGAATGGCTGACTCCATAACCCGTACAGCGCCGCGCCAAAAGCCACCGCCGCAAGTATCCGCCAACCCATCCCGCCCCGGCTCGGCCTGACCGATGGCTTCGTGACCTCACGGCTTGCCACCGCTTTGGCGGACGGGGCGTTCCTGCAGGCCAGGATGCAGCCCAGCAAGCCCCCCATCACGGCGAACAGGAGGTTCGTGTAATCAGGCTGCCGGTCTGCAAGGAAGAGCTTGCTGCTCTCGAACAGCCCGGCGGCCAGGAGGCTCCAGACGACGGTCATCCGCAACAACGCACGCCCGGAACACGCACGGCGGCGCAATGCCCAGACTCCCAGACCCAGTGGCGCATAAGCCGCCAAGACCGTGCCCACGCTGTGCAGGGCAAAGCCGATATCGGCGAAATAATGCTGATAGAACGGCGCCAGATGCAGCCCTGCCAAGCGATCGAATGCCGACTGTGGAGGTAGCCAGGGGGAGGTAAACCATCCGTACGCCCATCCCAACCCCCCCAGGTAAGGAAGCAGGGCGAACCCGGCCGGCATCCTCGCGCTCGGGACATTCGGACAGATCCGTTCGGTGTATCCCGACACCGCATCAGCCAGGGCAGCGAGGCGTGGCGCCACCACGGGCCAAAGCAGTATGCCCATGCCCGCCCCCAGGCCGTTCATCAGGATGTCGTTGAACAACGGGGTGCGACTGGCCGTGAATATCTGCGTGAACTCCAGGCCTGCACTAAGTGCCAGGCAGCCCAGCCCGACAAGTCCTGCCGACCGCCAATCACCCGCTGGACGCCGCGTGAGCAACGCGCTCCGCCACAGGATGGCCAACGGCAGATAGAGAACTACATTGGTGATCCAGTCGGTCAGCGACGAACCATGCGCAGCCCAAGGCAGTTGAAGAAAGATCGCCCACGCGAAATACAAAGGCTTGGCCTGGAAATCCAGCGGCACCAGACTGCCGTAGATGACAAATGCGGTATAAGCCAGCGCGGCCAGCCGCAACAGGCCGTGGGAATTGCCGGGTGCGCCCGCGTTGTTCACGGCTGGATTGCGTCCAGTGTGCGCAGAAATGCTGGGGCGACGCTTGCTCCGGGGCGCTTGTGCCCTTCAGGGTGCAACGCCCCCTGCCAATCGGGATAGGCCGCCAGTTCGCGCACCAGCACGTCCGGCAGGCGACGCGGTGGCTGACTGCGCACAAGCAGACGTGCAGTCAGTTCCGGCACGGCAATGTCCAGCAGATCGGGGCGATAGTCCAGCGTGACGTTGTTCGCTGCCTCGCCGCCCTGCAAGGGGGTACCGGCCGCCACCACATTGGCGATCACGCGCTGACGGTATGCGGTGCCCTCGGCCCGGCGCACCTGGATGCCCGTGCCCGACGCCAGCACAGTGTTGGAGAAAATCACCATATCGTGCGGCACATCGTTGTGCGGCTGGATGTGGATCGCATCGCCGCTGTCGTTGATGAACACATTGTCGTACACCGCCACCCGTCCCTCTGCCTGCAACAGCGCTTCGCTGGGATTGTGCAGAAAGAGATTGCCGTAGACCAGATAGCGATCCTCGCTGCCCGCTCCCGTCAGCGGGACATGCCCTAGCAGGACGTTGGGACGCGCCTGCGGACCAGGCACGGCGCCCAGCTTGGAAAATACGTTGTAGCGAATCACCGTGTCGTTGCGATCCGCATATTCGGCCGGACGTGTTTTTTGATGCTTGATTTGCAGGTTGTAACCCAGCGTGTGAGCGACCCGGTTGGCCTCGATGACGCCGGCGACAAAGGGGTCGCTGCCGTCCGAGTCGCCGAAATACATGCCGGTGCCCACCCGCTCGATGCGGTTTCCTTTTACCACCCAGCCGAAAGCCGGGCACTTGGTCGAAATGCCCACATTCTGCTGCGATGCGGCATGGTCGTGGATGAGGAGATGCTCCAGCGTAATGAAGTCGGCATAGCGGCTGTGCCCTTCGGCCTTGACCGCATCCACCGGCAGATTGCGGCCATCCAGTTCCAGGTGGCGCAACACCAGATGACGCACATCGACCAGGCTGACCGTGTTGGCACGCGGCTGCGCGATGAAACGCGGTGGCTCAGCTGGGTTGGCGGCTTCGATGACGATGGGCTGATCGGCACGTCCGGACAGATTGTGCAGGGGCAAGCCGTGGCGGTAATCACCCGGCTCGAGCAGCAAACGGTCTCCCGGTTGCAGGCGGCGCAAATAATCACGGTAATCTTCCGCGCCCGCGCGATAGTCCGCTGCGGCGACCACGCCCACCAGCATGCAAAGCAGCCACGCGCAGGCGAGGCGCCGCATTCAGTCCGCCACGTTGGACAACGGCAAACCGCTCTTCAGCAAATCCAGCTTGCCGAAGAGCACACGGGTCATGCCCGCCACGCCCTGCCGCCCGGTATCCACCACGATATCGGCCACTTCGCGGTACAGCGGGTCGCGCTGCTGGTATAGCTCGCGCAGCTTGGCCAGCGGATCTTCGGTTTGCAATAGCGGACGGTTGCGGTCGTGCCGGGTGCGCTCATGCAAGTGCTCGGGCGTGCCGCGCAAATAAATCACCACGCCATTTTTCTTCAGATTTTCGCGGTTGGCCGCCGACAGGATCGCACCGCCGCCCGTGGCCAGCACAATGCCGGACAGGGCTGTCAGTTCGGCAATGACTGCTTCCTCGCGTTTGCGAAATCCCACTTCGCCCTCGATCTCGAAAATGACCGGAATCTTGACGCCAGTGCGCGTCACGATCTCGTGGTCAGAATCGTAGAACGCGCAGCCGTAATGCCTGGCCAGCAGCCGCCCCACCGTGGTCTTGCCGGCGCCCATCAGCCCGACGAGGTAAAGATTGTCTCGCTTGCCCATGGCGCCATTCTAATTGACTGCAGCCGGATTGACTGCGGCGCACGGGGCGCAGCGCGCGAAAATCCGGACGAAAAAAAGCGCGGGACAAGCCCGCGCTTGGGTGCGTTCCGCGATCAGCGGACCGACAGACGCTCGTCGAGGATGCGCGGCGTGATGAAGATGATCAGCTCGGTTTTATTGTCTTGCTTGTAGGTTGTTTTAAACAAATTTCCTAACCAAGGGACGTCACCCAGGAACGGCACCTTTTGGACATCTTTCAACTCCGTCTGATCAAATATCCCGCCCAGAACCAGTGTTTCCCCGTTGTTGACTCGAACTTGAGTCTTCACCCGCTTGGTGGAGATGGACGGAACAAACTGGTTGCCAAGACCTACACTATTCGTAGTATCAATCCCATCTTTTTGTATTTCCACAGTCATGATGAGCGAATCGTTATTGAGGATTTGCGGGTCAACCAGCAGACACAAGAACACATCCTTGAACGTCACCGTTGCGGGCTCATTTGCCGAACCGGGCGTGACGTAAGGAATCTGCGTGCCATTGAGAATCACCGCGGGTTTCTGATTGGAGGTCATCACGCGCGGGTTGGAAACAATTTTCCCCCGATTGTCCGCTTCCAGCGCAGACAATTCCAGGCTGAGCAGATTCCCTGTTGCGGAATCCAGCAAGGAGAGGGCAATCTGCGCGGCCCCCGATCCTGCCGGAAAATTCACCAGATTGGGGCCAGGGGAAGCAACGGGAACATCCTGTTTATACGTATCAGTCGCAGGATCATATCTTGTTCCTTTGACAGCCGACATCGGGAAAAAGCCATCCGCAATGGAAGTGGCAGTGTCCTGGTTACCACTGACACCAATGCTCCTGCGCCCGAATCGGTTAATCGCATTGATACCCAGCTTGGCACCCAGGTCGCGGCTCCAGTTGCTGTCTGCAATGACCACCCGAGCCTCGATCATGACCTGACGCGCAGGCACGTCTAGACGCGCGAGCAGTTCGCGAACTTCCTGAATCTTGCGTGCCGTATCGGTGATGATCAGCGTATTGGTTTTCAGCTCATAGGTTGCACGGCCCCGCTTGGTCAGGACTTTCTGGTCATTTTCCCCCTTGCCCTCCTGCGAGGCCTGCGCCGCGGCTGCGCCGCCCAGACCCTGCGCCTGCGCCGAGCAGTTGACCGAACCGCCTGCGGAGGCGAGGAAGGCACCGGATGCAAAGCCGTACAACATGGTTTGCGCTTCATCTGCCCGCATGTAGTTGAGTTGGATGAATTCGGTAATCACGGGCTCCAGATCAGCCACTGCCGACTTGGCTTCATACTCGAGCTTTTCCTTGGTCAGCAATTCGTCCTTGGGGGCGATCCAGATGACATTGCCGTTCTGGCGCTTGTCCAGCCCCTTGGTCTGCATGATGAGATCGAGCGCCTGATCCCACGGCACATCTTTCAGCCGCAGGGTAAGGTTGCCGGTCACGGTGTCGCTGGCGATGATGTTGAGGCCGGTAAAATCGGCGATGACCTGCAGCACCGAGCGCACCTCGACGTTCTGGAAGTTGAGGGAAAGCTTCTCGCCGACGTATTTCACCTTGCCGTCAGCGGTTTTCTTCTGCGCATCGTCGCTTTGTTTGACTTCAACGATAAAGCTGTTGTCCGTCTGGTAGGCGGAATACTCCCAGCCACCCTTGGGCTGGATCACCATGCGGGTATTGTCGCCCAAAGTATAGGTTTCGACGACCTGCACCGGGGTGCCGAAATCGGCCACGTCCAAGCGACGCTGCAGCACCTTGGGCAGTTCGGTGCCGATGAAGTCGACCACCACGCCGTTGGCCTGCTGGCGGATGTTAATGCCCGCCTGGGCGTCGGACAGCGTGGTCACGATGCGTGCCTCGCCCGCTGCGCCACGCCGAAAATCGATATCGCGAATGCTGTGACGCGCCGCGCCAGGCGTCGCTTCGGCAAAACGCGGGCTGACATTCACTGGCGCGGCACCGGCGCCGACGTCGCCCAGGGAAACGAGCAGCGACTTGCCTTCGATCCTGGCTTCGTATTCGACCGACTTGTTCAGGTTCAGCACCAGGCGCGTGCGCGTGCCTGCCTGCACCACGTTCACGCTCGACAGCGGGCCGAGATTGGACGCCACGGTGTTGCGCCCCATGGCATTGGCCGTGTCGGGCAGGTCCAGCGCGATGCGCGGCGGGTTGCCGACGCTGAAACCGGCCGGGGTGGCGGTCAGCGCATTCTTCAGGTTGATGCGCACCACGACCTTGCCGCCAGGCAGGGTCGTGGTCTCGACGCTTTGCACCGCGTTGCCGGTGGGGGGTGCATCGGCGGCGCGCACCGCGAGCGGCAGCGCCAAACCGGTGAGCAGGGCAATCCCGAACAGATGACGGGTCATTTTCTGGGCAATTTTCGGCAATGCGTTCATGTCAGCCTCTTTGAAATTCATTGCTACAAGTCATTCTTGCAAAAGCAGGGTGCTGGTGCGCTCGGACCAATCTCCGGCGCTATCCTGGACAATCTCACGCAAACTCACTTCGCCATCCTTGATCTGCGTGATGAGGCCAAAATTCTGGCCGACGTAATTGCCTTTTCTGACGTGGTAAATCGTGTTGTCGGGCGTCTTGATCACCGCGTTGACCACGCCCTGCCTGGACAGCATGCCCACCATTTTCAGGGTTTCCAGCGAGTAAGCCTCAAGCGGCTCTTTCGGGCGATTGAGATCAGGCTGCATGCCGCCCCCGCCGCCGGTCGAGAGCTTTCTCGGCTTGAAGGGGTCGGACAAATCAAAGGCATTGTAGGTGAACGGCTCATACACTTTGACCTCGGGCAGCGGCTCGATTTTTCCCTGCATGTCCTTGCCGGTTTCGGCGACAAAGGCTTGCAGGTCTTCCATGCTGCCGCCGCCGCAGCCGGTCAGGCCCAACACGAAGAATAAGGTGGCCAGGCGCTTCATTTTTTGGGCTCCTTGGCTTGCTGTTTACGGGCGATGACTTCTTCGTCGTCCAGGTAACGGTAGGTTTTGACAATGGCATCCATGTTCAGCACACCATCCTTGGCAGGCTCCATGGCGATGTCCTGCAGGGTGACGATGCGCGACAGCTTGGAAACGTCGCTGACGAAGGCCGCCACGTCATGGTAGCCGCCGGTGACTTTGACGTGGATCGGCGTTTCGGCATAAAACTCGGAGATGGTTTCGGCTTCGGGCTTGAACAGGTCGAACTGCAGGCCGCGCCCCAGTCCCGCCTGGTTGACGTCGGTGATCAACGCGTCCATTTCCTGCTTGTTGGGCAATTGCTTCAACAGCGCGCCGAAGGCCTGCTCGATGTCGGCCAGCTGCTTGGTGTAAGCCTCCAGATTGATGGCCTGGTTTTTCTTGGTGGTGAACACGCTGCGCAGTTCGGTTTCCTTCTGCCTGGCCGCGTCCAGCGTCTCCATTCCGCTGCGCCAGTCGAACCACCAGCCCGCCGCCACGATCGCCACGCACAGCAGCCCCAGTGCCGCCAGCTTGGTCGGCAGCGGCCAGTCGGCCAGCGTTTTCAGGTCGAGCTTGTTGATGTCGTCCAGGGTCATGCTTTACCCCCCTTGTTGTTCGCGTCGTTCGCCTGCTGGCGGGTCTGCTTGACCGTCAGCACAAATTCGTTGGCACGCAGATTGTTGACGGTGGCCGACTTGATTTCGACCAGGTTGGCCGACTCGAACCAGGGCGAGTCATTCAGATTGCGCATCAGGGTGGAGACACGCGCGCTCGACTGGGTATAGCCGCTGATGGTGATGATGTCGCCCACCTGCTTGAAGGCCTTGAGATAAAGCCCATCGGGCAGCAGACGGATCATCTGGTCGAACAGGTGAACGACTTCGGTGCGGTTGGATTGCAGGGTCTCGACGACCTGCTTGCGTGCCAGCAGCGCCTGCGTCTGCTCGCGGATTTTCTTGATTTCGCCGATCTGGCCGTCGAGCTTGACAATTTCCTGCTGGAGGAAAGCATTACGCGCGCCCTGCGCCGACTGGCGCGCGGCGATCACGCTATGCCCGAGGACGACGGCAAGCACGCCCGCCGCAACAGCAATGCCAAGCAGGAGATTGAACTGGCGCCGCCGTGCGGCACGCGCCAGTTCACGGTGGGGGAGGAGGTTGATGCGGATCATTGGGGGTCAAACCTCCGCATGGCGAGGCCGCAAGCGACAAACAGGGAAGGCGCATCGGCGGTCAGCGCCTGAGGCCGGATTTTTGAGCCGACTGCCATGTTGGAAAACGGGTTGACGACCATGGTCGGGGTACCGGTGCGCTGGCCGACCACTTCATCGATGCCGGGGATCATGGCACCGCCACCGGCCAGCAGGATCTGGTCGACCTTGCGATACTGGGTGGACGTGGTGAACAGCTGCAGGGCGCGACCAATTTCCATCGCCAGGGTTTCGCTGTAGGGCTGCAGCACTTCCATGTCGTAGCTTTCGGGCAGGGTGCCGCGGCGCTTGGCATTTTCAGCCTCTTCGCTGGTCATGCCGTAGCGGCGCGAAATTTCGTTGTTGAGCTGGTTGCCGCCGAAGCCGTGTTCGCGCAGGTAAACCGACTCGTTGTCGTGAAGGATGTTGATATGCATGTTCTGCGCACCCACATCGATGATCGCCACGGTTTGCCCGGCGCCGCTGTTGGGCAGCAGGTGGGCAATCTGCTCGTACGCGGTCTGCGTGGCGAAGGACTCGACGTCCATGATCAGCGCCTTGAGACCGGCCGCCTCGACTGCGGCCACGCGGTCCTCGACCTTTTCCTTGCGCGCAGCGGCAAGCAGAATCTGCACATCGTCGGGGCTGCCGGGCGACGGGCCGAGCACCTGAAAGTCCAGATTCACCTCATCCAGCGAGAAGGGGATGACCTGATTGGCCTCGGTTTCCACCTGGTTTTCCAGATCCAGGCCGCTCAGGCTGGCCGGCGCCAGAATTTTTTTGGTGATGACCGACGATGACGGCAGGGCGAGCGCAACGTTTTTGACCCGCGTGCCGAGATTATTCCAGGCGGTGCGCAGGGTGTCGGCCACCTGATCGATGTTGGCGATGTTGCCGTCCGTCACCGCATCCTTGGGCAAAGGCTCGATGACATAGCGTTCCACCCGCAGCATGCCCTTGCCGGCGTCGGACAGCTCCACCAGCTTGACCGCAGTCGTGCTGATGTCGAGCCCGATGATGGGCAGACCCTTGGCGGACAGCCAGTCCAGATTGATATTCAGGTGCAAGAGTTTTCCTTTACGCTTCTGTGGGTTGGCGCTTTTTCTTGTAATATTTTTTAGATGCTAGCAACAACACACGGTTTTTAACAGTTTTTTTCTTGCCACACCGCAAGAGTTGAACAACTGTGTCCAATTTCCAACACCACTAACGCCTATAATCGGCGGAAACTTTAGGCATCGCATAAAAGGAACCGGATGTTTTCCAAATGGTGGCATTACGCGCTGGCCCTGATCGTCAGCCTCGGCGTGGTCGGCACGGCGCTGGCCGGGCTGGCTGCTGCGCTGATTTACCCCAACCTGCCGCCGCTTGAGGCGCTGACCGACTACAAGCCCAAGCTGCCGCTGCGCATTTACACGGCCGACGGCGCGCTGATCGGCGAATTCGGCGAGGAACGCCGCGCCTTCATCGCCATCGGCAAGGTCCCGGCCTACATGAAGCAGGCGATCATCGCCGCCGAGGACGAACGCTTCTATGCCCACGGCGGCGTCGACACCTTGGGCGTGCTGCGCGCGGCGGGATCGAACCTGCTGTCCGGCGGCGCCAAGGAAGGCGCCTCAACCATCACCATGCAGGTGGCGCGCAACTTTTTCCTGTCGAATGAAAAAACGCTCACCCGCAAGCTGTCCGAAGCCATGCTGGCAATGAAAATCGAGCACAATCTGTCAAAAGACAAAATCCTCGAGCTGTACATCAACCAGATTTATCTCGGCCAGCGTGCCTACGGCTTCGAAGCCGCAGCGCGCACCTACTTCGGCAAGCCGATGCGCGAGCTGTCGCTGGCCGAGTTCGCCATGCTAGCGGGGCTGCCCAAGGCACCGTCGCGCTACAACCCGGTGGTCAATTTCCCTCGCGCCAAGGCACGCCAGGAATATGTGCTGGGACGCATGCGCACGCTCAAGTTCATCGACCAGCCGACCTGGCAAGCCGCCGTCAAACAGAAACTGGTGATCCGCCAGACGCGCCAGCAGGCCGACGTCAGCGCCGACTACGCTGCCGAAATGGTGCGCCAGGCACTGTTCGAGAAATACGGCGAATCCATCTACAGCTCGGGCTACAAGGTCGTCACCACCCTGCAGCGCACCCCGCAGGCCGCCGCCAACCGTGCAGTGTGGCAGGGCATTGCCGATTATGACCTGCGCCACGGCTATCGCGGACCGGAAAAGCAGATCAGCCTGCCCGCCGACAAGGCGCAACGCGAAACGGCGATCGCCAGTGCACTGGAAGACCTCGCTCCGGTGAGCGACATGCAGCCTGCGGTGGTGTTAAGTGCCACCCCCAAACTGATCCGCGCGCAATTGCATGACGGCACGGTGGTCGACATTTCGGGCAACTCACTCAAGTGGGTGGCGAACTGGGTTGCAGGCAAGAAAGGGCGGCAACTCGCGCCCGGCGCGGTCGTGCGCGTGCAGGCGGTCAGCAGCAAGCCGCAATGGCGGCTGGCGCAGCTGCCCGAGGTCGAAGCCGCACTCGTTGCCCTGAACCCGAAGAACGGCGCCATCACCACGCTGGTCGGCGGCTTTGACTTCAACCGCAACAAGTTCAACCGCGTGACCCAGGCCTGGCGGCAGCCAGGATCGAGCTTCAAGCCGTTCATTTATTCCGCCGCGCTGGAAAAAGGCTACACGCCGGCCACCATCATCGAAGACGCGCCGTTGTCGCTGAGTGCCGAAGAGGCCGGCGGCACCGCTTGGGAACCCCAGAACTACGATGGCAGCACCAGCGGCCCGGTGCGCATGCGCACGGCGCTGACCAAATCGCTCAACCTGGTATCGGTGCGCATCCTGCAGGGGATCGGCCCGTATTACGCGCGCGACTACATCCGCCGTTTCGGCTTTGACCCGGCGCGCCACCCGCCTTATCTCACCATGGCGCTGGGCGCAGGCAGCGTCACCCCGCTGCAGATGGCGGCGGCCTATAGCGTGTTCGCCAACGGCGGCTTCAGCGTCAAGCCTTATCTGATCGACAAGGTGTACGACAAGGACGGACGCCTGCTAATGCAGGCCAGCCCGCAACAAGTCGGCGGCAACGCACCGCGCGTGATCGACCCGCGCAATGCCTGGCTGATGACCACCATGATGCAGGACGTGGTGCGCTACGGCACCGCTGCGCGCGCCGGCCAGTTGGGACGCAGCGATCTTGCCGGCAAAACCGGCACCACCAACGACGCGCTCGATACCTGGTTCGCCGGCTACACCCCCGACCTGGTGGCGATCACCTGGATGGGCTACGACCAGCCGCGTTCGCTGGGGCGGCGCGAGACGGGTGCCCAATCGTCCCTGCCAATCTGGATGAACTTCATGGGCACAGCGCTCAAAGGCGTGCCGCAAAAGGGCTGGCCGATGCCCGGCGGCATTATCAGCGTAAAAATCAACCCGGCCACCGGCACCCGCCTGCCCGACACGGTGGTGGACGAATTGCTGGGAGACTTGCTGGGCGACAACGCGCCCGGCATGGTGGAACATTTTTACCAGGAGTTCCCCCCACCCGGTGCACCTGCAGCCGGCTGGGGCGCCGACCCGAGTAATCCCGTCGAGCCCGTTGCGCCAGTCGACCCGGCGACCGCCACACCCGGAATGCCGCTATGAAAAATCAGGACATGCGCCGCCGTATTGCACACGCAGCGGCGCGCATACTGGCCGAAGACGGCAGCCTCGATTACGGCAGCGCCAAGCGCAAGGCAGCGCGCCAGCTGGGTGCGCCCGACAGCGGCAGCCTGCCCGACAACCAGCAGATCGAGGAGGCCCTGCGCAGCTATCAGGCGCTCTACCAGGCCGATGAATCCCGCGCACAACTGGTGCTGCTGCGGCAGGTCGCCATTGAATACATGGAACGGCTGACGGACTTCGACCCCCACCTGACCGGCTCGGTGCTCAACGGCACGGCCGGACGCCACACCGGCATCACCCTGCAACTTTTTACCGACCAGCAGAAGGAGGTCGAATTCCTCTTGATGCGTCTGGCCACGCCTTATCAGGCCGTCGAACATCGCGCAGCAGACGCACCCGGGCGGATCTATCCCCGCTTTGTCATCGACGATCCGCGCGCAACGGTCGAGATCATCGTCTACCCAGCCGCCGAACTGCGCAGCATGAAACGCCTGCAGGCCGACGGCAACCCGCGGCGCGTGCGCCTGCCCCAGGTGCGGGCCCTGACTTGACCGCTCTCATTGCAACCTCGCCCTGGCATGGAAGATGCTCATTGGCTTTAGCCATGATTCCTGATGAGTAAACAGCTGTGATCCGATTTTTCCGGCACTATGTGCCGCTGAATTTGTTGCTGCTGGTGCTGATCGAGGCGCTCATTCTCGGCGGCGCCATCTACGCGGGGGTCAGCGCACGCTTCCTCGACGGCAATGTGATCCCGGATGACCTCCATCCCCTGCTGCCCAAGGCCCTGACCTTCACCGTCGTCATGCTGGGATTGATGACGGCCAGCGGTCTCTATGATCTGGAATGGCAGGGGGGCGTTCGCGCGCTGCTGCAGCGTCTCGGCCTCAGCTTCGGGCTCGGCCTGTTGACGATGAGTCTGCTGTTTTATTTTTTCCCCGCCCTGCTGTTCGGGCGCGGTGCCTTTCTGCTGTCGTTCGGCCTGGCGCTGCTGGGTATTTTGCTTAGCCGCGCGCTGTTCATCCGCTGGGCGCGGGCGGGCGCGTTCAAAACCCGCGCCCTGGTGATCGGCACCGGCAGCCGCGCCGCCCACATCGAAGCGCTGCTGGCCAAACGCGGTCAGGCCGGCAATGTTCAGGTGCTCGGCTACCTGCCGATGGGCGGCAGTCATCATTTCGTCGACCATGACCGCATTCTCGACACCCCGGAGGGCTTGCCCGAGCTGGCGGCGCGCCTGCAAATCAGTGAAATCATCCTCGCCGTGCGCGACCGCCGCGGCGGCGGCCTGCCGGTGCCGGAACTGCTCAAATGCAAGCTGCACGGGATTCGCATCCTGGAGCTATCCAGCTTTTTCGAGCGTGAAAACGGCCACTTGCAGCTGGACTCAATGAACGCCAGCTGGATGATCCTCGCCGAGGGCTTTCACCAGGGCATGCTGCGCGACACGATCAAGCGGCTGTTCGACCTGTTGATCAGTACGTCCATGCTGGCAGTCAGCCTGCCCATCATGGTGCTGACCGCATTGCTGATCAAGCTGGAAAGCGCCGGCCCTGTGCTGTACCGACAGGAACGCGTCGGCCAGGGGGGCCGCAACTTCACCATCCTCAAGTTCCGCAGCATGTGCGTCGACGCCGAAAAAGACGGCAAACCACGCTGGGCCGGGCAGAACGACAGCCGTGTCACGCTCACCGGACGTTTCATCCGGCGCACCCGCATTGACGAACTACCGCAGATATTCAACGTTTTTTTCGGCGACATGAGCTTCGTCGGCCCGCGGCCCGAACGCCCCTATTTCGTGCAGGACCTGACCCAGAAAATTCCCTATTACAGCGTGCGTCACACCGTCAAACCCGGCATCACCGGCTGGGCGCAAGTGCGTTACGCTTACGGCGCGACCGACGAAGACGCCATGCAAAAGCTGCAATACGACCTCTATTACGTCAAGAATCACAGCCTGTTTCTCGATCTCATGATCCTGTTCCAGACCGCACAAGTGGTGTTGTGGGGAAAGGGCGCGCGCTGATTGCACGCGCCTGAAAACGAGCATGCCCGACACCCTGCTCCTCCTTGCCGCCGTCGGTTATGGCCTGGCGACGCTGGCCTACCTGGGGCTGTCCGGCCTCATCGTTTCCAGCTGGCGCCAGCGCCCACAGGGACGTCTGCTGGTGCTCGCCACCGGGCTGAGCGCCGCCTGGGGCGCCGTGTCGGCGCTCACCGCCTGGGGGGTGTTGCCGCCGCGGCTGCAGCTCGCTGCCGAAGTTGCACGCAACGGTGCCTGGCTGGCGCTGCTGCTCTACATCCTGCGGCTGCGCCTGCCGCCGGGTGCCACACTGCCGGCGCCGCTGCGCTTTATCCGTCTCCTCAGCGTCGCACTCATCGGTGGCCTGCTGCTCGCCAGTATCACGCCCCTCATCGCCCCCACCCAGCCGGTACTGGCCCAGTGGGCAGGCAATCTTGGACTGGTGCTGCTCACCGTGATGGGGCTGGTGCTGGTCGAGCAGGTGTACCGCAGCACCCGTCCAGAAGACCGCTGGGCAATCAAGTTTCTCTGCCTGGGGCTGGGCGGACTGTTCGTGTACGACTTTTACCTGTATGCCAATGCTGCGCTGTTCAACGCAATGGATGCCCAGGTGTGGGCGGCGCGCGGCTATGTGGCGGCGCTGGTGACGCCGTTGATCGCGGTCTCCGCCGCACGCAACCCGGAATGGGCGGCGCCAGTCGGGCTGTCGCGCAGCATGGCCTTCCACACCGCCAGCCTGCTGGGGGCGGGGATCTATCTGCTGCTGATGGCGGGCGCCGGCTATTACCTGCGCCTGTTCGGCGGCGCATGGGGCGACGTGGTGCAAACCGTGTTCATCTTTGCCGCCGCCATGCTGCTGGTGCTGCTGATGTTCTCCGGCACCCTGCGCGCGCGGCTGCGGGTGTTTCTGTCCAAGCATTTTTTCAGCTACCGCTACGACTACCGTGAAGAATGGCTCAAATTCACCCGCGCCCTCACCGAAGGCCAGCCTGGCGAACAACTGTGCGAACGCGCCGTCGAAGCGCTGGCGCGGCTGCTCGAAAGCCCCGGCGGCGCGCTGTGGATGCGCGAAGGCGACACCGGCTACCAGCGCGCCAGCCACTGGAACTGGGCCGACCTCAACGGCACCGAGCCGGCCGACTCCCCCTTCATTCAGTGGCTCGCCAGTATGCAGTGGGTGGTGGATCTGGACGAAATGAAAACCCGCCACGATCTTTACGGTGACCTGGACGCCCCCGCCTGGATCCGGCAGGCCGACGACGCCTGGCTGGTGGTGCCGTTGATGCTGCACGATGAACTGCTCGGCTTTGTGGTGCTGAAACATTCATTGGGCAACGTCAGCTTCAACTGGGAAGTCAGCGACCTGCTCAAGGTGGCGGCGCGCCAGGCCGCGGCGCATCTAGCGCAGATGCGCGCCTCCAACCAGCTCATCGTGGCGCGCCAGTTCGAATCGTTCAACCGCACCACCACCTTTGTCATCCACGACCTGAAAAATCTCATTGCCCAGCTGTCCCTGCTGTTGGCCAATGCCGAAAAGCACAAGCACAACCCCGCGTTCCAGGCCGACATGCTGGACACCATTGAAAACGCAGTCGCCCGCATGAACAAAGTGCTGGCGCAGTTGCGCCGCGGCAGCGATGAGGCGCAGGCGCAGTCGGTGGCGCTGGCGGATATCCTGAACGAAGCGGCCGTCAGCAAGCAGGCATTCAAGCTGCGTCCCACCCTGGCCTTGCCGCCCGCCCACCTGCGCGTGCGCGCCGAGCGCGAACGGCTCACCCGCGCCATCGGTCATCTGCTGCAAAATGCGCTGGAGGCCACCCCGCCGAGCGGCCAGGTCACGCTGCGCGGATTCGAGGAATCCGGGCAGGCGATGATTGAAATCACCGACACCGGCAGCGGCATGGACGACGACTTCATCCGCACCCGGCTGTTTCAGCCGTTCGATTCCACCAAGGGCGCAGGCATGGGCATCGGCGCCTACGAATGTCGCGAAACCCTGCGTGCCCTGGGCGGCACGATCGAGGTCGACAGCACACCGGGGAACGGCACCCGGTTCCGCCTCAGCCTGCCGCTGGACAATAATTCACCTCCTGGAGGAGACGCCGCATGAGCGACGCCAAGCAAAAAATTCTGCTGGTGGAAGACGATCCCGGGCTGCAAAAGCAGCTGAAGTGGAGCCTGGGCGATTACGAACTGGTGATGGCCGCCGACCGTGACAGCGCCATTGCCCAATTGCGCCGTCACGAGCCCGCCGTGGTGCTGCTCGACCTCGGCCTGCCGCCCGATGCGGATGGCGCGACCGAAGGCCTGGCCGCGCTGCAGCAAATCCTGTCGCTCGCCCCTGCCACCAAGGTCATCGTCGTCACCGGCAACCTCGATCGCAGCAATGCCGTGAAAGCCATCCACCTCGGCGCCTACGACTTTTTCCAGAAGCCCTTCGACCCCGACGTGCTGGCGCTGATGATTGCCCGCGCGCTGCATGTCCATGCGCTGGAAATCGAAAACCGCCTGCTGGCCGCCAGGCAGCACGGCTCAGCCCTGCAGGGACTGATCACCAGCAGCGAGCCGATGCTCAAGGTGTGCCACATCGTGGAAAAAGTCGCCCCGGCCAACGCCACGGTGTTGTTGCTGGGCGAATCCGGCACCGGCAAGGAAGTACTGGCGCGCGCCGTGCACGAACTGTCGCCGCGCGCCGGCAAGCGCTTTGTCGCCATCAACTGCGCGGCGATCCCCGACACCCTGCTGGAATCGGAACTGTTCGGCTATGAAAAAGGCGCGTTCACCGGCGCCGCCAAGCAAACCATCGGCAAGATCGAGTATGCCAACGAAGGCACCCTCTTCCTCGATGAAATCGGCGACCTGCCGATGCCGCTGCAGGCCAAGCTGCTGCGTTTCCTGCAGGAACGCGTGATTGAACGCCTGGGTGGACGCGGCGAAATTCCGGTCGATGTGCGCGTCGTCTGCGCCACCCATCGCGATCTCGCCAGCATGATTCGTGAAGGCAGCTTCCGCGAGGACCTGTACTACCGGCTATCCGAAATCACCGTGAAAATTCCGCCTCTGCGCGAACGCCCCGGCGACGCCGTACTGCTGGCGCAGGTCTTCCTGGAACGCTATGCGCGCGAACTGGGGCGCACCCTCCGCGGCTTCACCGCTGATGCGCTGGGCGCACTCGAAGCCCACGCCTGGCCCGGCAACGTGCGTGAAATGGAAAATCTGGTCAAGCGCGCCACCATCATGGCCGACGGCAGCCAGATCACCGCGGCCGACCTCGGGCTCGATACCGGCCTGGCCGCGCCGCAGCCCTTCAGCCTGCGCCAAGCGCGCGAAAATGCCGAGCGCCTGGCGGTCAGCCGTGCGCTCGCCCACAGCGACGGCAGCATCGCTGGGGCCGCCGAGCTGCTCGGCATCACCCGCCCCACCCTGTATGACCTGATGGCGAAAATCGGCATGAAATAAATCCTCCTGCGCTATTCCCCTACAATCTACATAACGATATTGGAGTCTCCTATGCCCACCCCCGTCCCCGCGCCCTGGCTGCTGCTGGCCTTGATTCTAGGAACCAGTCTGTTGACCGCCTGTGGCGCAGAAGACAGCACCACCCTGGTCACCGAAGCCCGGACGAAGCTCGCGGCAGGGGACTACAAGACGGCGATGATCCAGCTCAAAAACGCCGTGGCGGAAGACGAAAAAAACCCCGAGGCACGCTACGAGCTGGGCAAGCTCTATCTCGAGCAAAGCGACCTGGCCAGCGCCGAAAAGGAATTCCGGCGTGCCCGCGAAGCGGGCTATGCGACGAGCGCCGTCAACCCGATGATCGCCCGTGCCCTGCTGGGCCAGCGCGAATTCCAGCGCGTGCTGGACGAGCTGCCTGCGCCGGCCGACAGCGACCCTGACGCCGCCACCCTGCAGGCCCTGCGCGCCACCGCCGCACTCGGCCTGGGGCGCAAGGAGGAAGCGCGCAAAGCGCTGCTGCAAGCGCAGCAGGCCGCACCCGACAATGCCGAAATTCATCTGGCGCTGGCGCAGCTGGCCCTGGCCGACGGCGATGCCGACAAGGCCATGCAGGCGCTCGACCAGGCCCTGCGCATCGACCCCAGGCACCGCGACAGCCTGCTGCTGAAGGGCGACCTGCTGCGCGCCACCGGGAAATCGGCCGAAGCCGCCGCGGTTTATCATGAAGTCCTCAAGATCGATCCCCGGCATACCAATGCCCGATTGGCACTGGCGGGCATTGCCATCGCCGACAACAAGCTGGCTGACGCGCGCCGCGAAGTTGACGCCGCCTTGAAAGCCATGCCCAACAGCCTGCAGGCGCGTTACACCCAGGCACTCATCGACTTTCGCGAAAAGAAAACCGAACGCGCGCGCGACCACCTGGCGGCCGTGCTGAAGAGCGCACCCGAGTTCGTTCCCGCCCTGCTGCTGGGCGGCTCGATCGAATACGCACTCGGCAACCTGCAGACCGCCGAGGCGCATCTCAACAAGGTGGTCAAGGTCGCGCCGAACAACCTGTATGCGCTGCGCCTGCTGGCCGCCTCGCAACTGCGCCTGGGACGTCCCGACGATGCGGCGCGCACCCTGGCCCCGGCGCTCAAATCAGCCAACCAGGACGCCGGCGTGCTGGTCGTCGCCGGCGAAATTGCGCTGGCCAAAAAAGACTTTGCCCAGGCCTCGACGTATTTCGAACAGGCCGTCCAGCGCAGCCCCGACAGCGCCGCCATCCGCACCGAGCTCGGCATTTCCCGGCTCGCCCAGGGCGACAACCGTGCCATGGCCGACCTCCAGGCCGCCGCCGATATGGAAGGGAGCAGCAGCCGCGCCGACACCTTCATCATTCTCAACCAGTTGAGACAAAAACAGTTCGACGCCGCGCTGGCCAGCATCGCCGCGCTGGAAAAGAAACAGGCCGCCAATCCGCTCACCTGGAACTACCGGGGCGCGGCCTACCTCGGCAAACAGGATGCCACCCGCGCGCGCAACAGCTTCAGCCAGGCGCTCAAGCTCGATCCCGCGTTCTTCCCCGCTGCGGCCAACCTGGCGCAACTCGACCTAAAGGACAATCAGCCCGCTGCCGCGCGCCAGCGCTTTGAAGGCATCCTCAAGGCCGACCCCAAGCACCTCAACGCCCTGCTCGCGTTGGCCGACCTGAGCCTGCGCAACAAGGACGAAAAAACCTACGTCAGCTGGCTGGAAAAAGCCGCCGCCGCCCACCCGCAGGCGCTGCAACCGCGGGTGGCGCTGGCGCGCTATCTGCTCGCCAAGGGCGACAAGAACCAGGCGCTCGCCGCCGCCCGCGAAGCAGCCAACGCCAATCCCGACAACCCGGCTGCGATCGACCTTCTCGGCACCACCCAGCTGGCGCTGGGAGACACCACCAACGCGCTGGGCAGCTACCGCAAGCTGGTCGAACGCCAGCCCGGCCAGGCCGCGCCGCTGGTCAAGCTCGCCACCGTGCAGATCGTTGCCAAAGACCTGCCCGGTGCACGCAAAAACCTGCAGGACGCCCTGCGCATCCAGCCCGACTTCCTCAACGCTCAGCTGATTCTGGGCGGCGTCGAGATCCAGGGCATGCGGTTTGATGAGGCCCACAAACTCGCCAAACAGGTGCAGCAGCAAAAACCCAATAGCCCGGCTGGCTTTATCCTCGAAGGCGACACCGCGTTCGCGCGCAAGGATTACCCCGCCGCCCTCGCCGCCTTCGAGCGCGCGCACAAGCTTGAACCCTCCGGCGCGCTGCTCATCCGCCAGCTGCAGGTCTTCAATGCCACCCAGCGCGCCGAAGAAGGCGAGAAACGCCTCGCCAGCTGGCTTGCCAGCCACCCGCAAGACGCCAGCACCCGTGCTGCACTGGCCGAAAGCCTGATCAAACGCGGCCAGCACAAAGCCGCTGCCGAACATTATTTGATCTTGAACAAGAGCAACCCAAACAACCTTCTGGTTCTGAATAATCTTGCGTGGTCTCTCTCCGAGTCCAGGGACAGCCGCGCACCCGCCTTTGCCGAGCAGGCGCTCAAGCTCAAACCCGACAGTCCTGCCGTGATGGATACGCTGGGCTGGATACTGGTTCAGCAGGGACAGACTGGGCGCGGCATCAAACTGTTACAGCAGGCCCTGACCAAAGCCCCCGATGCAGCAGAAATCCAGTTCCACCTGGCGTCGGCCTTCGCCCAATCCGGCGACCCCACCCGTGCGCAGCGCGAGCTCGAACGACTGCTGGCAAGTGGTGCAGCGTTCCCCCAGGAGGGTGAAGCGCGCGCCCTACTCAAACAGCTTCAAGGTAAAACGCGCTAGCCGGTGGCCGAATAAACTTCCTTTGTATGGAAACACTGAACAAGCCGTCATTGCGAGCGCAAGCGTGGCAATCCAACGGTTAGATTAAATAGGCTTGCCTGGATTGCCACAAAGCTGCTCACCTCGCAACGACGAACTGTTCAAGGCTCATTAAATCACCGCATCAATTAGTGGAGTACACATAAATGACCAAACATCCCGTCGCCCTGGCCATCGCCCTGGCCTTTGCCACATCCGCCGCGCTTTCGGGTTGTGACCGCATATCAAGTCTCACGGAACAGGAACACATCCAGCGCGCCAAGGACTTTGAGGACAAAGGCAACCTCAAGGGCAGCATTGTCGAGTTAAAAAACGCGATCCAGAAAAACCCTGACAGCCCGCAAGCCAGACTGCTACTCGGGCAAGTCTACTTAAAAACCGGCATGGGGGCCGAAGCTGAAAAGGAGCTTGGCCGAGCTGAAAAGCTGGGGGTTAACCGTGAATCCATCAAGCCCCCACTCGGCGAAGCCTTGTTTCTCATGGGCGAGTACCAGCGGGTACTCGATGAAATTCAACCGAGCGAGCAAACCTCCAAGTCCAATCTCGCACGTATTTTGCAACTGCGGGCCGATGCCATGCTCAAGCTAGGCAAACGGGAAGAGGCTTGCAGCCATTTCCAGAAATCCCTCGATACCGACACAAACAATCCGCCGACTTACTGGGGTTTGGCACAATGCGCTGTAGCAGAACGCAACATGGTGAAAGCCAGAGAATGGCTTGATGCCGCACTCAAGATAAAAGACAAGCAGGCCAAGACCTGGATATTTATCGGAAGCCTGGAACAACTAAATAATAATTCACAAGGTGCCATGGCTGCCTATACGAACGCTCTGAAATCCGAGCCGAATAATCTGGAAGCGCTGCAAAGCCATGCCACCCTCAATATGGCCCTTGGTCAATGGGAGTCCGCGCGCAATGATATTGAGAAGACGCGCACGCTTTCTCCAAATTCAATTGGCACCCATTATCTCCAGGCCCTGCTCAATTTCCACCAGAAAAAATACCCCGAGGCGCGCGATGGCCTGCAAGAGGTTTTCAAGATCACCCCTGACCATATGCCGAGTGTCCTGCTTTTCGGTGAGACGGCTTACGCCTTGGGCTCCTATCAACAGGCAGAAAGTCTTCTCGGCCGATTTCTAGCGCAGTACCCTGGCAATGGCCACGCACGCAGAATATTGGCCGCAACGCAAATCAAGCAGGATCGGCCCGACAAGGCTTTAGAAACGCTTGCACCACTCTTATCCCCTGACGCAAAGGATGCGTTGGCGCTTGTTCTTGCCAGCGAAGCGTATCGCATCAAACGCGAGTCGACAAAGGCGGCAGAGTTGTTGGAAAAAGCTGCGCTAATCGACCCCAAGAATGCCGCGGTTCAAACCCAGTTAGGACTCAGCCATCTTGCCGCAGGAGACACTCTTCGCGCCATCACCGATCTGGAAGCTGCCGCGGCACTGGACCCCGGCCAATATAAGGCAGACAACCTACTGGTGTTAAGCCACCTGGAACGCAAGGAATACGACAAGGCACTCGTCGCAATTGATGCCATGGAAAAAAAACTACCCAATAGCCCGGTAACGCACAACCTGCGTGGCAAGGCTTATTTGGGGAAAAATGACTTGGCCAGTGCCCGCAAGAACTTTGAGAAGGCCCTGGCTATCGATCCGGCGTTCTTTCCGGCGGCAGCCAGCCTCGCGCAACTCGACCTACGCGATAAGCAACCCGAAGCCGCCCGCAAACGCTTTGAACGTGTTCTGAACAAGGACAAGAACAACCTGCAAGCGATGATGGCTCTGGCCGAACTTGCCGGCCTCAACAAGCAGGAAAAGGATTACATCAGTTGGCTGGATAAAGCTGTCAAGTCACACCCGGAAGCCATCCTCCCGAGTGCTGCGCTTGTCAGTCATTACATGGCCATGAATGAACCCCGGAAAGCCCTGGCTGTGGCCACTGAAGCGGTTAACGCCAATCCGGACAACCCCGCTGCGCTTGACCTGTTGGGCACCCTCCAACTCTCCATCAACGAGAAGTCTGGCGCCATCACCACCTTCACCAATCTGACAAAAAAGGCGCCACAATCGGCGGATGCCTACCTTCGTCTTGCCCTGGCGCAGATCGCGGATAACAATTTGAAGGGTGCCCGCGCCAGCTTGCAGAAAGCCCTGCAACTCAAGCCCAGCCACCTGCAAAGCCAGGATGCCCTGCTCCGCCTGGAAATGGCCGAGAATAAGCCTGAAGCCGCCCTGCAGCTTGCCCGCAAAATTCAGACTCAACAACCTGAATCCCCATTAGGCTACGAGCGTGAAGCCGACATCCAGCTAGCCCAGAAACACCTGCCGCAAGCAGTCAAGGCCTATGAACTTGCACTGAAAAAAGGGGCCGGATCAGCCGGAATCATCAAGCTTCATCAAGCCCACATTCGGTCCGGCAATACCAGCGCGGCCGAACAGCGTCTGAGCGACTGGCTCATGCAACACCCCAACGACGACGCCGTGCGCACTTACCTCGCCGAGCACCACATGCGAAATGGCCGGAATAAGGACGCCATCACCCAATTCCAGCTAGTCCTGCGTCAGCTTCCTAAAAACCCGTCAGTCCTTAACAACCTGGCCACCCTGTATCAAACTGAAAACGACAAGCGCGCGCTGGCAACGGCTGAGCAAGCGCTGAAACTCGCGCCGGACAGCCCTGCCGTGCAGGACACGCTCGGATGGATACTGGTGGAACAGGGGCAAACCCCGCGTGGCCTAGAACTGTTGCGCAAGGCTTTAGCCAAGGCGCCCAAAGTGGCCGTTATTCGATACCATCATGCCGTTGCCATGGCCCGCACCGAAAACAAAGTCCAAGCCCGGAAGGAACTGGAACAACTGCTCAGGGATACCCCGAATTTCACCGAACAGGAAGCCGCCAGAAACCTGCTCAAAACCCTCTGAGCCGGCCTGAACCCACAGGTCAAGCAGAACAGGCTTCCATCGTTGCGCCTTGTTGACGCGGCGGCAGATCAGCCGCCTTAATGATCAGCAGGAAAGGCGCCTTTGGAGACCGATACCCAAGCCCCACCCTGTTTCAGTATCTGTAGAACATTGGCAAGCAACAATCCAAGTGTGCAGTGTACAAGTGTGCAGTGTAGACAAATAAAAACCCCCGCCTTTTAGGGCGGGGGTTTTTATTGAGGCGGGATATTTGGGACGGAACCCAACTATCTTGTTAGGCAGCTTTGCGCTTGCGCAGCGAAATGCCCATACCCACCAGACCCATACCGAGCAAGGCCAAAGTGGCCGGTTCAGGGACTTGATTGAAATCGACTAAACCGGCAGCCGAAATTGCAATGAAGTCAGTTCCAATTTGTACACCTTGGGACGTATTGTTGAAGGCGTTGAACGCCAGCGTGTAGAACGGGACAGGATCCACGAAAAAAGCGTTGCCGGCTGCGGTATTCGCGTAAGTCGTGGTCGAGTTCAGGAATGCTCCGCCAAGTGCGTCGATGCCCGCAATGCCTGCCAGCAAACTTCCGGAACCAAACAAGGTGTCTCCGCCATTTTGCGCGATCGATGCATCTGCAGCGAGGGTGGCCGGGGTGAAGGTGGTTCGAGTCGCAACAGCAGCAAAGTCACTATCCTGATATACATTGAAATTCAGGCTTGACAGGGTGTAGTTGCTACCCAAGCCGCCAAAAACGCCGTCGCCGTTCCAATCTGCCACCAAGTCGAAAGTGAGGTAGAGCCCGTAAGTAACCCCGAGACCACTATCAATCGCGGGCACATTACCAATCGATCCCAACGGACCGTCGTTAGAGAAGCCGGAAAAGGCCAAATAACCGAACGTGGCAACTAATTGGTTTCCACCAACCTTTGCCAAGCGCTCAGACGAGCCGCCATTGATAGAGGTTGCATAGAAGTTGTTGAGTGTGCCCACGTTGGAGTCGGGGTCAACTTGAAACTGTGGCAATGCTACTGCAAACGCAGTGGCGGTCATCCCCAGCCCCATGGCCAATCCGGTTGCGATGAACAAAGGTTTAAAAGTTGCGATTTTCATGATTGATTTCCTTCCACTAAAGAAACTGGTTTTGACCAAGACGGGTTTCTTGAATGGGAACCCGATGCGCAACTTAAAGCAGGCCCCGTGCCAGAAGCGAAGCGCATCATGTAACAACTTGATTTCCATGATTTTAAATTATTTGAGTTACGGTACGGTATGCGGCCGATTTGAGAAGTGTAAAATTTTTCGACATACAGGAAGAGATTGAGTTAGCCACTCATCCATTTTCTGTATCCGCATAAGCTTCTACCCCCGCCCGACCGGCCGCAACCGCCAAGGGCTTGGCAAACCCTGTCCTGAATAGCATCAATGGGATAGCCTCACCCAGGCTGGACTTCCAGCCGTCCGCCAAGCTGTGTTGCGTAGCGATTGGGATCCCCTCAACACTCGCCCCTTCCAGTGCAAATATTGCCGAAGCCGGCATGGGCTGTAAAACGCGCCCCTGGCTTGTGGCGGCCAGCCAAACCCGCTGAAATGTGCGCCCAACATCGTAGACCGACTGGTCGTCGGAATTTTTTACAGCCAACAAACCCAGGTGCGGCGCCAACCGGCAGGGCAGGTCGCAGGCACGCCAACCCAGCATGTAATGCGCCCCCAGCAGATTGGCCAAGCGCATAGCCGGCCAATGCCTCAATAGCGCAAAAATCGGACGCAATGGCGGTTCCACGCCCAAAGCCCCCGGGGGCAGGCCTTCGGGGCAGGTCTCACGCCAGCCTGCTTCGAAACGGATGGCGGAGAAGAGCTCATCGTGAAGCAGGCGGGTGCGGAAGCGTTCGGTCTCAGCGAGCCGCATCAAACGAAGGGCGTGATTTCGTTTGGCGGGATCATCCAGCCAGAGTAATTGGCAAGCTGGAAAGGCATTTGCTGCCGCATCCAATTCGCCTCGCTCGGCTTCGGACATCTGGGGTCCATGAAAAAACACCCGGCGGTTGGTGTGGCGCAAGGAAATGGATTGCCATAAGGGGTCAACCACTGCCTGATCGGGTTGCAAGTGGGTTTGCAACACCCAGTCAGGCTGATTTGGATCGGGATAAAGTGCAGTGACGGCTTGTATGCCGAAGCGGCTGGCGGCGATAGTGAGATTTTCGACTAGTGCGCCCAATGACATCAGGACGAGCGCACGTTTGTAGCCACCGGGAGGCGGAAGCGCCGGCTCAGTATAGGTGACACGGATGGCATTTTGGTCAAGCTTGAAACGGACTCGATGCTGATTGTCCGCAGAAGGGGCCAGGATAGCGCTCTCCAAGATGAAGCGAAGCGTATCCGGATTCAAATGATTCATTTCATTTAAACCCAAGTTGATGTCGGGCAATGGCAAGGCCTAAACGCTGAAGTGGGTTGTTGTTCCCCCCCGGTCGCCAGGTATGGGTAAATCTGTTCCGGTACGCATCAAACTGATAACCATGAGGCGCTGCCAATACCTTTCCGCGTTTCAACAAAATCTTTAGGGCTTCGGTTGCCGCAGCACCAGCGCATAACTGGCATGCCATCGCCGTGGAAGGGCCGCGCCGCGCGGCAAGATCAACGGTGGAACGATCCACCAGATAACCTCTTTGCAGCATGGCAGGGGATAGCCCCAACAAGAAACGGAGCGCTTTCTCCTCATGAGTGACGCCCGAAAAGCGAAAATACTCCTCGAAAGTCATTTGTCCCGGCAATATGTTGACAATCGCTACGCCCATGCCAAGTGGAGCCGCAATGACCGCAGGGATTTTGCGCCGCTCACAGGCCCGGTATACCGCCTCCCGCGCCTCAAATACAAAAAAATCCAGGCCATCCACATAAAGATCGACATCCTTGAAGAAATCATCCATGTTTTCTTCACTGACACCTTGAGGGAAAGTCCGGATATCCAGTTCCGGATTGATATCCAGGGCCTGCTCGGCCATGACCTCGACCTTGGCTCGGCCGAGGGTACGCATGGTCGCACCCGCCTGACGATTGAAGTTGACCTGATCGAAGGTATCGAAGTCGGAAATGTTAAATTTTCCGACACCCAAGCGCGCCAGAGTAAGCAGGTGAATCCCGCCAACCCCCCCCATTCCGGCAATTGCGACGCGGCTATTACGCAACGTTTGTTGTTCCGCGTCAGTGACCCAGCCTATATTCCGTGAAAAGGCCGTGTTGTAATCGAATGATGGCATCTGAATGTACTCAGTCACCCCTTAAAAGGCGTTGAACAATCCCTTCCTCATCCTCTTTAGAGAAAAAATATGGATAGAGTGAACGCTCGGATTTGGCGTCATCGGAATCTGTTCTGCCACCCCAACGGGAAATTTGCTGGTCGACGTAATCTATCTCCAGCCGCAACAGTACACCCATGGTATTGACGCGGGTATTGAGGCGTTCTTCACCAAACGGCTCAAAGCCAAGCATGCGCTTGTAGAAAAGGGCGTGCCTGGGCGTGACTTCAATCAACACATCGGTTTGATTTTGCAGCACACGCCCATAGATATAAGCAATATGAAAGAGGCCCGCAAGGACGCGCTTCGACCCACGCGTCTGATCTACGGCAAATTTCGTCAATTCACAGATCTTGCGCCCTTCGGCCCTAAGCTGATCAACTTCCTTCTTGTAGTTTTCATCGGCCATCAGCCCATTGCCCGAATCAATTCCAAGGGTCAAGGTTCCGACAACAGCCTCATTCTGTGAGGCCATCAGGGTGATCCGGTCTGGCACTTTTTGCATGCCAGGGACATGATAGCCACGCCGCATGTACATGCGCTGGATCAACAAACTGGCATTGTTAACACGCTCCTGTGTATGAGCAAGCCGGATTTTGAAGTTTTGCTGCTCCATGAATTCAGGTTGCGGTTGACGACTCTCGGCGCCCGGAACCAGTACCAGATCTTTAAGGGTGTAGGGCGATACCGCAATAATGGTACTGTCCCACTCATCTGGGCTGCGTCGCCTGTTTTTGAAAATATGGGGCAATTTACGCTTTTCTGACATTTTTCCTGAGTGATCTGACCTTCGCAATCTGATCATGCCGCCCACCCGAATATTTAATTGAATACACTTGTTTTTTTACGGAGTACATGGACGGAAATTTAATCTGATACTATTTTTTTGGGTTGCTTATCCAGCGTGCAGCATCGCGCGCAAAATAGGTCAGGATACCGTCAGCGCCGGCCCGTTTGAACGCCAGCAGGGCTTCCAGCACGCAGGCGCGCTCGTCGAGCCATCCATTCTGCGCCGCGGCTTTCAGCATGGCGTACTCACCGCTGACCTGATAAGCGTAGGTCGGTGCCCCATACGTGTCCTTGACGCGGCGGATGACGTCGAGATACGGCATGCCGGGCTTGACCATGATCATGTCGGCGCCTTCCTGCAGGTCCATCCCGACTTCCCACAAGGCCTCGTCGCTGTTGGCCGGGTCCATCTGGTACGTAAACTTATTGCCCTTGCCCAGATTGGCGGCGGAGCCGACGGCATCGCGGAACGGGCCGTAAAAGCTGGAGGCGTACTTGGCAGCATAGGCCAGAATCCGGGTATGGATATGGCCGGCACCTTCGAGCGCGGCACGCAGGGCGGCCACCCGGCCGTCCATCATGTCGGACGGGGCGACCACGTCGGCGCCGGCCTGGGCGTGAACCACCGCCTGCAGCGCCAGAACGGCCACCGTTTCGTCGTTCAGCACATAGCCGCTGTCGTCGATCAGGCCGTCCTGGCCGTGGCTGGTGTAGGGGTCGAGCGCAATGTCGGTGATGATGCCCAGTTCGGGGAAGCGGCTTTTCAGCGCAGCCACGGTGCGCGGCACCAGACCGTCGGGGTTGAGCGCCTCTTCGGCGCCCAGGGTCTTCAAACCCGCGTCGATCACCGGGAACAGCGCCAGCGCGGGGATGCCCAGTTGCACGCATTCCCCGGCCACCGGCAGTAACAGGTCGATTGACAAGCGCTCAACCCCCGGCATCGACGCCACCGATTCGCGCCTGTTCCGGCCGTCCAGAACAAATACCGGATAAATCAGGTCACTGGGCGTAAGTGTGTGCTCACGCATCAGGCGGCGGGAGAAATCATCGCGCCGCATACGACGCATGCGGCGGGCGGGAAATTGGCCAAATGGCAGGCTCACAAACATCTCCAAAGAATTCGCAGGGTGATATGGAACTTTTTCAAAGCGAGTCTACTCTGTGTAGGTAGACGATCTTGTATCGTCTCCCGCTTCTCCTCCCTGAGCGGGATGCCTTAATCTCCTTAAGGCATTTTTAGCCCCGATCCCTCCCTTGGTCGGGGCTTTTTCTTGGAGGCGGCCGGCCCAACTATCCGGTGGGCTGCGTATCCTGCTGCGGGGCCTGGGCAAGCCAGCCTTCAACCAAAGCCGCCGCTTCCTCGACACCCAGGCGCGACAGGCTGGAAAACAGCTGCACTGTGACGTTGTCCAGTGCGGCAAGTTCCTGTTCGACGCGGCGCAAGGTGAGGGTCTTTTCGCTGTTGGACAATTTGTCGGCCTTCGACAGCAGAATATGCACCTGTTTGCCGGTGGGGATGAACCAGTTGAGCATTTGCCAATCCAGCGGGGTGAGTGGATGACGCGCATCCATGATCAGGACCATCCCGACCAGCGCCTCACGCTCCTGCAGGTAACGCGACAGCAGGCCCTCCCATTTCGCCTTCACGGCAGACGGCACTTTTGCGTAGCCATAGCCCGGCAGGTCGACCAGATAGGTGTCGGCATCCAGCACGAAAAAATTGATGAGCTGGGTGCGTCCAGGCGTTTTGGAGGTAAACGCCAGGCGGTTTTTGCGCGTTAACAGGTTGAGTGCACTCGATTTGCCGGCGTTGGAGCGACCGGCAAACGCAACTTCGGCGCGGCTGTAGGGCAAGTCGCGCAGCTGGGCGACCGAAGTATGGAATTGGGCGCGATTGAGCACGGGCTTGGCAGTCATATTAGTTACCGCTAAACTACCCGTTTTCCCAAGTTTTGCAAGCTTCAGGAGCTGTTGATGAAACTCGTCGTCTCTTTGGTCGCCGCTTTGGCCACCACCTCCGCTTTTGCCAGTACCCCTGCCACTGGCCCGGCCAGCAAAGGTGACCCCAAGGCGGCAGAAAGCATCGTCAATCAGGTTTGCGCGGCTTGCCACGCGGTGGACGGCAACAGCGCCGCTGCGGCCAACCCCAAGCTGGCCGGCCTCAATGCGGAATACATCAACAAACAGCTCACCGAGTTCAAATCAGGTGCGCGCAAGAACGCCATTATGTCGGGCATGGTCGCCAACCTGACCCCGCAGGACATGTTGAATCTGGCAGCGTATTTCAGCGCCCAGCAGCCCAAACCGGGCACCTCCAAGGATCAGTCACTGGCGCTGCTCGGCCAGAAAATCTATCGCGGCGGGGTTCAGGGTGCCGGCGTACCTGCGTGCGCCTCCTGCCATGGCCCCCAAGGCAAGGGGATTCCCACCCAGTTTCCGCGTCTGGCTGGTCAGCATGGCGACTACATCTACACGCAGTTGAACAGCTTCCGTGTAGGCGCGCGTGCCAACGACGGCGCCAAGATGATGCGCACGATCGCCACCAAGATGACGGATGCCGACATGAAGGCCGTTTCCGCTTATATTCAGGGCTTGCGGTAGAGCGTGGTTGTTGACGCTTTATCCGAAGGTGTATCCCTTGGGACAGCGTCTTTACAAACACGGCCTGCCCCTTGCGGGTAAACTTATTGACCGAATCTGAGTCGATAAAAGGGTGACGTAAGTCACCCTTTTTTACTGGTGCCCTTCAGGGTATTGCTGCCACCATGAACCCTGCCTCCCCCTCCTTCGGCAAGTCCCTGTTTGAACTGCTGAGCTCGATGCGTTTTGCCATCAGCCTGCTGTCCATCCTCGCGGTCGCCTCCATAATTGGCACGGTGCTGAAGCAGGCCGAACCGTACAGCAACTACTTCATCCAGCTCGGCCCGTTCTGGTTCCAGGTGTTTGAAAAGCTGGGCTTGTATGACGTC
This sequence comes from Thiobacillus sp., assembly GCA_030680405.1. Taxonomy (GTDB): domain Bacteria; phylum Pseudomonadota; class Gammaproteobacteria; order Burkholderiales; family Thiobacillaceae; genus Thiobacillus. The sequence goes on along the minus strand of JAUXVT010000010.1, from coordinate 13,786 downwards.
TATCACGCCGCCTGGTTTCTGCTCATCCTGACCTTCCTGGTTGCCTCCGTCAGCGTGTGCATCACCCGCAACGCACCGAACTTTGCGCGCGAGATGAAAAGCTTTCGCGAGCACGTCAGCGAACAGTCGCTAAACGCGTTCAAACACAGGCACGAAGCGGCCACCGCACACCCGCCCGAGGCGCTGGCCGCCAGCGCACAACGCTATCTCGAAGGCCAGGGCTATAAAGTCAAAAGTCTGCCGCGCGAGGATGGGGTGCTGCTTGCCGCCAAGGCCGGCAGCTGGAACCGCTTGGGCTATTTTCTGGCGCATTCGGCCATCGTGCTGATCTGCATCGGCGGCCTGATGGACGGCAACCTGGTATTCAAGGTGCAGCAGGTGCTGGGCACCAAGAAGATCGAGACGCGCGATATCCCACAAAGCCAGGTACCGGCGATTTCGCGCCTGTCGCCGTCCAATCCGTCGTTTCGCGGCAGCGTGCAGATTCCCGAGGGCTCCAGCGCGGACGTGGCCTTCCTCAACGTGGCCGACGGTTATCTGGTGCAGGATCTGCCCTTCACCGTGGCGCTGAAGAAGTTCCGCATCGAGCACTACACCACGGGCCAGCCGAAGAGCTTCGAGAGCGACATCGAACTGTTCGACCGTTCGGGCAAAAAAATCCGCGAAGCGACGATCGCCGTCAATCACCCGCTGATCCATGACGGCGTCGCCATCTATCAGGCGAGTTTTGCCGACGGCGGCACCCGCCTAACCCTCCGCGGCTGGAATCTGTTCGCCCCCACGGCCTCCGCCTTCCCCGTCGAAGGCGTGGTGCACCAGAGCGCCACACTGACCAGCGCAGCGGGTGACCACACGCTCGAATTCATCGATTTTCGCCCGTTCAACATCGAAAACATGGGCGGTGAAATCGAGAAGTCCGGCGACGCCATGAGCGTGCTCGGCGGCAGTCCGATCAGCGACAAAAAGCATCTGCGCAACGTCGGCCCGAGCTTCCAGTTCAAGCTGCGCGATGCGCGCGGGCAGGCACGCGAGTTCAGCAACTACATGCTGCCGCTGGAACTCGACGGCCGCTGGTACCTGATGTCGGGGGTGCGCGAATCGCCGAACGAGGCCTTCCGCTACCTGCGTATGCCGCTCGACGCGGGCGGCAACATCGACAGCTTCATGCGGCTGCGCGGTGCGCTGCTGAATGCGGAATTGCGCCCCGAAATCGCTGCCCGCTTCGCCCGCCAGGCGTTGCCGCAAAATGCCTGGGGCACGGAAATCGAGGACAAGCTGAAGTTCAGCGCCACCCAGGTGCTGGCGTTGTTTGCCGAAGGCGGCTTTCAGTCTCTGGGCCGTTTCATCGAAGAGAAAGTCCCCACAGCCGAGGGCGAAAAGGCCGCAGGCACCTATCTGCGCATACTCGAACTCGCCGCGTTCGAGGCGCTGCAAATCGCCAACCGCCAGGACGGGTTGCCCGCACCCAAGGGCGATGACGCCACCGGCTGGCTGGTGCGCGACACCCTCAACAGCATGAGCGACATGTTCGTCTATGGGGCGCCGATCTATCTGCAACTGACGCAATATGATGAGGTCAAGGCCAGTGGCCTGCAGCTCACCCGCTCGCCTGGCAAGATGGTGGTCTACTTCGGTTCGTTTTTGCTGACGCTTGGCGTATTCTTCATGCTCTTTGTGCGCGAACGCCGGGTGTGGCTGTGCATCAAGCCGGGCCACGCGCTGCTGGCGATGTCGTCGGCCAAGCACACGATCGATTTCGAAAAAGAATTTACCCAACACGCGCAGGCACTGGATACGCTTACAAAATAAGCATCCACGCTCGCGAAACAATCCGGAGACCCCATCATGGAACTCGCCCTCAATCAGCCCACCCCGCTGTTGAAGCGCCTGTCGTGGTTTGACTGGCTGTTTGCCGCCGTCGTCGCGACGGGCAGCCTGTTCGCCCTGTCGCGCTTTGGCGACTACATGGACATCTATGAAAAAGCCATCCTGCTGGCGGCGATTCCGTCGCTGGCGGTGTTCGGCTGGTTCTGGAAACAGGTTCGCCCGCTGTTCATCGTGGTCGGCGCCATCAGCCTGTTCGCCATCAGCCAGTACCAGGGCAACCTGGCGCGCATGGAAGAAGCCTTCTTCCTCAAATACCTGATCTCCAGCCAGGCCGCCATCATGTGGATGTGCGCGCTGTTCGGGCTCGCCACGCTGACCTACTGGGCGGGCTTGCTGGCGCGCTCTGAATTCACGATGAAAACCGCCAGTGCGATGACCTGGTCTGCCGTGGCCCTGGGCTTCGTCGGCCTGATGGTGCGCTGGTACGAGTCCTACCTGATCGGCGCCGATGTCGGCCATATCCCGGTGTCCAACCTGTACGAAGTGTTCGTGCTGTTCTGCCTCATCACTGCGATGCTATATTTATATTATGAAGCGCGTTACCAGACCCGTCAGATGGGTGCCTTCGTGTTACTGGTGATTTCAGCGGCGGTCGGCTTCATTCTCTGGTACTCCTTCGACCGCGGCGCGCATGAAATCCAGCCGCTGGTCCCGGCACTCAAATCCTGGTGGATGAAGCTGCACGTACCAGCCAACTTCATCGGCTACGGCTCATTCTCGCTTTCCGCCATGCTCGGCGTCGGTTACCTGCTTGCTGCGCGCGGCATCCTCGCCAGCCGCCTGCCTACGCTGGAAGTGATCGACGACATGATGTACAAGGCGATCGCCATCGGCTTTGCCTTCTTCACCATCGCCACCATCCTCGGCGCGATGTGGGCGGCCGAGGCATGGGGTGGCTACTGGTCATGGGATCCGAAGGAAACATGGGCGCTGATCGTGTGGCTGAACTACGCCGCCTGGCTGCACATCCGCCTGGTCAAGGGCCTGCGCGGTCCGATGCTAGCGTGGTGGGCGGTGGTCGGCCTGTTCGTCACCGTCTTCGCCTTCATTGGCGTCAACATGTTCCTGTCGGGATTGCATTCCTACGGCACGCTGTAAGCAGGAGGGGGAGGCCAGGCTGCGGAACGTTTCTGCAAAGCCTGGAGGACGCCCCCGCGTCAGCTTACCCTGATTGACCGCAACCCCACCCTTGTCGCGTGTGACCGGCATGACGTCGAGTCCCGCACCCATCTTGCCCACGCCAACATCGTCGGCATGCGGTACGCGTCCTTATATGTTGCCCGCCGGGGCGTTATGAGTGAATTAGCCTGATGGCGAATCACTCAGGCGCGCAAACCCAAGCCCAGATTCCTCATTCCCGACGCCATCTCGGCCCGGCCTCGATTAAAACCGTCGTTCATGCAAGTCCGGGCAGACTCGAAGGGGGTGGCACTTTCCTGCAGTCTTCCCCTGGCAGGGATCCGGCGGGATCTGTCCGCCAGTTCTAGAACCCAAGCGCTTGCTCATTTTAGTATTTTCAGATTGACGTTTGTTGCGGAACGTCTGTAATGAGCATCGTCAGTTTCCTGATTCAATCTCGTCCTCAAACGTGGTCCGCCACTTTTTCGCCAGGAGAAAAGATGAATACGACACGCAGACTTCTGCTCAAATCGGCCGCTTCGGCCGGGTTGATCGCAACGGCCGTCGCAGCCGGGTTGCTGAAGCCCGGCCAGGCCCTGGCTGACTGGAATAGCGCAGGTTTCTCGGCAACCAAGCCGGCCGACGCGCTCGCTGCGATTGGTGCGGGCGGCGCAACCCCATCGCCGGACATCGTGGTGAAGACGCCCGACATTGCGGAAAACGGTGCGGTGGTGCCGGTGGAAGTCGTCACCACCCTGGTCAATGTAGAGTCCATCGCGATTCTGGGCGAGAAGAACGCCTACCCGCTGGTCGCGCTGTACACCCTGTCCGATTTCGATGGCTCCCTGTCCACCCGCATCAAGCTGGGGCAAACCGCCAACGTGCGCGCGGTGGTCAAGGCGGGCGGCAAGATCTACACGGCGACCAAGGAAGTCAAAGTCACTGTCGGCGGCTGCGGCGGCTGATTCCATTACCCGATTCGAGGAGCTCACCATGGCAATTGCAATGCGAATTCGCGCGGGCAACGGTGATATCCGCATATTGATGACCCATCCCTCGGAAAACGGTCTGCGCAAGGACGCCAAAAGCGGCCAACTGGTGCCGGCGCATTTCGTCAAAAACATGACCGTCGTCGTCAACGGCAAAACCGTGCTGTACGGCCAGTTGGGCGGCGGCATATCGAAAGATCCTTACCACGCGTTCAAGGTCAGGGGCATGAAAACGGGCGACAAGGTCACCGTCACCGCCGAGGACAACACCGGCGACAAGGGCAGCATCGAAACCAGTGCCAGTTAACCCGCAGGAAACGCACTTGGGTGGCGTGACTGGCGAGGCCCTGGGTGTTTCAGTGCCTTTTTCAACCTAATTTCCCGGGGGCCGCTGCTGGCCGCAGTATGGCTTGGCTCGACAGTTCATTGATTCAATGGAGATGACGGTCGCCCCGCTTGCGGGGTGACGTGCTTTGCGGACAATACTCGCTCATGCAAAAAAAACTGCTTTATGTCATCCCCCTAGCACTGGCCGCACTGGCGGCGGGAATCTGGCTAGCGCAGACGCGCTATGCGCCGCAAGCGCCTGCTGCGCCCGCCGTCGCCGCGCTGTGGCGACTCGGTTTTCCGGATATAAGGGGGCGTGAGCAGCCGCTGTCACAATGGCGTGGTCAGGTGGTGGTGCTGAATTTCTGGGCCAGCTGGTGCGCACCATGTCGCGAGGAAATGCCGGATTTTGTCGCCCTGCGCACGCAATATCGTCCCCGGGGAGTCGAATTTGTCGGCATCGCCATCGACAACTCGGCCAACGTCGCGCAGTTTTTGCAGCGCCAGCCGGTCAACTATCCGATCCTGATCGGCGAGGGCGCGGCACACAGCCTGACGCGGCAACTCGGCAACCCGAGCGGCGCGCTGCCTTTTACGATCGTGCTTGATCGCGACGGCAACATCGTGCTGAGTCATCTGGGGCGGCTACCGCGCGCAACGCTTGAAACCGCACTGCGCAAAATCGGCGCATAGTTGTAATTTAGCGTCAATATCTGGACAATTTACCCTCATTTACGGCAAACTCGCTGCCATGACGACTAAACGAACCAGCCGCACTGCAGCCAAACCGGTCCCCGGTCTGCGTCCGCACGTGCTGGTTTTGCATGGCCCCAACCTCAATTTGCTGGGCAGCCGCGAGCCTAACCATTATGGCCTTGCCACGCTCGACGATGTCAACCGCGCGCTGGTCAGCCGCGGGGACAGCGCCGGCGCACAGGTCGAAACCTTTCAGCACAACCATGAAGGCGACCTGATCGACCGTGTGCATCAGGCCGCGCGCGATCACGTCGATTTCATCGTCATCAACCCGGCGGGCTACACCCACACCAGCGTCGCCCTGCGCGACGCGCTGGCAGCCACCGCCATTCCTTTCGTCGAAGTCCATCTTTCCAACATCTACGCGCGCGAATCCTTCCGCCACCATTCGTATTTTTCCGACCTCGCCGTCGGCGTGGTGTCCGGCCTGGGCACGCACGGCTACGAACTGGCGCTGGAATACGCGCTGCGCCACCTCCAAAACAGGACTCCCCATGGATCTCAGAAAACTGAAAAAGCTCATTGATCTGGTCGAAGCCTCCAGCATCGCCGAGCTGGAAATCACCGAAGGTGAAGAAAAAGTCCGCATTGCAAAAAGCATTGCCGGCGCGCCGATGGTGATGGCGCACGCCCCCCAGATGATGCACGTGGCCGCCCCGACGGCCGCACCGGCTGCGGCCGCCCCGGCTGAAGACGCCCTGCCCGAGGGCCATGTCGTGCGCTCGCCCATGGTCGGCACCTTCTACCGTGCCCCGGCTCCCGGCTCAAAAAACTTTGCCGAAGTGGGCCAGAGCGTGAATGCCGGCGATACGCTGTGCATCATCGAGGCGATGAAGCTCCTGAACGAAATCGAAACGGACCAGGGCGGCGTCATCAAGGCCATCCTGGTCGAAAACGGCCAGCCGGTGGAATACGGCGAACCCTTGTTTGTGATTGCCTGAGGAAGGATTCAGGGGTCAGGATTCAGGGATGTGCGGCTTCGCCGCGCCAATTCATAAGACGCGAAGCACTTCCCCTGAATCCTGACCCCTGACCCCTAGCCCCTGAAAACATGTTCGAAAAAATCCTAATCGCCAACCGCGGCGAAATTGCCCTGCGCATCCAGCGTGCCTGCCGTGAAATGGGCATCAAGACGGTCGCCGTGTATTCCGAGGCCGACCGCGACGCCAAGTATGTGAAGCTGGCCGACGAATCGGTGTGCATCGGCCCGGCGCCGTCGGCGCAGAGCTATCTGCATGTGCCCTCGATTATCGCCGCGGCCGAAGTCACCGACGCCGAAGCGATCCATCCCGGCTACGGCTTCCTGTCGGAAAACGCCGACTTTGCCGAACGGGTGGAGTCCTCGGGCTTCACCTTCATCGGCCCGCGCCCCGACAACATCCGCCTGATGGGCGACAAGGTGGCGGCCAAGCAGGCGATGATCGAAGCCAAGGTACCGTGCGTGCCCGGCTCCGACGGCGCACTGCCGGACGATCCCGACGAGATCATCAAGACCGCTGCGCACATCGGCTACCCGGTCATCATCAAGGCGGCAGGCGGCGGCGGCGGGCGCGGCATGCGCGTGGCGCACACCGAAGCCGCGCTATTGAACGCGGTGTCCATGACCAAGACCGAAGCCGGCGCCGCCTTCGGCAACCCCATGGTCTACATGGAAAAATTCCTGCAGACGCCGCGCCATATCGAGATTCAGATCCTCGCCGACGAACACGGCCACGCGGTCCACCTGGGAGAACGCGACTGCTCGATGCAGCGCCGCCACCAGAAGGTGCTGGAAGAAGCGCCCGCGCCCGGACTCGACCCCCGGCTCCGCGACAAGATCGGCGAACGCTGTGCCGAAGCCTGCCGCAAGATCGGCTATCGCGGCGCCGGCACCTTCGAATTCCTGTACGAAAACGACGAGTTCTACTTCATCGAAATGAACACCCGGGTGCAGGTCGAACACCCGGTGACCGAGCTCATAACTGGCATCGACATCGTGCAGACGCAAATCCGCGTCGCCGCCGGCGAAAAGCTGCCGTTCCGGCAGAAGGACATCCAGTTCCGCGGCCACGCCATCGAGTGCCGCATCAATGCCGAGCACCCGACGACCTTCGTCCCCAGCCCCGGCAAGCTGACCAACTACCACGCCCCCGGCGGCCCCGGCATCCGCGTCGACTCGCACGTTTACCACGGCTATTACGTGCCGCCGCACTACGACTCGATGATCGGCAAGGTGATCGCCTACGGCGACACCCGCGACCAGGCCATCGCCCGCATGCGCGGCGCGCTAATGGAAATGGTGATCGAAGGCATCCAGTGCAACATCCCGCTGCACCAGGACTTGATGCACGACGCCGCCTTCATCGCCGGCGGCACCAGCATTCATTACCTGGAGCACAAGCTGGCGGGAGAAAAAGGCTAGGACAGGGATCGGGATTCAGGGGTCAGGGAACGAGCGGCCTTCGGCCGCGAAATTGAATTGGACCCCTGACCCCTGACCCCTGACCCCTGACCCCTGACCCCTGACCCCTGACCCCTGACCCCTGACCCCTGACCCCTGACCCCTGAAATGCCCTGGCAATCCGTCCGCTTCCTCGTCGATTCCAAACAGGCCGAGCCGCTGTCCGACGCGCTGATCGAAGCCGGCGCGCTGTCGGTTTCACTGGAGGACGCCGACGCCGGCACGCTGGACGAAACGCCGCTGTTCGGTGAACCGGGTCACCCGACGGCCGAACTGTGGCCACACAGCATCGCGCTGGTGTTGCTGGAGGAACACGCCGATGTGGCGGAAACACTGGCAGCAGCGGCGAAACAAGCGGGCATTCCCGTTCCCACCGAATACACGGTCGAAACCGTGGCCGAACAGGACTGGGTGCGCCTCACCCAATCGCAGTTCGACCCCATTCCGATCTCGCCACGTTTGTGGATTGTGCCGACCTGGCATGAGGCGCCCGACAGCCGCGCGATCAACCTCAAGCTCGACCCCGGCCTTGCCTTCGGCACCGGCAGCCATCCCACCACGCGGCTGTGCCTGCGCTGGCTCGACGAACATCTCGCCGGCGGCGAAACGCTGCTGGATTTCGGCTGCGGCTCCGGCATCCTCGCCATTGCCGCCACCAGGCTCGGTGCGGCGCGGGTTGACGGTGTCGATATTGACGAGCAGGCGGTCACCGCCTCGCGCGACAACGCCGCGCTGAACGACGTGACCGCGCACTTCTGTCTGCCCGGCGAACTCGCGCCCGGACAGTACGACATCGTCGTCGCCAACATCCTCACCAACCCGCTCAAGGGCATGGCGCCGCTGCTGGCAGGCCGGGTACGCCCGGGCGGATGGCTGGTGCTGTCCGGCATTCTGGCCGAACAGGCCAACGAGGTGATGGCGGTCTATCGCGACTGGTTTGTTTTCGATCCGCCCGCAATCGACGAGGGCTGGGTGCGCCTGGCCGGCACTAAACCTGGAAACCGCAGTTGACCGCTCATAACCTCAGGGGATACCGAGTGAATGCCAGCTTTTTCACCTTCGATTGGGTTCAACGTCAGGGTGAGTCCGCTACACGCCCGCAGGCACGCCCGGTCGCGCGCCTGCCTTTGTCGCTCGTCGTTGCCAAGCCTTTGCCTTCCGCCTCCTCGCTTCGCGGCAGACACACGCCCAGACGCACCATCGGGCGCGCCCACTACGGTTTCCAGGTTAAACAGTGAACTACCGCACCACCTGCCCGCAATGCGCCAGTGTGTTCCGCCTCGGGGCGGATCAGCTCGACGCCGCGCAGGGCTGGGTGCAATGCAGCGTGTGCGGTGCCGCCTTCGATGCACGCCCGAGCCTGCTCATGGAAGACGGTTCACCGCTGCCCCTGGTGTCCGAGCCAGAGCTCGTTGAAGCGCCCCCGTCGCCGGAAACCGCGCCGCCTGCCGGGCATGCGGCAAACGAGGTGGCGCCCGAGGCCGCTTCCTCCGCGGAGGACAGCGCGGTCAGTGTCACCCCGCGCGGGATCGCCCAACGCGAAGTGTCGCTCGACCTGCCATCGATCATCCTCATCGACCCCGATATTCCGGTGCCGGACGAGTTCGGCCCGTTGCCGCAGTTCTACCCCGCGCCCGCGTACCCCTTCACACCGGTCGCCCCCGTTGCGCCGGCCCCACCTGCGGCACGTATCGAATATGCGGCCCCGATGCCCGGCACGGCGCACCTCCCGTCCGCGCCGCGCCGCATCAAACCCTGGGCATGGGGCGTGGCCAGTGCGCTTTTGCTGGCGCTGCTGCTTGCCCAAACCGCCTATTTCCTGCGCGACACCCTGGTCAGCCGACTGCCACAGACCCGCCCCGCATTCGAGCAGGCATGCACCATGCTGGGCTGCGCGCTCTCCCTGCCGAAAAATCTGGCGCTGCTGCAAGTCGTCGGCTCGGGCCTGCAAACCGAAGCCAGCGGCCGCCTGAGACTCGGCCTCACTCTCGGCAATCGTGCCAGCACCGCCCAGGCCTGGCCGGTGCTGGTGCTCACCCTCACCGACCAGCGCAACCGCCCGCTGGCACGCCGCAGCTTCGCCCCCAGCGAATACCTCGGCGACGCCCGCCGCATCACCGCCGGCATCCCGCCGCGCAGCGAACAAGTGCTGAGCCTACCGCTGGCCGTGAACAACCTGGCCCCGATGGGCTTCGATTTGCAGCTGATTTATTGATCCAGCGCGAGTGAACGTGCGAGGCTGGCTGGCTTGGCGCTTCTTCGGTATAGTGCATGTTCCCGTTGCGGGAGAGCGCATGCCCCGCATGCCGCCGAAGGCGTAACCCACCCGGAATCGCTCAGGCAAAAGGACCGCAACACCAGGGCGTGTTAACGCGCCCTAGAACACTCTGGAGAGCGCGAATGCTGGTTTCAAGCCAGCCAATTCGCCACCGAAGGGGCAGCGGTGCAGGATTTCATCATCCCCCACGCCGTAATCTCTCAGGTACCAAGGACAGAGGGGTGAGGCGAATTCGCGCTTCACCCTTTTTATTTTTGGTCACCGCCATGCTCAATCAAACGCCTCTCAATGCCCTGCACCGCGAACTCGGCGCCAAAATGGTCGACTTCGGCGGCTGGGACATGCCGGTCAATTACGGCTCGCAGATCGAGGAGCACCACACCGTACGCAGCGGCTGCGGCCTCTTCGACGTCTCCCACATGCTGCCGCTCGATATCAGGGGCGCCAACGTCCGCGCCTTCCTGCGCCGGTTGGTGGCCAACAACGTCGACAAGCTGCAGGTTTCCGGCAAGGCACTGTATTCATGCATGCTGAACGAGGCCGGCGGCGTCATCGACGACCTCATTATCTACTTCATGGACGAATCCTGGTTCCGCCTGGTGGTCAACGCCGGTACCGCAGAGAAGGATCTCGCATGGATGGAAAAAATGAACGCCGACTGGGGCATGGGGCTCACCCTCACCCCGCGCCGCGATCTGGCGATGATCGCGATCCAGGGGCCGGATGCGGCCCAGGCCTTGAACGAGGCGCTGCCCGGCGTCGACAGCATTACCGCGAATCTCAAGCCCTTCAACGCCGCCGCCATGGGCGAGATGTTCATCGCCCGCACCGGCTACACCGGCGAAGACGGCTTCGAGGTGATGGTGTTGGCGAAATCCGCGCCTTTCTTCTGGAAGGCGCTGATGGAAGCCGGCGGCAAGCCGATCGGTCTCGGCGCGCGCGACACCCTACGGCTTGAAGCCGGAATGAACCTGTACGGTCAGGACATGGATGAGACCACCTCGCCGCTGGAATCGGGCCTCGCCTGGACGGTGGACCTGAAGACGACCGAGCGCGACTTCGTCGGCCGCGCCGCGCTGGAAAAGAGCGAAGTGACGAAACAGCTCGCCGGCCTCGTGCTGCTGGATAAGGGCGTACTGCGCAGCCACCAGAAAGTGCTGACGAAAAATGGCGACGGCGAAATCACTTCCGGCACGTTTTCGCCTACGATGCAGCTGTCGATCGCGCTCGCGCGCATCCCGCTCGGCATCGCCCCGGGCGAGGAAGTCGAGGTCGAGATCCGCGACAAGAAGCTGAAAGCCAAAGTGGTGAAATATCCGTTCGTGCGCAACGGCGAAATTTTAATTTCGTGAGGCGTCAGGCGTGAGTGGAGGTGCATAGCAACCGCTCCTTACCCCTAACCCCTTACCTGGAGAAACCATGAGCATCCCCGCTGACCTCAAATACACCCCCAGCCACGAATGGGTGCGCGTCGAAGCCGACGGCACGCTGACCGTGGGCATCACCCACCACGCGCAGGACCTGCTCGGCGACATGGTGTTCATCGAAAACCCCGCCACCGGCCGCACCCTCGCCAAGGGCGAGGAATGTGCGGTGGTCGAATCGGTGAAGGCCGCGTCCGACGTCTACGCCCCGGTTGCCGGAGAAGTCGTCGCCGCCAATGGCGACGTCGAAGCCAGCCCCGAATCGGTGAACAAGGACGCCTACGCTGCGTGGATGTTCAAGATGAAGCCCGCCAATCCGGGCGACGTCGCCGAACTGCTCGACGCCGCCGCTTACCAGAAGCTGGTGGAATCGGAAGCCCATTGAATGGCGGTGAGGGGTGAGGCGTCAGCAAACCCCTCTTGCGCCAGCGCGCAATCCTCACCCTTAACGCCCTATCACCTCACCCAAATAAAATGCCCTTCATTCCCCACACTGAAGAAGACGTCTCCGCCATGCTCGGTGCCATTGGTGCCGCCAGCATCGAAGAGCTGTTCGACGAAATCCCGCCCGCGCTGAAAACCGGCAAGCTGAAGGACGTGCCCGACGGCCTGCCCGAAATGGCGGTGGCGCGGCTGATGCAGGAACGCGCGTCGGCCGACGGCTTCTGGTCCAACTTCATCGGCGCCGGCGTCTACGAGCATCACATCCCGGCGGCGATCTGGCAGATCACCACGCGCGGCGAATTCTATTCCGCCTACACGCCTTATCAGGCCGAGGCGAGCCAGGGCACGCTGCAGCTGATTTACGAATACCAGACCATGATGACCCGGCTAACCGGGCTCGACGTGTCAAATGCGTCGCTGTACGACGGCGCGTCCGCGCTGGCGGAAGCGGTGCTGATGGCCGTTCGCTCGCACAAGACCTCGCGCCGCGTACTGGTGCCGAAGACCGTGCACCCGATCTACCGCCGCGTGGTCAATACCACGGTAAAGAATCAGGGCATCGAACTTGTCGAGCTGGACTACGATCCCGCGACCGGGAAAACCGTGCTGCCCGCTGATGCCGGCAGCTTCGCCGGACTGGTGATTCCGCAGCCAAACTTCTTCGGCGTGCTGGAAGACGTGCACGGCATGACCGACTGGGCGCACGAAAAGGGCGCACTGGCGATCGCGCTGGTCAACCCGATCACGCTGGCGGTGCTGGAAGCCCCCGGAAAATGGGGCACGAAAGGCGCCGACATCGCGATCGGCGAAGGCCAGCCGCTGGGCGCACCGATGGCCTCGGGCGGTCCCTACTTCGGCTTCATGTGCTGCCGCCAGGACTTCGTGCGGCAGATGCCGGGGCGCATCGTCGGCCGCACCGTCGACCTCGACGGCAAGCCGGGCTTCGCGCTGACGCTGCAGGCGCGCGAGCAGCACATCCGCCGTTCCAAGGCCACCTCCAACATCTGCACCAACCAAGGCCTGGTGGTCACCGCAGCCACCCAATACATGGCCCTGCTGGGCCCTCAGGGCCTGGCCAAGGTGGCGTCGAACAGTCATGCCAACACCGTTCAGCTTGCCGAAAAACTGGCGGCCATTCCCGGCGTGACGCGCGCGTTTGCCAGTCCCTTCTTCCACGAAGTGGTGCTGAAACCCAACGACAACGCGAAGGACGTGCTGCGCGCCCTGCGCGCACAGGGCATCCTCGGCGGGCTCGACATTTCCGGCTGGTATCCCGAACTCGGCCAGGCGATCCTGGTGTGCGTCACCGAAACCAAGACCGCCGCCGACCTCGACCACTACGTGCAACACATGGAACGTATCCTGTCGAAGCGGCGCGAAGCACCGCCGTGCGCGTACAAGAGCTGAACCCAACGCTGTTCAATCCACAAGGAGCAACATCATGGCAGTCACGCTAGCAGGCAACCCCATTGAAGTTTCCGGCACCTTCCCCAAAGTCGGCGACACTGCGCCCGACTTCAAGCTGGTCAACAAGGATCTGGCCGACGTCTCGCTGGCCGACTTCGCCGGCAAGAAGAAGATCCTCAACATCGTGCCCAGCCTCGACACCCCGGTGTGCGCGACCTCGACCCGAAAGTTCAACGAAGCTGCGGTCGGCAATACGGTGGTGCTGATCATCGCCGCCGACCTGCCGTTCGCAATGAGCCGCTTCTGCGGCGCCGAAGGCACCAATAACGTGGTGACGCTGTCGACCATGCGCGGCGCCGAATTCATGAAGGACTACGGTGTCGCCATCACAAGCGGCCCGCTCGCCGGCATCACCGCGCGCGCCGTGGTGGTGCTCGACGAAAACAACAAGGTGCTCCACGCCGAACTCGTTCCCGAGATCAAGCAGGAGCCGAATTACGACGCCGCGCTGGCTGCTTTGAAATAAGGGGCCAGGGGTCAGGATTCAGGGATCAGGGGTGGAGCGGCTTCGCCGCGCCAGTCCGATCCCTGATCCCTGATCCCTGATCCCTGATCCCTGATCCCTGATCCCTGATCCCTGATCCCTGATCCCTGATCCCTGATCCCTGATCCCTGATCCCTGATCCCTGATCCCTGATCCCTGATCCCTGATCCC